>NZ_CP049887.1:1218313-1827469 GCF_011304195.1 Vagococcus hydrophili | reverse complement strand
ATCCTTCAAACTCTCCTTTAGGTTGTAAAAGAAGTGCCCCAATAACAAGTGCAACAATCGCAACTACCATCAATAAATTAGCTTTTGTTTTATTTCCTTTTTTCATCGTAAAATTCCTCCTTCTTCTTTCAAGCTTGACGTTAATAAATTATAAACAACGACTGTTAATAATCCTTCCGCAATTCCGATTGGTACTTGAGTGAATAAGAAGACACCCATAAATTTCACAATAGCTCCCATAATACCAGTACTTGGATCAGGGAAAACAATTCCTAATTGAATCGAAGTCATTAAGTAAGTCGAAATATCAGCTAAAAAAGCACAGGCAAACAAACTAATCGATGTGTTCACCTTCATTTTTTTACATAGTAGATACACGCCATACCCAACAAAAGGTCCTACCACAGCCATTGAAAAAGCATTAGCTCCTAACGTTGTAATACCTCCGTGAGCTAAAAACAAAGCTTGGAATAATAAACAAATTGTTCCCAAAACACTAATCACTGCAGGTCCAAAAATAGCTGTTCCTAAACCAACACCTGTTGGATGAGACGTTGAGCCTGTTACTGATGGAATTTTTAAAGCTGATAAGACAAAAATAAGGGCTCCACTTAACGCTAATAATATTTTATTCTGTTTATCTGCTTCCACAATTTTTTTCATTTGCATTAAACCATAAATAAAGAATGGAGCAAAAGCAACATACCAAAAGATACTCCAACCAATTGGTAAAAAACCTTCCATAATGTGCATTGCATGTGCTTCTTGAGGTAAAATTGTGATTAAAATCCCCACAAGTACAACACCTAGTGCAAACTTCTTCAATACTTTTTTCATTTGATTCATTCTCCTTTTATATTTCTCTTGTTTTATACACAATCATTGTTGAAAAATAAGAAATTCGTTTTGTTTCGTCTAAGTCAGTAAGCCCCATAATAATACTTTCATTTTCCATTGAAGCATTACTGATTAAAACAGTTGAATCTAATAAGTCGTATGATTCAAGTAGTCTTTTAATTTTAGGTAACTCCACTGAAACCTTCATAATAATCACCGTAGAGAAAGTTTCTAAAGCTGTCTTAATGACTGATTCATCTGCTGTTGCTGGAACAACTGAATAGGTTTCTTCATCCATGACAAGTGGAATTTGTAAAATGTTCGACATACTAGAAAACGATGAAATACCTGGTATCGTTTCTGTCTCAATCGCATTAGATAAACGTTCCAGTAAATAGCTATAAGTACTATAAACCATAGGATCACCAAGTGTGACAAAGCCCACATTTTTACCCGATTTAACATCTTCCAAGATTTCACTGGCGACTAAATCCCAAGCTTCTTCTTTAACAGACAAATCATTCACCATTGGAAAATGACGTTGTTTGATTTCTAAATTATCTGGAAGGTAGGGTGACACAATAGACAAAGCCAAACTTTTGCCTTTTTTCTTAGGTTCTGGTGTGTATAAATAATCAATCGTTTCTAAAGCTTTTTTCCCTCTGATTGTTAATAAATCAGAGTCACCTGGTCCTGTTCCGATTCCATAAAACTTTGCCATCTACTCGCCTCTTTCTACTACTTTTTCAGCATGAGATAAGAACATATCTTGAATCTTAGGATATTCACCCATTCCTTTTAAAATAGGTTCAACGATAAAGCCTTCTTTCGTTAACTGTGATTTCCATGAATCCTCTTCATCTGAAGCCATATCATTCGTTGCGTGATCTCCTGCGACTAACATGAAAGGATGTAAATAAACTTTTTCGATGTGTTTTTCTTTTAATTTATCCACTACTGTTTCAATTGAAGGATAACTTTCTACAGCACAAACAAAAATCGGTTCTTTATCTAACATATGATCCAAACAAGCATAAGCCGTAAAGGCAGCGTGTTGTGTACCATGTCCCATTAAAACAACGCCTTCTTTTTCACCGATAGGTTGCGCTAAATCTTTTAACCACTCAACAATTTCTTCGTAGTCTTCAAACTCAGTCATCAGTGGTTTGCCAACTTTAATCACATCAAAATCTTTCTTAAAATGATTGGCTTGATGAACTGCTTTTGAATATTCGCTTCCATTAATTACATGAAGTGGTTGAACATAAACTTCTTTATAGCCTTTTTCTTTTAGTTCTAGCATTAATTGATTCACTGTTGGAACTTTTATGCCTTCTTTTTCTTTAATTTTTTTGATGACCATGTTTGATGTGAAAGCTCTGTAGACATCACATTCACCAAAATTTTCTACCATTCTTTTTTCTACCGCTTCAATTGTTTTTTCTCTTGTTTCCTTATAACTTGTTCCAAAACTAACAATAATCAATGCTTTTTTCACTTGATATCCTCCTCAATTAGTTTGTTTATCACACTTTCAAAACTAGGTCTTTCTGATTGAATTACTGGGATATTTTTATCCTCAAAAATTTTAGATGTTACTTCTCCCATGACCATAATTTTTTTAGTTATTAACTTTTCTAGCATTTCTTTTGATAAATCTTTAATGAAATAGTAAGCAGCTTTTGAACTAGGTAGATAGAGATAATCCACTTCGTCTAATTCTTCCTCATTCAACTCTTGACTTATCATTTCAAAAGGTGAGTAATAATTAATCTGATTATTCAGTTCTTTTAACTGATCAATATAACTTTTTTCACCAACAAATAATGTCGTTTCAATTTCCTTTTTACTCAAATCATAATCTGACAAGGTCTCAAATACTTCACTTGGTAGAATCCCTAGAGCATTCACTGCCACTTTTGTATGATGACCGATTGTGACAAAAGCTACATGTTGTAATTGACGAATGTCTTGCTTAGTCTCAATCAATTGATCAATAAATAATTTAACGCTCTCACCATCTAGGAAAACAATCTCTTTCATGCTTTCAATAGTGAAATTCTGACTTAAAAAATTCTTAGTTAGTTTAGGTAACTCTAAAACTGAGGCACCTGCATCGATTAAATGATGTGTCATTCCTTTTTTTTCTGTAAAAGGAACCATCACTCGTTTGCCAAAAAGTGGGCGACTTTCGTAAAAATTTAAATAGTCTCTTTGAGTCACCACTTCACCCATCACAATCAAACTAGGTGAGGTCATTTGAGCTGATTTAGCCACATCACAAATTGTTTCAAGTGTACCAACCACTGTTTTTTGATCTTTTCTTGTTGCCCATCTAACGATTGCAACAGGTGTGTCTTTAGATTTCTGATGCTTCATCAATTGATTGGTAATCGTTTCAAGTTCAGACATTCCCATTAGAAAAACTAAGGTCCCTTCTGTCTTAGCAAGATTTTTCCAATCTAATTGATTATTTTCTGATTTTAGGTGTCCGGTTATCACATGAAAACTTGAAGAAAAATCACGGTGCGTAATCGGTATGCCTGCGTAAGCTAGGCCACCAATGGCAGAAGTAATCCCAGGAATCACTTCAAAATCAAGGTCATTTTCAGTGATATTTCGCCCTTCTTCTCCCCCACGTCCGAAAACATAGGGATCACCACTTTTTAAACGAACAACTCGCTTGCCTTCTTTAGCCTTCTTGATAATTAAAGCTTCGATTTCTGATTGAGGAACTTTGTGTTCTTTCGGTTTTTTCCCCACATCAATCAATTCACAGGAATCAGAACAATAATTTAGTAAATCTTGATTAATCAATCGATCATAAAAAACCGCATCCGCCTCTTTTAGCTTTCTGAGCGCTTTAAGTGTTAAAAGTTCTGGTTCTCCAGGACCGGCACCAATTAATGTTATTTGACCTTTCACTTATATTCCTCCAAATCTTCATAGAGTTTTGTTGTGTCATTGTACATTCTTGGGTAGGGAATATCTTCTCTAGCAATCACCACACAAGGAATACCTAATAGCTGACAGGCTTCCATTTTTTCTAAAATGCCACCAGCTATCCCACTTTCTTTAGTTATCATGACTTCCGCCTTGTTCTTCATTAATAATTGCTTGTTCATCTCAACAGAAAATGGACCTTTAATGCCTTCTATTTGATGGGCTTGAAAGCCTAAATGTTCTGTTTGCGTTAAAACTTCAGCTGTGGGTAAAACACGTGCCACTATCTTTTCAAAAGGTAAATTATCACCAAAAAATCCTAGTGTCTTACTCCCTGTCGTTAAATAAATTGTTCCTGTGACATGTGCTTTCACCCATTCACAAGCTTCTAAATTACTCCTTACTTTTACAGCTTCTTTTAAATCAACTCTTGGTCGCTCGTAACGAATGTAGTCAACTCCAACACTTTTTGCAGCTGCAATGGCTGTTTTTGAAACAATTGCCGCAAAAGGATGAGTCCCATCTAAAATCAAGAAAACTTTGTGATCAAGCACAAATTGTTCCATTTGCGCTTGATCCATTCGCCCTTTGTTAATTTTATTGATTTTTTTTTCGGCCAACTGTTCACCGTAATCAGTCACCACAGAAAAACAAACATC
This sequence comes from Vagococcus hydrophili, assembly GCF_011304195.1. Classification (NCBI taxonomy): domain Bacteria; kingdom Bacillati; phylum Bacillota; class Bacilli; order Lactobacillales; family Enterococcaceae; genus Vagococcus; species Vagococcus hydrophili. The sequence continues at coordinate 1,823,030 of NZ_CP049887.1, read as the reverse complement.
ATAACCCTTTTTTTCAAGTGACTCAGCAATGGTTAAACTGTCTGATGTTCCACCTAAAACGAGGATCATAAAGAATACCCTCGAGGTGTTACCATTCGACCGTTAGAGACATAGGTTTCTTTATTTCCAACGATGACAACCGTTGTCATATCAACTAAGGTTTCATCTAACTCTTTAATGGTTGTTAGGATAATTTCTTCTTTTGCTCGACCCACGTCTTTAGCGATACCAACAATCGTGTCTTCCCCTTTGTATTGCTTCATAATATCAAGAGACGTTTTTAAATGATGAGGACGACCCTTACTTCTTGGGTTATATAAACAGATGACAAAATCAGCGTCAGATGCAGCACGGAGTCTCTTTTCAATCATTTCCCAAGGGGTCATTAAGTCGCTTAAACTAATGTGACAAAAATCATTCATCAATGGTGCTCCTAAAAGAGCTGCTCCACCAATACTTGCTGTGATACCAGGGATCACTTTAACAGGTAGGTCAATTTTTTGTGTATGAATTAACTCTAAAATAAGTCCAGCCATACCATAAACACCAGCATCTCCACTAGAAATAACCGCCACATCTTTTCCTGATAAAGCAATATCAATTGCTTTTTGGCAACGTTCTACTTCTTGACGCATACCGTTATGAACCAATTCTTTCCCTTTCACTAAATCTTTAACTAATTTCATGTAGGTTACGTAACCGACAATCACTTCTGAATTCAAAATCGCTTCCTTGGCTTCAAATGATAATTGCTCACTGCCACCTGGTCCTAATCCAACAACATATAACATATTTTCAATCCTTTCCTAATGCAAATGTCACACCGTTGTTTCCATATCGATCTGTCAAAACTTGACCACCTGTTGCATAATCAGCTGATGACAATGCCACATTACCAATGCCAACGATTGATTTAACAAACTCTGATTGAGGGTATTTCAACGATGATTCTTCTAATTCTTCTTTTGTAAATATTTCAAAAGGAACTTCTAATTTTTTTGAAAAATCAATGATTCCTTGTTCTTCTTTTTTTAAATCAATACTGACAATTTTTTTAATACTTCTTGGATGAATTTGATGTTGCTCACAAAATGTTTCAAATTCGCTCTCGATGACTGACAAAGGGGTATTTTTTTTAGCTCCCATACCTAATACAAATAAGCGAGGAACAACTTGATAACTTGTTTTTGCTATAGTTTCAATTTTTTTAGTCGACACAATAATAATGGCTTCAAATTCAGACATGACTTCTTCCGTTAAATTATCAATCTTCATTAATCCTCTGATATCAGTAATACGTTTTTCTTCATCTAAGAGAGCAACTTTTTTATGAGCCGCAAGTAACCCATTCACTCGTATCGTTGTTTCTTTAAAATTTTCATACCAGCCATTGATCGATTTAGCTAAACTATCAATCGCCGTCACGTTTTGAACGTCTGTGGCTGTAGTAATCACAGCTTGAGCATTCAGATTGTCAGCAATTCTTCTCGTTAATTCATTGCCCCCACCGATATGCCCTGACAAGAGACTAATCACAAATTGCCCCTTTTCATCCATGACAATCACAGATGGGTCGTGCCTTTTATCTTGAATCAAAGGAGCTAAATGCCTAACCACAATGCCTGTTGCCATGATACAAATGAGATGGTCAAAGTTCTTAAAACTTTCAGAAAATCCTCTGCTAAATTTATTATCCAAGTAGATTTTTGCGTCTTCAGTCACATGTTTCTCTAATCCAAAGATCGTCACTTCTTCTGTTTCATCAAAGCTTTTTTTCAAATTTTCACCTAACTCATAACTCGTTTTAGTTAAAGTTAAAATAGCAATCTTTTCACTCATTACTTAGCATCACGGTATTCATGTTGAAATTCGGCTGCGTACAATTTAGAGTAATAGAATTCTTCCCCTAAAAAGTCTCCTACCATGATTAAAGCTGTTTTGGTAATTTCAGCTTCCGTTACTTTTTCAGCAATATCAACTAATGTTCCAACGACTTTTTTCTCTTCTGGCCAAGTTGCTTTATAGATAACTGCTGCAGGTGTTGTTTCTGGATAACCACCTGCTACTAATTCGTCCACTACTTGATCGACTGATTGAACAGATAAAAAGATAACCATTGATGTTCTATGTTGAGCGTATGAACGAATACTTTCTCGCTCTGGTACTGGTGTTCTACCAGCCATCCTCGTGATAATCACACTTTGAGACACTTCTGGTACAGTGTATTCGGCACCTAAACTTGAAGCTGCTCCTAAGAATGAACTGACACCTGGTGTACAAGTAAAAGGAATGTCACGTTTATTCATCTCTTCAATTTGTTCTCTAATTGAGCCGTAAATTGAGAAATCACCGGTTTGTAAACGAACCACTTCTTTACCTGATTTGATGCCACGATCCATAGCATCAATAATTTCCTTCAATGTCATTGAGGCACTATCTAAAATCTCGCACTCTTTTTGACAATAAGTTAGTAATTCGGGATTGACTAATGAGCCTGCATAAATCACCATGCCTGCTTCTTGAAGAAGACGGTATCCCTTCAATGTGATTAAATCAGTCGCTCCTGGACCTGCTCCAACAAAATGTACTTGTGTCATTTATTTTCCCTCTTTCTTTGTTTCAATAATAATTACTGGATTCAGTGGTTTAAAATAATGACCACTTCCTAATTTGGTCCCATTACCTACTTGAACTTGAACGGTGCTATACTCAATTTCTCGTTCCTCAAGCCATTTAAAGGCAACCGTTGCATTTTCTAGTAAAATGAAATTTAAAACAAGTGCACCACCAGGATTTAAAAGCTCAAGGCTCCAACTTAAAATATCCTCTAAATTGCCACCACTGCCACCAATAAAAATACTGTCAAATTTCTTTTCAAGTTCAATCGGTGCTTTTCCTTTAATCACTTCTAAATTAGAAACACCAAATTTAGCTTTATTTTCTAAAATCAAATCAACAGCAATGTCTTTACTTTCAATGGCAATAACCTCTAAATCAGGGTACTCAACACAGGCTTCAATGGAAATACTACCTGTCCCAGCGCCAACATCTAAAAACCGTTTAGCTTCTTTTAAATTTAGTTTAGCTAAACTAATGGTTCTGATTTCTTCTTTTGTCATTGGTACTTTTGATCTGACAAATAAACTATCCTTCATCTAACAACACCACCACATTCATTTCGTATTTTTCATTTGGTACAGTCGATTCATTAAATGTTCTAATTTTTTCTTCTGGATAACTTAGGTTTTCACCAATAAAAATAGTTCTATTCAACCCACGACGACGAATCTCCTCAGCAATCTGAAAAGGTCCGATTTTTTCATCTGTTACTAACGCCACTTTAGGTAAGGATAAAATCAAATCAAAATTCGGTTCTTTTCCGTGACTACTCGTTAAGTAAGTATCATTCATCGATAATTTCAACCGACTAAATAAGTACTGCATGGAACTGATACCTGGTATAATCTGAATCTCTTCTTCATCAAATTTATTACTCAACCAATTTCCGATACCGTATAGTAGTGGTTCTCCTGATGCTAAGAGAACGATTCTTTTAGCTTTTTCTTGTTGTAAAAAATCTTCTAACTCTGATAATTTTTTGGGTAATTCTTTTTTTAAACCAGTAAAAGTACTTGGAACGATTTCTAACTGGCGGGTACTTCCAATCACAATCTCAGCTTGCTTAATTTCATCTAATACTCTGTTTAACACAAGAGTTTCTTCACCTGGTCCAATACCAGTCACTGTGATCATCGCCACGCCTCCATTAACTCTTTAATCGGTTGAGTTGATGCTAGAAGTCCTGTTTTTGAAGAAAAAATAACCGCTTCGACTTTTACTTTGGGTTCTCTGAATTTTAGTAATTTTTCACTACGAAACTTAATTTTATCCACAATGACTTGATAAACACCTTCATAACCCGTTTCACTAATAATGTCTCCCGCCGCTTCTGTGGTTAGACATTTTGAAACTCTTTCTAAATCTGGTACGGACATGCCCATGAGTGCCAAATTTGCTACTAGGATTTCTGCTCTGGCATCTGCATCTTTACTATGCGTTGAAAAAATACCAGCTGATACCTTGATTAATTTGCCTAAATGACCAATCATCAACACTTCTTTAAATCCAATTCGCTGGACTTCTTTTAATACGTAACCCACAAAATTACTCATTGAGACAATTTTTTCTTCATCAATCATCATTTTATTGATTGCAAATTCTTCCCCGTAATTCCCTGGACTAAGGATAATTTTTTCAAAACCTTGTTTCTTCTTCATCTCAAGTTCAATCGAAATCGCGGCTTTCCAACTATCTTCAGACATTGGAGTCACAATGCCTGTTGTTCCTAAAATTGAAATACCACCAATAATTCCCAAATTACGATTCATAGTTTGTTTAGCAATTTCATAACCTTCTGGTGCAAAAATTTGAATATCTGCTCCACAGTTTTCCCCAATAATTTTCCGCACATTATCTTCAATCATTTTTCTTGGTTTAGGATTAATAGCGGGTTGACCAATTGGAACAAGTAAGCCTTCTTGGGTCACGCGACCAATTCCTTCTCCCCCTTCAATCATGATTGGAGCATCATCTCTTAAAGTAACTTTTGAATAAATCAACATGCCGTGAGTGGCATCAGCGTCATCCCCGCCATTTTTCCTTACAGCGGCAATCGCTGTCTTTTCATCCACTCGTTCTAAAGAAACAATGGGTATTTGGATTTCCTTATCAACTGGTGTTGTGACACTGACTTCTTCACATTCTTCTGAATTCAGTAAAAGATGAGTCGCCGCAACTGAAGCAGCTGTTGCGCAAGAGCCTGTTGTATAGCCTTTTTTCATCTTTTTCCCATTTACATAGACAAATTCTTCCATGTTTATTCCACGTCCAATTGATAAATAATTGCATTAATAATGGCAGCAGCTACATTACTACCACCTTTACGTCCTCGTGCTACAATCGCTGGAATATCACTTTCAAATAAAGCCTCTTTTGATTCTTCGGCTCCCACAAATCCAACAGGTGCTCCCACTACAGCTTTAATATCTAGTTCTTTTGCTTGAACCATTTCTAGTATTTTATAAATCGCCGTTGGAGCATTCCCAATCACAAATACTTTGTCTCCTTCTAAAGTGCTGGCGTGTTCAATGGCTGCCATGGAACGTGTGATTTGTTTTTCTTTGGCTATTTTGACGATTTCAGGATCTGAAATAAAACACTTGTAAGAGATATTTAATTTATCCAAAACTCGTTTGTTGATACCGCTTAAAGCCATGGTTGTATCTGTATAAATCGTGCCTTTTCCGTTTTTGAAAAAGGCGTTCATTGCTTCAATCACATCATGTGTGAATTGTAAATTTTCTAAATAATCAAAATCTGCACTTGTATGAATCGCTCTTTTGATAATCATTTCTTCTGTTTTATTTTTAAAACGATATTCAGGATTTATTTCATCAATCGTATCTTGGATAATAACAAAGCTTTCTGTTTCGATTCCTTTAGGGTCTTTCATATAGTTCATCAGTCATTCACATTCCTTTTTTATATTTTTTATCGTTGAATCAGAAATAAAATCATTGAAAACAACACTAAACCTAGTATCGCTGAACAATACAATAGTTGATTCATTTTTAAAATATCACCACTATCAACTTCTTTTAAAGCTTCCCCAATAGTTGGTTTGTAGATTTCTACACCGTGATACACATGACTTCCACCTAGCTGAATTCCTAATGCACCAGCAGCGGGTGCTTCTAAATAACCCCCATTAGGACTTTTATGATTCTTACGATCTCTAAAGCCAATCATAAATGTATTTTTAGGATTCATATTAAGTAACACGCTACTCAGAGCTATCAATAAAAAACTGATTCGGGCAGGAATCAAATTCCAGAGATCATCCATCTTCGCTGAGACATAACCAATTTCTTTGTACTTAGGTGTCAAATAACCCACCATTGAATCTAGTGTGTTCACCGCCTTATAAGCCATCGCTAAAGGTGGTCCTCCAATAAACAAGAAAATCATTGGGGCAATCACACCATCCGATGTGTTCTCAGCAATCGTCTCAACGGTAGCTTTAGCAATCTCTTCTCTTGTTAACTCACTCGTATCTCTACCGACAATCATTGAGACTTGATATCTAGCTTCTTCAATCGTGCCATTTTCAAGGGTTTTAATGATCTTTTTACCTTCTTTAGCCAAAGATTTGGTGGCTAAAGTGGTATAGGCTAGGTAAACAAACACTGCCATTCCAAGATAAGCGTTGATATTAAAGGCGACGACGATCAAAATCCAAGTTGCTAAATAAGCAAAGATCACCGTACTTAGCCATAAAAAGCCACCTAATACATATTTTTTCTTCGATGAATCCGTTGGTTTGACAAAATCTTTTTGAAATAAATTAATATAATTGCCAATGACTTTGACCGGATGAGGCCAGTGATAAGGATCTCCTATTAGTAAATCTAAAACAAAGGCTAAAATAATCAGGATGATGGTCATGTCTCGTCCTCCTGAACATGTATCGAATTAACAAGTTGATAAATAAATGGTTCACTTTGAAAGAAATGTAAGTGCAAGTAACTAGCAAAAGTATTATTTTTTTGATAACCACCTTCCCATGAAGAGATAAGCTTGCCATCTCTTTTTTTCTCCATTAACATGGCTGTTTCTTCAGACGTTTCAAAAATAGAATGATGAAACTCATGTCCGTAAACTTTATCCCCTTTTTTACCAAGTAAGCAGTCCTCTTTTAACACACCGTAACAATAACCAAAACGTTTTAATCTCGAAGTCATCTCACTCTGACCTTCAAAAATTCCAACCATTGGAAAGCTATCCTCCGCGATTTTTAAGGAAGTTCCTAAATACATTAACCCACCACATTCAGCTAAAATAGGTTTACAAGCTTCATGAGCTTTTAAAACAGACTCACGCATCTCTTTGTTTTCTGATAATTCTTTCGCAAATTCTTCTGGGTAGCCACCACCAAAATAGTAAAAATCAGCTTGAGGTAATTCTTTATCTCTCATCGGGCTAAATTCAATAATTTCAGCACCTATTTTTTCTAATAACTCTAAATTATCTGGATAATAAAAATGAAAGGCATCGTCTTTAGCAATGGCAATCTTAATAGATTGATTGCTCGGTACTAACTCAAAAGGAAAGTTGATTTGCTGCACGTCTTCATCTACTAAATCTGACAGTAAACGATCAATATCAACGGTCTCCTCCAAACTGTCTGCAATTAAACCAATAATTCCCATGACATTATCAATCTCATTATCTGGTACTAAGCCTAATTGACGCGAAGGAAGAGCAAAGGTTCGATTTTTCCGTAGATAGCCATACACTGTTGCCTTCGTGTATTTTTCTATCGCTCCTTTAACTAAACTAAAATGATTTTCAGACGCGATATTATTGACAATCACTCCTTGAATTTTTAAATCTGAATCAAATTCCTCAAAGCCTTTAACAACCGCTGAAATCGAGGTGGATGCTGATTTACCGTCCACAACAAGTAGAACAGGTGCGTTTAAGTCTTTTGCCATAGCAGAACTTGAACAACAATCCTTATCTATGCCAAAGCCATCAAACAATCCCATCACACCTTCAATCACTGCTATATCAACTTGACTTGCCTGTTTATCAAACAAATATTTAATCGTCTCTTTATTCTGAATTAAAAACGAATCTAAGTTTCTCGATGAATTTTCTGTGATACGACTATGATATTTAGTATCTACATAATCTGGTCCCACTTTAAACGGTTGAACATCTAAATTTCGCCTCTTCAAAGCTTCTAATAAACCTAAAGTGACAGTGGTTTTTCCTGAACCGCTAGATGCCGCACTCACCATGATTTTCTTCATTTTTCCATGTCCTCCACTTGTTGAAGTCCTTCAAAATATGATTGATGGACACCTATTTTTTTATAAAAACGTGTCACACCTAATTTTGTTAATTCTTCTTTAATTGCTTCTATTTCACTTAAATTTTTTAATAAAATACCAACAACTGTCCCACTATGAGCAACATTAACACCAAAAACAGAATCAAATTTTTTTTTAACTAAAAGTATCTCTTTAAAATAAGGTTTTGGTAATATTTCTTGGTTTAAACAAGCACTTTTTGTCGCAGCTTCACCTAATCTAGCTAACTCTTTCTCCTTCACTGCTTCATAATAAGTTTGATAGACTTCTCTAAATTGTAAAGATTGCTCTTTAGCTAGTAATTCATTTTTTGAGGTATGATGTTTTTGGGTATTAATACCTTTATTAGGTTCTAACATTAAGACCAAAAAATCAGGGAACCATTGAGAAATATCCATCACTCTTCCTTTTTTTAAATCTAATAAGGTCATTGAGTCAAAAAAAACACTATCTGTCGGCTCTATTTGGACACATAGGTAAGCGATTTCTTTTTTAGCAAGGTCAATTCCGTAAAAAAGCGCCGTTCCGTAAATAGTTGCTGCAATATCAGCAGTACTACTTGCCATCCCTTTTGACTTAGTTAATTCAGATTGAATGGCTATTTTCAGTCGCCTTTGCTTTTCTTTTGGAATGTTTAAATAGTCTTCAACTAAACGAGAAGCTTTTATTGCTTTCTTTCCGATTTGACTTTTTTGACTGCCCTCTTCACTGATCGTTACATAGGAAAATAACTTAATCCCACAACTCACCAAATAAGGAACATCATCAACATACCCCTGAATAAGCTCCCCGCAACTTCCAGAACAGCTAACTGTTATTTTCTCCATAGAAATACTCCTCAAATACTTTTACTAGTACTTCGTTTTCAGCATGACTTCTAACAGCAATTCTGAAATAATAATCAGAAAGCCCTTGATAGTTTGAACAATCACGGATTAATATGCCCTTTTCTAATAAATCCTTTTGCAGATAACTATACTTGGAACAATTAAAGAATATGAAATTAACCGTACTACTAAACAATGTTATGTCTGATATTTTTTTTAGGTTTTCTTCTAAAAATTTTCGTTCTGTTTCAATATAAGAAAGACTTTCTTTTAGATATTCTTCATCTTCTAAAGAAACTTTTCCCGCTATTTCTGCAAAGCAATTAATCCGCCACGGAATCGCTCTTTGATTTAGTTTGATCATGACACTTTCATTACTTGTTAGTAAATAACCTAGACGCAAGCCAGGAATAGCAAAAATTTTCGTTAATGATCTAATAATAAATAAATGCTGATTTTCTGCTAATTCACTCGTTAAAGATTCTTCTTTAGGTAAAAAATCCATGAAAGCTTCGTCTACGATTAAGCGTATATTATGTTCGTCGCAGTACGCTAACAAACGCTTAATTTCTTTTTTCTCTATTAGTTTTCCAGTAGGATTATTAGGATTACATAGACAAATCGTGTCTACATTTTCTTGCTTAATAGCAGATATTAAATCATCCATATTGACTGAAAAATCAGTACTTTCAGTTTTAAAGTAACGAATATCTGTTAATTTATGAGCAAAAGCATCTTCATATTCAGAAAATGTGGGAGCTAGCACTAAGACTTTTTCTGAATCCAAAGCACTTGCTAAAGCATAGATTGCTTCTGCTGCACCATTACCTAAAAATATCTCCTCTGATTTAACTTCATGATGCTTAGCAATAAGATTTTTTAATTCTTTATATCTTAAATCTGGATAATGAAGTACCTGATCAAATTTATTATTTATCTCTTCTTTAAGCTTTTTCGATACACCTAATGGATTGATATTGGCACTAAAATCAATGATTGATTGTTCTGATAATTGATATAACTCAGTTAGTTCTTTAACATTACCACCGTGAGGTCCGACCATCTTAATGTCCTTTCATATCTTGTTGGATTTTAGAATAATTTTTTATTTTAGAAGGTAAACAAGCATACACAACTTCTGTTAAAAATAGATTAGCAAATGTTGCAATTGTTAGAGGTACAAATAATACAAAAACAACTTCTTTTAAGAATGGATATAGTAAAAGTAAGTCTAGAGGAACATTAATTATAAAGGCTACTGCAATTGAAACCACTTTAGACATCACTGGGTACCGACTGTATTTTTTTCTAATGTAACCATATACAAAGACACATAGCATCATCATGGTTGCAATCATCAAATGAATTGGTAAGGTACTAGGAAATCCTGATAACATTGCTGAAACCATATGACCAAAGAAAGCAACCATCATTCCAACTCCTGGCCCTAAAATAATTGTAGAAATAAAAGCCGGAAAAGAATCCAGTGCAATCGAGCCAAGTAATTTAATATTTGCTCCTAGAATGCTCAGTGCAATCATCAATGCAATCAACGTCATTTCTTTTGTTTTTTTGTTCATTCCAAACGCTCCTTTTATAATTTTATATAAAAAAAACAAACTATCGTTCAATCAGAACAATAGTTTGTTTTTTTTGTATACTAAATATCTGTTAGAATACCCCTAAAAAAAGCAAGCTAACACACCAAAAAAAACAATTTCCCGATAGAATTATTTTTTCTCGATTTAGCTTGGATATCCTGACTTTGCTTCACCCTACTTTTCTTACCTTCCAAATCTTTCGACAGTGGTATTTCAAGAATTTCGTCCGCATTACAGTAGAAAGGGTCTGTTGAGGAATTACACCTCATTTCCCATCACTAAAACTGCTATTAAATTGTCATAAATCTCTAGTTTAATAATATAACACTCGTGCCTCTTTATCAATAAAATTCGAACTGATTGTGAAAGTTTAATCATTCACTAATTTAAGTTTAATTGAATTTCCCTTACTACTAATCTAACTCTTTTAACATAATAAATTCAGCAATATTCGGCATGTACGCTGAAGGAACTTTACCAATTTCTTGATATCCTACAGATTCATATAACCTTTTAGCATTCACATTGAAATCGCCTACCATAAGTGTTATTTTCTTCTTATTCAAGGCTCTACCAATTGCTTCATAGATACTTAGTAAAAAAGTACCTAATCCCTTGCCTTGATAAGAATCTTTCACACATATTAAAGCAAGATATGGATACTCGTGAAAAAAGCCTTTTTCTTCTATCCACATGATTCCTATGAGTTCGCCTGTATTAGTTAACGCACCCCATAACTCATTATGACTTAATCCAGTTTTTATCCAATCAATCACTTGACCAGCATAGGCTTGATTTAAAGAGGCATCTTTAAAGGTTGCAACACACTCATCTAAATCATCGACCGATAATTTTTTTACTTCTGAAATCATCTCACTAACACCTCTACTCTTTTTCACTCGCAATGGCAATACCAATTGGTGTTACAAATTGAGGGTAGTCAGGTCTAAGCACTTCTTTTCCTAGATACTTAGAAAAGACTTTCGAAAAATCATCGAAGAAACTGGCGCCACCAACAACAAATAAAGGTTCGATTGGATAGGTTTCAAGAAACTGTTTTGTAATATTCGCCATTTTATCCACTACTGGTTTAATGATCATAAAGGTTTCTGACTCACGGCTTCGATCTCGCTTAATTAATTCTGCTTCTGGCACTGGTACTTTATGATAGCCAGCTAAAACTAAGGACATGTGTGTCCCACCAGTTGGCTCATCAATCGTTTTAACAACAGTATGATCTTCAATAATACTAATCCCCGTTGTACCACCACCCACATCAATAACAGCACCTTTTTCTAAATCAAGTAAACGAGCTGCTGCTGATGGTTCATCAACAACAGTCGTTACATTTAAGCCAGCAGATTCTAACACATTAGAAACGACTTTAAAATCATTCCCTAATGTACCAGGTGGAACAGCCGTTGCAGCTTCTGTTAATTCAACGCCAAGTATTTCTTCAGCTTCATGAACTAACTTCGTCACAATTTGAACTGCTTGAATGTAGTTCACTACTAAGCCATCTCTAACTACCTCCGCATATTCAAAACTTCCATAAATCGGCTTATTTTGTTCATCCAAAATAGCCAAAACAATCGAAGAAGTTCCTAAATCCACGCCAACTTTTAGTGTTTTATTCTTGTCAAAAGGGCGATATTTTTTAGTATTTACGATCTCATTAAATTCTTGTAGTACCTGATTCACTTGTTTTAAATCAACCATAATAAACCTCCTAAAAAATTATTGTGATGCCCAGTCTGCCGGATACGTCACATAGACGAATCTTGCATCCCCTTCAACTGAAAATTGAATACTACTGCTTTTTGGTACAAATAGAATTTCTCCAGGACCAGCAGAAATTCGACGTCCATCAACAATCACCGTTAATGTTCCTTCGATAACATAGTCAACTTCATCATACTCAAGTGTCCAGTCGAAAGTTGTATCTTTCATTACCATTAGTCCACAGCCTAAACGTGGGCTTTCTTCTAAAGTCACAAGGTCTTTACAATAAACCACATCACTAGGTGTTCCTGTATCTAAACGATCATCTTCATTTACTTCTAAAAGTGGTAACTTAACTGATAAAACACCACTTGGGTCAACATTTTTAGTTAATTGAGAGAGTCCGCTCATTTTTTCCATTAAGACTTGGCGAACAACGCTTTCAATAATACTTTTTTGATTATCATCCATGATTAAGCCACCTCTTTAGTTGCTTCTGCTTTTTTCATTGTTTTGTTTGCCATAAAAATTGCCACAGCAATCGCTGTAATACCACCAACTAATTTACCAACGATCATTGGGAAAATCATCTCTTTAGCAACACCAGCTGTAAAGCCTAAGTGGTCACCTAAAACAAATGACGCTGATACAGCAAATGCCACGTTAATAATTTTTCCACGTTCGTCCATGTCTTTCATTGTTTGGAACATAGCAATGTTGTTTGCTAGAGTTGCTACTAAACCTGCTGCAGATGTTTCGTTCATACCTAAGACTTTACCTAAGCCCATTAAAGGTTTCTTGAAGACACGTGTAATCACTTGAACTAATACAAATGCTCCAGCTAATGTTAAAGCAATCCCACCGACTACTTCGATACCTTCTGAAACTGGGGCGATGCCTTCAATCACTGTAATACCAACTAATTGTTGCAGTGCACCTAATACTAAACCGATGATAGCGATGATAACCACACCTTTACCAAAGTAAGTGAAACCTTTGATCATACCATCTGGAATTAATAATAAGCCCACCATAACCAAAGCTGCTACGATAACGATTGGGATTAAGTTCATGATAAGCATCTTAACTTCAAAGCCTGCCACTAAACCACCCACAAAAGCTCCGATTGGAATAGTAACCATTCCTGATAAAACACCTGTTGCTAAATATTTTTGGTCTTCTTTTTTAATGATTCCTAATGCTACTGGAATCGTGAAAACAATTGTAGGTCCCATCATGGCACCTAAAATAGTTCCCGCAAAAAGTCCTGCTTCTGGCGTTTGAGCCATTTCCATAGCTAGTGTATAACCACCCATATCGTTTGCTAATAAAGTCGTTGCAAACATTGCTGGATCTGCTCCTAGCGCTGTATAAATTGGCACAACGATTGGTTTTAAAATATTTGCTAAGATTGGAGCTAAAGTAATAATCCCCACCATTGATAAAGTTAAAGCTCCCATTGCCATAATACCTTCTTCAAATTGGTTACCTAGATTGAATTTATTACCTAAAACGTAATCAATTCCGCCTAAAACCATGAAGAATGCAATAATATACATAATAATTTCATTAATACTCATTAATTGCTGCCTCCTAATGTCCTTTTTAACTTAGTACTACTGATTTCTTTCAACAGAATCGATAATACCAACAATTGCCGCATCAACTGGAACTTCAGATGAGCCTAGAGCCACCCTAGCAGAACCACCTGTTGTCACTAAGACAACATCGCCAAAGCCAGCACCTTCAGTATCAGCTGCTACGATTGTTTTTGTGGGTACATCTGGTGATTTTTCTTCAATGTCTACTAATAAAAATTTTAAGCCACTCAAATTTTCATTTTTGCGAGTTGCCCAAAGACTACCTGATACCGTTCCAATTAACATGACTATTCCTCATTTCTTACATAATTAAACTTTAATTGTTTTTCCCGAATAAAATCTTTAGCTAAAGGTGTGACAATCATTGAATCTGTGACTGTCCATTCACTTATGCCTTGATTCATTTCTTTTTGTAGTGATTCCCTTGTGATAACTTTTTTATTGTTTTCATTTGTCACGCTTGTTAATTTAACTGTGACAAACTCGGCACCAAATTTTGACCACTGATTTTCAGCTTTTTGGACTTGTTCTTTCACACCGTAAAGACTTTTCTTAATGAGTGATCGGTATTCTTTACCATTGTTTAAAACATAAACTTTTTTCTTTTCCAAAAGAGCTTCTAAAATAATTTTTTCTGCTGGTGTTTCAGGTAACATGTTGGCAATTCTCATCAAGGTTTCTAATGAAAGTTGTGATATTACCACACCAGTTGAAGAATCTGATAATACAGAAATTTCATGCTCTGAATCTTTTATGAATTGTTTTAAGACCTCTGTTTCTTCACCATAAACACCGAAAGCATTTGTTTTATCTTGGTAGATTCCTGTTTTGTCTCCTAAAGCCTCTAAAACCTTTTGAGTCACAATCTGAACAAGTTCTTCAAAATTATCCATTCCAATTACCTAATTTCTTAATGATTGTTCCTCTGGTTCCTTTTTTAAAGCCACATGCATTGGCTTCATCGTAATCAATGTGCATATAGGTCGCAAATTTAGAACTCACACGAATCACCACATCATCAAAAATAAGTGGACGTTCGCCGTCAATTTTAACTTGAACGATTTCTCCTTGTTTGACTTTAAAACGCCACGCATCTTCTTCTGTTAAATGGACATGACGCTTAGCAATAATCAATCCTTTTGATAATTGTAAACTTGTCATTCCGTTCATCATCAGAATACCTGGAGTGCCAACAATATCGCCACTTTCTCTGACAGGTACTTTCACACCTAGTGTTAAAGCGTCTGTTCCAGAAATCTCTACTTGAGATTCTTTTCTTTCAGGGCCTAAAATGACAACATTTTTAAGGACACCTTTAGGACCGATTAAATTAATCCGTTCCTTACAGGCAAATTGGCCTGGTTGAGACAAGTCTTTGACTTTAGTCAATTGATAGCCTTTTCCAAATAATGTATCAATGTCGGCGCGAGATAAATGGACGTGACGACCACTTGCTTCCACTTCAAAATCACGTTTAGGTTGCAATCTTGATACGACTTCTTTGATGATTTCATCAATATTTTCATTTGTAATTTCCACTGTTTGATAACCTCCTTCGTTTAGAGTAAATAAACATTTTTAACTATTAATCAATGACTTAATGTATTCAGGGAATCTCACTTCTAACTCCAGTAAATCTTCTCTTTGGCAGATACCAAAACCGTCTTTATGGCACTCAACTAACTCACAACAACGCTTCTTTGTAAGTAGCATTAAGCGATATAATTCAAGTTGATAGTCTTCTAATTCAATACTAAGTTCAACTTCTTTTGATTCTTCTTCCAAAGTTAAATAGTTCGTATTAAGCCAAAAGGTCTGTCCTAGACCTGAAACAACGTCATCAATCATTTTTAAAATTAAATGTAAAGGATCATTCAAATGACTATTTTCTACTTCTGTTAAGCTTTTTTGAAATTTAATAAACTCAATTTTTAGCAGTGTCCACTGAATAGAATTCTTTTTGAGTAAAAAATGATCACCACTAAACTGAGGAACTTCATGTGTTTCCGAAACTTCCTCTTCACAAATCTCAACCTCAACTTGCGCTGCCTCATCTTTTTCAAAAAGAATGGTAATGCCTTTATCATTTAAAAAACTTTTAGCTGAAGGTGTTACAATGGTTCCTTTTGCAATTATCATTTCCGTTAGACATTCTTTTTTTAAGATATTTCGAACGTCATATTCAGTTAAAACGGCCACGATAACACACCCTTCTCTTTGAGAAAAGGGTATATTCATATAGACATATACCCTTTAGACTCTTTATTTTTTTCTCATATTAAGTTAAAGAATTAACCCATTTTTGGTAAAATTTCGTCAACTTCTGAATGTGGACGAGGAATTACGTGAACTGATAATAATTCTCCAACACGTTCAGCTGCTGCAGCTCCAGCGTCAGTTGCCGCTTTAACAGCACCTACATCACCACGAACCATAACTGTTACTAATCCGCCACCTACTTGTTCTTTACCAATTAATGTTACGTTAGCTGCTTTCACCATTGCATCTGCTGCTTCGATAGCTCCTACTAAACCTTTTGTTTCGATCATTCCTAATGCGTTTGCGTTCATAATAATGTTCCTCCTAATATTTTATGTATAATTTATTTTAATATAATTAAAACCAAGTTTAAAGTTTTTCTAGCACTGCTGCCACAATCTTGTTGATTAATTCATCTTTTGAATCTTTAGTTGAACATGTTTCAACTTTATTATCAACTAGATTAAGATCTTCACCACGTAATTCATCTAATTCACAAACGCCGTAAGCGACTTTTCTTAAGTTAAATAAGTTTTCTGGGCTGATGTTGTCTGAAGTTGAACTTCCGCCGACAGCACCACAACCTAATGTTAAAGCTGGGTTAATGTTTGTTGAGGCTCCAATACCACCTAATGTTCCTGGCGTATTGACTAATAAACGAGAGACAGGTTTTTTCAAGCCAAATTCTCTAACCACGTTATCATCTTCGGTATGGATAACCATTGTGTGTCCGGCACCTTCATTAGTTAATATTTCAATACATAACTGACAAGCATCTTCCCAATCTTTGGTTGTATAGAATGCTAAAATTGGTGCTAATTTTTCTCTAGAATAAGGAACTTTCATTCCCACTCGATCTTCTTCAGCGATTAAGACACGTGTGCCTTGTGGGAAAGTTAAACCAGTTAATTTACTGATAGTATCAATTGATTTCCCGACAATTTGTGGATTCATTGTGCCGTTTGCACGCATGATGAATTTCTCTAATTGAGCCGCTTCTTCTTTCGTTAAGAAGTAAGCACCTTGTTTTTTGAATTCACTAATAACAGCTTGTTTACTGACTTCTTCAACAACAATTGATTGTTCAGAAGCACAAATTGTTCCGTTATCAAATGTTTTTGATTCCATAATGTGTTTAACAGCCACAGGAATGTTTGCCGTTTTTTCAATAAAGGCTGGGCCATTTCCTGGTCCGACACCGATTGCGGGTGTTCCTGATGAATAAGCCGCTTTAACCATGGCAGAGCCACCTGTTGCTAAAATTAATTTAGTTAAATCATGTTTCATTAATTCAGCAGTTCCTTGCATCGTTGGTGTTGCCATCACACTGATTGCTCCGGCTGGACATCCTTCTCTAACAGCTGCATTTCTAATGATATCTACTGTTTCAGTGATACATTTTAAGGCAGTTGGATGTGGAGAAAAGACAATACTGTTTCCAGCTTTTAATGAAATAAGTGCTTTATAGATAACAGTTGATGTTGGGTTAGTTGATGGAATCAAACCAGCAACAACTCCCACAGGAACTGCAATATCCATGACTTTATTCACTTTATCTTCGTTAATTACGCCAACTGTTTTCATGTCTTTCATGTTTTCCCAAACAGCTTTAGAAGCGAATGAATTTTTGACTACTTTATCTTGCCAAATTCCAAATCCAGTTTCTTCATTGGCCATTTTGGCTAACTTCACACGGTTATCATAAGCTGCTTTTGTCATTGCTTGACAGATATTATCGATCTTTTCTTGAGAAAAAGTAGCTAATTCTTTTTGTGCTTCTGTCGCATCTCTTAAAAGATTACGAACTTCTTGGACTGAAATTAAATCTTTATCAACTACGTTTACCAAAATTTATTCCCTCCTTATTTCTTTTTAGGTTTTGTTACTTTTTTAGATTCTGATTTTTTCAAATCAATTTTAGGAATTTTTGATGTTGGTGTTTCTTCTACTTTAAGTTCCTCTTTGATCTCAATTTCTTCAACCACAATCTCTTGTTTTACTTCTTTTTTAGCTTCTTTGTTTTTTTTTTTAGCCTCAACACTTGCCATTACCATCTCAGCAGTGTCTTGTGCCATTCTCGGAATGACATGGCTTGAAATTAAACAGTTTAAATTCTCAGCAACAACGCTACCAGCTTCAACGGCAACTTTGACAGCTGCCACGTCTCCAACTAGTTGAATCGTTGTTTGACCACCTTTAATGACTTCTGCATTTAAAAGGGTCACATCGGCTGTTTTTAAAGCGGCATCTGCTGCAGCTACGGCACCTAGATACCCTTTGATTTCAATTAATCCTAATGATTCTATTTTCATTTTGGCTACCTCCTTCTTATATTAAGTGACAACTAATATGATTTTGGATTAGCCGCTACTGATTGAACCGCTTGAGCAAACGCGTCACACGCTGCTTGACAAGCTGATTGACTACCCGTTAATAAACCACCCGCAAAGTTCGTTTCAGATGGTGGGCCATAAAAGGCTGCCACTTCAACGTCTGCTGCTTTAATTGCTGCGTCTAAAGCGTACATTGCTTCGATTGGCGGAGCGATCAAGTAAGCTAAAGATTCGCCTTCTTTAATGCCAGCTTCTTTAGATAAATGAGTTCCTGTACGAGACACTAAATGAGCGTAGTAAGGAATACTATCGTCTTCATTAGCACTCACAAAACCTGGACTGTTTTCGATTTCATAAACAACCACATCTAAACCACTTTTAACCTCAGCAGGGTTAGGACCAGCAATAATTCCAATGACTTCACCGGCTAATTTAGTGCTAGCACTTCCAGCTCCAGCGTAAAGACTGCGAGCATAAACCACATCAACCATTGCTTTTTTAGTTGCTTCATCCAAAGCCACATAAGTAACATCATCGCAATCACCTGTGACTAAACCTAAACTACGGTGTTTCACCGGATCAAGATTTAACGCTTTTGCTAAACCTGGATCAATATTAGAAATAATTTTTGAGCTTAATACGTTAGCTCCTAATGAATCATTAATCATTAACATTTCCTCCTCGTTTGTTTTAAAGAGTTACTCTGATTCTTTTAAATCAATACCTGATTTTTTCTTAACAATGATATTTTTAATAATTTCGGCAATATATGCGCCAGCTTCAACGGCTGGTGTTCCACCTTTGTGGATGTTAGAAATTACTGTACGACGTGCTTCTGGCATACCAACTGTTGGTTTATACGCTAAGTAAGCACTCATTGATTCAGCAGTTACTAAACCTGGTCTTTCACCAATTAACATACAGACACAATCAGCATCTGTTAATTCACCAATTTCGTCCATTGCCCCAACACGTGAGTATTTAACAAAAACCGGCGTATCAAAATCAAGGTTAAACATTTTTAAACCTTGTTTGATTGATGGTAAAATTTCTTTAATGTTTGCTCCAACTGCGGCTGAACTTAAACCGTCACCTACAACGATTTGAACTTTCGCACCTTTCGTTGTGTTGCTCTTAATGATTTCTTGATTTTCAACATCAAATTGACGACCTAAGTCAGGACGAGTCACATACTCATCTTTGTCTTGGCATTTAGTAATAACTGAAGTGAAGCCCATTTCTTTGACTAATTCTTCTGGTACATCAGAGAAAACAGCATCTTGAGCGGCAGCGTGGTCTGCTCTAAAACGTAACATTGATTGCGTTTTGTAACGAGGACCTGAACGCCATAAACCAAGACGAGCTGGTGTAAATGACTTCATTCTTAAGTAACCTTCTTCATCATGTGCGTTAGGTACTAAAAATTGTTTTCTAATATCAACTTCTGTAATATCTGGAATACATCCATCTTCAACGTCAGATTGCTCGTTTGATAAGTGAGATTGAACACTTGAGACAACTTCCTCCGTTGTTGTTTGACCTTCTTGGCCTGACATTTCAGCTAAAATTGTTTCAATCAAAGCTTTTAAATTTTTTTCATCTACCATTGTTTTTATTGACCTCCTTTACTTTTTCAAGAAAATTGATGCGTCACCAGCGATTTCAGTTAAACGACCATCTTCCATAAGTCCCATTTTTTCCATCCAACCTTCGAATTCTCTTGTTGGGCGTTTGTTCATTAAATGACGTAATGTAGCTGTTTCATGGTAACCAGTTGTTTGGTAATTTAACATGATATCATCTGCATGAGGGATACCCATGATGAAGTTAACGTTTGCTTGATTTAAAAGAACCGCTAAGTTTTCAGCATCGTTTTGGTCAGCTTTCATATGGTTTGTGTAACATACGTCACATCCCATTGAAATTCCTGAAAGTTTACCCATGAAGTGATCTTCTAAACCAGCTCTAATAACTTGTTTAGAGTCATATAAATACTCAGGTCCAATAAATCCTACTACGGTGTTTACGATAAATGGATCAAAACGTTTGGCAAATCCGTAACAACGAGCTTCCATTGTTACTTGGTCAGCGCCGTAATGAGCATCTGATGACAATTCAGAACCTTGACCTGTTTCAAAATACATCACGTTTGGTCCAGCAACTGCACCAGTTTCAAGAGCTAAAGATTTTGCTTCTGCTAAATCATTAGCATCAAATCCAAACGCTGTATTTCCTTTTTGAGAGCCTGCGATTGATTGGAAAACAAGGCCAGTTGGCGCACCTTTTCTCATTGCTTCCATTTGTGTCTTAACATGAGCTAACACACAAGTTTGCGTTGGAATTTCCCACTCATTTCTTATTTCTTCGAATTTATTTAAGATACGAACAACACTTTCTGTTGAATCATCTACAGGGTTAAGACCTAAAACCGCATCCCCAATACCATATGATAACCCTTCAAGTAGTGAAGCTGTAATACCATCAATATCATCTGTTGTGTGATTTGGTTGTAAACGAGCAGACAAACGTCCTGGTTCACCAATAGTAGTGTTTGCTGTTTTGATAACAATAATTTTTTGTGCTGCATAGATTAAATCCATGTTAGACATTAATTTAGTTACAGCAGCAACCATTTCAGAAGTTAACCCACGAGCAACTTGTTTGATTTCGTAATCATTTGTTTTAAAATCTAAGATGTACTCACGTAATTCTTCCACCGTCCAGTGTTTAATTTGTTCGTACATTCTTTTGTTCACGTCGTCGATGATGATACGTGTTACCTCATCTTCTTCGTAAGGTACTACTGGGTTATTGAATAAATCTTTTAATTGTAATTGAGCAAGTACAACTTTCGCCGCTACTCTCTCTTCAGCAGATTCAGCAGCTACTCGTGCTAATGTATCTCCTGATTTTACTTCGTTAGCCTTAGCAAGAACTTCTTTTACTGATTTAAATTCGTAAGTTTTGCCAAAAAGTCTAGTTTTCAAAATCATCGTTTAAATTCCTCCTTATTTAACTATTTATTTCATCTAGTTCATAACGAACTAATTAAAAATTAACGTTTTTACAACTACTGGTAAGACATTACCATTGGCAACAGGCATGCCGATATCAATGTAGTCCCCATTTTCAACTTTCACACTGTCAATACAGACAAATGGATAGTCTTTAGGTAAAACACTGAACAAACATTGACCTAAAGCTTTTGCCATATCTTCTTGGACGCTAATCACGAGTGGTTCTTTTTTTTGAATGATTAAGTCCAAGCCCTCAACAATCGCTTCTGCATAATCTAAGACTCGTTGGAATGTCGGATTTTTTTCGCCTTCAATTCCCAAAGCGATTGTTTGGAACTCATTTTCTAATTGATACCATTTCATCTTCTGTTTAATGGCTTCAGCTATCTCAGCCTTTTGACCACTTTCATCTTGCTGAGATAATTTTAGAATCGGCATATTTTTAATGGGCAAGATTTCTTTTTTATAAGTAATCGTACTACCACTAATGTCGGCCGTATGAGAGCCTGCACCAACAACAGTTGCTCTGATTGTTTCAACGGATTTAACCACTTCAAACTCCCTTACAAGTACTGAATTAGCTATTCCTTGCCCAAGTAATAACCCAATATCCCCGTATTTAAATGGGTCTGCTAAATTATCTTGGGTAATACAATCAGCGACACCACCAGAAAATGAAATGGCTTCGATTTTACGATTGAAAGATAAGCCTTTATTCGTAATAATCATGTCGTAGTAGGGACTTTTTTCGCCAATCCCCACACTATTTTCAAGTGTGTTGACCATAATTTTGATTATTGGTTGTAATTTTTCGGCTGTTGTTTTTTGTCCAAGGGAAATATCTAAATTTTCCTTAGCAATTATTTCTTTTATTTTTGGTGCGATGTACTCGATGACTTGAGTTTGTCGGTTGACCTTAATCAGTCGTCCACCAATATCCAAACACCCTGTATCAAAGACTTCATCATCATAAAACAAGGCTAAGTTAGTTGTACCACCGCCAATATCTAAATTAACCACCGTTGTGTGTTTCTCTTTAGAATAAGTCTGAGCCCCTGCCCCACGACCTGCGATAATACTTTCTAAATCTGGACCTGCTGTAGCGACAACAAAATCTCCCGCATAGCCACTTAAAGCTTGTAACACATTGCTTGAATTTTCTTTTCTCGCTGTTTCACCGGTAATAATCACCGCACCAATTTGAATATCGCTTTTACTGATATTCGCTTTTTCATACTGGGTTTTAACAAAGTTTTCAATCGCTTTAACGTCGATTAAATTATTTTCTAAAATAGGAGTGAACATGATATCACTTTTAAAGACGACTTCTTTATCCGTAATGGTAATTCTTGGAATCGTAAAAGAAGATGCCATATTTTTGATATGTAATTTGGAAATAATCATCTGAGTCGTTGAGGTTCCCAAATCAATGCCAACACTTAATACTACTTCTTCTGACACTAAATCCCTCCTTCCTTAATTTTTTTGAAAATAAAAGGTGCTCAAAATAACCCTAATAAACATTAGAATTATCTTAAGCACCATTGCTTGATCTTTAAACTACTTTGTCTAAAGTATATTAAATTTTAAAACTAAAGTAAGTTGATGTTCCCGCATGACTGGAAACAATTTTTAACTTACCTCTTAATTTATCTTTGACATAACTTGTGACTATTTTTAAACCTAAACTGCTATTGTTCACGTCACTCGTGTGATAACCTGCACCATTGTCTTTAACAGACACTGACACCATATTGTCTTCTAATCGAATGACATCCACTTTAATTTTGTTTGTTTTACTTTCTTTCAAGAAACCATGTTCAAAGCTATTTTGTAATAATTCATTGGTTATTAAAGCCACGGTAACTGTTTTATCACTATCTAGGACAACTGTTTCGTCAATATTCTTTTCAATAATGACTTTCTTGTTATCTAAAAATGCCCGGTAACAATTGGAAATTGTCACGTCTAACACTTCTGCTAAACTGATATCATTATCAATTTTTTTAGATAATAATTCATGTGTGGCAGAAATAGCTAAAATTCGATATTCACTTTCTCGAAGCACCTTCACAACCTCTTGATTGTTCGAACGTCTGGACTGAATTCTTAAGAGAGAAACAATACTTTGCAGATTATTTTTTACTCGGTGATGAATTTCTTTAATTGCCACCGATTTTTCCACAATTTCAACTTCTCGATTATAAATTTCTGTTTTATCATGTAAGATCATGGTAAACATGCCCGTCTTCTCATCAAAGAATCGCTTCATTTGAAAATGAGAACTACCAAAAACAATTTCTTTTTCGCGAATGTTACACCACTTTTCAGTTCCTTTTAAGTAAATCATTTGCTCAAAGGTTGATGTATCTAAAGATAAATTGTCATAATGAAGACCAATTATTTTCTCCATGTATCCAAAATGGAAGTAATAACTATTGGCTACTTCATTATTCATTACAAGATAACCGTTGGCATCAAATATAAGAATAGCTTCGTCTAGGTTATCCATTAAAGAATTGTAAAACACAGTTGTAGCATCCGGTACGTCCAAGTCTTTTTGAGAATTCTCAGTGATAGCTTCACCCCTGATCTCTTTAACTGGAAATTCCACAATAAGGACACCAATTGTTTTTTTATTATTTCGTAAAGGAAAAACTTTTTGCCTTATCCAGTGATTCTCTTGCGTCTTTGCAAGAAGTCCTTCTGTAATAAGAGCTGTTTCAAAGGTCCGATAAACACCTGGTTCATTGAGCCTTTTAGCAATTTTTCCTACAACATTTTCACTATATATCGATTCATTTTCGCAAGGTCTGCGGTGATAGACAACGACCGCTTCATCTGTTACATCTGATAAGATATCAATGAAAACATCTTCTTCACGATATTTATTTGTTTCTTCAATCCGTTTTGCCTCTTTTATTAACTCATCAATATCTGAATCACTTAAACTAGAATACTTCTGACTTAATTCTCGAATCCTTGACTCAATCATTTGCCATCACAAGCATTTCAGCCACATCAATCATTGGGCATCTCTTATCCATACTCAATTTACGAATATGTTGATAAGCATCTTCTTCTGACAAAGCTTGTTTTGCCATTAGGATTCCTTTTGCCTTTTCAATCATTTTTCTTTGTTCAAGTTTTTCAGACAGCTTATCCACATTTTTTTCAAGCTTTTCCACTTGATTGCCTTTAGTGATCGCCATTTCCACCATTGGGATAAAGGATTTTTCATCTAATGGTTTGACTAAGTAACCTGCTGCCCCAAAACTCATGGCTTTTTGTCGATTACTCACATCGCTATAAGCAGTTAACATCAAAATAGCACTTGCTAATTTTTCATTCATAATCTTCTTACCAGCACTTAAACCGTCTAAAAGTGGCATTTGAACATCCATAATAATTAAATCTGGATGATGCTTTTTAGCCAACTCAATTGCTTCAAAGCCATCTGCTGCCTCACCGACAACATCATAGTTTTCTAATTCTAACATGTCTCTTAAGTCTACTCTTGTAAGAGGTTCATCATCGACAATGATAACTTTTCCTTTCACGAGCTTCACTCCTAGCTTTTATCATTTTACTTTTTCAAAACGTCTATGTTTTGGTGACTACTGTACTAGCAAAATCTAATGTTTCTTCTAAAAATCTAAGAGTATTTGAGAAGGCTGCTTCCATTGAAGATAAATCTCCTGTTAGAATAACCGTTCCACTAAATCGATCAATAAAACCAATTTCAACATCTCCTGATTTTAGAGCGTAATCAACTGCTATGATGGCTGCTTCACTTGGTGAAATAGTTAAGATTCCGATTGAACCATACCCTTCATTCATCAAACCTAGCTTGTCATAACTGTCTTGAGTTGGATTCGCGATAATATGAGCCATCGTTACTTGTTTACCTGGAACATATTCTTGAATCAATCGTTGTTTTTCTTCCAAGACGCTCGTCCTTTCCACTTTTATTTACTATAAAAGTATTATACCCTTGTCATCACTCTATAATCAAAATAAATTTGTCACAATTTTTCTAACATCTTCCACTGTTGGTGCTTTTGGGTTAGTCTTCGTTGTTGGATCAAGTAGTGCTTGTTCACTGATTTGACTGATAAAAGGTGCCACATCTTCTTTTGTTAGTCCAGCTTCGATAAAGTTACTTGGCATGTTCAGTTTTGATCTTAGACTAGTTATTTCGTTAATCAAGTTTCTAACACCCATTTTACCTCGAGAATTAGAAAGACCTTGTTTCTTAGCGAGTAAAGCATAACGCTCTAACGCTCGTTGACTTTCATTTCCATTGTATTGAACAATTGAAGGAAGTAACACGCCGTTAATTCGACCGTGAGCTAAATGTAATTTACCACCAATCGTATGCGCAATACCATGACATAATCCCAGTGACGCTTGGTTAAAAGCAAGACCTGCTAAACATGAAGCGTAGTGAACTTGCTCTCTTGCTTCCATGTCTTCACCATTTTTATAAGCTCTTTCCAAATAGTTAAAGATTAACTCCACAGCTTTTTCTGCCAAGGCATCTGAGAAAACTGTTGCTTCTGTTGAAACATAAGCTTCTAAAGCATGAGTTAAAACATCCATCCCTGTGTCTGCCGTAATAACAGGAGGAACTGATTTAACCAATCGTGGATCTAAAATTGCCACTTCTGGTTGTAATCGGTCATCCACTAATGGGTATTTTAAATTTTCCTTTTTATTAGTAATTACTGAAAAGTTAGTAACCTCAGAACCTGTTCCACTTGTTGTTGGAATAATGATTAACTTCGCTGCTTCAATTAGTCCAAGTTCAACGCCCATTAATTTGATTGCTTTTGACGCATCAATGGCTGACCCTCCACCAAAACCGATGATTTGTGTTGGTTTAAACTCAGCTAATTTCTCCACACCACTAACAACATTTTCAATGGTTGGATCTGGGACGATATCCATAAACGCTTCATACGCATTGGAATCATTAATTTCACTTATCACATAATCAATCATTCCTGATTCGACCATGAACTTATCTGTCACAATACAAATGCGTTCATTTTCAAATGTGCCTAAGAAACTTAATGCATCACTTCCCATGTAAATTTCTGTACTAAATTTAATTTGTTTCACTTTTCCACCTCCGATAATAAAAAAAGCCACCAAAAATACCCTTATCAAAAAGGTTCTTTCGGTAGCGTCATTGCCAACTATTATATTAATTAGAAAACAAAAAAGGCAAGGATAGCACCCCTTTGTGCTACAACCTACCAAGTAGTAAGTCTCTCCATTTGCCTATTGCTTTATTAAAACACGAATCGTTGTGTTTTTATCAGTATCGAATATGGTACGCACTGTAATAAAACAAGCGGCTAAATGTCAGAAAACGTTACGTTTTGGTTTCCTAACTCCCACTGATCTACCACGGAACAGTAAGTACCAAGTTTAATTTATTAGAAAGACCTGACTTAAAGCAATCTGCTTATTACAGTGGCGGGACCGTCTTGGAATTTCACCAAAGTTCCATCTAAATAATTAAATTTTTCAATCTATGTGTCGATATTAACATATTACTTTGTGTATGACAACACTTTTAAAGTAAAAAATGAAAACGATTCATTAATCGTTATAAAAAACCTGACTATTTCTACGATAGCTAACGTCTGGACGGTTTTCACGGTAGTTAATGAGCCTTGCTGCTGCAAAGAAATAATCTGATAACCGATTTAAAAATTTCAATACTTCTGCGTTAATTTCAGCTTCTAAACTAGTGGCTACCACAATCCGTTCAGCTCTTCTAGCAATGGTTCTCGCAAAATGCAGTTCACTTGCAACAGGATCACCGCCAGGGATGATAAACTCCGTAATGGGTGGTGGTGAGATTAAATATTTATCAATACACTCTTCTAG
Source organism: Vagococcus hydrophili (assembly GCF_011304195.1). NCBI lineage: Bacteria > Bacillati > Bacillota > Bacilli > Lactobacillales > Enterococcaceae > Vagococcus > Vagococcus hydrophili. The sequence continues at coordinate 1,795,835 of NZ_CP049887.1, read as the reverse complement.
CCACTTTGTTGAAGTTTCTGCTGTACGATACCCTTTGGTGCTATTGGGCGTTGCCATATCTGTCCCACAATCAAATAAAATTTGTTGGATTTCAGCCAAGTCTTTTTTTACATCTTGACTATTTTTCATATGACTAACAATGATTCCAATAAAAGAATTAAGTTCGTCAATTGTTCCATAACTTTCCACACGATTAGAACATTTAGCGACTTTTTCACCGCCAATAATACTTGTTTCGCCTTTGTCTCCGGTTTTAGTGTATATTTTTGCCATTACGCTTCCTCCTCATACTCTAAATAGGCTAATAATTCTTTGATGCCATCATCCTCAATCGATGAGACTTTAAAAATTTCTCTTGCACCTGAACTTCTTAACGATTGTTCAGCCTTCTTAATCAGTTCGGGATCATCTGTTTTATCCATCTTAGTAATAATCCCTATCACCGGTTTTGAAAACATTGAGCCAAATCCTGGTGGAAAAGTATTGAATTTTTCGTCCACACATTGCAGAATACCAATACAATCGACCCCACTGGATGTCACTTGAAGGGCACTGTAAAATTGACGACGTTGTACAAATTCTCCTGGTGTATCCACAATATATTGACTTGATTCGATAGCTTGCGTTTTTTGGTAAGTAATATCCAAACCTTGAAGTCTCTGTGTTAGTGTTGTTTTCCCTGTGCCAACTGCACCTATAAACATAATTTTTTTCATTTTCATCCCACTTGCTTTTTATGATTTTGTAACAGGCGCACTTTGAATTTGTAACAATTCATTTAAAGTGCTGTTCACCATTTCAATACTTGCTTCAACCGCTGTGACGTCCCCTGCTAAGACAACCGTTCCACTAAATCGGTCCATAAAAGCAACTGTTACTGCTGCTGCTTTTGAAGCCACATCCGCCGCCACAATCGCTGCTTCACCTGGTGTAATGGTTAGAATACCTAAGGCTTCTTTTTCACAATCAAACAAGCCAATTTTTTCATAGACTCTCTTATCTGGACTAGCAATCACGTGGGCAATGGTTATCTGACGCCCTGGAACTGATTCTTGTATCACTCTTGTTTTATCTGACATAATTATTTCCTCTTCTTCTTTTAATTTATCTGTATAAGTACCAATCTGACGCTTCTAAAATGCCTCGCCATAAATTTCTTGGAATTTGATATGTTTGCCTCATCTCACCTGTTAACTGATTATTCGGTAACACCACTTCTTCTTGATTTAGAATGCATTGTGCCCAATCTGGTTGAAAAATAAAGGGTCGACAAGCAGAGGCTAATTCAGTTTTCTCTAAGGTTTTTTCTACTGATTCAGCTTGAAGTAAATTACCTGAACCGATTAAAGGTGTTTTTAGTAGCACTTGTTTTAAAATATCTAGTAGTTCAAATGAATAACCTTCTAATTCTTTTTTGCTTAATATATCCGAACTAGTGACATGAACATAATCGAGAGTCATGTTATCTAGTTCTTTTAAAATCATTAGTGATTCTTTGAACGATTGATCTCTTTCATTATCCTCCAGTAGCATCGTATCTTCAAGTGAAAATCGAATTCCTAAAGCAAAAGGAGTTTTGGCATGTTGTTTGATAACTTCTAAAGATGATTCAATGATGCGTTTAGCAAAATTTAAACGTCTTTCTCTTGATCCACCCCACTCGTCCTGCCTTACATTCCAACTTGGCATCATAAATTGGTTTGGTAAATAAGAATTCGCCATGTGTAACTCAACACCATCAAAACCAGCTTTAATAGCTCTTAAAACTGCCTCTTGGTAATCCTTGATTATTCTTTCAATTTCTGCTGTTGATAATTCTTGATAGTCTTTTTCTTCAACGATATTTTGAGATTCACAGCTCACACACCATTTTTTTGATTTAGCATTAGCTCCAGCATGATAAATTTGTAAGAAAGCTTTGGTATTATCTTGTTGAATGGTTGAAGCCACTTGACTCAAACTATCTATGTACCTGTCATGAGTGATACTTATATTGTTACCATATCCTCGACCATCTGGGGAAACATAGGCAGAGCCCACAACAATTGCCCCAACAGCCCCCGTTCTTAATTTAAAAAAATTGAGTTCATCTGATGTCATCTTTCCATCAAGCGGGTCTTCCATGGTTGAAATCGGCGCAAAAATTAACCTGTTTTTCAACGTAACCCCTGACGGTAACTGAAAAATCTCTTTAGCTTTCATCAACTTCATCCCTCCATTTATAAAAAAAGACGCAAAAAGAACTTAATCTTTTTGCGCCTTTGCAAGTTGAACTCACCACTGTGTAAGTCCTTTATTTAATTTGAATTATTGACTCGTTCCACATTATAGCAAAATTTAAATAGTCCGTCTAGCTTATACTTTTTTCACAAGACGAGACTGATAATCGTTTTCATTTATAAACATTTTTGTTAATTATGATTGATTTAAAAAAGTTAAGAGCTTACAATTGAACGTGACAACGACCTCTACATTAAAAAATAAATAATTGTAGGTGATTAAATGCTATTAGAAAAAATTCACAAATCAGGAATTGTCGGTGCTGGTGGCGCTGGCTTTCCAACATCCAAAAAATTAAATGCTAAAGCTGAGTATCTCATCATCAATGCTGCTGAATGCGAGCCTCTCTTAAAAACTGACCACTATGTGATGAAACATTTTGCCAGTGAGTGCATTAAGGCAATCACAGCAGTTGGAAAAACTGTGGAATGTGAACACATTGTGATTGCAACAAAAGATTATTACCATGAAGAGATTGCCTGCCTAGAAGCCGCAATCAAAGAACAAAATGCCCCGATTACGATTCACAAAATGGAGAATTTTTATCCTGCAGGGGACGAACAAGTGATGGTCTTTGAAGTGACTGGACGAACTGTTCCACCAACTGGCATTCCTTTACAAGTTGGCTGTATTGTTTCAAACATTACCACCATGCTAAATATTTATGAAGCGATGGAGCACGAAACGCCTGTGACTCAAAAATTAATTACCGTAACAGGTGAAGTGAACAAACCAACCATGATTCTTGTCCCAATTGGCACGTCTTTTTCAACTTGTTTAGAACTAGCTGGTGGCACACCTTTAAAACAGTTTATCTTTTTAAATGGTGGACCAATGATGGGGAAAATTGGCAATCATAACAATTTTCATGATCAAGTCGTCACAAAAACAACCTCTGGAATTATTATTCTAGAAGAAAAAGAATATCTCTATTCACTACATGAGCGCCAAATGAGTCAAATCATTACCCAAGCAAAAGCCGCTTGTATTCAGTGTCGTTTATGTACTCAACTGTGTCCTCGTTTCCAAATTGGGATTCCTTTACATCCTCACCAAGTCATGCGACATCTCGCAACAAGTGATGTGCCAAATGACATTGATGATGACCCTATTTGGAAACAAGCCATTCTTTGTTGTGAATGTGGTATTTGTGAAGTCATTGCTTGTCCTATGTCTTTATCTCCAAGACAAGTTAATATTTACGTGAAACAGCGTTTAGCTGAAAAAGGCATTCGCTATGAGTACAACGGAGAAGAGTTAATTCCACAACCTATGCGAGAGTATCAAAAAACACCGCCTAAAAATATTCTTCTTAAAATGGGCTTAGAAAAATATGTGAATAATGATTTAAGTCAATTGATTACTTTTGAACCTGATGAAGTTTTTATTCCGTTAAAAATGCACATTGGGGCTCCTTGCCAACCAGTAGTCAAAAAAGGCGACCGTGTTGAAAAGGGTCAGTTAATTGCTGATATGGATGAAGGTAAACTAGGCGCACCGATTCACGCCAGTATTTCTGGTGAAGTCATCTGCGTGAGTGATTCATTAATTCAAATTAAAAAGGATGTGGCTTAATTATGGCAATTGATACATTAGGATTTTTAGAATTAAACAGTATTGCTAAAGGAATTGAAGCAGTTGATTATATGCTAAAAGCGGCAGATTGCGAATTAATTTCGGCAAAAGCTAGCTGTCCTGGAAAATATTACATTTTAATTTCTGGACGAGTGGATTCAATTAGTCAATCCATTGAAGAAGGTGCTAGAATCGGTGGCATGCACGTTGTAGGAAAACTCATCATTCCGCGAATTGATCCACAAGTCATTCGAGCGATTAACATGACTCATGTACCTGAAAATACGAAAGCCATTGGTGCCATTGAATATTACTCCGCTGCTGGTTCAATTATCGCCGCTGATTTTGCAGTTAAGGCAGCTAATGTTGATTTAATTAGTTTACAACTCGCAACTGGTATTGCAGGTAAATCTTTTGTTGTTCTAACTGGTGACGTAGATGCAGTTAAAGCCGCCGTTGAAGCTGGGATTGAAGGCGCTAAAGATGAAGCCATGATTATTAATCACATTGTCTTACCTAATCCTAGAAAAGAGTTAATTCATAGCTTGGTGTTTTAAATAGACTTAGTACACTTCTAAAGTTAGATTATAAAACTAACTTTAGAAGTGTACTTTTTTTCTCATTAAATTGACTTTTCAAGCAAACGAGAATATGGTTGTCTTAAGAATATTTAAAGAGGAATAGGAGGGATTTTTTTGAATAAAAACGACAATATTTTAGACATGTTACATTTTTTAGGACATTCTTTAAAAAACGAAAAAAAGAAGCTTTTTATTAGTTTCATTTTATTACTAGGCATCTCCTTTTTTGAATTCAACATTCCTCAAATTACACAAAAAATCATTGATCACGCTATTCCAGAAAAATCCATGTCTCTTATTTTTACTCAAGTGATGTTGCTGCTTGTTTGTGCTTCTTTCTTAAGCGCCCTCACCTATCTTTCCACCATGATGATGAGTCGTTTAAGTCAAAACATGATTACACAATTACGAAATGATTTATATCAACATTTATTAGGTTTAGATTTTTCATTTTTTGAAAATGCCAAAACAGGAGATTTGATGACACGTTTAACAAGTGATGTGAAGACCCTCCAAGATTTAATTTCGCCTCAAAGTTTGAAATTAGTCTCGAACCTCTTCACCTTTATTTTTATCTATGGTTTTATGTTGTTTCAGGATGTCACCCTAACATTGTTAATCACGCTTACCTTTCCGCTGCTTTACTTACTAAATCTGTTCTTCAGTAAACACATTAAACAAGCTTTTCGAAAAGTCAGAAGTTCTACATCTGAAATCAATAACCATTTACAAAATAGTTTGACCTCTATTTTATTAATTAAAACCTTCGTCAATGAAAAAAATGAGAGCCAAACTTTTGAAGAATTAAACAATAAAAATAAAGCCAATTACATTGAAGCCATGTCTTATCAAACAATTTTTGCTCCAAGTATTGATCTAGTTAACTATCTTGGCATGGCGATTGTTTTGCTTTATTCAGGATTTTCTATTACCCAAGGCAGACAAACAATTGGTGAATTAGTTGCTTATCTGGCTTATCTAAAAATGCTACAAACACCGATTCGTTCGTTCACTCAAATGGTGAGTCGCTTTCAACAAGCTGTGGTGTCTTACAACAGAATCGTTGAACTCTACGAGGTTCAGCCAACTGTCATTGATCGTAAAGTCCCCTTACATCTATCTGAAATTAAAGAAAGTATTGTTTTTGATCACGTTAATTTCAGCTATTCAAACGGACAACCGATATTAAAAGATATTTCTTTTGAAATAGAGCAAGGTAAAATGACTGCTTTGGTTGGCGTGTCTGGTTCTGGAAAGACAACGATTACGAAACTCCTTGAACGTTTGTATGACGTGACAAGCGGCCAGATTTTGATTGATCATCATCCCATAGAAGACTATACTCTGACTTCTTTGAGACAACATATTAGTTTAGTTACGCAGGATATTGAGTTAATTGATGGGACTATTTTAGAAAATATTTTATATGGATCAGAAGGAAAAACAGAATCTGAGATTGAAAATGCTGTTCATGCAGCAAAATTAGCAGATTTTGTTAACTCTCTGCCAGATAACCTTCAAACCGAAGTTGGAGAACGTGGAATAAAACTTTCTGGTGGACAAAAACAACGAATCGCCATCGCCAGAACCTTCTTAAAAAATGCCCCGCTTTTGATTTTAGATGAGGCAACCGCTTCTTTAGACAATGAATCAGAGCGCTACATTCAAGCTTCTCTGGATTCATTATTAAGCCACAGAACTTCTTTAGTGATTGCTCACCGTCTTTCCACGATTCAAAAATCTGATCAGATTATCGTAATGGAAGATGGGCGGATTGTTGAAACTGGTACTCATACTGAATTGTTGAATAAATCAGGTAAATATCGAGCACTCTATGATGCTCAATTTAAATAAAAAAAATCAGAAAGCGTGGCAATTTCCCGCTTTCTGATTTTTTATCTTATATTAATTAGAGCTAATCGCGCCTTGAAATTTTCCAACTAATTCATCCAACCTAGCTTTAAGTTTTTCAGCTGTTTCTTCACTCACCTCATACATTTCAGTTGGGCTAATTCCTAAATCAATTAGTTTTACCGGTTCCCAATTATCTTTAGCCTTCACTAAGGTGATTTGCGGATTTACGACACTACCACCACAAGGGTCCATCAAAAGAAAAGCTAACTCCACTTCTTTCTCAGATTTTTCTCTAATTCGGTAATACCCATCGCCAAGATACGTTTTTTCAGACGCCACATGCTGTTGGAGTTCTTTTAATAAACTATCTTTCATGGATTATTCCCCCACTTTCAGCACAATTTTACCTAAGGTTTTGCGTTCACTCATCATAAAATCTTGCGCTTTATGAGCATCTTCAAGGGAGAAAATCTGCTCAATGACTGGTCTAACCCCTGATTTTAAAGCTGCAACCAATTGATGGCTGTTTTCTTTTCGTTCTGTTTGTGTCATGTTTGCTGAAATAAATCCCATCACCTGAACGTCTTTGGTCATCATCAAGCGCGGGTTAATCGTCACCTCACCACGATTTCCAACAATCACTACTCGACCATTTAACGCCATGACTTCTAAATCTTTACCTAAATTAACATTAGCTAACATCTCAATAATCACATCAATACCGTGATTTTTTGTGATGTCATCAATCACAGTTAGATAATTTTCTTCACGATGGTTAAGAACGAAATCAGCTCCTAATTTTTCTAGCATGGTCATCCCTTCAATGCTACCCGCTGTGGCAATAACAATAGCACCATGTAACTTAGCTAATTGTACAGCTAAATTCCCCACACCACCCGTTGCACCGTGAATTAACACATAATCACCAGGTTTAATTTTTCCTTTTTGATGAAGGGCATGAACAGCCGTCATTCCAGCTGTTCCAAGGGCTGCGCCTTCTTCAAAGTTTAAATTATCTGGTAATGGATAGATAAATTCCGTGTTACAAATTATTTCTTCTGCATAAGTACCACGACCCTTGTTTCCTCCAACTGAGACAAAAACTCGATCTCCTACATTAAATTCTGTAACGTTTTTACCAATTTCTTCGATAATTCCAGCACCATCTTTGCCTGGTGTGTATGGTAATTCTGGTAAAAGACTGTATGTTCCTTGACGGATATAGGTTTCAACAGGATTAATTCCCACTGCTTTTAAAGATATTCTTACCTCGTCGTCCCCAACTGGTACGCTTTGTAATTCTGTATAATTTAAAACATCACTACTACCAAATTCTGAAACTAAAATACCTTTCATGTCATCCATCCTTTTTTTGTTTGATAGGATTATTATATACTAACGGGGGTAAAATGTGGAAAGATAACAATTGGTTTGTTTTTGATTTTAGGTTTAATATATATATAAAAGTATAGTAAAAAGCGATTAGATTCTGTAATTACATCTAATCACCTTTAATTTTATAAAAAAAGAATTGAACCTTATTTAGGAAATCCTAGCCAGATAGCTACTAACAAGCAAATACTACCACTCAATTTAAAAAATACACTAAATCGCTTAGCCTTTTTATTTCCAATAGAAAATAAAAGTAAACCTAAAAATAGTAAAGAAATCATTACCCAAAATCCCATACTATCCCTCCTTTATTTGAGTATATCAATTAAAGGTTAAGAACTTAGTAAGTTTGGACGGTTTATTTTTAAATTTGTGTTAAATTTAATGATTATCCAAAAAAACTTACAAATAGTTACTTTCGTACACATTTAACTTACTTTTTCAAATATCCTAACTTCACTAATTTCGAAACAAAAACAACCAATATCAAAGTATCCGCACTTCCACCTAAGCTCCAATTTTTTTCTTTTAACAGCCTATTTAATTTATTTAGATAGTTCAGCCCTGACTCAGTCGAGTAACCGCCTAACTCAAGAAAATTATTTGCCATTTCTCGGTACGATTCAAATACTGAAATACTCTGACTCCGTTTAATCAAGTTAGTATCTTCTACATGAAGTGATAAAAACATCAACGTATCAATTAATTGTTCATTATTTTTACCTTGATACTTATCATAGAAAGTTAAGCCATAGTCAAACACACTTGGATAACCAGATTGAGCTTCGCCTCGAATCCCAGTCATTCCATGTTCCACAAACAATTTTTCTCCAAAAGTTAACTCACTTTTATCATTAGGTAAGTTTTCAAAATCATTTAACAAATCACATGTCATCTCTTTTATTTCCATTTGGAATTGCTTTAAACTAACATCATTTTTCCAAACTTCTAACCTACCACAAATCGTTAAGAAAATACCTAATGAAAAAATAACTCCTTTATGCGTGTTCACATTTTGCGTCACATGAAGCATTTCATTCTCTGCTAAAACACCAATTTTTCTAATTTTTTTGAAAGTTTCAGTAATTGGCAGATATTTCAACTCATACCCTACTTGAATGAATTCTTCAAAGAAAGGTAACAAAACAACACTACTTTCCAAAAAGGTAAAATAATCCATATCATTATGAGAACCTGAATCAATTGGATCAACTAAACCGGGTTTAGGAAAACAAGATACTTCGTACAATAACCCTAATTGAGCTTGCTGAGCTATTTTTTTTACCGCTTGTTCCACCTTTACGTCATCCTTTCATAAATTTCATTTATTTTAATTTGTAATTCTTCCACAGAATGCTTTCGACTTCTCGCACAATTTTTGGCATCAGCGGAACACAATAAGCATTTTCTCGGATTTTCCTTAAAGTGTGATCGACTTACTTGAATTAATTCTTCCTGTTCTATAGACAAAATATCAATATCTAGTAAACGACCAAATTCACTTTGTTCCTCTAATTTCATTGTTAACTCTTTTACCGGAATAGGTAGTTCTTTCACTAGAAAAAATCCGTCATTTCCACTTGGTAGCTGAATTATTTTTTGATAAATAATCTCAACCTTTTCGTTTTTTAATGCTTGTTCTATCAGTCCAAAACCATAATTAAACATTTCAAAAATAGCTGAATTATTTTTAATTGGACCAGGTATATTCATGGTATAAGAAATAAGGGTTACTTCTTCATTATCGTTTAACAATTTCTTTTGGAACATCATTCGTTGTTCCCTATGTCTTAGCATGTCTTCCACTGTTTGTTCTACACCTGATCCAAATATCATCTAAATTCTCCTATTCTTTATAAGGTTTAATTTCTTTCACAACATCTAATAGTGAGCCATCACGATATTCGATACAAGCAACCACACGATTTGTAAACTGCAAAGGTTCTGGAACACCCACAATTTTTTCAGCGCGTTGTTGTAACTCTTCGATTGTAAATACAGGAATACGTTTAATATTTTTAAAGATATCTACTAAATCTTGACGTAACGGATTAATCGCAATACCAATTTCTGTAACAAGAACATCAATACTTGATCCTGGTGTAATTAAAGTTGTCACATCTTTAACAACTGTTGGTATTCTACCACGAACAAGAGGTGCTGAAATAATCGTTAACTTAGCAGTTGCTGCATCTTGATGTCCTCCGATAGCTCCTCTTAAAACACCATCTGATCCAGTCATAACATTCACATTGAACTGAGTATCAATCTCTAAAGCAGATAAAATAACTACATCTAGTTGATTAACAACTGCCCCCTTATTATGAGGACCTGCATAAAATGACGCATCAATTTCTTGTTGATTTTCAAATTGTGCCATTCCCTCTGCTGCACCTTTATCAAAATCTTGAACATCTAATACTTTAGCAACCAAACCTTCTTCTAGTAATTCCACAGTTGGTTTCGTGATACCACCTAAAGCAAATGACGCCTTAATGTCTTTAGCTTTCATTTCTTCTTTTAAATAACGAGTCACGGCTAAAGCTGCCCCACCCGTTCCCGTTTGGAATGAAAATCCTTCTTTAAAATAAGGTGAGTTAACAATAACATCTTTCACTGTCTCAGCAATTTTCAATTCTTTTGGATCTTTGGTAAAACGAGTTGCTCCAGCACCAATTTTATCTGGATTACCAATGGCATCAACTTCCACAATATAATCTACTTGTGTTTGCGGGATACTGATTGGTGTATTAGGATAAGGAACTAAGTTATCCGTGATTAAAACGACTTTATCTGCGTACTGTGCATCAACTTTGGCATAGCCTAAAGAACCAAAAACAGATTTCCCGTAAACAGCATTCGCATTTCCATAATTATCAGTTGTTGGAACACCTAAAAAGGCAACATCTATTTTAATTTCGCCTGATTCAATGGCACGAGGTCGATTCCCATGAGAACGTAAAATAACTGGATTCTCCATACCACCACGTGAGATAAACTCACCTAAACTGCCACGCATTCCACTACTTGTGATGTGAGAAACTATTCCTGCTTTAATACACTCAATAACCATCTCATTCATAACGTTTGTTAAAGAACTTGGTGCTAAGGTTAAATCTTTAATTCCCATCTCTTTAATAACAGCCATCACTTGATTAAAAACAAAGTCTCCTTCTCTCAAATGATGATGGAAAGAAATCGTCATACCATCTTTTAAACCTGTTTTTTCAACTGCTTCTTTGATAGTAGGAAGAACTTTTTCCATTTTATTTGTGACAGTTGTTACTTTCGGTGCCACACGATTCACTTCAACTGAAGGAAGCTCCACAGTACTAAAGGTTGTTTCATATTTTTTTAAGATATCTTTGGGTAGCTCTCTACTCATAAATATTTCCCTCCTCATCCATTAAGTTAGACGCTTTTGCTAATCGAATGACTCTCTCAGCTCTCTCTACAATTGGTTTATCAATCATTTTTCCATTTAATGAAATAACGCCTGAACCTTTTGCTTTTGCTTCTTCAATAGCAGCAACCACATTCAACGCATTTTCTATTTCTTTTGTTGTTGGTTGATACACGCTATTAACTAATGGAATTTGTCTAGGATTTATACATGATTTTCCGTCAAAACCTAATTGATGAATCAATTTAACTTCATTTAAGAATCCTTCTGTATTATCAACATTAGAATATACCGTATCAAAAGCGGAAATTCCTGCCGCACGAGCTGCATGAACAATCATACTACGAGCAAAGAACAATTCTTTTCCATCTGGATAACGTTTTGTTTTCATATTCGTTACATAATCTTCGGCACCAATCGCAATACCAATTAATCGATCAGAAGCTTTAGCAATCGCAGGAGCATTCAGTACACCAGCCGCACCCTCAATCGCAGCCATCATAAGAGTTGTTCCTACTGGAATGCCAAAATGTTCTTCCGCTTCTTGAATGACCTCATCGACTTCAATGACATCTTCTGGATACTCAGTTTTTGGCAAACGAATCACATCTACACCAGCTTTAACAACGGCAAAAATATCAGCACGACCAAATTCAGAATGTAAATCATTAATCCTTACAACTACTTCAGTATTACCATAATCAACTGTTTGAATAGCTTGATAAACTAACATTCTAGCTGCATCTTTTTCAGTCATAGCAACCGCATCTTCTAAATCGAACATAATTGAATCTGCCCCGTAAATACCTGCATCTTTAATCATAGCTGGATTATTTCCCGGAACAAACATCATTGTTCTTCTTAAACGTTCTTTCATTTTCATTTACTTTAAACCTCCCACGGTGTTTCTTTGTGCTGGATACCTAGAGATCTGTGAATAGCCGCTGTTAATCTTGCTTTAATCACACAATCTAAGGCACCTTTATCTACAACCTTTAATTGAGCATCAGTTATATCGTATGCTGTTAAAGTATCTAAAATCACTTGTTTAATTTGTCTACCAAACTGCTCTAATACTTGGCTTTCTAAATCAATTGTAATACCTTCTTTACCTTCAGAAATCATGATTTGAACATCACTAGATTCTAAAGTTCCTGCAACTGCTGTATTTTCTATTTTCATTTTTTAAACTCCTTTACTTCTTTAATCTAACTAAATAGTCATAAGTTGTTTTTGGAACAAACTCAAGAATAGCTGATAAATCTCCAGTAGCAACATGTTTTCTGACATTGGTTGCTGAGATAATCTTTCCTGTTTCTGTCATTATTCTAGGGATTATTTTTACATCTATTTCGGGTTCTAAATTTTCTTTTAATGCTTGATTATATGTTTCAGTCATTTGGGATAAAGGTTCTTCTCCAACATATCTCGTAGAAATACCTAAATAAGAAGCGATACTTGCTTTAAAAATTGTCGCATCTAATGTTGTCTGAACTTTAGTCGCTTCATCATTTTGTCTTAAAAAGTACATTGGAAAGGTAAAAGGACTAATCATATAGTCACCACCTAAAATAACTGTCACATTCGTTAATTTTTTTGTTCCTTGTCGAATCATTTCTAAACGGTCCTTTGTAGAAAAAACATCCTGCTCTTTTTCTACAACAAACACATAGACCCAATCATTTTCATTCGCAGCTGTTTCGATTAAATGATAATGTCCTTTCGTAAAAGGATTAGCATTCATAACGATACTTGCTTTTTTAGTGACATTTTTTTGAGGTATTTTTTCTAGAAAATTCTCAATTGTTGGTATACCATACTCTAAAAAAGCAACTTGATCAGTGGCAGCTATCAACTTAAAGCCTAAGTATTCAAAACTTTGTTGAAACTTAAGTTTAGTTAGGACAAACACATGGAAAACTTGTTCACTCGCTAATTCTTGTAGAGCATGAGAAACCAGTCGATTAAATACACTACCCTCTTGCCTAAATTCATCTAAGATGGCTATATATTTAACCAATGAGCCACTAATTGAAACAGTAGCAACTAATCTTTCTTCCTCATAAATACCATACGTTGAATCAAGCAACATCACCTCTTCATTTGAAAAACGTTCAATCCCAGAATCTAGCATCAATGTTTTCCAATCTGATAAAGTTTTTTTATTACTTAAAAATAATCTTGTGATGTTCGCTTGATTAAACATAATTTTTCTTCCTCTCTACGATAATAATCCCATTAAGAATATGGCGAAAGTAACAGTCATTGCTCCACCTAAACGAACAGCTACTTGTGCAAATGGCATAAGGACCATTCTGTCACCTGAGGCTAAGATAGCTAATGCGCCAGTACCACCTTGTCCACTACAACAAGAAACGGCAATTGCTGTATCAACTGGGTACATTTTTAAAAACTTAGCTGCAATATATGCTGTTAAAACAATGGCACAAACAGTTGCAACGATTGTCACGATAATCGCTGGACTTTTAAAAACTTGAATTAATTCTTCCCAGTCTGTTTTAGCAACCCCAACACCAAATAAAAGTGGCGGTGTAATTCCTTTTACAGTGAATCCGTAAAGTGAGGCTCCACCTTCTTCAACGTCTTTAGGAATAAACCCTAACATTTTTGCTCCCATTAACGATACTAACAAAATAACTGGAGAAGGAATAGAGAAACCGAGTAGTTGATGAATTAAATGTTCCACATAAACTGCTAGGAAATAAATCGTAATCGCAACGACTCCTGCTATCAATGTTTTATCAATACTGATTGCTCCAGATGATGCTTTTAGATTTTCTAATTTTTCATCATCACCATCAATCAGTTTACCATTACCCGTTAAGTGAGGTTTCTTTTCCCCAATTTTACGTAAAATTCCTGCTAATAATACGGCAACTAAACTTCCTAACATAACACAAGGTAAAATTTTACCAAAAATGTCATTTTGACTCATACCAGACATAATAGCGGCATAACCAATAGATAAAGGCATCGCACCCTCACCAACACCACCAGCCATAATAGGTGCTACAACGAAAAAGTATGCTTGCCACGCTGACATGCCTAACATAACCCCAACACCAGTCCCAACTAAGGAACCAATCACATCGCATAAAATCAAAATAACTAAAATACGAGATGTTGCTTTGATTAATGTGTGGCGATTCATTGAAGCAATACTTCCTACCACAAGTAACGTGATAAAGAACATTAAAAAGTTATTATTGTTCATAAAATCACTAACAACTGTAACTGTACTTTGTGGTAACCAGTTTTTATAAACTAAGAACGCAGGTAAGAAAGTAACAACCAATACTTTTCCACCTAAATTTTTTAATACGGGAATATTTTTACCAATTTCTTCTAATAAATAAGCGAATACAGTCATAATACCTAAAGCTACTAACATGTCTTTCTCTGGAACAATGTCACTGATCGTCATTGCAACATACGCTAACACTAAAATTGCGTATAGTGGTAATGGAATAAAACCAATCTTAAACTTTTTTAACTTTTCAACCATTTCATTCATCCTCATCTTTTATTTTTTATAGTTTAAAACAGCTTGAGTCACTGCTTCTACAACTCCTGAATCAAAAACATTGGGAATAAACTTCTCTGTACTTGGTTCTGTCACCAAATCAGCTAAACTATTAGCCACTTCTATTTGTAACTCTAAATCAACTTTCTTAGCCTTAGATAAAAGTAATCCTTTAAATAATCCCGGAAAAGCTAAAATATTATTCACTTGATTAGGATATTTAGATGAGCCTGTTGCGATAAGTTTTGCTCCTGCTTTTTTAGCAAGCTCTGGATCTATTTCTGGCACCGGATTTGCTAATGCAAAGACAATAGCTGATGAACTCATACTTTCTACCATTTTTTCTGTTAACACATTGCCATCAGATAAACCAATGAAAGCATCTTGTCCAACGATTGCTTCCGATAAAGTGGTTACATTTTTATTTTCTGCTAATTTTTCAACAAGCTGACGTTGGTATTTATTTAATGTTTTGTCAGTAACTTTAAGTACACCTTGTTTATCTACTAGCGTCAAATGAGTGACACCGACTTTAAAAAGCAGTTCTGCTGTAGCAAGTCCTGATGCCCCAACACCGTTAATTAAAACTTTTAATTCTGACATTGGCTTATTTGCCAGTTTAGCCGCATTGATTAATCCAGCCAAAACAACAATTGCAGTTCCTTCTTGATCATCATGATAAACAGGTATCGAAACTCTTTCTTGAAGTTTTTCTTCAATTTCAAAACATTGAGGAGCTGAAATATCTTCTAAGTGAATCCCTGCAAAACTGTGCTCTAAATTAGCAATCGTATCCACAATCTCATCCACAGATTTTTGTTTAATCGCTAAGGGAATCGCGTCAACGTCTGCTAATGTTTTATACAGTAATGACTTTCCTTCTACAATTGGAAGTCCTGCTTGATCGCCAACATTTCCCAATCCTAAAACGGCAGTTCCATCTGTTACAACCGCTACCAATTTTCCGCTGATTGTCAATTCTCTTGCTAAATCATGATCTTTCTCAATCATTAAACTCAATTCAGCAACTCCTGGTGTGTACATTTTTGCCAAATCTTGATTGTCGTGAACTTCTTCTGTTGTTTTTAAACTTAAAACACCTATGTTTTTTTTATGAATTTCAAAAACATCATTCAAATCAATCTCTCCTTTTTTCATTTTGATAAAAAAAGTATAACATTTTCATTTTGAAAATAAAAGCGTTTATTTTTTTATTTTTAAAAAAATATATAGTATTTTTAAAAAATGAAAAAGGATTTTTTATTAAAATGTTGATATAATGGGATTAGCTATGATTTGATTAAGGAGAAATTTTTTATGAATGAAGATTTAATAAACAATGAGTCATTACTCGTTAAACTATGTGAAGATTATTATTTAAATGATATTAATATTAGTGAATTAGCTAAAAAATATGATTTAAGTCGCTATAGAGTTATGAAGTACATTGAAGAAGCTAAAGAAAAGCAAGTTGTTACAATATCGATTAACTCACCACATGCAAGAAATTACGATTTAGAAAATATCTTTAAAAAATATTTTTCAACAACTAATGTCTATATTTTAAAAGATACAGAAGATGTTTCTAATCAAGATTTATTCTTTTCAAAATTTGTGGCTGACTATACACAGTCTTTTATCCAACAATCTAAAATTGTTGCTTTATCTTGGGGAGATAGTGTTTTTAAAGTCATCGATCAATTTAAAAAGACACAAAGAGAAGATCTTGTCTTTACTCAGTTCATTGGAGAAATCGGAAAGTACAATTCATTAGCTGGATCAACAAGGCTTGTACAAAAAGCGGCTGATTGTTATGAATCGTCTTATCTTACTCTAAGCATTCCTCTTTATATTATTAATGACACAGCTCGAGAACTTATGTCTCTTGAACCTTTAATGGCTAAAACATTATCAACAGCTGCTCACGCAGATATATTAATTTCTGGTATTGGGACACCAAGTTCGATAGAATCTGTAGACTCTTGGAATAACCATAAAAATTTACTTTTCCCTAATATGAATGAATGTGTTGGTTTTTTATACGGTCGGCCTTTTAATGATCAAGGTGAATTTATAAACAGCGAGGATAAAACTTTTGGACTAACACTAAAAGAGGTTTTCGTCATTAATAAACGAATTGGTATTTGTAACAGTAAGTTTAAATCAGTTGCCTGTTTAGGTGCTCTTAGAGGGCATTTTTTCACCGATTTGTTCTTAGATGAGAAAACGGCTTGGAAGATTTTAGGATTAATAAAAGAATAGTAAAAAAAGCGATTAAGTCAGTTTCCTCCGACTTAATCGCTTCTCATTTCTAATCTAATTCAACGTTATGATAAATACTTTGTACATCTTCTAACTCGTCTAAAACATCAATCATTTTTTCGAAATGAGCTAAATCATCACCAGTTAACTCAACTTCACTTTGAGCTAACATTTGAATCTCCGCTACTGAAAATTCTTCGATGCCTTTTTCTTTTAATGCTTCTTGAATCACATGGAAATCAGTTGATTCACCATAAACGATGATTTGACCTTCTTCTTCAAAAACGTCACGAACATCAATTTCTTTTTCCATTAAGAATTCAAAAATATCATCCACGTCAGTTCCTGCAAAACCAAAGATAGCTGTGTTATCAAACATATAAGCAACAGCTCCAGAAACGCCCATGTTTCCACCGTTTTTATTAAATGCCGCACGTACGTCAGCTACTGTACGGTTAACGTTATTTGTTAATGTGTCTACGATGACCATTGAACCATTCGGACCAAATCCTTCATAGCGTAATTCAGAATAAGTTTCATCTCCTGAACCTTTCGCTTTTTCAATCGCACGGTCAATAATGTGTTTTGGTACATTATAAGTTTTAGCACGCTCAATAACGAAACGTAATTTTTGGTTAGAATGCGGATCAGGTTCACCTGATTTTGCTGCTGCATAAATCTCAATACCGAATTTTGCATAAATTTTACTGTTGTTAGCGTCCTTAGCCGTTTTCTTAGCGACAATATTTGCCCATTTACGTCCCATAATTTCACTTCACTTTCTTATATTCTCTTTTATTTGCCTATTTTTTTCAAAATATCCTGTTTCATTATACTCGCAATATCAGAAAATTTATAGTCTTTTATCAAAAAAATGATGAAATATAGTGAATTTATTCTTTTATTCCCCTTACTTTTGATATTCCAAAATGGCATATCAAAAGCACAGATAAAAAATTAAAACCTTATCATTTCTTTTCATTTTAGGTGAACATACCCTATTTTTTTATTTTCTAAAAAAACAATAATTTTTTGCCAACCTCAATCAGTGAGATTTTTTAAAAATTATTGTTTCTATCTTTAATAACTTCCTTTAATGACGAAATAACTACCTCTTATTTCACCAGCTAATTTTGATTTCTGACGAGCAAATTTAAATTTCCCTTCAAATTCAACAGGAATCTCCATTGTATCTGACAACTTAAAGCCCACAGCACGTTTACCGCCATCTTCTAGCGTATACATGACGTTGATCGATAAGCCATTCTCATAGAAAACATAAGCCATTTTTATGCCTTCAACTTCAAAACTTGATACTTCAAGGGCTTTATAGGGAAAAGTTAAGTCTCTTTCAAGTAAAATTGTTTCAATCCACTTTAAAGTATCTGGTTCATCTGATACTGATTTTGTCACAAAGACATGTTTATATTTGTTCCAAAAATACCTTGCTTCATTCGCTCTTAAACCTGCTAATTTTTCTGCGACAGGTGAACTTTCTAAACCGATTGTTGAAACTTCTTTAAAATCAACTTGATAAGCCATACTCGTTTCCTCTTTTCTTTTGATGACTCTCATTATATATAAGTCTGTTTCATAGAACAAGAAAGACGATTTGTATTTTTTAATCTAGAAAGTAACGACTTTATCTGCCCACTCCACCATCTCCACACAATCAATCATCGTTGAAATTGGACAAGCAGTTGACTTATCTAAATGACGTGAAATTAAGCACGTTCCACAAGCTAATAATTCACCTTTTAACTCTGTGAATTTAGCTAATTGATCCACTACATCGTATTGTTCATCTTTGATTGATTCAATTTCAACTGCTTCACCCATTAAGAATAACTTTACCTCGTGACCTTGTTTTAAAGATGTCACACAAAAACGGACGGCATTCCACGCTTTCTCATGTTCTTTCGTTTCTAAAATAATCCCAAATTTCATCTTCTTTCCTCCTCGTGAATTTATATACTATCAGTCTAACATAAAAACACCCTTCACTTTCAATAAGTAAAGGATGCTAAATAATTTATTTTGTTACTTCTTCCCCAGCAATACGTCCAAAGACAATAATATCAGCAATGGCATCAGAGCCTAAACGGTTAGTACCATGTACGTCTCCAGTTACCTCTCCTGCTGCATAAACATGAGGGATCACTTTTTTATCACCATCAAGTAACTGTGCTTTTGTATTAATTGTTAAGCCACCCATTGTATGGTGAACGGCTGGAATTGATTTCATGATGTAGTAAGGACCTTCACCAAAGGCTACTAACTCACCACGTTTGTTGAAGTCTTTATCTTTGCCATCTTTTGCATATCGATTGTAAGTATCTACAGTTTTTTGTAGTTCTTTGGCATCAATTTCAAAATGTTTCGCTGCTTCTTCAACTGTATCAGCTTTTACTAAAAGACCACGATTGATTAAGCTTTCGTATTCTTTTTTATGCGTTTTATCTACTTTTGATTTATCCATAGCTGCTTGATCCCAGAACATATAAGAATGTCCATCAGATTGTTTTGTCACAGCTTTTGAAATCACATCACGACGTTCTAGTTCTTCCACAAAACGTTTACCTTCTTTGTTAACTAAGATTGATAAACCTTCCATACGAACGTCACCTACATATAATAAACGACCTGTTTCAGGATCACACGTTGGGTATGTTTGGATATATTCCATGTCTGTTGTTCCAGCACCAATGCCTTCACCAATCACAATTCCGTCACCCATACTTCCTGTACTTGTTGTTGATAGGATTTTTTCATCCATGTCTTTATTATATTTTTTACGCATTTCTAAGTTAGCACCAAATCCACCAGAAGCCACAACTATTCCCTTTTTAGCTGAGAAAGTAATATCTTTTTCATTTACTTTCGCTTCTACTTGATTCAAGTCACCTTTACCGTCTTTTGCGGTAATTTTTTTAGCGTCTGCATTGGTTAACAATGTCACACCGCTATCTTTTGCTTTTTTCTCTAATTTCTTAACTAATTCGGCACCTGAAGCATCTTTTGGAACTAAACTTCTTTTAACTGAATGACCACCAAAGAATAGTAAATAATCTTCAAATTCAACTTTTACGTCATCTCTTAACCATTCAGCTGCAGATAATGCATTATCTGCTAAAACACGAACCAATTCAGGATCATTCTCAGCGTCCCCACCTTTGATAATATCTTCGTAAAATTGGTCTTTACTGTCTTTAATTCCTTGTTCTTTTTGTAACCAGTTACTAGGAGCTGCCATTTCACCACCAGAAATCATTGTGTTTCCACCAAGAACTGGTAATTTTTCTAGTAACACAACTTCGCTACCTTTTTCTGCAGCAGTAATAGCAGCTGAAAGTCCAGCACCACCACCACCAATAACTACAACATCATAATCTGTTTTACTAACTTCTTTTGCTTTAGGTAAGTTAGCTTTCACTTTCGACATTGCCGCAATATCGACACTTGATTTTTCAAGAGCATTTTTAACTGCATCAACAACTGCTTTACTTGTTGATGAAGCTCCTGTCACAGCGTCCACGTCTAACCCCTGATCTTTAATAATTGCATCAGGAATTTGTTTTAAAGCCAAATCAGAAACACCATCAGTTTCACTACTTTCAATGACTTTAATGTTTTCAATCTTGTCCTTTTTAACAGTCACTTCAACTTTGATGAGACCGTTAGCGCCTTTTGCTTCACCTTCAAACTTACCGTCCTTTGAACTACCAGACGAGCAAGCCACTAGTGAGAAACAAAGAATACCGACAAATAAACCTTGTAACATCTTTTTCATAAAAAAATCTTCCTCCTAAATTTGTTAACTCGGCTATTATAAGTTATAAGTTTCACAAAAGCAATCGCTTGTTTTAACTAAAAATAACCTTTGTAAATAAGAATTCTTCTAAAAAATTGTGAACATTTATACTAAAAAAGTCATTAAACATCTCTATCGAACATGTTTTATTTGATTTGTGTATTATAAAAAGAGTGGATTCAATCAATCCACTCTTCATTTTTAAATAAAAATTGCTTTTATTTGTTCTATTTAAGATACTAATTTTATATATGAACTTAATTTGTATTGTAAATGAGAATCATTATAAATTATAACTCTATTAATTTATCTTTTAATATTTAGATAATATATCCTATAAACTGTTTATTCTTTTTCAACTTTGATGTATGGGTTTGTCTCGACTGTGACACCAACTGAGGCAGCTCGTAAATGAGAAAATTTTTGCATTTTCTTTAAATCTTTATTTTCTCCGGTCACTAAAATACCTAAAATTTCAGTATCAGAAAGTGATTTATCTTTTGATTTCTTTAAAATCTTTTGAATTTCTTCGTCTGTTTTTCGGTCATCGTATTGCTTTAAGTCATCAAGAAAACCTTCAAAAGAATCTTGTTCCTGCTCCATGTCTGGACTAAATCCGTAATTATCCATTCCTGGTGGTCCCATGGGCTTTTTGTCAGGTATATTAGATCCCATGTATAGCCATTTCACTGTGACTCCTTTGGGAATGTCTGCTTTGACCTCTTTCCATTTTACTGGTTTATCAAAGGAAATCGCCATCTCTGTAACTTCTGATTTTTTCTCATCCATTAATTTTAAATCATTCGGCATCTCTTTTAAATAACCACTATAATTCACATCTGGATGATAAAAATCTGCTACTTTTTGTTTTGTTTGTTTATTATACGAATAGGTGTTTTTTTCGGTCCAATGTAGCCCAGATAACAATTCATTGTGATCGACGTTTGAAGAAAATAATGAGTACGTCGCTCTTATTGTGTCCCATGGTACTACATAACCTGAAATATCTTTTGATCTGTTAGAAACGATTTCCCCTCCTGTAGCAGATGAATAAGATAAAACTTGTGAATCTATTTGGATATTAGGCTCAGCTATTCGATTTCTTAAAAATAAAAAATCATTTAATCTATCCGATTGTTTACCCACAATTTTATTACTCAAAGAATAAAATAATGGTATCGTGATTAGCAAGGTTACAATCGTAATTAAAATAATTCGTAGCGTATTTTTCAACTTAGCTTTTTTTAGCGTCTTTTCAAAATTGGGTTCCATCTCCATCATTCCTTTCTTTTATGGCACTTTTTCTTGCTCTGGCTAGTTTTTGTTTAACTGAATCTGGCTTAATTTCTAATATATCTGAGATTTCTAAGTAGGATAATCCATAGTAGTATTTTAATATGAGAATTTCTTGATATTCAGGTTTTACAGATTCTAATTGACACTCAATTTGATCTAAATCAACTATTCTTTGATAATCATCCATCTTTTTGGGGTGATCATCAAAAAAAGTTTGCTCAACCAATACTAGTCTCTTAATCTTTCTTTTTTCATCAATAAATTGGTTTAACGCCACTCGAAAGAACCAAGCTTTTATTTGTGATTCTTTTAGTTCAGGTACTATCTTTATTAATTTATAATAAGCTTCTTGAACAACATCTTCCGCTTCATGAGGGCTAGCACCTTTTGCAATCAATAACCGATAACACTGATTCCCTAAATCAAGTAAGAACTGATCCAAGCTATCTCCTTTCCTCATCTATTTAACCTCCTTTAATATATAAACGTTTGAACCGTTAGAAATGTATACAGTTTGTTTTATTCTTTTATGATAACACACCAAAAAACCTCTCAAGACGCCAGTCTAAAGAGGCTATCATTCATTTTCATTCATACATTCATTAGTTACAAATAATCTTTTTCCAGTAGTTGTTTTGCCTGATCAATATTTTTTTCATTCACTAAAATAATTGGACCCGTACATCCCATACCACTTTCTGCATATATCTTTTCTTTCCACAAAACAAGCAATGCATCATCTAAATCTAAAACGTCAATTCCTGAAATTTCTTTCGTCACGATTTCTTTTTCAGGAACTGGGACACTTTCCTCTGGTGAGGAGTTTTTTTGTTTTTGATTTAAGCCATTACATAGTTCTGATAGTTTTGCTTTTTTAGCTTCAGCATATTCATTTTTACTTATCTTTTTTAAGTTACCTTTAGCGAGTTCATAGGCATATTGAAGAGCGTTAGCAATAACAGGGGCGCCACTTGCTCTTGATATGATACAAACATTTTGAATCTCACTATCACCAATCCCTGGACCATAACCGTAGCCAACCGCTTCATAGTTACCTCCAGTTTGATAGGCTGAAAAAAGCTTCATTAACAGGTTTCCAGTTAAACTATCACAAACCATCACATCAGGGGTTCCCATTAGGAGGTCATTTCCTCTCATGGTAATCGTTCCATCTGCTCGCTGACTTTTAGCAAAGGTTAAGTCATAGCCATTTTCTTTTAATTCTTTTAACACGCGTTCAACAGAATTAGCCCCATCAATATTTAAAATACCAACAGTTGGCTGTTGAATGCCACAAGTTTTCGCTGCTATGATACCATTTATACTATTTTTAACCATGGCTTCAATTCGATTAGAACTGGTTGTTCCAGTTGTTGTAGCAAGGTACATTTCTTTTCCAGTACTCGGTACAACCACACGCCCAACCGTTGAAACACCAATTGGAAACGTATAATGAAGTGTTACACAGCCTTGAATGACTCCTTCACTTAATAACTCTTCCATTTTTTTATGATTGTCAGCTTCACATTCGGTTACATAATGCTCATAATCAGTCACCCAATCAACGTGAGTTCCAATTAAAACGATTTTAAAATTAGCTCGATTTTGAATGATGTGTAAAGCTTCTTCCATGACAGTCGAGCCGTGCTCACTACCATCAATCGTCAAACCAATCTTAATATCATCATAATAACGATTAGACTCCAAACTTTCAGCCATCTCAATTAATATTTCACTCATTACTTCTTTTACTGAATTTGACACTTGCTTCACCTCTAATCTTCTGATAATTTTTTAGCGAAATGTCGCAAAACTTCAGCCATTTCTGACTTCACTGTTTCTTTGATTGACCCATTATCTGCACTGACTTCACCAGTATTTCGCTCCATAATGATAGAGACACCGTCAAACAGATTGGTCATTCGACCTAAGAACAGAGACCCTTTACCAACAATCATGGCACGATTTTTATCGCCAGTCGTTAAATCATCAATCGCAAATCCTAAATAAGGAATCCCACTTGGAATATGCCCCTGAGTTGGTGCCCAACCTGGAATTGATTTTTCATTAACAAAGGTCATCAAATCTTTTTTCTCCATTTGTTTCTTCAAGACACCAATTGCACCAATCATTTTCAAATTAGCAAGCGGCACATCTCCTGCCCCAGCTGGCTTGGTGATATCAGGATTTTGCATTTCAACTGAATACACATCCACATCTTTAACTGTTAAACCAGCTTTCAATAATGGATCAGCAATTAATGCACTAGTAACTGCTTGTGGACTTGAACCACTAGACACTGTATGACGACCCACAAAGTCTGTTCTAAGAACTGGATGAACGCCGTCATTTTCACTAATAAGAGCGGCAAATCCACCTAGTACATCTTCTAAAATTGGTAAACCTTTGGCCACATGTGATTTACCGTTCATGCCAAGTTTCGCCACAGCTCCACCAGCTACAATGACAACATTTTTATAGGTTTCTGCTTTGACAAATGAGGCAGCAGAAATTAAGGCATGAGTTGGTGCCGCACAGAAACTTCTTAAATCACTCCCTGTCGCATTCACACAACCACACATTTCAGCAATGGACTTAGCAAAGTTACCGCCACCACGCTGATTCATGTCACCACAAGCTTCTTCACTACATTCAATGACGTAATCAATCTCACTTGGGTCCATACCTTTTTCATTTAGTAAATGTCTCAAGGCTAAAATACCACTGGCTTTAACTGCTAAATTTTCAAGCATCACATGAGCATTTAAGTTAACATCTATCTCATGAGCACGAGTCACACAACCCACTAACTCACGGTTGTAATAAAGACCTTCTGCTTCATGTTCATCCAGTTGTTCTTGCAGCCACTCACGTTTTTGACCCTCTTTAATTTTTGCTGCATCGTCTTCAAAAAGTTGATGTTCACTTAAAGCTGTCTTAACCTTCTCAGCAAAACTCTCTTCCAAATGAACCAACTCAAAGACATCAGAAATTTGCATTAAACCGTAAAATTCCAATTCAGGCATAATTTCACCTTTATCACTGAATCGTTTCCCTTCAACAGGTTGATTTACCCAAGGTTGTTCCATCTCTTTTAATTCAGAATAATTCATATTACCAATAAACGTTTGATTTGGTGCGTAATTTAAGACCTCGTCATACGTTCTCATGTTGTCGTAAAGTGTTTTTAAATAGTCGCTATCAGGGTTCGTTATTTTTTCAGTTGTTTGTGTTGTTCCGTTGTGTTCAATCATGTCTGGTGTATGAACGAGAACATAACTACTTCCTTTTAAAACTGGAAAGTTCATTCTTTAATCTCCTTCCTTGAAAGAACGAGGCTGACTTAAAGCCAGTCTCGTCTGGTTTTTGTTATCTGGCATTTACTGCAATTGCTTGGAGCTAAACACTTTTTCATCACTCTTGTTAGTCCGGATTCAAAAAGCAACTCCTTCGGTAACTTCACTAATCACAATCAATCCGAAGCCCATGGATTGTTTGTGATTACCTCCAGTTACTCGGAGCTAACCGCTTTTTTCATCACGCTATTTAATCCGAGTTCAAAAATCTGCTCCTTCGGTAACTTCACAATTCATAATCAATCCGAAAACCATGGATTGTTTATGAATTCCTCCAGTTACTCAGAGCAAAACGATTTTTTCACTACTTTAATTAGTACTTCGAATATTCTTTCCTAATGCTCGACACCTCTTCAATGATATCGTCTACGTCTAAGACCATTTCCATCATTCCGATTTGGTCTTCGTAAACTGCTTCATCGACGAATGCTTTGAATTCTGGTTCGACTACATGGTAGACAGCTAAACCTAGCTGTTCATTGGTTAATGGACCGGCATATGTTGGATCTCCGTTTGTCACAGTTTCTGCAGCAAGTCCTGCTGCTTCACCTTCTGCTGCTCCGATTAATACGGCGACATTTTCTGCTCCGTATTTTTCAGCCGCTTCTTTGACACGACGTTGATTTTCTAAGTCCATTGCACCTGCTGCCGTTCAGACAAAACACTCAGTTGAAGAAAATATTACTTCAGTTGATGTGCCTTCTAAACACGTTTCGATTGCTAAGCCTGGTATACCGTCTCGGTCACCAATGACAACAATCTTTTTATTATCTAAAGACATCTGTCTTCCTCCCTTTTAAATATATTTCTTAATCATCGCTTCGATATTTTCTTTCGTACAGTCATCTTTTGCGACTTCAGCAATTTTTTCACCATTTTGATAAATGGAAATAACAGGTAATCCCATTATTTTATGTTGAATACAAAAACGACGAACTTTCTTTTGAGACGTATTAAATTTAGTGAAATACAAATTATCAGCGTAAGTTGCAGCTAATTCTTCCACTGCTGGCATAATAGCCAAACAGTTTTCACAGGTTTCACCCCACCAATCCACAAGAACTGGTTTATCTTTTTTTAGTACTTCTTCTTCAAAATTATCTACCGTTAATTCAATCATTTACTCGTCTCCTTTTCCTTAATTCATTGCCTCAACGTATTTTTGAGCAGAGTGAGCAGCAATCGCTCCATCTCCTGCTGCTGTAATTACTTGACGCAAAGTTTTAGGTCTAATGTCACCTGCTGCAAACACACCAGGTAAGGAAGTTGCCATATCTTCTTTGGTTTTAATATAACCCCACGGATCTAATTCAAGAATCCCTTTATAAAGATCTGTTTTAGGAATATAGCCGATAAAAACAAAGATACCAAAAGTGCCATCATCTTCATCTGCTTCAATAGTGGTTAATTCACCTGTTTCATTGTTCTTAATCACCATCGCTTCCACTAAACCATCACCTCGAATTTCTTCGATTACCGTGTTAAATTTATACTCGATTTTAGGATTTTTCTTCGCTTGTTCAATCGCAATTTCATCCGCTGTTAAATGGCTTAAATTTTGCAGAATCGTTACTTTTCTAGCAAAACTTGTGATGAATTCGGCTTCTTCTACTGCCGAATTCCCACCACCTACAACATAAACTTCTAAATCTTCAAAGAAAGCACCATCACAAGTTGCACAATATGACACGCCTTTACCTTGAAGCTCTTTCTCACCAGAACAACCAATTGGTCTCGGTGTAGCTCCGTTTGAACAAATGACCGTTCTTGTGTCATAAGCTGTTCCATCCGCACAAACAACACGTTTCACTTTCCCTTCTAAATCAAGGGAAGTCACTTCTTTTCCAACTAAGATTTCAGCACCATATGTTGTCGCTTGATCTGCCATTCTCTTAATCAACTGTGGACCAGAAGGCTCTTTTTCATCAGGGCCCACCACAGAACCTGGAAAGTTAGCAATTTCATGAGTTAAGGCAATTTGGCCACCTAGTTTGGTTTTTTCTAAAACCAGAACTTTTAATCTGGCACGCGCATTGTAAAGCGCTGCTGTTAAACCAGAAGGCCCGCCACCAATAATTACTACGTCATAAATTTCTTCCAAAATAGTCACTCCTTCAACTTACAAACTGTTTTTATTCAAAAACAGTTTGATCTTCAACTGGTGTTTCTAACGCACTTAGCGCTTTTTTAACCAATTTCATACGAAGTTTTTTCTCTTCTTTTTCATCCAAGCTTGGGTTACCAAGTGGGTGAGGAATCGCAATTGCTGGAACAATTCTATTTGCCCCAACTGTTAGTGAAATTGGCACGACTGTACAAATATGAACCACTGGAATACCAGTTTTTTCAATCTCTTTAACCATCGTTGCACCGCAACGAGTACAGGTACCTCAGGTGGATGTTAATATAACGGCATCTACACCATCTCTCACCAAATCTTTGGCAATTTCAGCTGCGTATTTTTTAGCATTCGCAACAGATGTTCCATTACCAACTGTTGTATAGAAATAAGGATAAATTTCGCCAATTTCTCCCGTTTCTTCTAATTCACGTAAAACGTCCACTGGTAAGACACGATCCGCATTTTGATTGGCATAAACTGGGTCATAACCACCATGAGCTGTTTCGTAAGTTGCTTCTGTTAAGTCCGTGACTCCTGAAATATCATATTTACCAAATTTAGATGCACTACTTGATTCAATATGGTCTGGATTTCCTTTAGGCACAATACCACCAGATGTTACTAAAGCAATCTTGGCATGTTTCATGTCTTTCACTGGTTGCCCCGGTTCCACATTGTCAAATTCTGGCATTGGGTATTCTGTCACAAAATCTTCGCCTTTTAATTTACTAACGAGCATATTAACAGCACGTTTTGAACCACGATCAGCCATTTCATAATTTTTACGTCCACGAACAAAGTAGCCGTCTACTTCTGGAGTAACGATCTCTTTGTTTAATAATTTAAGAGCTAATTTAGCAATAACAGGAACAGCTTTACGCATAGTTGCTGCACTGTTTCCTACTTGAACGATGTACGCATCTTTTTTGTACATATCAGTTCCAGGATTTTCCTCATAAAGACCTGTTACAGCTGGAATGTTCATTTCTTCCATAACTGCTTTAGTAACTGCCCCGCAAGCCATTCCGTAACGCCCCGCATTAAATCCAGGTCCAGCAATTACTAAATCCGGTTTGTATGAAGCGATCATTTCCATGACTTCTTTTAAAGCTGAGTCTAAATTTTCATTAAAATAACTATCCCCACAAATAACTGTTCCTACGATTTCTACGTCTTCACCTAAAGCACCTTTAAAAGCAATTCCAGGTCCAACGATTTCAGCTTTTGTGCTTGGTTTAATATCTGCTTTTTCTTCTCCACCAATTCCAGCATAGAATTGATTGATATAATGAACTACTCTATATTTAGCCATTTTTTTCCTCCTTTAAGAACTTACTACTGCTAGTTTTTCTCCAGTTACTCAGAGCAAAACGATTTTTTCACTACTTTTTTAATCCGAGTTCAAAAGGCAACTCCTACGACAACTTCACAAATTATAATCAATCCGAAAATCGTGGATTGTTTATAATTCGCTCCAGTTGCTTGGAGCTAAACGCTTTTTTTACTACTTTAATTAGTACTTCGAATATTCTTTCCTAATGCTCGACACCTCTTCAATGATATCGTCTACGTCTAAGACCATTTCCATCATTCCGATTTGGTCTTCGTAAACTGCTTCATCGACGAATGCTTTGAATTCTGGTTCGACTACATGGTAGACAGCTAAACCTAGCTGTTCATTGGTTAATGGACCGGCATATGTTGGATCTCCGTTTGTCACAGTTTCTGCAGCAAGTCCTGCTGCTTCACCTTCTGCTGCACCGATTAATACGGCGACATTTTCTGCTCCGTATTTTTCAGCCGCTTCTTTGACACGACGTTGATTTTCTAAGTCCATTGCACCTGCTGCCGTTCAGACAAAACACTCAGTTGAAGAAAAGATTACTTCAGTTGATGTGCCTTCTAAACACGTTTCGATTGCTAAGCCTGGTATACCGTCTCGGTCACCAATGACAACAATCTTTTTATTATCTAAAGACATAAGATTGCCTCCTTATTTTCTTTTTTTTAATAACCTTTAGCTGAGGTTAAGTTAAATCCGATTTCATTCGTTGCTCCTGTGATGGCTTGTAGCTCTACTTCGATACTTCCGTCTTCACGTAAGCTACCATCAAACCCACCCGCAATCACATCCACATAATCTAATTGACCGATTAATTTTTCCATTGGAGGTAAGACAATAACTTCATTGGCATTTCCACCTGTAACTACTGCGTCCGCCAATGGATCAGCATCCGCCAATGATTGACTTGCGCCATCACGACCAGCATATTCATCGGTTACAATCACTGTTTTAATTTGTTTTTCTTCAATCTTCTTACAGTTCATAATTAAGTCGGTATCTGGATTTCCGAAACCTTCTTGAGTAATAATGACCCCATCTAAGCCTAGATATTCGGCTAATTTAGCTGAAAAATCACTAGATCTTACTTTGTCTGCTAAATAAACGGTTTCGTTGGTAATAATAACGCCCATAAAGTTAATATCTTTACCATGACGGTTATATAAGTCATGAATCACTGGGTTATTTAAATGATGATAGGTTGTGTTTTTATCACAGGCAGACACACAGTTTCCGCTTAAAATCGCTCCATCCATGACTTCTGTTGGATAAAGAATTGTTGGAATAATGTGTTTTGCATCAGCTCCGTAAACATAGGTATCATGTAATAAACCTTGTGTTTGTAACATGTAAACATAGCCTACTTTTGGTAAATCTGGGAACTCTTCAATTTGTTTTAATAATGGTTTTGTTTCATATGTAGTGATTTCATCAGGTTCAATCGATTCACCTAATTTACCTAAGAAACTTCCCACTTTAAGACCAGCAAATCTAGCTGCTTCTTCATAAACGTGAGGATCTAGCCCTTCTGTAGGTTCTAACACTAAACAAATATTAATTAGTTTTGAGAACGGTGTCTGTTCAGCCCCAGGACCTGTCATATCAACAATTCCTTCTTGGAAGCCAACAATTTTACCAACCGTCATAACTGCACATCCTTTTAAGACATGAGTTCGACCTTCACCAACGCCACTCATCTTTCCAATCACACCTGGAAAAATTTCTGCTTTTGAGTCCACCTTACATCTAGGTTCAATCACATCTTTCACCGGTGTAATTCTAGTTTTATCTCCAGGATTTGCGATTTCAATCGTACATTTACTAATTCGATCATCCTCTAAAACGAAATCAATGATAGCCTGTTCATCAATATAAAGAGTATGATCAGCTATTTTATTTTCATTACTTTTGATAACTTGGTTAATCTTAATGTTTCCTAGTTCTAACTTCATTCTCTCACCTCTATAGTATTTATTTGGTTACAACAACTACAAAAAATGCCACTTCCTTTCAAGCATATTTATGACCACCACAATTGTGGGAGTTAACTGATTAATGGTTAGGAATTCGAGTTAGGGTATCTTTAATCAAGTAATAATCCACAAAAGCAAAATCTTCTAACACTTTTTGTGTCCAATTAGGTCGCATTTTGTTTTTCATAAACTTCTGATAAACTTCAATGCCCTGATCAATGTAATCCAAACTCTCTATATCTATTGAGTCTGACGAACTTGGTTTTAAAACCACTGATTTGTAGTAGGTTTCGTTTGGCTTGATACTACCGCTTAAAGGATGTGTTAGTAGAATCATCTTGTCTTCTACAATAAGTCGCCTAACTTCTTTAAAAACGTCCCCATACTCAACTTCTAAAAAACAAACAGGGATTTCCTTAATCTCCTTACTTACCTTTGGGTTGTTGGTTACTAAAATCATCTCTTTACCTCCAAAAAAATAGTCAGACAAACAAATCGGCTTTTCATGCTTTCATTACGTAGAAATGCACAAAAAGTCACCTTGTTTCTCTGACTGTTTTGTCTTATTTAATTGTTCCATTGAACAACCGTGTTCGTTATGTTTTCTTTGTCATGTAAAATGTGTCCACATTGTAATCACCTCGCAATTTTATTTTGTAACCGCTTACCTTTACATGCTCATGTTATCACAATAATTAGTAAGTAAAAAGTTTTATTAAAAAATTCTTTTCATATTCTTAAAAAATAACTACTTTCAACTCAAATTTTAATAAAACTCTCCTTTTTCAATTTCTTCCATAAATTGCTTCATATCAAAAATTAATGTGTCATAATCTTTAATATCAATATCATGTCCAGAATTCTTTAAAGTTACAATCTGACAATTGGCTAATTTATTCATATAATCTTTTTTATCTGTCTCTAGCAAAAGGCTATCACTTTTTACGCCAGCCAAAATCAGGACAGGACAATTTATTTTTCCTAAGTCATCTCTTAAATCGCAACTACCTAGTTCTTGTTGTAATGCTTTTAAATGCTTATCTTCATTTTTGGCTACCCATTCATCTGTTAGTTCAGAAAATTTGGCTGGATAATCATACAAAATTAATCCCCGTACTAACTTTTGATTTCTAATGGCCAAATTAAGAGCGAAAGGCACACTCCTCGAATAAGCAAATAAAAAAACTGATTTATACTTTCTCTCCTTTATCACTGACTCTATATCGGAACAATGCTCTAAAAATGAGTAGCCTGTTTTAGGTTTACCGCTTTGCCCACACCCTCTTAAACTCACAGACAACGATTGTCTTGGTAAGAAAACTTCTAACTCTTGTTGATATTGCTCGCAACTCCCTAACATACCAGGAATAAAAATAAGTGGTGATTGCTTGTTTGTTTTTCCTTTAGAGGTTAAATAATGAATTTCCACCCCTTTATTTATTAAAAACGGCATTTTCCATCTCACTCCTATCACTTTAAAAACAACTTCATATCTATCTTAATATCTTAACAACTTATTTTTTAAGTTTTGGAGTTGAAATTAAAACCATTAAGCAAGATATTATACAATATGACTACACAAAACCAATGGATGACTAAAGTTTCGACTAAGTCACATAAGGTAAAAAGTTAATCTTTAAATTCATAACCAAATAATTTAAACGCATCAAACTTAGGCTGATAACTTAATTCTTCTCTTGCCTTTGTAATATCTAAACGCTTATATGTATTATCTGAAATACAATTATACACCCCGTATTTCTTATTACCTGTATAATTCAATAAACAATCAATCATATGATTAAAATCAGCAGGATCGAGGTAAGCACTTAAATCTCTTCGGTTTAGTTTGGTTTAGTTTGGTTTTAGTCCTTTCAATCTCATCATAGGCGCCAATTCTTAAAGCAAAAATAGTTAAGCCTTTTTGATGAACATAATAATGACTCAGCTGCTCCACATAAGTCTTAGAGACACCATATAAATTTTTGGGAGCCGTTAACATCTCTTCATTGGTCTGTACGTCAACTGGCTGTCCTTCATTAACTTGAGCACTTGATGCCACTACGACTTTTGTATACTAATTTCCAACTAAAGAGTCTAAAATATTGTAAGTACCTCTTATATTTAACTCTAATAACTCTTCAAAAGAACTATCCGGATGAGGAATGCCACCTAGATGAATAACCCAATCAAAATTATCATTCACTAAATGATGACAACTTTCTTGATCAGTAATATCTAGTTTTTGTATTATTATATTATTAAAATTTAAAAACTTTTTGGTTAATGGCTCTAAATTGATATCAGTTGCAACAACTTCATGATTTTTTAATAGATACTCTGTTATATTTAAACCTATATTACCACTTGCTCCTGTAATTAAAATTTTCATTGCTATCTTTCTTTCCAGATAAATAGACCTCTATTGTTAACTTTTAAACATAAAATAAAACAGCTTATACTTTAATCCACTCTTCATCTGAATAAACTGTCATCCCTTTTTCTTTTAAAATCAAATAAGCTTTCTTAGCGCCTTCTTTATATACCTCTGTGGCAATCAGCACCTGTATTTTCAATCACTCGGGCACGTCCACACCAAACATCCTCACCATTACCACCAATGATTTCAGCTAGATTTCTTGGGATTGGAAGGCTAGCTAACACTTTTGGACAAACCATCTCTGCTTTGCCCTCTTTAACAAGAGTAATTAATTATTTAATACAAGGAATTCCACCTAAACAAGCACTTATTCCGATCATTATCTCTCCTCATTTCTCATGCTTAATTTAAAGATAATTTCATGATCAATGACTGTTACATCAATCAATAAATCTAATTTATCAACCATCTTCTTCACATGATATAACCCTAAGCCTGTTCCTGATAATTCCTTACTTCTAGATTTCTCACCAACATAATAAGGTTCCCAAATTTGCGTTAAATCTAAGCCTTCATTATCAAACTGATTCGATATTTCAAAAAATATCACCTCATCTATTTTTTCTAATGTCACCTTTAATTTATCTTGTGATGTATATTTTATCCCATTAGATATTAAATTGGAAAAAATTGAATTCAACCAGACTAAATGACTTGTGAACATAATGTCAGGTTCAACATGACTACATAGTTTAATTTGTCTTTCTTTCATTAAGGTTTGATACTCATTTAGATTTTTATGTACCATCTCAGATAGATTAAATTCAGTAAAAATAAGCTTTTCTTTATCAATTTTTGAAATTAGAAGTAATTCTTCAATCATGAGGCTCATGTTGTTACTTTGTTCAATAATCGTCTCTAAAAACGTCCCATCATCTAGCTCATCTTTAATTCCTTCTGAATAGAGTTTAATTAAAGAAACTGGGGTTTTCAAATCATGGGCTACATTGTTAAGCAAGTCTTCCATTTGTTGATTTTTGTTGGTTAATTCGGCTTGATAAGATAGAATGTCCTCTCCCATTCTATTTAATGTATTAGCGACTTCCTCAAGTTCATCCTTTGTTTCAATCTTTAATGGAGTATACTTACCGTCCCCCATATTCACTGCGAATAACTCTATTTGATTCAATGGTTTTACAATCTTTCTAACTAAAATTGCAATAAAAATAAGTGAAATAATAATTGTAATCGAGATAATAATAGCAAAGAAAGTATTAATAATATAAAAAGAATCTGTAATATTGGGGACAATCATTCCAATGGCGTATAGTTCTTCTTCATTAGACCGATAATCAACCAGCAAGCTATAATTCAGCTTTTCTTGCTCATATAAATTAATTCGCTCATTTCCAACCATCACCTGTTCATAATCTTGACCCCATAACCATAATTTTTTGAAACCAATGCCTTTCTTTTTAAAAGACTCCCTTAAGTCATTGTTCACTTCGTCATTCGTTTGCTTTTTATAAGCTTTGACAATGGTAATTTTTTCTTCTTCCTCTAATTTTTTACTAGCTATTTCAAAGTTAGTTTCTTTCATTTCTGTCATAAATTGCTCAGAGACACGCCTTAACTCATCTTTCTTTTGCGATACGTAATACTTAGCCACATAGTTTTTATTGATTAAAATAGCTACTAAAGCTGTTGTGGTTAAGATAAAGATGATGCCTATCATAAATTTTCTGGATAATTTATTCATGAGAGCTCTCCATAACGTAACCCACACCAATTTTAGTCATAATAAACTGCTCCCCGATTTTTTTTCGTAATCTCTTCACATGAGTGTCCACCGTTCGAGTATCACCTTCATAATTCATCCCCCAAACATTATCTAGTAATTGTTCCCGGGTTAGCACAATATTAAGATTGCACATAAAATAACTCAGCAGATCATACTCTCTTTTAGTCAAATCAATACAAACTCCTGAGTCTTTAACTTCTCTGGTCGTAGGATTTAAACTAAGATTATTAACGGTTAGTACATATTCTGATTTGATCATCTTCTTAATTTTAACTAATAAAATAGCCATATCAAATGGTTTAGTAATATAATCATCCGCTCCTGCAACCAAACCACGTAACTCATCCACAGAAGAATTTTTAGCTGTTACCATTAAGATTTTAATTGGTAAATTAATTTGTCTGATTTCTTTACATACCGTCACGCCATCTTTTTTAGGCATCATCCAATCCAAAATAATTAAATCAAATTCTTTTTTGACCAAGATATCCATTGCTTCAACTCCGTTTGATACGGTGGTGACTACATAACCTTCTTTTTCTAAATAAATTTTGATAATTTTTTTCATTTGTAAATCATCTTCAGCTAATAAAATTTCCATTTTTTCACTTCCTTAAATGACTATTCTAAATAATGTTATTTCAGGTACAACTCCAAATCTTGCAGAAATATGTGTGGTTCCAACGCCTGAATTAACATATAATTTTTTATCGCCTTTTTTTTCAAAATCATAAAAACCACTGCTATATTCTTTAGAATGCGCATGAAAAGTTAAGCCAGTTTCATTAATTGAAGGAAAGAAAGGAACTTTGATTTGTCCTCCGTGACTATGACCTGCCAAAATAATATCAAAGCCTTCAACTCGGTAATCCTTTAAATAATCAGGCTCGTGAGTTAAAAAGATACTATAAACAGCTTCCATACTATTTACTCCCACGCTTGTATCAGGAGATCCTAACAACATATCATCAATTCCTGTAAAGGAAATTGTTTTTCCATTTTCTAAAGTAAAGCGTTCTGTTTGATTTGATAATAACATAAAATCAGCTGCTTGCATGATTCCAGGATAATTTCTGCCTGCACCACCACCATAATCTCGATTACCCCAAATGGCAACTTTACCGTAAGTTGCTTTTATTCGACCTAACTCACGAATGATGTTTTGATCATCATTATAAATGGAATAATTATCATATAAGTCACCTGAAAAAATGACAAAATCTGGTTTTTGTTCATTGATTTTATCAACCACTTTTGCCAAGTTTTGGTAGGTATAATCTTCTTTAATGTGAACATCTGAAAATTGAACCACTTTTATTTCTGTTTTAGATTGCTTATTTTTAATGGATACATATTCTTTTAATCTAATTTGATAAGGTTCGATTTTTACGGTATAAAAAATTAAACATCCCAGTATACCAACTAATAATAGGATAACCCACCCACTTATTTTTAATAAACGCTTTTTTTTCATTATTTTTTTCCTCCGAATTTCAGTTATTAAAAATTAGTATACGGCGCTCCTGTGACAAGGGTGTGACATTTTTCTTAGGTAAATCAAAAGAAATTCTTATTTTAATTTACCTAAAAAAATAGAGTATGACAAATTTCGTCATACTCTATTCAAAACTTCCAGTTTCGCCTTTATACAAGCTCACTGGTAAAATATATTCATCTTCAGTCATCTCTTTATTAATTCTTTGTTGTAACACTTGAATAGCGGTTTCCGCTATTTCATTGATTGGTTGAACAATCGTTGTTAATTCTGGCAGAATACTTCTCGTCATCTTCGTTCCATCATAACCTACAACTAATAAATCTTTTGGAACATTCTTACCTAATTTTTTTGCTACCTGTAGTATCAAGGCAGCATCAATATCATTGGATGCAAAAATCCCTTCCACCTCTGGATAATCTGTAAACATCTTTTCAAAAATTTCTCGCTTTTCAAGGTATGAGATATTAAAATCCAAAACAATCGTTTGAGGTTCTAAACCAAATTCTCTCATTGTATCTTCGTAAGCTTCTCGTCTCCTCTTAGCAGGGGTTTCGAGTTTTATTGGTCCGTTAGTATGTAAGATATTTTTAGCACCAGATTCAATTAAACGCTTCGTTGCTAACACTCCACCAGCATAATTATCCGACTCAATTACAGGTATATCTTTATTCATAACCCGATCAATAGAAACAACCGGTAAATTTTCAGAACGATACTCTTGTATGCCTTGATTATGGGTTCCTACAATCAAACCATCAACTTGTTCTGATAATAATTGATTCAAAAAATCTGCTTCTTTTTGAGGATTATTCATGGAACTTCCGATTAGTACCTTGTAACCTGCTGCATAAAGTTTTTGCTCTAAGGCTTCAATTAATTCACCAAAAAAAGGATTCGCAACGGTCGGAAAAATTAAACCAATAATATTTGTCTTTTTATTAAACAATTGTCTGGCTACTACGTTAGGCTGATAATTTAATTTTTTAATCGCTTCATTCACTTTTTTTATTGTTTCTTGACTCAAATAGCCACGATTATTCAAAACTCGTGAAACTGTCGTCTTAGATACATTGGCTTCTTTGGCAACATCTTCTAACTTTGGACGCATCTGTTTTCCCTCTTTCATTCACTCAGCTAATTCCCATTAACCATAGAATAACACAAAAGATCACCCTCTGACTAACCACTTTTTGTCAGGCGTGACCTTTTTAATTAACTTAAGTAAGTGATCGCTGAGTGATTTAACTTGTAAACAGTACTCTCAACTTCAGTTTGTTTAGTTGTTTCAATCGTGAAATTTGGTGCCTCTTCAGCATAAAATCGTTCTGTAAATACTACTTCTCCTTCATTGATAAAAATTTCCACCGAACTTTTATCAATAAACACTCGCAGTGATAATTCTTCAGCTTCTTGAATCATACCAAAACGTGGATCAGAAACATCTTCTCGGTTTAAAATTAATTCCTGATTATTTTGAGAATAGGTTAAACTTAAGATCGATTCATTTTCTTTATCTTTTAAAGCAAAAGTCATTTCTTGATTCTCTGTATTTCTTAAATCAACCTCGATTAAAATTTCAGTAGACGACACAGATTCAGCAAGGATCACTTCACCTTTTTTATTAATATGATGATCTTGTCCCTGATCTGTTCTCAACTTTTCTAACTCTTTAACTGGACTCATATATAGATGATTATCTTTTAACCTTAATTCTCTTGGAAGAGTCAACGCTCCAGCCCAGCCATCAACTTTTTCAGGCATATCACTTTCCCACATCGCCATCCACCCAAAAACAATTCGGCGTCCATCAGGTACTTCTGTTGTTTGAGTTGCATAAAAATCATGACCTCTATCTAATTCAGTGAACTCCTCACGATGGAACGTATTCGTCAAATAATCATGTTGACCAACAAAATAGCCTGTTTGAAAAAGATTTAAATAGTTTTTTCCACTCTCCTCCATTCCTTGAGGAGATAATAACAACACTTCTTTTCTATCTAAATGAAAGAAGTCTGGGCATTCCCACATAAACCCCTCATCTGCTAAACTACTTGCTTTAGACATGTCACCTTCATAATCCCAATTAATCAAATCCGAAGAGGTATAGATAATACCACGGCCTAAACCATCTTTCCCTTGGCTTCCTAAAATCATGTAATACTTATCTTCATATAGCCATACTTTAGGATCTCTAAAATGATGCGTATTGTCTTCTGGTTCTTTTTCAATTATCGGATTGTTTTCATATTTCGTAAAGTGAATACCATCTTTACTATAAGCCATGTTTTGATTTTGCCAAAAATGATCCGGATCATTGTCTCCGTAATAGTGATGACCTGTATAAAATAGATACATCACATCGTCTTTTACAATGGCACTTCCTGAGAAACAACCGTCCTTGTCTTCAATATCACCAGGCGTTAAGGCAATTGGTAATTCCTCCCAATGAACTAAGTCTTTACTTCTAGCATGTCCCCAATGCATGGGACCCCATTCTGAGCTATA
The DNA here is from genome assembly GCF_011304195.1 of Vagococcus hydrophili. NCBI lineage: Bacteria > Bacillati > Bacillota > Bacilli > Lactobacillales > Enterococcaceae > Vagococcus > Vagococcus hydrophili. The sequence goes on along the minus strand of NZ_CP049887.1, from coordinate 1,756,860 downwards.
AGGATGATGCTGGAAAAAAATATGGTAGTAGCCGTTGAAATAGCAAAAACCATTTGGATCATTAATCCATCCTTGACTTGCTGAAACATGGTAACCTAATCTATATCTTTCATCGGTTAATTTTACGGGTTTTTTTAACATAATTATCGCTCACTTTCTTTTTTTTATTAACTACGGATAAATGGATCACCTTGAACGTCTTCATCATCCTTCTTCAAAATGACAAACGCATATCCAGCCGCCAAAATAACAATCCCTGAGATAATTTTAAATGTGGTTGAGTAGCCCACGTTATCTCTAAGTATTCCTAAAGGAGTAGATAAAATTACCTGACCAATTTGAGCTGCAATTTGAAAACCAATCATATATAACGTTGCTGATAATTTAATATCAAAATGCAACGTGAAATAACGAAACATGGGTAAAATAAACATAGGAACTTCAATGGCATGTAGCATCTTAATCCCTGAAACAAGCATTGGAGTTGACGCAAAACCACACAAACCAATTCTAATTGCCATTAAAGCAACACCAGTTAATAAGGTATTTCTTACACCAATTTTTTTCATAATCATTGGAACGATGCCTAGCATCAATGCTTCACAGAAAACTTGAACCGCGTTTAGCGTGCCATAGGTTTTTTCTCCTAAAGCTGCTGTTGAAAATAAGCTTGTATAAAAACCCGGAAACATTTGTTGGTCAAAAACATTATAGAAAGTCCAAGTAAACATAATGAATATAATAATTGCCCATAAATGAGATGATTTAAGTAAAGATAACATTTCTTTAATGCTTGGTACACTTGCTTCTGCTTCTTCATTTGCCAATGTTTCATTTTCTTCTCGTTCTTTTTTAGGTTTCCAAAATAATAAATTTAGTAAGAGTAATATTCCAAAAAATGAACCCGCCCAAAAGTTAAGAGCTGGATTTTTAACAAATAGGAACCCTGCCACTAATGCTACAACCGCATAACCCAATGAGCCCCAAGCTCTAGCTTGTCCATACTCAAAATCAAAAAGGCGACTAAATCTTTCAGAGACAGCTTCAAAGATTCCTACAGCCGATAAGTAACCTGCAGATAAGAACAGAGCTCCCACTCCTAAACCAACTGTGAAATTGTTTTTCAGAAGCGGACCATAAATATAAATAAAGAAAGGGCCTACTAAACTTGAGACACATGAAGTAAAGATCAACAGGTGTCTTTTTATCACAAGTTTATCTTGTAAAGTACCGTAGATGAACATTAAAATTAAGGTCACTAAAGAATTGACTGAAAACACTTTACCAACAGCGCTTCCACTTAATCCCAAACCATTTGTTTCAGATGTTAACCATAATTGAAAGAATGACCACCAAATCCCCCATGAAGCAAAAAATAAAAATAAGGTTAATGAGCTTTGTAAGTACGATGAATTTTTTAAAGACTGTTTAAATTTCGACATTATGATTCCTCCTGCTCTTTATGATAACCGATTGACACAAATAGGTAAACGTTTTCTTTAAAAAGAGTATAAAGGATTAATCTTTATATGTCAACCGGTTAGTATAAATATAACAGAATAGAGGATGAACTAAAAAGTCACCCTCATACTTAAACTTTCTCTTGATCATTTGTTAATAAATTTCACCAAACTCCATAAAAAGATGATTGGGAATAGTATGATACTTAGAAAGACTAAAATAATAAGTAAATCTTTATCTACTGAAATCATGAAAAAAGTTGTTAAGCAGATCATGACCACTAGAACATAATCATCATTTTCTTTTATGAAAGACATAATTGATTTCATGCTGATCCTCTCCTTAAATTTTTACTGTCTGATATCCATCCAAATTCTATTGTCGTCCAAATTCATCATATCGTGATCTTTATCAAAAGGAACGATTGGCAGAAACATCTTATCTAATTTATCTTCGTCAACAAAAAATCCAAATTGATAGGTCACTGTTTCATTAGGTTCTAAAGTTATAAAATCGTTTTTCCCTTTATTTCCAGCATTAAAGTAATCAATATTTAGCGTTTGTGATTGTGGTAAATACATTTTATTTTTATCATCAATATAATTAAATTGTTGATTTTTTTCTTCAAGATACGCCACAGTTCCTGTCATATATAAATCTGTTATTTTTTTATTAGATAGATTTTTTACTGTCCCACTTAAGTAAACAAATTTTGGCTGAACTTCCCTTTCAGCAACAACTTTATTGACTTCATTGATACCATCACCTGATTGATATTCTTTTTGTTTAAATTTTTTCAACTGACCTTTGTCATCTAACATTTCTAGTGATTTTACATGATTCAGAGATTCTTGATTAAAACCTTGTTTATCAGAGACTGCATTGATATTATCTAAAACTTCCACACTATTTAAATCAAAAGAAATATGTTTATCCTGTACTTTATAATTTATTGATTCATCGGCTTGATATAAATTATCACTATTTTTAGGTAGTCCTTTTATTTTCTCTTCTTTTGAGTCAAAATAATCAGCAAAACGTTTTTCAAAATCTTTTTCATCAAAGATATAGTCACTTTTCTCTTTCTCTACTTCTTTTAAACTCACTTTTTCTAAGATTTTAAGGAGCGCTTCATCGGACATATTTTTTGCCACACTTGCTTCAACTAAAATATGTTCTTTCTCAAAAACCATATAAACTGTTCGATTAAAGCTATCTAACTCGTCCTCTACTTTTTTAACAATCATACTTTTATGGCCTGAAATACTTTTTTCTTCGTATGATTCAGTAGAGAGTTCTTGAAAACTAACATCCTTACGAATACGCCATAGGTTAAATATCACACCTTCCTTTGATTGTTGATTTTTAAAATTTAAATGATTCCCTTCTAGTTCCATCTCTTTTGGAACATCACCTAATGCTAATTGATAATACTTTTTAGCTGATTTTTTCTCGTCTTCATTTTTTAAACTAATCGTTAGTTCATGATTATTTTTATTTACATACCACTCATAAAAAGTTTTTGCTCCGTATGCAGTTGTTGGCACGATAATCATAAATACTGCAGCAGCTGCTAATTTATTGGTTGACCACTCTGTTAAATGACCTTGTTTATTAATTTTTTTTTGTAATTTTTTTCTTTTCTTTTGATAAGTTAATGAAAACGTATGAACACCTTCATAATTATCAAAATCTTCTAAAGATAATTTTTCTGCAAATTCCTCTATTACTAATTGCTCAAATTCTTTCATTTATGTTACCTCCATAACTTCTTTTATTTTATTGGTCGCTCTCTGAACTCTCTTTCTTACTGTTTCTTCTTTCTCATTTAAAATCAAACTAGCTTCTTTAGGCGTTAACCCATAGTAAACAACATAAATAAATGATTTGACTGATTTTTTTGATAATAGTTTGACAACTTCTGCATATTTATCTTTCGTTACTAATTCTTCTAACTTTTCTTCCACATTTGACTCTGAAAAATCCTTTGTGCTTCGTTCTTTTATATCTTTCAGATAATTAATTTGAGATTTATTTTTTCGGTACAAATCAATCGCTTTATTTTTTGAAACTCTTAAAATATATTTTTTTAAATCTAATGAATCAAATTCAATAAGTTTATCTAAATTTTTAAACAGTTCCTCAAAAACATCTTGTGTTGTATCTTCAGCTTGCTCTTCATTATTTAAAATAGAATATGCCACATGATAAATTTTTTGCTCATATTCTTGATAAATTCGTTCAAAGAATTGCCGCTTTTTCCTCATAGGCCACACCCTTTCATCGCCTTATACTCTTTATAACGTTTCAACTTTATCATTTGGGACACTTTATCAAAAAAAGAGACCAATCTTTTTTTGATTAGTCTCTCTTGATATTTAATTTATTTTGTCATCAATCTACTTTTGCTGCAAGTATTTCGATTTCAATTTTTATCTCAGGTAATCCAAGTGCTGATATATAAGCAATCGTCATGGAAGGATTCACTGGAAACATCTCACTCCAGACAATATAAAAATGATCCCAATCGATTTCATCTACTGACCAAATATTAACTTTAATAATATTTTGTTCCGTTAGACCTTCTGATTCAAGTGCCTTTTTAATATTCTTAAAGGTATTCTCTACTTGTTTTGTATGGCTCTCAGGAATCCTGTTTTCTTGATCAATACCAATCTGCCCTGAAAAAGTATACAAGGTACTATTTTTAGGGATAACAGTGACATGGCTATACTCTCCTACTGGAGCTGCTAAAGTTGTTGGATTTTTTCTGATAATTTGATTCATCTTTTTCCCTCTATTCTTTCATAGTCTAACTTCTAGGTTACCACTCATAAGTTAGACTATTTTAGAAGAAAATAGCAGTTTGATAACCAATGCCTAAAGGCAAATAGTTTAATGCTCTTTTTTTCATTGATTACTTCCCTCCTTCGCTTTGAATTATCAGCTTAACAAATAATCAAAAATAAGTCTAATCAATCGACTAGACTTATCTTTTGATATTAATTTAACTCTAGCATCTCGCCATTTTTCTTAAAGTTTTGATCAAAGACTTGAATGTCTTTTGATTGAATACTAACTTTATCTCCTTTAATCTCAACATCTTTTTTAGGAACCATTAAATAGTAAACTTCTTTTCCATTTTCAGTTGTCTTAATTAATTCGGATTGTGTCAGTTTCAAACGATTTTCTCCCAGTTTTAATTCTTGAGAAATTGTTTCAATCGTTCCTTCTTTTTCTTGGAATTTATAATTTACAGAATTAGTGTGTAATTCAAATCCATCAATTTTTTCAGGTAGATTAACTTTTATTTTCGTATATTCAGCATCTTTAACTTTTTTATCGACACCATCAATTTGTTGTTTTAATTGCTCATTTTGTTCTTCGAATTGGGTTTTGATTCCTTTAGTCAATTCTTCATTACCTTTATTTTCTTCAACACCATACTTTTCATACAGGTGCTGAACAGGATTTTGATTCGTTTCTTGAACTTCTTTCATTTGATTTAAAACTTGAATATTCCCGTAAGCAAGTGAACCAACTGAATAATATTCCATGTCTTCCATTCCCATTTGTAGCATCTCATCACTTACTCGGTAATCTTTCAAAATATTTTTAATTGTTTCATCATTCAAGGTTTTATCGTCTGTGTTTTTTCCAGTCACAGTTGCAAGTCCTCTAGCTTCCGAGTAAGTTGGTTGTCCCTCAATACGATCAAATACTTCTTTTTTAGCATTATCAGGATTAGAGTCAGTGAATTTTTTGTAATAAAAATTACCTTTCTTGATCAAACTAATTTTCTCTTCCTCTGATTTTGCTTTCAAGGCTTCTCGGTAAAAGTAAGCTTGCTGTGCTCGATTAATTCGATCCTCAATAGGTATTGGGTATGACAAAGCACGTTTAGCTTCTGTTCCTGCACTCTCTAATGAAGCTACTTTTTCACCTTTCTCAATAACTGGTTGTAAATACATATGGATGCCTTCATGAAGAACAGTTCTTACAATCTCGTTACTCTGTTCTTCTTTCTCTTGACTCTGAATCAGTCCCATTTGATTATCTATATTATAAAAGTAAGTTTTTTTGCCATTAAATTCAGTTTCACCAAAAGCACCTGTCATAATTTGTTTATCTATAATAGTATCTGTTGAATACTCGACAGCTTCATCTTTCTTTCCAAATTTCTCATCCTGACTATTAACTAAATAAGCCGTTTTAGCAATGTTACTAACAATCAAGATTTGTTTGTCTTTCATATTAAATGAAGGATGAATTTTTTCTCCATTATCCACCATTATTTTTTTAGCTTTTTTAGCAACCTCAGGCATTAAAGCCACGATTTCTTTTTTAGATAACGTTGGCATTTGCTGACCTGTTTCTTTATTATCCGTTGCGACTTGTTCTGTTTGGCTCGTCTTTGTTTCTTCCTTTTTATTTTTTGCCTGACACGCCGCCATATTTCCTAAGATGACTGCTGAAAGGGTCATTACGATTAATTTTTTCTTCATTTTTATTTTTCCTCTTTTCTAATTTCTTCTAAGTAAATCAATTGGTAACAAGTTAGCTGCTTTAGTTGCTGGAATGAAACTTGCTAGAACACTGACAACTACACCAAAAATAATCGCTGCACTACATGTAATAATACTTGGTTCAAATACTGGATAGTTCATCATTTTAATAACTAATGGATTAATTAAAAATTTCAGAACAACTGAAAGAGCAACACCTGACACAGAGGCCAGTGTTCCAATAAATAAAGCTTCTGATAAGAATAATTTTTTAATATCCTTTTTGGTTGCACCAACTGAGATAAACAAGCCAATTTCTCGCCGTCTCTCTAAGACACTAATAAATAGAATAATCCCAATCATAATCGCTGAAATAATTAAAATTAAGATGGCAGCGATTAACACGATTGTATTTAAATTTTTAAAGACGTTGGTTAATTCTTTCAAAACATCTGAGGGTCTAGTTACTTTATAATCCTTTTTAAACGCATCATAAACTGATTCTACGGCTTCCTTATTTTTTACGTAAACACTCATATTATCAGTTGGAATATCTGCTTCTTTGCCTAAAAAGCGCGAACGTTTCACGATATCTTTATGGGTATCATAAGGTATATAAGCGAAATCTTCCCCTACTAAAGCTTTTTCAGTAATACCGGTCACTTTAAACTCTTGATTATCCCATCTTGATGGGTACTGATTGACCTCGTCTTTAGCTAAAAATTTTAAGTTGACTGTTTGCCCTATTAAAGAATTTGGCGATTTATCTTTAGCTAATTTTTTCGCCATGCTCATCGGTAAAATAATTTCTTTCTTCCCATCTTCTGGAAGTTTACCTTCTGTTACGCTCGGTTTCGCAAACTTATCTTGATATTCTTTAGGTACTACCGATTTCACATTAAACTCGGAATCTTTACCCAACTCAGTAGATTTTGCATCTTTAGCCGTCATCGTGTACTCATCTTGTGCTAAAATAACATTTTTATTCTGCTTTAATTTAAAAATATCATCTGATGTTATTTCTTCATTTTTACCAATAACAATCTTTTTCTCATCAACAATTTTAGTATTAATGTAATTAACGTAAGATTTCAAACCGTTATTTAGTCCAAAAGCAATAGATAAAGAAGCAATTCCAATAATTAAACCGATACTAACTAATAAATATCGCCAACGATTTTCCCGCATTTTTTGAGCGGTTAATTTGAAAATCATTTTCTTTTCGAAGGATCGTTTATGTGAGAGTGATTTAAGCGTTGTCTCATCTATCACTGTGGGTAGATTTTCAGTATGCTCTATTTTAATTACATCCCATCAACAAGTGTCACAATTTCTGTTGCCATGTGAGCATATTCTTCATCGTGAGTCACAACAATGACGAGTTTTCCAGATTGAGATATCTGTTTCAATAAATTCATAATCTCCACAGAAGTTTCACTATCAAGTGCGCCTGTGGGTTCGTCAGCAATCAAAATATCTGGTTGTTTCACTAACGCTCTAGCGATTGAAACACGTTGTTTTTGACCACCAGATAACTCTGAAGGTTTGTGATCAGCATGTTTGGTTAGCCCCACCTTGTACAAAATATCATTAACTAATTCATCTTTCTTTTCCTTCGTGATACTCGCTTCCATAGCTAAGCCGATTTTGACATTTTCAAAGACACTTAAATGATCCAATAATTGGAAATCCTGAAAAACAAAGCCAATCTTATCTTTTCGGTAATCCGCCATCTCTATTCCTGAAAATTTTGAAATGTCTTTCCCATTTAATAAAACTTCACCAGAACTTGGCTGATCAAATCCTGCTAAAATATTAAGTAATGTTGATTTTCCTGATCCTGATTTTCCTAAAATACAAATAAATTCACCCGCATTGAAAGTTAAATTAATTCCTTTCAATGCTTTTAAAGGTTGAGCGTGTTTAGGATTATAAATTTTGGTAATATTTTTTATTTCAAGCATGTCTCTCGTCCTCTCAATTTGTTGATAGTTCTATCATACGAAATACATCTCTGTATCATGTATGTTCCATCTGTTTTTTTTCTGTTTTTTTGATAGTTCAAAATTATTATCTTATTTTTTTGTTACAATAAAGATAATAAACCATGAGAGGTGAATCGTTATGACACATATTTTATTAATAGAAGATGAAGAGATGTTAAGTGAGATTGTTTCAGAATTTTTAATGGATGCTAACTTTAAAGTAACTACTGCGATTAATGGCGAGGAAGGTTTAGTTGTATTTAATGAGCAAAATTTTGACTTAATTTTACTAGATATTATGCTTCCTAAAATTAGCGGGTTAGATGTTTTGAAAAATATTCGTACAACAAGCAGTGTCCCCATTATCATGATGACTGCCCTAGATGATGAGTACACACAATTAGCTAGTTTCAATCAACACATTGATGACTACATCACTAAACCTTTTTCCCCTTCTATTTTAGTTAAACGAATCGAAGCTGTGTTACGACGTTCTAGACCTGATAATCAAATAAATTCTGACAAATTATTAGGCGACTTAGATATCTCTTATGAAGATTATCAAGTCACGTATAATGATCAATTAGTTGAGTTAACAAAAAAAGAGTTTGAAATTTTAGCTTGTTTAACTAAGCGTCCGAATACAGTTATTCCTCGTGGACAAATAATTTATAATGTTTGGGGATATGAAGATAACTTGGATAACCGATTACTAGATAATCATTTTAAAAACATTCGCAAAAAACTGCCTGAAGTTACTATTCAGACAGTCACTGGTATTGGTTATAAATTAGAGGTTTCAAAATGAAAATATGGATGAAAAATTTCTTCTATACCACCGGCATCATCAGTCTTGTTTCTCTTGTCACTCTATTAACCCTCTATCTGTGGATGCCTAGTTATTATGAGAACAAACTAAAAAAAGAAGCAACCAGTAAAACAGAAGAATTAATTAGTTCTTTTGAAAAGAAATCCTTCGATGAGATTAAACACATCATTGATTCTTCTTTAGATTTTAATTATGCTTATAAATTGCTGGACAAAAATGGAAACTTGCTCTCGGAATCTTTCCCTAATACAAGTACTTTTTTCATATTTGATGATCAAAAAAACACTGAAGAATTAACTAAGGAACCCTCATCAAAAGAGCTAATAACAACTTTTCCAGGACTAATTATTCAAAGAAAATCATTTAAGGATAAAGAAGGCACAGAGTACACCTTAGTCACTGAGATTTACTCACAACCCATCTCAGACGCTAAACGTGTTCTTCTAGATTTGGCTCCGTACATAATAGGTATCTCTCTTCTTTTAGGAATGATCGCTGCTCTTATTTATTCAAAGTTATCTACCAAGAGAATCCGTTTAGTCTCAGAGAACACGCGAAAAATGGTTGATTTTGAACAAGATGTCACCTGTCATATTAGTGGAAAAGATGAAATATCTGACTTAGCAAATGATATTACTCATTTAAATGACACACTAAAAGAAGCCATTCATTCTTTAGAAAAAGAAGTGGATAAAAGAAAAGAAGCTGAGAAAAATAAAGCTTATTTTGTTCAGAGTGCTGCTCATGAATTAAAAACACCTGTTGCGATTATGTCTGGGTTAGTTGAAGGTATGAGCTTAAATATCGGAAAGTATCAAGATCATGAAACCTACTTAAAAAAATGCCAAGAATTACTGAATCAGCAAACCAAACTTATTTCAGAAATCACCTCAGTTTATAAACTGACCGAGAGTGTTAATAAAAAAAAATCATTGGAAAAAGTTAATCTGAAAGATTTAATTTCACCACTTATCGAAGCAAATAAATTACTACCCAACCAAGGTAAAAAAGACTTTCTACTCAACATTTCTGAGGATTCAGTTTTAGTAAATCCAGAAGATTTAACCCGAATTTTATCTAATATTATTAATAATGCTTATCGATACTCCTTCGATCAAAGTCAAATTAAGATTACCTATCAACAAAAAATGATAACCATTGAGAATAACTGTATACCACTAGAAGAAGATATTTTAATGAAAATATTTGACCCCTTCTACCGACCTGATTTTGCAAGAAATAGAAACGATGGTGGTTCTGGACTTGGGTTGTTTTTTGTTAAACAACTTGCTGATTTTTATCAGTATGAGATTAGTTTTACTCCGAACAGAGAAAATACAGGAATGGTTTTTAAAATTAATTTATAACTAAAAAAGATTCTAAAGATAGATGTTCATCTTATCTTTAGAATCTTTTTTACTATTTCTCAATCACTTCTTTAAGTAATCGCGTATACTCTTCTTGTCCTCTAAGCGTTAAATGAATGCCATCTTCTTCTAACAGTCCTTCATTAGGATGCTGGGCTACATAAGTATCCCAATCAAACAATTCAATATTCTTATTATTTTTATCGTACTCTTTTAAGATATTATTACTTGGTACTTTCCAAGGCATCTCGACAGCCGTTGTTACAAAAATAATTCGTTTATTTTCAAGTTCATTAACAATTTGGTCAAATTCATTTTTTCGTACTAATCCATTATTTCCAACACCAATAACAACCATTTCATACTGAGTCAAATCTGTTTCTTCTAGATCGGTTAAGATTTCATAAGGTTGTTTTCCAACACGCGCTTTAACTTCTAACTGTTTGCCATTAAAGGTTTCTTTAATTTTTTCTTCCGCTCCAAGCATGACAGAATCACCTAAAAAAAGAATACTATTTACTTCTTTTTTAGGTTCTGGTTTAGTTGTTGTCTCGGTTGCTTTTTTTTGCTCAGGTTCTTTAGTAATATTCTTGGAAATTTCACTACTAGACGAACTTGTTGCTACTTCTATTTTTGTTTCTTTCTGATGGTTTAAAATCATCGTCCCCGCTGTCACCGTGATTCCCACTAAGAATAAACACTCCACAGCGATTACTAATTGTAATGTGTTTTTCTTTTCTCTCTTACCTACAATATACTGAGAAAGATAATAAGAGAAATTACTTAAAGCTAAAATAATTAAAAGTTGTACGGTTATATGAAACGTTGGTAAACTTCCATCCCATTTGACATATTTTTGATACAAAGCTAAGACTGGATAATACCATAAAAAGATATCATAGCTTCTTAATCCAATAAACTGAAAAAATTTATTAGAAAATAATTGATCAATCTTATCATTAGATACCACTGACCAAATAGTAAAGGCTCCTAGTAAACTAAATGCAAACATGCCAACTAAATACGTAGACGGCTTATAATCCGAAATAACGAATAGAGCAATCAGCATTAAGCCAATCGTCACTAAACTATGGTTAAAATTACGTTTTAGATTATGATTAAAATATAAAATACTCACAATTGAGCCCATACTAAAGGAGAAAAATCTCGCTGTAAATAGGTAATAAACTGTTGAATTTCCTTTAAACAAAAAGACTGTCATCATTATCAACCAAGATAATAACGTCATGATAACCAAAAATTCTCTTAATCGGTTCACACCATTCTTCTTGTTAACAAATTTTCCAACAATCAACGGCATAATAAGGTAAAACTGTAATTCTACAGATAAAGACCATAAATGTTTCAACAAATTTAAGTCTTTAAACTGTTCAAAATAGGACACTTGATTGTTTAGTTGCCATAAATTATTAACTCCTAAAAGAGAACTAATCGCCTCCATCCAGTACCCTTGATCCTTCTCAACAATAAGTGCTATTAATCCAACAACCACTAGCATGATTACCATAGAAGGATAAATTCGTTTAATTCTTTTTAAATAAAATTTTTTATAATTAATATGTTCCGACTTTTTCTTTTCTTCTATTAGAGGTGCTGTGATTAAAAATCCTGAAATTGAGAAGAATAATGGTACTCCTAAAAACCCACCTTTAAAAACATTGGGTAATAAATGATAGAGAACCACTCCAATAATTGCAATCGTTCGCAATCCGTCCAAACCGTGATAATATTTTTTCAAATGCATTTCCTTTCTAAATAAACCCTAACTAATCCTCTACGATACATAATCCACATTTTTAGGTAAAAAGTCAACCACAAAAAAGGGTTGTATTTTTGAAAATAGTTCTCCCTTAACCCCTTAATTTTAACTTGTTTATCAGCTAAACCAAAGTATTATGCTCTTTTTTTAAATAATTTAACCGTTCATTTTTATTCGATAAAAAAAACCTGTCACGTAAACCTAATTAAGGTACTACGTAACAGATTGATTGATTATTTATTTTTTTGAACAGCACCTAATACTAATTTAGTTACTTCCATTAAAAGAGTTGCTACAATGGCTAAACCAATTGACATCGCAATATCATTTAATGAGAATGAAGCTGGTAATGAGAAGACTTGTCTTATTCCAGGAATCAATGTTACTCCGTAAAGCACAGAACACACTGCTACAGAAACTAAGACCGTTTTGTTAGAGAAAAATCCTGCTTTAATGGCTGTTTCACTATTAGATCTTGCTGGGAATGTTTGCAGGGTACGGCTCCAAATTAATGTTGAGAAGGCCATTGCCACACCTAACTCAGCTGATTCTCTCATACCTAACCACTGTGCAAAAATCACAGCTACAGCAATAATAATTCCACGATACGTTACCGATGTTAATGTTTTTCCAGTGAAAATACCTGCATTTGGATTTCTTGGTGAGCGTTTCATAATCGTTGGTTCAGCTTTTTCCATCCCTAGAGCAATCGCTGGTAATGAATCATTGACTAAGTTAATAAATAGTAATTGTAAGGCTGTAAATGGGTTTGCCCAATCCATAACTAGAGCAAACAGAATCGCAATGATTGCTCCTAAGTTACCTGCAAATAGATAAGCAATCGCTTTTTTAATATTATCAAAGACATTGCGCCCCACTTTTACAGCACTAATAATTGAAGCAAAGTTATCGTCTGTTAAAATCATGGCAGCCGCATCTTTAGCTACGTCTGTTCCTGTACCCATGGCAATTCCGATGTCGGCTTGTTTTAAGGCTGGTGCGTCATTCACACCGTCTCCTGTCATTGCTGACACATGACCTTTTGCTTGCCAAGCTTTGACAATTCGGATTTTATTTTCTGGCGACACACGAGCATAAACTGAAATTCTTTCTAAACGCTCCATTAATTCATCTTCTGTTAACGCATCTAATTCTGTGCCTGTTAATGCTAAATCATCTGTTTCGAAGATACCAATCTCACGAGCAATTGCTACAGCTGTTGTCTTGTGATCTCCTGTAATCATCACTGTTTTAATTCCAGCGCTTTTAGCGTCCGTTACAGCTTGAGTTACCGTGTCTCTCGGTGGATCAATCATTGCCATTAGACCAACGAAAATTAAATCATCTTCATCTTCTAAAGCTAATTCACGATTTTCTAAAGGTTTGTATGCAAACGCCAAGACGCGTAAGGCACGATTTGAGAAGGCTTCATTCTGTTCTTGAATCTTAGCTAGAATATCTTCTGTTAATGGGACAACTTCATTATCTAATAAAATTTTCGAGCTACGACCTAAAAGAACATCTGGTCCACCTTTTGTTAATAGTAAATGTTCACCATCAATTAAATGTAGTGTCGACATTAATTTTCGATCAGAATCAAATGGTAGTTCTTGTAAACGAGGATGATTTTGTCTTACCTCACGATATGAATGATTTAACGTATCGCTATAATCCAGAAAGGCAATTTCTGTTGGATCACCTAATTTTTGATTATCTTCATTAATCGTTGCATCATTAGCCAGTAAGCTGATTTCCATTAATTTCTTAAACGAATGGCTCCATTTACTTACATCAGATAATTCCTCTTTAGACTGCTCGATTGGTAAGTAAAAATCAACAATTGTCATTTTATTTTGTGTCAGTGTTCCTGTTTTATCCGTACATACCACACTTGTCGAACCCAAAGTTTCTACTGCGGGAAGTTTACGAATGATGGCATTTTGACTTGCCATTTGTTTGGTTCCGATAGATAAAACAATCGTCACAATTGATTGTAATGCTTCTGGAATGGCGGCTACAGCCACAGCCACAGCAAACATAAAGGCATTTAATAAATCAGCCGTCATGTCACCAGAACCACCATTTATCATAATTCTAGCGACTTGAACACCTAAAATAACTAATGATAAAACTAAGATAGCTAAACTAAGTTTTTTACTAAAACTATCTAAACCACGCTGTAATGGTGTTTTTTGATCAACTGTACTTTCAAGTAACGTTGCTACCTCTCCAATTTCAGTGTCATTTCCTATAGCTGTAACAAGAAACAGACCTCGACCATATGTTACGATTGTGCCACTAAAGACCATGTTACTACGATCTCCAATTGGAACAACTTCTGAAATAACGTCTAGCGTTTTTTCAGCTGGAACAGATTCACCAGTTAGCATACCCTCATCCACTTTTAAAGAACCCGCATCAAGTAAGCGACCGTCAGCAGGAACATAATCACCTGCTTCTAAAATAACCACGTCGCCTACAACCACTTCTTTTGCAGGGATGCTCATTTCTTTTCCTTCACGAATGACTTTCGCATCAGGCGCTGATAGACTCTTTAAAGCATCAAGTGAACCTTCTGCTTTTTTTGTTTGAATCACGCTGACTACTGAGTTCATTAAAAGAACCGCAAAAATAACAAGTGACTCAATGTAAGAGCCCATCGCCATTTGAATGATAGCGACAATTAATAAAACAATCACCATTGCATCTTTAAATGTTTCTAAAAATAAAGCAAAGCTTGTCTTTTTAGGTGCTTCTTTTAATTGATTGTAGCCGTTTTTTTCTAAGCGAGTTTTTGCCTCACTTCCTGTTAATCCTTCTTTTGAGGAATTAACTTCTTTTATGACATCTTCAATACCGACTTGATATATTTTCTTTTCCAATCAAGATCCCTACCCTTTCTTTTCTTATCAGGAGTACCCATGAAAAACAAAAAAGAGACTTAAGACAAGTAAATACTTGTCTTAAGTCTCACCATTTCATCTAATACCAGAAAACATTTCTGTTAACTTACTGTTGACATTAGCGCAGCTACCTAATTCGTTTAGCTACTGGTTACTCCCCTAAGAGGTTAAATTATTGTAAAGTTATAATATCAAATATTCACAAAATCCGCAACCTCTTTGTTTGAAAATTTCTGAAAATATATTCTACTAAGACGATTGTTTTAATAAATCTTTTTCCATTTGAAATCTTTCCATCGTCACTTCAAATCCATAATCTTTCAGTAAACCAACTTCATAAGAATCAGCTAATAAATTCAATGCTTTAAATTTTTTAGCTCCAAATTTTTGTTTTAAGGCTACTAAAACTTCTTGTAATCGTTTGGTTTCAAGTAGTGACAATTGATAAATAATTAAAGTGTCATTTTCTTCATCAAAGTCACACACCATTTCCCCAACAGTTCCTTGTTCTTTAGTGTTAATCAAAAAGACTTGATGTCCATGTTGTTTTCTATTTTGCCAAGGAATCGTGATATGATCATCATCTTGAACTGTTTGAATTCTATCGAACATTAAACGATCATCATTTCCTGCCGGTAGTTCTCCTTCAAGAACGGAAACTTTTCTTTTAGCTTCATAGCCATTTTTCTCATAAAGTTTTAAAGCACCCATATTTTCAGTGATTACTTCTAAGGTAATAGTCTCTACATCTGATTTTTTTGCTATTTCTTCTACTTGATTAAGTAGAGAAACACCGATTCCATTTTTTCTAAAATCAGGATGAACAGCTAAACCACCGACCCAAGCTATTTTTTGATTATTGATTATTTTGTCTCCGTAAAGCGTGATCCCTGCTGGCTTATTATCTTCGTAGATAATAAAAGAAGAGTCTTCACAAAGCTGTAAATGCTTTAAACGATTATCTAATTGTTCCTCCGTCATATTCATTGATGTTTGATAGCCAGAAAAACTTTCATTCCAAACCTGTGTTCTTTCTTCAGCCGAGACTTGTTTGTATGATTTAATCATTGATAACCCCTTCTTTCATTTCTATTTTTTTCTTACAAAGTCGAATTCTAACATGTGTCACTTCTTAAGTTCAAATTAGAAAACTGAATCACTTTTTTTCTTATTAAACTCTCATTCTAAAAATTTGAAATGTTATTTTTTATGAACACAACTTAAATAAATTGATTTTTATTTACCTGTAATTGATTGACTGTTATGATTGATATATAAACATAAAAAATAAAGGAGCTGTTATCAATGAAGAAGTTTCTTAAGTTTTTTGTCGCCTTTTCCATCTTTCTAATTTCTTTTTGGAAATTAAAATCAGAACTTTCGTCAATTAACTTTAAGGATGTCTATAATATCATCCAAAACAGATCAATCACTTCAATTGTCGTCTTAATTTCAGTCAGTTTGCTTGGGATTTGGATTTTAAGTCTTTATGACTTAGTTCTAGTGAGGTCACAAAAATTAAAGGTACCCATTTTAAAAACAATTAAAATGAGTTGGATTATTAATTCTTTAAATACATTAATTGGATTTGGAGGGATCATCGGTTCTACGATTCGCTATAATTATTTTCAATCTTATACCTCTACCGAAAACCAAAAGAGTCATTTAAAGAAAAGTATCTCACTTTTACTCTTATCAATGATTACAGGAATTGGTGTTCTGTCGATTCTCGTTGTGGGAAATGTTTTTTCAGCTTCTTATTTACTTGAACAAAAACCAATTTTAAAAATAGGGCTGTTTATCTTAGCTGCGTTACTTCCTATTTTTCTACTTGTCACTATCGTCAAACCACCTGTTGATACCGATCGATTTCTTAGTTTAAAGTATACGTGTGTCTCAGTAATGGACTATTTATTTGTAGGAATTGTCATGCATTTAGCCTTAAAATTTGTCGGTGTTAACGTCTCCTTTTGGGCAATGGAAAGTGTCTTTATTATTGCTACCATTGCTGGTTTAATCAGTATGGTTCCAGGTGGATTAGGTGCTTTTGATGTCATCTTTTTACTTGGCATGACTCATCAATTTGATATTAAAGAAGGACCTGTGTTACTTGCACTTGTTTTTTACCGTTTAGCTTATTATATTTTACCTTTCTTTTTAGGCTTGATTTTATCTATCAGTGAGATGCAACTAATTATCAAAGATAAATTTAGCACTGATAATAACATGGTTATCTTTACAAAAGAATTCGGTACAATTTTTGTGGATATTACAAAGAAAAGAGTTCAAACCCTTAGTCGCTGGCTAATAGTCGTTCTGTTCTCTATCGGTACGCTCTTCTTCTTACAAGATTCTGTGTTTGGTCTTTTCTATATTGCTGTTGAAGAACCTAATAATTACTTACTATTTGGCTGTGTTCTCTATACACTGGCTACTATTTATATGATTCCAAACTATTTAGGCATTCTATATGGTTCAAGAGAAGCCTTTAGAAATCTCATTATTCTTTTAAGCACTATTCTAGTTTGCCAATTATTCTTATTCAATACCTTACTTATTATTGAAGGGATTATCTGTTCAGTCATTTTTGGACTTGTTTTATTCCTTTCTCGTAAAAGTTTTACGAGTTATGTCACGGTTCGTTTCCGCCGTGAAAAAGTGATTTGGTTGATTACTTTATTGCTCATGGCTTTTATTATGCAGACAACCTATTATACTGCTGATTATTATGGTTTAAATATTCTTAAAGAAGTCTATCTCTATCCCTTAGCTATTTCTCTGCTTTGGTTTGGCTATGTTCTTTTCAATCGTTACCGTTTACGTCATAAGTACACCTTTGAACTACAAACACATCAAGAAAACATGAGTGGTGAACGAGTAGATTTTGAAGAAATTTTAGAAACCTATTCAGGTAGTAACTTAGCTAATCTAGGCTTTTTACCTTCTAATAAAGTTCTAGTCAATAAAGAATTAGAAACAGGGCTTATCTATCAAGAAAAATCATATTACGTTTTAGTTTTAGGTGATCCTGTGGGTAATAGTGAAAACTTCTTTCCATTTATCAAAGACGTTCATGATTATGCCACAAGTATTGGTAAAGAAATTGTTTTCTATCAAACAACGACTGATAACATTCATATCTATACTGAACTTAACTACACCCTCTTTAACTTAGGTGAAGAAGGCGAAATGGATGTCACTGTTTTTAAAACGTCTGGTAACAAAGGAAAAGTCTTTAGACAACTACTAAACAAGCAAGAGCAAGAAGAATTATCCTTCCAAATTGAAGCTTCATCTGATGAATTAATCGCTGAGTTAAAGCCTGTTTCTGATGAATGGTTGGGAGACCGTAAAGAGATGAGTTTTTCTCTTGGGGACTTTAATTCTGAATACTTACTGAAACAAGATGTAGCCACAATCCGTGATAAAGAAGGTCAGGTCATCGCTTTTGCTTCTATGATGCCTGCGTATGTAGAAGGAAAAATTTCTGTGGATTTAATCCGCTGGAAAGAACACGACACTATTCAAATGATGGACTTACTTTATTTAAATCTCATCCTTTGGGCAAAAGACAATGACTATACAGTCTTTAATTTAGGCATGGCTCCTTTATCTAGTACTTTTGAAAAATCAAATAGCTTGTTAAGTACCGTTACAACAAGTATTTATCATAATTCATCTAGCCTTTATTCATTTAAAGGACTTAGAAACTATAAAAATAAATTCAAACCAAATTGGCAACCGAGATACTTAGTTTATCCAAGACGACTACTTGTCTCGCAAGCTTTAGCACAAAGTTACCGTACCATTCATCCGAAAAAAAAGGCTGATGAAAAAGACGTTTAACTCCAAGTAACTTCACAAATAAGAGAAGAAGATGACTTATATCAAGTTCATCTCCTTCTCTTATTTTTTATGATTATCATTCTTAGTTCATTTTTTCAACTGGCACATAAATAGCCACATGATGTTCATTTCGACTATCTTCCATCGGATTGTTTAAATACACTTCAAATGGAAAATTATTTCTTGGAACAAACCCACTTTTAGGTAGCCAATAGCCGTAAACATAATCCCAAGCTTCTCTATACTGATTTTGCTTAATTTTAAAAGTAAAGATAGCAAATAATCCTGAATCAATTGTTAAAATCCCAAAATCAGATACGCCGTTCTCTGTGATATCTTCTTTCACTATCATCCCAATACTTGTTCGTTGATTTTCTTCCAAACCTATCTCTGGATTACTATGGTAAATAGCTAATGGCTTTGATTGTTTAGTATCTAACATCTGATGAGTCATTGCGTAATTAAATATGTCTCCCAATATTTTTTCATAACCATCCAATTCATGGTAGGCACCTATTTTTCTTTGATAAAGAACCTTTAATCTATCTATCTTTTTAATTTCACACTCAACGTTTATATTGCTTTTTTGGGGTACTATTCTTCTTTTCTTTTTTTGAACTTCAAGATACTCAGTAGACTGTCCATCACGAAACTCTTTTGGTGACATCCCGTAATACGTTTTAAAGCTTCTTGAAAAGACAGCCGAATCACTGAAACCTAGTTCAAAAGAAATCGCTGTAATCGATAAATCCTGACGATGTTTCAGTAATCCTTGTGCCCATTCCATCTTTGTTCGCGTAATAAATTGGTATAAAGATTCATGCGTCATTGCTTTAAAAATACGATGAAAATGATACTTTGAAAAACCAGATTCCTTAACCAATTCTTCCGCCGTAAAATGTTCTGTTGGATGTGATTCTATATAATCTTGTAAATGATAAATACGGTGCCAATAGTCTGATTCATAAGTATTTTTCATCTCTAATAATCTCCTTTTTACTACTTTACTAAGATTATACCTTATCAGAACACATCTTGATGTCTTTAACAGATATTTAAGCTACAGACAACTAACTATTTCTTGCAGTAGTTCTTTTCGATCTCTTGGTTTTAAAATAATCGTCGATGCAATGGCTATCACAATTTTTTCTTTGAGATGAACATAAATTAAACTACCTCCTGAACCAATTGCCATGACTTCATCACTTTCACCTAGCCACCACATATAGCCATAGTGATTGGCATTCACTTGTCTGGATTCTTCCAACCACTTAGAACTAACCACTTGTTGATGATTCCAAACACCGTCATTTAAGTATAGCTGTCCAATTTTAGTCATTTCATCAATGCTCAAAGTTAATCCCCAACCACCAGCAGATATGCCACTTGGATCCATGACCCATCCTTGAACTTTCTTACCAAATAAATGCTCCTCATCATAGGTCATTGAATAAAAAGGAATCGGTTTAATTTTAAGAGGCGTAAATAAGTATAGATTAGCAAATTCTCTTGCACTCATTTTAGTAACTTTGGTTAAGACAGCTGATAGAATGTGAGAACCAATTGTAGAGTACTTAAACCCGCCCTTTAAATCTCCTCTTCCCATCATCTCTAAACCATATTTAATCCAATCTTCCTGACGACACATTCTTGAAAAAGATTCCTGCATACTTGGAAAAGGAAACGGCGTGGTCATTGTCAATAAGTCCCTAATCGTAATCTTGTCTCGAAGGAGGTTATCATCCCTAAAGTCATACTCAGGGAAAAAACTCATCACAGGTTCATCCACACCCTTAATCAACTTTTGGTCAATCGCTATTCCGATTAGTAAAGACAAAATACTCTTAGTCACTGAGGCAATATTGTATTTTTCACCTTCCTCAACTTGATTAAAGCTTTTCATGAAAACTTCTTGATTGTTTTTTGTCACCTTTAATCCTTGAATATTAGAATACTGACTTCTAATCATTTGCTCTAACGTCTCA
The DNA here is from genome assembly GCF_011304195.1 of Vagococcus hydrophili. Classification (NCBI taxonomy): domain Bacteria; kingdom Bacillati; phylum Bacillota; class Bacilli; order Lactobacillales; family Enterococcaceae; genus Vagococcus; species Vagococcus hydrophili. Next base: position 1,736,199 of record NZ_CP049887.1, on the reverse strand, counting down.
ATTTGTTCTTTCGTAAAACAAGGTTTCTTCATTTATAAATACCCTCCAGTCAGTGATTTCGGATTATTCTTTATTTCTTCAACCGTTCCTTCTGCAATTAGCTCTCCACCAAGTTCTCCAGCACCGCTTCCCATCTCAATCAACCAATGACTAGCCTTAATCACATCGATTTGATGTTCAATGACAATGACAGAATGCCCTAAAGTTAGTAATTCATTAATTAAGTACAGCAATTTCGAGATGTCATACGTACTTAACCCTGTCGAAGGTTCATCTAACACGTAGAGTGTCTCACCTTGCCTACTTTTTCCAATTTCTTTCACTAACTTAAGCCGTTGCGCTTCTCCACCACTTAAAGAAGAAGTTGGTTGTCCTAATTTTAAATAGCCCATCCCTATTTTTTCTAATGTGACTAGCGGTTTAAGATTTAGCCCGCTTCCTTCTAAAAAATGACAAGCTTCACTCACACTCAAATTTAAACAATCATGGATATCATTACCAAGATAGGTTACTTCTAGGGTTTCTTTGTTAAATCGTTTCCCTAAACATGTTGGACATATTTTTTCAAAACTGACATCCATACCTAAAGAAATTGTTTCTACTCCCGTTCCTTTACAAGTCGGACAAGCGCCTTTTGAGTTAAAAGAAAAATGACCTGCTTTCAATTCTTTTGTCTTAGACATTTCCTGACTAGCATATAATTCTCTTATTTTATCCCAGATACCTAAATAAGAAGCTGGTGTTGAATTAGATTTTCGACCAATCGGTGCTTGATTAACTTCAACAACATTTTTTATTTTTGAAGGATTTTTATCTTTTAACTGCGTTTTTAATCTCGGTACTAATGTGTCTGATATTAACGAACTCTTGCCACTTCCAGAAACCCCAATCACACTCACTAATCGATTTAAAGGTATATCCACTGAAACGTTCTTTAGATTATGGCTTACTGCCTTATTAATTCTGATGATTTCGATAGCTTCTGATTTAATTGGAGAGATAATTTGAGTTAAATCACAGTTTGCTGATGTGTAAGGTAATTGTTGGTATTCTTTTGCAGTTCCCTTAAACACAACATTTCCACCTTCACTCCCAGCTTTTGGACCAATTTCAATTAATTCATCTGCTTCTTTTATTACGACATGATCATGAGAAACAACAAGCACTGTATTTCCTTGTTCACTTAAATTTTTTAGCGATGAGATAATCATTTCTTTCTCCGATTCGTGAAGTCCGCTTGTTGGTTCGTCAAATACATAAATTAACCCATTTAAGTTCGATTCTAGATGTCCATAAAGAAAAATACGTTGTAATTCTCCACCACTTAAGGTTCTCATTTCTCGATATAAGCTTAAATGACCTAATTTAATTTGAAGCAATTTTCTAATTTTGGTATTCATTTCATGAATTAAGCTCTTCCCTAACTCAGAAACATCCTTGACTTTTTCTAAAAATTGATAGAGTTGATTAAGTGACATTTCAGCAAGCTCACCTAAATGTTTTCCATCGATAAAAGTTTCCATAGCTTCCCGGCTTATTCTAAAACCATCACAACCAGTACACTTTTCTTCATAATATAAGTTAGATATTTCTTCCTTCTTTTGTTGCCTATTTTGTAAAATTCGTTCTATACAATAACTTGTTTTTCCACTTACAGGATCAAAAACGCCATATGTAAAATCACTTTTGTCATCTTCATTTAAATCCAAAAATGATTGGTCAAATAACTCACCGTATTTTCGGTCCATTAGGTTCAGATAACCTTTTGTTGCCCCAATTCTTTCAAAAACTTGTCTAACTGTCGTTTGACTATCTGTTATGACTGATTCTAAATTGATAGCATACTTCTTTCCTGAACCACCACAAGAAAAACACATACCAGATGGGGAAAGATAGGAATAATCACCTGCAGATAATCTACTTGGTTCTCTCTCTTTTGTTTTGGACTCATTGGCATATAACAAATTAAGAGCGTTTAATAGGCCTGTTTTTGTTCCCACAGTTGATCTTGGATTGCTTTGTTTAATCATATTTTGTTTCACTGCAATTGTTGGGCTTAGACCAGAAATTTCTTCAAACTGACCTTCTCCCAAATCAACGCCAATACCTAAAGATTGGAGATATCTCTTGCGTCCTTCTTCAAAAATCAAATGAAAGGCTAAACTCGATTTTCCTGACCCACTAATCCCTGTGATGACTGTGAATTGATTTTTAGTGATACCAAGATTAATATTTTTTAAATTGTTCAAATAGGCATTTTTTATGTTTATCTTTTCCATACCAGATCCTCCTGTCTCTTCTGATACAACCTATCTTACGCTAGAAGAGATGAAAAAACTTTGCAATTGTTGCTGTGTTAAAAAACACGTTAAAATTACTAATCCATCAGTAATTTTAACGTGTTTCTAATAGTTTATTCTTCTTTCTCATTATCTCTATTATCATAAAGAATTCTCTTTATTTCTCGAATACTCTTTGCTTTTGGAAAATCACTAATTAATACACAGTGAGGGTGATCTATCTTTAGTTCAACATTAGTTAAAATTAATTGAAACTCAGAGACATCATAATTACTTATGTTTCTTTCTTGAATACAAACCACATGCTCAAAATAAATTGGATCCATATTGAGTTGACCTTGAAGCATTCTAAGTAAAAATTGACTATGCTCAACTGAATAATTACTAACAATTAAAATTGGTTGATTAAACTGAGTTTGTAACATAGCTGGTAAACTCACTACGATTAGATAGATTAAATGACCTTCATATAAACTGAAATCAAGTCCCGTAGAATTTCCTAAATCATGAATAGACGTTACTAATAATTTATAAACCATACTATTACTTTTTTTAATTTGATTTGAAAATAAAGAAAAACGGTCACTAAAAAAATGATAGGGAATTTTTAAATATTTAATATTAATGCATAAATCTACTAAAAAATCGATAAGCATCTCTTTTTCAAATTCATGATGTTTAATATGGAATGTACTATATATTTTATCTAAAAAACGTGATACCTCTTTAATAAATAAGGTATCTGTACTATCGAACATCGAATGGCGATGAATGTAGATATTAGATTCAATATTCATTAAAATGTTTGAGGATAGTTGGGGATAATTCGATTCAAAATAACTTTGTTCTTCTGTTGAAAATAAGCTATTTTTACCACTAAAATTATTAGAATAATCGATTTTATGATTTTTACTTTCTCGTATTAGGGATAGATAGTAAAAAAGAGAATAATACTCCGTTTGTAAATCGGAAATTTCTTCCCCATTTTGAGAGTACATATTTTTTAATCTCAAACATAATATGTCACTAAGATCTTCTGGAATAATAAATTTTGTATTATATCCATATATTTCGTACAAAAAAGTTGTAAAAAAACGTCTAAACAAGTATTCATTATTAGCAGTTATATTATATTTACCACTATTTTTTTTTATTGTTAATCCGTATTCTTCAAAATAAGTCGTCAGAGTAGGCAAGTAACGATACAATGTGGAACGACTAATATGTAATTCATCACTATAGTAATTTAAATCCTTATCAGGTGTTTCCAATAAGATCAAGATAAATTTAATCGATATTGAATTAAGTAAAATCTCTGATTGAATTTCTAAAAAAACGTTGGATGTCATTTTTGAAGCTTGAATACCATAGGGAAATGATGATTCAATTTCAATCATTGAACTTAAATTTCCTTGAATATATTTCAAATCGTCATGAATTGTTTTTTCAGAAACGGATAACTGCTTAGAAATTTCTCTGATTGTTATCCAATTATCCGTATGTAATAAAACTGTAAGTATTTTAATTAATCTTTGGGAAGAAACGTCAAGTATTGGAAACATAAACGACACCTTCTTTATCATTAGTTTTTTTATCACTACTATAAAAAAATTATACCAAGTTATTTTTATTTGTAATTATTTTTTGACTCACTACTAAACAAACACGGTTGAAAACGGTTTATTTAAAACTTGTTTTTTCATAATTCTGTCTTTTTATTTTCATTTTTCTACACACAAAAAACATACTATAAGCAAATGTTTCTTTGTTCATTATTTGCTTATAGATATGTAGTTTTAATCATTTTTTAATGTAAGCCAAACCCGTCGATTCTTATTTTTCACATCTGCTAAATTATTCTCCGTCTTTAGCCACATCATTCGTTTATCTTTTATTTTTTTTACTCCAAATTGTCCAAGAACACTTCTAGGATTTTCCCTAACTGCTAGAGTATATAAACCACCCGGTAGATCTTTAATCACTACTCGGCCGTTAATTTGACTAGTAGGAACTAAGAACTCGTCATTTCTTTTAAGAATTTGATTACTACCTTTTCGGTAAATAATAAATTCTTGTCCTTCGATTGCTGTCTTTTCTTCATTTCGGACATAAAAAGTAAAGGAATACCTGTTTTGACTGATTAAGTAACTTCTAATCACTCGGTAAAATAAATACAAGATGAATAAAATTCCTAGTATAATGCCACCTAAGATTAGCCATTGTTGCCAGTCTTGTTTTTTCTGACTATTCTTTATTTCATTTTTCATTTCTTTTGTAACTTCTGTTCGCTTACCAGTTACGATCAATCGGTGACTATTTATCATGTAAGGGGTACATGTTAACAGTGAAATTATATCTTCCTTTGGATCTAACTTAATAAAATCTGTTTCTTCTGGTTTAACTGTTTGAACTTTAAATACTTCATAAGCTAAAAGTTTACCTGAGGATTCTACTAAGAAGACATCTCCTTTTTGAAGCTTATCTAAATTTCTAAAAAGGAGACGCTCTGCCAAACCGCGGTGAGCAGAAATAACCGAATGTGTTCCCACACCGCCTGTTGGCATGGAACTACCTTGCAGTATACCTGCTCCATTTTCTAACACTTGATTGGTTAATGTATCGTATAGGGGAATACTAATATTGATTTTTGGAATACTGATTGAACCAATTAGATGTTTTTCTAAATCTAAACTGCCTTTATCTACTTGACTCGCATCAAAGGGGTCGTGATTAATAACTAATCCATTCACTTTTATTTTATCGTTAACTTGTTTCATCTCAGTTTCTTTTTCAGCATACTCTTTTTCAGTTTTCTGATGAAGTGCTTTTAAGCGTTGTTGATCAATTAAGTAATTAATCCCATTACTATAAAAAGGATACGTAAAAATTAAGCCACCTATTAGAAAGATACTTATTAAAATTATTTTTTGAATCATCGTTTTTTTCATTTATTCATTTTCGCTTCCTTCGTTACAATCTTCCAACCTTTTTCTGTTCCTCGTAAAAGCTTGGTTTCAAAATAAGGTTGTTTATAATTTTTTACAAAACACTTAATAACTACAGGTTGTTTTTCCGTGTTTTGTTGAATTAACCAATAAGTATTTCCTCTTAGTTTGCCTAATCTCAATGTTCCTTTTGTATTGGTTTTAACTGATTGTTCTTTGCCATTTTTTAGGACTGGATGTTTTTTCGTATGATCCATTAAAAGAAATGTTAAACCACTTTGATTCACTTCTTCATACGTTAATTTTATACTCAATCGATATCCTTTTTTAGCTGCTTGATAACTTTGATACTGTCTAATCGAAACAAAGACAATCAATGCTAAAAGTAAAAGAATCAATATCACGTAAAAAACTAACCATGATTGATTTTTAATAACCACTTCTTTTTCATCATTCTTAACTTGTTTTAAATCCACAGGCACACGATGTCCACGAACCAATAAACGGTGCGTATTAATCATATAAGGAGTACACGTAACTAAAGTCAGCAAATCTTTTCCTTTTTCAACTTTTAAATCATCCAGTTGATTAGGTAAAACAGTTTTGATCTGATCGACTTCATAACCAATTGTTTCACCTAATACATGGAGATAAATAATATCACCTTTCACTAACACTTTTAAATCGGTAAATAATTTTTTGTTCGGCAAGCCTGTGTGACCGGTCAAAACAGAATGCGTACTTTTCCCACCACTTGGATAGCTAGCTCCAGGTAATAGCGTGATCCCTTCTTGTAAAAACGACGCATTAGTAACATCAAAAATCGGCAGTTGACTATTTATTTTAGGAATACTAATCGAACCAATCAAATGTTCCTTTACTTCTTTCTTACTCAAATGACTACTTTCTTCTACCTCATCAAATAAATCTTGATCTATTTTCATGCCAAGTTGGGGATTAGCTTTTAATTCTTTTTCTCTGAGTTCTTTTTTCTTTTGTTGCTTTTTTTCATCTTTAAGCGCTTCTTCTTGAAAGGCTTCAATCCGTTGTTTATCTATTTGGGTATTAATTACATTTGCCACAAAAGGATACAAAAAGATCAACGCACCTGTGACAAATGTAAAAGTAATGAGTAATTTTAGTAAAATAACTTGCTGTGTTGATTTCATCTTGTCTCCCCTTCTTACTTAGTAAAAATAAGAGGATGACAGTTGGTCACCCTCTTTTTTTCAATCTTTAAACTTCTGCTGATACTCTCGTACGACGGAACCAAACAAATGCTCCAGCCATTAATACAGTCCCTACTGCTAAGAATGCATAGATTCCGTTACCACCTGTTGATGGTAATAAACCTTTTTTAATATTTTTAACTGATAATACTTCTGTATCAAATTGATCTTTAATTACATCAAATTTAACTGGTTTATCTAATACTGCATATCCTGTAGGTGCTTCAATCTCCACTACTGCGTATGAAGTTCCAGCTGGTAATTTTTCAGAATACTCTAAACCTGTTACTTGGAATTCACCTTTAGCATCTGATTCAAAGGCAGTTGCAGCGTCTTTTTCCGCATTCCAAGTGTATTTTCCATTTGTGTAAGTAGCATAAGAAGTAATGTTACCTTCAGCGTCTAATTTAACTAAGTTGAATTTAGCTCCTGCTAATTCAGCACTTGTTTTATCATCAACTTTTTTGAATTTTTTACCACCAGTGTAAACTTTTGGTCCAACTACTGGAGGATCTGTTGGTTTTTCTGGTTCTCCTGGCTCGCCTGGAGTTCCTGGTTCACCTGGTTTAACGTTTGTTCCAATTTCAACTTTAGCCTCATTGTTAAGACCAGTATCAATTTTTGCATCTTCTGTTAATACAGCATCGTATGAAATTTTAGCTCTTTTACCTGCTAAAGCTTTTACTTTATCCGATTTAGTATTAAATTCTAAAATAAATCCACGACCAGTTGTATCTGCTTTAATAGTGAAATCTTTATCTTTTTCTAAACCTTCAACAACTACTGTATCAACTAAAACTTTCATACCTTCATTTGGTGTATCAATCACACGGTAGAAATCTTTATCAGCAATGTTCCATGGTAATAAAGCTGAGATTCCGTAAGCAAATGGAACACCTTTTTCAACGTTATAAATTGTATCGCCATTAATTGTTAATGCTAATTTCTTTTTAGCTTCTTCTGTTAAATCTTTTTCTAACATTGCTTCTTTTTCATTTTTAGGGTACACGTGGATATTTGTGTTGATTACATTAGTGTCACCTTTGTAAACTGGCATTGTTAAAACAATTGGTGCTGCTTTTTCTTTAATGTTTGCTGGTGAGTTTGTTTCTACAAATAAGTAAGTCGCAAATTTACCGTCTTTTTTGATTGGTAAGTTAGCAAAAGTTGCAACACCTTCACCCGCTGTTTTTTGTGAATCTAATTTTGTTGCATAATCTGGTGCATAGTTTGAAGCTTTTGCATCAGCAACGATTTTAGTAGTTGCATCTTCTGCAGAATTAGCTCCTGATAATTCAATAAATTTAGCTGAAACATCATAAACTTCGAAAGTCACGTCATTCAGTGGTGTTCCACCAAAGTCAGCCATCTCTTCCCCAGTATTTTGTTTTGGATAAGGGTTTTCTCCTGAAGCACCTTTTTCAAAAACACGCTTGTGTAAGTTAACAGAAACCGCGTCTGCCTCAGCAGCACTTACCTCTGTAACACTTGTTAAACTTGCTAATAGTGGAAAGATTAAAACTAAAAGTGATAATAATTTTCCTAATTTCTTATTCATTTTCTTTTCTCCTTTTCATTAAACCGAATGCGACAATCATCATTATTAATCCCAAACTAGTGAATGTTACTAAACTTTCCCCAGTTTGAGGTAAAAATCCTTTTCTAGGTGGTTCATTACTAATTGTAACTGGTTCTGATGGTTTCTCAGAAACTGGATTGTTAAAGACTTTCGGGCTCGCATTATCCAGTACGTTTTTGGGAAGTTGTCCAGCTTGTTTTTTATTCAGTGTTTCTTGGTTCACAGTCACTTGTTTTTCTTTTGCGACACTTTCAGAAACGACAACTGGAACTTTTTTAGCGTTTTCTGTGATAGAAAAGCCAGTTGGAGCCTTTGTTTCTTCAAAGTAATACGTTCCTTGTGGTAAAGATAAATTAGATATTTCGACTAAACCAAGCTTATTTGATGTTAATTTTAATGCTTTACTTGAATTTACCTCTTCCCACTTCACTGGATTTATTTGCGTCAAGTATTCCTTTTTATTCGTTGATGTCAGACGATAAAAAGCAAATTCTGCGCCCTCTAAAGGTCGTTGCATTGTTCCAGCACTATATTTAAAAAAGTAAATGCTTGTTTCAACATTAATTGGTTTTGTTTCAATCAATAACTCACCATTCACAACGTTATCCAGTGAAATAAAACTAGGCATAGCTTCATAGGTTATATCTGTAGAATTACTACTCAACTCTGGTTGATTTTGTAAAATCACATAGTATTTTAAAACATGATTTAGATCATATTTTGATACATTAAATATAGCTTCATTTGATGAACTCACCCATACTTCTCGATCTTTTACGATTCCTTTTTCACTCAACCATTGTTTCGTACTATCAACAGATTTCTCAACGTTTTTCTTTAAAGCCTCTTCGTATTGATCACTCGTTAGTCCATAAACAGAAAATGTCGTTCCTGCTTCTGTTAAACTTTGATGTTTCAAATGAACTGTTACATCATTTAATTCCTCTAATCCCGTTGCTTGTACAACCGCGCTAGGGAGTGTTAATGTTAGTAATAAAGCACCTAACCATAAAATGATTCGTTTCATGATTTCCACCCCTTTCGACTGCGGTACACATAATATCCCGCAAGACCTAGAGCAAATAACATGAAAATACTCGCTGTGATAATCGTACCTAGATGACCACTACCACCAGTTTGAGGTAATTGTCCTCCTGGTACTTCTTCTGCTTTGTTCTTGACTGTTAATTCAAAGGTTTTATCCTTTTTAATGAGTGATACCATTTCTGATAGTTCTCCACTTAATTTCAATTCACCTAGTTTATCAATGGTTAATTGAATTGGTTTATCCAATAATTGATAACCATTTGGTGCCGCTTTTTCTTTAATAATATAAGTACCTGATTTTAATTTTTCAAAATTTATTCGGCCGTTCATATCACTAGAAAGACTGGTTAATAATTTTTCTTTTCCATCAACTACTTGGTATAACTCAAATAAGGCATCCTTCAAAACAGTTTTCCCTTCCATATCTGTTTTGATTAAACGTAAATCCACCTCACGGAAAATTTCAACTTTTTCTTCTGGTTTCTTTGGTTTGTCTGGATCATTTGGATCAGTTACAGTCGCAATGTTTGTAACCTCTCCTTCCTTAGCTGTATCACTCGCTTTTGCTGTAAATGTAATTTGAGCTGTATCGTTTCCTTTAATCTCAGGAATAGTCACTTTAATCGAATTACCATTTGCTGTACCAATTGGTGCTCCATTTAATTTTAAATCACCGACAAATTCAATTCCCTCAGGCATCGTATCTTCTACAACGACATTTTTCAATGTACTACCAGGAACTGTATTTTTGACTGAAATCGTATAAGTAAATGTGTCACCTGGTTTTAACAGTTTTTTGTCGGCTTTTTTATCAGCAGTGAATTCAGCTTTGGGAGCATTAGTTACAGTGAATCCTTGTTCAGGATTTCCTGTAATTTCTGCTGAATATCCTGGTAATATCACTTCATTAATAGTATAAACTATATTTTTACCACTCAAATCAGCAACTGGTAAGTCTTTAAATACATGGTTCAATGTACCTGTTTCCAATTTTATGGTATCTATAATTTGGCCATCTGCTAATAAATTGAATGTTATCACTGGATGTTCTTGTTTATTATCTTTCCATATTTTTTTGACTGGAATATCAATTTTTTTTACATCATTACTAATAACCAAAATGATACCTTCTTTATCATTATCAGAAATTTTAAAATGATATTTTTTATTTTTATCAAAATTGACAAAATCTGGTGCATTAATCTCTGTTACATAGTAGCTACCTGATTTCAATATAGGTGTATCAGCTTTACCAGAACTGTCTGTTTTGAGTAACATATCGCCTGTAAAATCAACCGGAGTCCCGTCCTCATTAAATAATTTGAAAGTTACATTTGATAATGGTTTCGCTTTTTCACCATCTTTAGCTAATTTCATAATTCTTAAAATACCTTTTTCGGGGGCAATAGTAGCATTATTAGTCACGTTTTCAGCAACTTTTTCTAAGTCTTTTTTTACAGTATCTTTTCCAGTATTAGGTTCTTTAAACTCTGATATAGCATCATTATAAAAATATTTTTGATATTTACCTTCGGCTGTAATTTTTGTTTTGTATCTTACTGTTATCTGTTGATTGATTAAGCTAGATTGATTGGCGTAAATTTCAAACTCTGAGTCACTTAAAAACTTAACAGTTCCATAATCTTGTTCTACAAATTCCTTAAGTGTTACTCGCTTAGCAAACGGTCCCTCATTACCTTTAGAAATATATATAAAAAAATAATTATTATTTATATTTTCAATACTGACTGGTTTCGAAAAATCATTTAGTACAAATACTTGTCCTGGATGAATGCTATCCGTCACTTTTATTCCTGATACAGGAATTACTTTACTTCTATTAAAAATTAAATCCCAACTGACATACTCGGGAGCATTTTGAGCAACATCTCCATTAGGTTTATAAAAAAAAGGACTAGAACCTATTGTAATTTGTCTTTTTATTGTATATGACTTCTTATCTAAATTAGTTCCAAGATTAGTTTCATAAACTTTTTTATAAACTATATTTGGTTCAGGTGCATCTATCAGACCGGCACTAATCGTTAGATTTAACTCTCCTTTAAATCCTGAATAATTGGTTATCTGATTATTGAAAGTAATGATTAACTTAGTTCGATTTGTATCTGTTATAGCTGTTCCATACACAATTCCACCTTCAGATAATATCAATGGATTGTCTATTGTAAATAACGTGAAATCCATATTTTCAGGAGCATTAATTGTTAATGTATCACCTTCTACAATTTTATTATCTGGCTTCTCAGAAAATTTTACATTTAAAATCCCTTTTTCTCCAAGCCAGTATTCTCTAGGCGTAATTTCAAAACTATCAACTGTCCCGGTCTGTACTAACTCTTTAGCTGATACCTCTGTGGCAAATTCTCCGACAAAAAAGAATACCAATAATGAAATGAGCCACACAAAATACCTTGAGTTCTTAGGGTTCTTTTTCAACTTATTTCCTCCTCTCCTTCCTTTGTTTTTTTTAACTTGCAAGTAAGATCTCTAAATGTTCATAAAACTTTTAAAAAAGCATTTAATAGAGATAAGGTAAGTTTACTGAAAATCCTATTTTATTTTTTTCAGCTTTTTCTTGTTTGTCCGTAAAAAAAAATAAAAGTATTTTTATTCACAAGACAAACCCTATCAGTATATACTTTCAAAAAAATAGTTCGTATCTGAATAACTATATTGTGATTTTTTTATTTTATTTTTAATGCGGTATAAATAAAAAAGCAATCTAAAACTTTAATAAGTTCCAGATTGCTTTTTCTTTATTCCCTATTCTCTTCTATCCACTTAACAGAAAAATCTACCAATTCTCTTTGAGGCATTAATCTTATAACTGCTTCACCTAGCGTAACATTCTTAACTAGAAATTGTTTTTCAAATGCTTCACCAATTTTCTCAAAATCTTCCCCGTCAACAAACAAGGTCTCGTACCTTTGCCAAACTCTCACACCGTTTTCCTCTACAGCACTATAATGTCTTTCTGTATGCTTCGATGGATACTTTGCCAGCTCATCTGCTAGATGAATCGATGTATTCTTATCATAGCCAACACCTATTAATAACACATAACCATTTTTTTCATATAGTTTTTGTAAAGGAGAGGTTAGACCAAAAATATCAGATAAATCATGATTACTTGTAAAATATTGACTATAGAAACCATTAGCAGCCACCGACCTTGATGGATGATTACTTCGATTTGTTCCAGGATAAGATCGAAACATTTCAGCCACACTTCCCATTGTATTTGTGGGAGTTATCTTTTTATTATAAGCAGGCCATGTCTCACGGATTATTTTAGCTTCGTCTTTAGTAACTTCACCATGAACACCAGTTTCTGGATCTAAATTTTTCCAACTTTGAGTTGGCATCATAATCGTTCCTTTTTTTCCAACAGAATCCAATAAAGATTCAATAACTGTTTGAGTGCCACCCGAAATTAGCGAACCAAAACTACTTAGAGATGTATGAACCATGATATGCTGTTCTTCTTCTACTCCTAATTCTTTTAACGCATTCATTAAAATTTCTTTTGTTATAATCACGTGATTTTCCCCTTTTTTGATTACATTATAACCATTGTTATCATTTTTTTGCTATTCTTTCTATTAAATAACCAAAAAAATTCTTAATTTCTACTTTACCTCTTGCATTCATTCAATATAAAAAATAGAATAACTATATAGGAAGGGGTCGCTACGTGAAGAATAAAGCAGCACTTTTATTAACAGCTTCTATTTTAGCTCTTGTGTTTGGATCTTTTGGAATTTATATGAACAAAGTGATCACCACACAGAAAAAAAATGAAGCCAAACAACAAGCAGCAGCAACTAAAAAAAGCATACCAAAGAAAAAAGAAACAATCAGTTACCAAGAACAAGTCAATCAACAAATTGAAAAGCAAACATTTTCTCAGCATCTACCAATTCCTTTGATTTTACAAACAGATAAAAACTGGCAAAATCAGTTCTACGGAGTTGAAGGTGGCGATCCTGAGTTAAATAATTTAAAGATTAATGGCTGCGCTATTGCTTCACTTGCTATGATTTCTTCTTATTTAGAAAATACTGATAAAACACCATTATCTATCTTAGAATGGTCTGGCAATCGATATTTTATCGAAAATCAAGGAACTTCTTGGAATATTTTTGAAGATTTTTCTTTAGCAAATAATTATCAATTTGAAAACCTCAGTACTGATTTTGATTCTGTGAAAGAACATTTAGCACAAAAACATCCAATTATTGTTTCTGTCAAACCAGGAAAATTTACGGAAGTTGGTCACATTATGGTCCTATCTGGTTATGATCCTGAAAAGAAAGTTTACTGGGTAAATGATCCAAATGATTCAGACAAAAAAAATCACTCGCAAACAGGTTTCAAAGAAAAAGAACTCGCAACTGAGGTCGTTAATTTTTGGACAATGTATAAAAAATAAAAAAGAACTTAAACTATGACAAGCTAACAAGCTTTTAGTTTAAGTTCTTTTCATTTACCTATTTTAAAAAATATGACTCTGCTTCATTTTTTTATTGTTATAATATTAACTCAATATCAAATTCACCTTTTTTTTCACCATAAACAACTGAAAAACCATTTTTTTCATAAAATTCAGCAATCTTTTCAAACTCTTCTTTACACGTTGCTTTTATCGTTCCTTTAATCATCTGGCATTGGTATCTTCTTGCTTCCTTAATTAAATAGGTAACAAGAATTGAACCATTTCCACTCTTAGTTTCTTCTTCAATAGGTAGGACATCTTCAATCACTAGTTCTCTATCTGATGCATTAAATGAAATAACTAACTTAGGTTGATTATCTATTCCTTGATAAGTATCATTTCTTAAACTATATAACATAATATTTGCTGGTTGATGATCTCTACTTGAAACAACCGCTACAGGGACTCTGAATCTGTTTATTTCTACACCAATGATACTATAATCTTTTTTATCCAAGTCTTCATTCAATTGATTAATTGCGTCTATACCAACACGTTCGGCTTCCAATGAAACTCTATCTTTTTTAGCTTCTTGCCTCATCTCACCCATAATACCTAAGTAATCTGATTTGTCTTTTTCTTTCATCATCTCTAAACTACGATACTTTTTTTTCGTTACAAACATGATTATTTCCCCTTTTTATCCAATTCTATCGTTATTATATGCTTTTTTATTGGTATTCCAAAATTTTATGTTTCAAACTCAGCATTTTATTATAATTGATAACGAATTTCTAAAAAACGAGTAATAGAAACGTCAACAAACTAAACTTATTCAACTTCTATCCACCCTTTGTAGTAATCGACCGCAATGTCATATTCGTCTGACGCTGTTGCTAAATAGGTCGAAATAACTTGTTTTACTTGATATCCCTGTTTGCTCACTTTTTGTATATGTTCTTCTAAATTATTTTTTTCCAAATCTTCAGCATCACACTCGATGAGACATGTTATATATTTTCGATTAGAAGAAGGTTTCTCCCACAAAATTTCCTTTTGACGGTCATAATCCTTAGGGACACTAATCCCCATTTGAGTTTTTTCATCAACTCCTTCAGCACGATACAACACAAAATTACTTAAAAATTCTAATTGAACTTGAATATCCTCTTTGTTAGACATATCCACTGAAACAATTTTCTCGATTTCAAACGTTTCAACCTGATAGCCTCTATTTTTTAAGGCAAATAACTCTTCCAGTTGTTCTTTACGATGTTTAATGCCCGCTAATTTGTGTTGAAGAGTTTTTAATTCCTGTTCAACTTCTTCTCCTGTATCTTGCAAAATACGATAAATTGTTTCTGGACTGTGTTTGTTAAAATGCTTCATTTTATGAATAGGAACATTTAAATTACGATAAAAAATAACGTCTAAAAGTTCAATCATCGATTGCATATTAAAGGTTCGGTAATCATTGTCATCGTTGCGTCTTGAAGCAAAAATTTCCTTATCTTCCCAATAACGTATCGTTGAAGCTGGGATATCAAACAATTTGGCAATCTCACCTATCGATAAGGTTGGTTCATTCATTACACTCTCCCCCTTTTTTCATAGTATAACTTTCTTACTATTGACCTTCAAGTAGCTTTAAGGTATAGAATGATTTTCGCTGGTACTTTACCTAAATTTTAAGTACCTGGAAATGAGGAGAAAAATGACTTACTTAAAACAATTTATTAGAAAAAATAAGAAACTTAGCTTTCTAACATTACTTGCCCTAACTCTCCAAACTATTGGAACCTTAGCAGTCCCTTTTTTAATCGGTCGATTGATTGATGTGGGGATTACTTCTGGCAATCAATCCTTAGTCATAAAAATTGGTGGGCAAATGCTGCTAGTTGCACTTTTAGGTAGCCTTTCTGCTATCTGGGGAAGCTATCTTTCTGCAGAATTAGCTGCTACTTACGGTTATCAAGTTCGCCACGATTTTTATCAAAAAACACAAGAGCTATCCATACAAGATATGGAAAAATTTGGCGTATCTAGTCTCTTAACGCGAATGATGAATGACGTTACCAATGTCCAACGAGAATTTATGATGGTCTTACAATTAATCTTACCTGCTCCAATTATTTGCCTATTCGCTGTTATCATGACTTTTATTAACTCACCTAAGTTGGCTTTAATTCCTCTTACGTCAGTTGTAATTTACTTAGTAGCAGTTTTTTTATTACTAAAAAAAGGATTGCCTTTATCTAGTAAAATTCAAGAAAAATTGGACCGTATGATGGTTAAACTGCGAGAATTTTTTAATGGCATTAATATCATTCGAGCCTTTGATAATCAAGAGTTAGAAGAAGAAAAAAACAACCAACGATTTTCTGATTACGCTTCTAGTATGGTTGCTGTTAATAAAATTTTTGCTTTCTTAACGCCGATTGCTTATCTGATTATGGGGATTGTTTTTGCCTTAATTATTTGGATGGGAAGTTTGTTAGTGGGGCAGGGAAATTTACAAATTGGTGTTGTTACAGCAGTTGTTGAATATTCTATTCAAACATTAGGTTACTTGATTTTAGCGGCAATGGTTGTTGTTACATTACCTCGAGCAGTTGCCTCTTTAAATAGAATTGAAGCGGTTCTAACAACTACACCAGAAATTTCTGAAGAAAAAACAGCTGTCTGTGAAGCCAACACTAGTGAGGTTTTAGTCAAATTTGATAATGTCTCTTTTGCTTATAAAGGTGCTGAACCTGTATTAGAAGGAATTAGTTTTGATATTTTAAAAGGACACACAACTGCTATTGTGGGTGGGACTGGTTCTGGAAAAAGCACGATTGCTAAACTACTACTAAAATTATCAACCATTAATAGTGGGGATATTTCCATTCATAGCCACTCATTTAATACTTGGAGTCAACACGACTTACGCAAAACTATAAGCTATGTTCCTCAAAAAGCCTTTCTCTTTAATGGCACTATTGAGAGTAATATTTTAATGGGGAACCCTACTGCTACTGCAAAAGAAATTCAACAAGCAGTTAAAATCGCTCAAGCAGAAACCTTCATTTCAAATCAACCACATAAACTTCAAGCGCCTGTTTCTCAAGGTGGAACGAATTTCTCTGGTGGTCAAAAGCAACGATTAAGTATCGCTCGTGCTTTGATAAAAAAGGCTGATTTGTATGTTTTTGATGATAGTTTTTCAGCTCTTGATTATCAGACAGACGCTAATTTGAGACGTGCTTTAAAAACAGAAATGCCAGATAGTACCTTTTTAATTATCGCTCAGAGATTAAGTACTATTCAAGATGCTGATCAAATCATTGTCCTAGATGAGGGAAGAATCGTTGGGCAAGGGACACATGATTTTCTCTTAAAAAATAATCAGACATACCAAGAATTTGCCATTTCTCAAGGTATTTCTTTGGAAGGAGTTGAATAAGATGTCACAAAAATCAAGTATGAGTCGTTTTTTCAGACTCATTAAACCGGAGAGAACGTATTTTATTCTACTGGCTCTATGTAGCTTAGTTAGTAACACACTGATAACCATGATGCCCTTTATTATGGGGATTGCAATTGATGATTTATTAAAAATGATTAAACAAAATGGCACACCCTTGTCTTTTGATAGTATCCAAGGCTTAATTTTACGCCCTGTGCTTCTTCTCATTATTATCGCTATGATTAGCGCTTGTTTTTCTTTTATTCAAGAAAGAATGATGGCCTCTTTAAGCGAAAAAGTTACCTTACGTCTTAGAAAAGAAATTACTCTAAAATTCAAAAAACTACCGATGTCATTCTTTGATACTCATCAAGTTGGGGATATTTTAAGTCGTACCACAAACGATATTAACCGAATTGCAGAAGTTTTATTGACAGGAATCAATCAATTTTTCTCATCTGTCGTAACGATTGTTTTAGGTATCGGGATGCTACTTTACATCGATATCAAATTAACTGGTGTTGTTTTAGTCTTAATTATTGTTTCATCTGTGGTGACTTCTTGGGTAGCAAATAAAAATAAACGTTTAGCTGATACCAATCAAGAAGTTTTAGGACAATTAAACAATAAAGTTGAAGAATTTTTCTCAGGTAATTTAGAGATTAAAACATTCAACCAGCAACAAGAAACAGCAAAACAAATTGATGAGACCAATCAACAACATAAAAAAGCCTTTCTAAATTCTCAGTTTTTTGATTTTGCTATTTATCCGGCAATTCGTTTTTTAAATCAACTTGCTTTTATTATTAGTGCCATTTTGGGTGCTGGAATGGTTATTCAAGGGACATTAACAATTGGTTTAATTCAAGCTTATTTACAATATGTTAATCAAATTTCTGAACCCATCACTAATTTTTCTTATGTGATTAATGCGCTTCAAAGTGCGATGGCTTCTTTAGATAGAGTGACTTACATTCTTGATCAACCAGAGGAAGTTCCTGATACTCAAGATCCCGTGACAATTAAAAATTCTCAAGGAAAAATTACTTTTGATCACATTAAATTTGGTTATACTACTGATCATTTATTAATGAACAACGTTAGTTTTACGGCAAATCCTCAAAAAATGGTGGCGATCGTTGGTCCTACTGGTGCTGGGAAAACAACGCTGATTAATTTATTAATGCGTTTCTATGAAATTAATGGTGGTGTTATCTCTTATGATGGTCAAGATATCACAACACTCACTAGAAAAGAATTGCGCTCAAAATTTGGCATGGTTCTCCAAAATACTTGGTTATTTGAAGGGTCTGTAGCCGATAATATTGCTTATGGAAAGAAAGACGCTAACCGCGAAGATATTATCAAAGCTGCTAAAATTGCGCAGTGTGATCACTTTATCAGAACTCTCCCAAATGGCTATGACACTATTATTTCTAGTGAAAATGGTTCCTTATCTCAAGGTCAGCAACAACTTCTAACCATTGCTCGGGTTATTTTAGCCAATCCTCCTGTTGTAATTTTAGATGAAGCGACTTCTAGTGTAGATACTCGAACAGAAGTGGAAATTCAAAAAGCAATGAGCACTGTTACACGAGGCAGAACTAGTTTTGTCATCGCTCATAGACTATCCACGATTGAAAAAGCGGATTTAATTCTCGTTATGGAAGCTGGAAATATCATCGAGCAAGGAACACATCAAGAACTACTTAAACAAGAAGGTCTGTATGCCACGTTGCATCAAAGTCAGTTTAAGGAATAGCGTGGTGAAAAAGTCGCTCAACTCCAAGCAGCTGGAGGAAATAAAAAATAATCGTTGCACTTTTTGATTAATTTTTATTTTTGAAGCTGTCGTAGGAGTTGCCTTTTGAACCCGGACTACATAGAGTGATGAAAAAGGCGCCTAACTCCAAGCAGCTGGAGGAAATAAAAAATAATCGAGGCACTTTTCGATTAATTTTTATTTTTGAAGCTGTCGTAGGAGTTGCCTTTTGAACCCGGACTACGTAGAGTGATGAAAAAGGCGTTTAACTCCAAGCTGCTGGAAGAAATAAAAAATAATCGTTGCACTTTTTGATTAATTTTTATTTTTGAAGCTGTCGCAGGAGTTGCCTTTTGAACCCAGACTACATAGAGTGGTGAAAAAGGTGCCTAACTCCAAGCAGCTGGAGGAAATAAAAAATAAGCGAGGCACTTTTCGATTAATTTTTATTTTTGAAGCTGTCGCGGGAGTTGCCTTTTGAACCCAGACTACATAGAGTGATGAAAAAGGGGCTTAACTCCAAATACATCACTCAACTATTGCATAAAAAATCACAAAAACCTAAATCTCGTTTTTGTGATTTTTTCATCTATATTAATTAAGCTTCATAAGCTTGTCTAAATAATTCAACAACATCCTCTTTACTACCTTTACGAGGATTTGAAAAGGCGTTGCCATCTCTTAAGGCATTTTCTGCCATTAATTCAAAATCTTCCTCTTTCGCACCAATCGATTTAATGTTAGTTGGAATACCAACATCCTCAGAAATACGTTCTAAAGCTTTAATTCCTCTTTCCGCTGCTTCCATTTTAGATAGACCATCCACATTTTCACCTAATAAAACGGCAATATCTTTAAATCTTTCAGGATTAGAAATCATGTTCCATCTCTCAACAGTTGGCATTAAAACCGCGCAACACACACCATGTGGGGCATCATATTGTCCACCTAATTGGTGAGCCATGGCATGAACGTAACCTAAATCAGCATTATTAAAAGCCATTCCTGCTAAAAGTGAGGCGTAAGCCATGTTAGTTCTCGCTTCAATATCATGACCATTGGCTACAGCACGACGTAAGTTCTCACCAATTAGTTTAATTCCTTGAATCGCTTGAGCATCTGTAATTGGGTTGCTATTTTCAGATACATAAGATTCCACACAGTGACATAAAGCATCCATACCAGTAGCCGCTGTTAATTTAGTTGGCACATCTAACATCAACAATGGGTCATTGAATGACACTAGTGGCACATTACGCCAAGACACAACCACAAATTTTAAATGAGTTTCTTCATTGGTTAACACCGCATGACGAGTAATTTCTGAAGCTGTTCCGGCAGTTGTATTCACCGCCATAAGTGGAGGTAATGGATTGCTTAGTGTTTCAATCCCTGCTAATTTAGTCACATCTTCACCATTTGTTAGGGCAATTCCAATTCCTTTAGCACAATCATGAGCTGAACCCCCACCAACTGAAATGATGCTATCACAATTATTCGCATTATAAAAAGCCACACCAGATTTAACATTACGTAATTTAGGATTCGGTTCAACTTCATCAAAAATAACGTAATCCACACCAGTATTTTTTAAACTAGCTTCTGTTTGTTTAACTGGTCCATTTTCCATATTTTTCAAGAAACTATCAGTTACGATCAGAACTTTTTTCATATTCAACATCTCTGCACGGTCACCTATTTTGTTAATGACACCAGGACCAAAAAAGTTAACGCTAGGCATCATAAAATCGTAATTCTCTTTCATTATCTATCATCCTTTACTTTTTATTGATCATTTACTTCTATCTATAGTTTAAAACTTCTCTCAACTATTTACATTGGATTTTAAACGTGATATATTTCACATTAAGGTAGTACTCATTTGTAAAATAGTCTTTATTTGCTTTTTAAGGAAAGGATGATAGGAATGTTAAAAATAGATGAACTCATTAATATGAAAGAATGGGAAAAATTACAAGACTCGATTGCTGATGTTACCAAGTTAGCGATTATTTTAGTTGACTATAAAGGACAACCCGTTGGCAAACACAGTAACATTCAACCCTTTTGTTCAAAGCTGCGTTCTAACCCTGACTTAGCAAAATATTGCGAAAAATGTGATGCTAGAGGAGCTATTGAAGCTGTCAGACAAGGCGAACCTTTTATTTATCGTTGCCACTTTAATTTGGTGGATACGGCCATTCCCATTATTATGAACGAACAGTATTTAGGTGCTATTATGGCTGGGCAAGTAAAGCTAGACACTTCTAATAGTGATTTAGAGCAACTTCTAACTCTTAATGAAGTTAATCAGTATTTAGAAGACTATCTAACTGACTATGAAAAAATTCCCAATTTAGATTTAATTGAATTAACAAAATCAGCAAATATGCTATCTATCCTTTCCCATTACTTATTAACGGAAATAACTAAGAGTGATTATTCTGTTGTTTCTAAAGACAATCACTTAGTTGTTAAAGAAAATTTAATTCATTCCTATCAAACAAAAGAGCATAAACTACAGCCAATTATTGATTTACTCTTTGAAAACAAGCAGATCATGTATACCTTAAATCAGTTGTCAGAAATCAATCACATTAGTCTTAGTTATTTAAGTCGTTTACTAAAAAAAGAATTTGGTGAGCCTTTTAATAAATTTTATCCACGTCTTAAAATCGAATGGGCTAAAGATTTATTACAACACACTGATAAAAATATAACTGAAATTAGTGATTCCCTTGGTTTTTTAGATACCAGTTACTTTATTAGAAGTTTTAAAAAATTTGAAGGAATATCGCCACTTAAATATAAAAAAACAACTATAGAATGTTGAGGAGAAGGCACTTTTTACTCTCCTCAACATTTTATTTTATCACTCGGTTCTCTCCAAACCATTTTTGACTCACTTTTTGGGACAATCCATCTGCATAAGCTTTATCTAAACCTTTATTTAATTCATCTCGTAAAGTCACTTCTCCTTTTTTCACACCAATCGCAAAATTCTCATTATCATATTTTCCTTTAACCAGTTGGAATTCTTGGCTATTATTTTGTTTTGATAAATAATACTCAGCAAACACTTTATCAATTAACAAGCCATCGATTCGCTTCGCCTCTAAATCCATAAATGCTTCTGTAAAAGTTGGAAAAACAATCGCATCTTGATCCTTCACGATATCTTTTAGGATGTCAGGTTTATTTTCAAATGCTTCATACCCACTAGAACCTTCTTGAGCTCCTAGTGTTTTATCCTTCATATCGGAAAATTTACTAATTTTACTTTCCTTACGTGTGACCAAAACTTGCTCATTGACTAAATAATCCTTAGTAAAATCAACTTTATTCTTTCTAGCATCTGTCACCGTATAACCATTCCAAATCACATCAATCGTTCCATTTTCTAGTTCCGTTTCTTTTAGGGTCCAATCAATTGGTTGAAACTTAGCCTTTAGTCCCATTTCTTTAGTGACTTCTTTTGCCAAGTCAATATCAAATCCCACTAGTTGCTCTTTTTCATCTCTAAATCCCATAGGAACAAAAGTATCATCAATTCCTATAACTAATTCTTTATTTTTTTGGATTTTATCCCACTGGCTATTCTTTTCTTTTGATGATTGACCACATCCGACTAAAACACTCAAGGTGATTAGACTTATTCCTGCTAATTTAATCATTCTTCTCATTGTTATACCCTCCTATTTCTAATACTTGATCAGCTATTTTTTTAGCAAATATGAGATCATGAGTCACTACAATCTGTGTAATGTTCTCTTGTTTCATCTCTAAAATCATGTCAGCAATACTGTCCACTAATAAAGGATCTAGCGCACTAGTTGGTTCGTCATAACATAGTATTTTAGGTTTCATTAATAAAGCCCGAATAATCGCAATTCGCTGTTTCTGACCTCCCGATAATTTAGATGGGTATTTATGTTTGGCTTCGACTAAGTTAAACCGTGTTAACCAAGTAAGAGCCTCTTTTTCTACAATTTCTTTTGTTTCTTTTTTTACCAACATAGGTGCTAACATCAGATTATCCAACACTGATAAATTTGGAAACAATTGGAAATCTTGAAATACCATGCCGATTTCTCCTGTATTTTTATCTAGTGCTAGATTTTGATTACTTATTTTCAACTCACCAGAATCGAGGCTTTCAAGACCCGCTAAACTTCGCAAAAGAGTCGTCTTGCCTACACCCGACGGACCAACTAAAGCCAAAATAGTTCCTTCCTCTATCTCTAAGGATAAATCCTTAAAAATATCTTTATTCTCAAATTGCTTACTAAAATTGATTATCTCAATCATTTATCTCACTCCTACTCTACTTGAAATATTTTTCTTTTCTCTAACCACTTCATGCTAAGAATCACTGTTCCTGTTAGAATCAAATAAATCACACCCACTACAATCATGGGAACAATACTGGCTTCACGCTGCATCGCAATTCGACCAGCCTTCATGACTTCGCTTAGCCCCAGCGCATAAATAAGCGAGGTATCCTTCACTAAGGTAACCACTTCATTTCCCAATGAAGGAAAAATAATTTTCATCACTTGAGGAATAATAACCTTTTGTTCTGCTTGCCACTTGCTTAACCCTAATACTTGAGCCGCTTCATATTGCCCTTGCGGAACAGCTTCAATACCTCCTCTAAATATCTCAGTAAAATAAGCGGTATAATTTAAAACAAAGGCAACTAAGACTGCCAACATTCTACTTTGAAGGGTGACACCAATTAATGGAAAACCAAAGAAAACGATTAAAAGTTGTAGTAGTAAAGGTGTTCCTCTGATTACCCATATATAAAAACCAACTACCCATCTCATCACTTTTATTTGTGTTCGGGTATAAATTAAGCCTAGTAACCCGCCTAAGGGTAATGATAATAAAACTGTCATAATAAAGACAAAAATTGTCGTCTTGGTTCCTTCTAGTAGTGCCGGTAAAATTTTAACGATAAGTTCCATTTCTACATTCCTCCTAATTTTTGGTACATCGAGTAGGAGAATAACCATGTTTGATTATTCGTCCTCTCACACCACCGTACGTACGGATCCGTATACGGCGGTTCAATTTTAAATTAACTATGTACTTTACTATAATGTTCTACACAAGAGATTAGTCCTAATTCGGCTACTCTCTTATTTGTCATCGTGGTAGTCATGACCCATGAATAAGCTATCCTCACTACGCCTTTACTTGTATGACTGTATTTATAAGCAGTATATTTATCCATACCTAGTTTTATTAAATTCTTTCTTCTATTTTGAGCGGTTTTCCATTGTTTCCATAAACACATTCTCACTCGGAAACGTAGATGAGATTCTATCTTCGATAGATTTTTCTTCATTTTTCCAATCTTAAAATAGTTAATCCAACCTAATATCACTTGATTCAATCGTTTAATTTTATCCTCGATACTGACACTCCAATTTTTACGTGTCAGCCTTTTTAATTTAAACTTAAAGCTTTCAACTGATGCTTGATGTGGTCTAGCTTGATAGCCATCCTTTCCTTTATAAAAAGAAAAACCTAAATACTTCAACTCTGAGTCTCCAGCTTTAATTATTTTGGATTTTGTGACGTTCACAATTAGTCCTAATTTCTCTTCGATAAATTTTGTTACTGAGCGCATGACTCTTCTCGCTGACATTTCACTTTTCACCATAATTAAACAGTCATCTGCATATCTGACAAAATGAAGCTGTCTTGCTTCAAGTTCTTTATCCAATTCATTTAACATAATATTACTTAGTAGAGGAGATAAATTACCGCCCTGTGGTGTACCTATATCCGTTGGCTTAACTTGTCCGTTGACTTGTACACCACTAACTAAAAATTTTCTAATCAGAGAAATGACATCACCATCTTTTATCACTCGTGAGATTAAATTCATTAATCTATCATGATTCACAGTATCAAAGAATCTCTCCAAATCAATATCTACAACCCATTCATAGCCTTCGTTAAAGTAATCCAACGATTGTTGGATGGCCATTTCAGCTTGTTTGTTAGGCCTAAATCCATAGCTATATGGACTGAACTCCTTATCAAACTTGGGGGAAATCACTTGAGATATAGCTTGCTGTATCACACGATCTTTTACTGTTGGTATACCTAAAAGTCGGACACCACCAGTTGGCTTCGGTATTTCTACTCTTAAAACGGGGGATGGTTTATACTTTCTGTTTCTGATTTGGGTGACTATTTCTTTTCTATTAGACGTTATATAACTCGCCGTTTCTTCAATAGTCATACCATCCACACCTTCGGCACCTTTATTTCGTCTGACTTG
This sequence comes from Vagococcus hydrophili, assembly GCF_011304195.1. Taxonomy (NCBI): domain Bacteria; kingdom Bacillati; phylum Bacillota; class Bacilli; order Lactobacillales; family Enterococcaceae; genus Vagococcus; species Vagococcus hydrophili. Next base: position 1,711,135 of record NZ_CP049887.1, on the reverse strand, counting down.
CTTAAATGCTTGATTCAGATTCTTTCTATCCACGATTTGTTCTAAAACTGTTTCTGTGTACATAGTTGTTATTTCCTTTCAATTCTGTAAAGTCGGTATCTACTTTAAAACTTTTCGTCAGTAGTCTATTTCCTCTTCCAGTGATTAATTTTTGATAACATTAAAATTGTTCAGCCCTTCGCTCTAGTTAACTTTCACTAACCGTCTTCACTACTACGGCTTCTGCTGACTTCTCATATCTCAGCCTTATGTTGCCATAAGATTTTGGGATAAGATGATGAGACCTCCCCAGTTAAGGTGCGAACTCTTTCACTCCATCTATCTGCCACATATACTCCATACGATTATTTCAATAGTTATCGGACTTTAACTTCTTTTGCAGTTTTATCCTCGTATGTAGCCTCCTATGTGATTTCTATTCGTCAGACCAGAGTTTTACCTAGAGCTTCCTTCAGATTCCACGTCACCATGGACACCCTTGCTTTCGGCTATACACTTACCACTATTAGGTCGTGTTAGGGACTTTCACCCGTTAGAGTTCGCCCATGCTGGGCGAACAAAAAAAGCCCCTCTGGCATATGCCAAAAGGACGATAACTTTAAGTTTCGTGGTTCCACCTTACTTTAATCTAAATCAATAGATCCTCAAACAGTCTAACAACTGCGTCACGGTAACGGGTGAATCCGAACTCCCCTACTCTTCATCATTTCAGGAAATTAGCTAAGAGATGTGTTCACCTACTGTTGTCTATCTTCTTTCACCAACCGAAGACTCTCTAAAAGACGCGAATAAGTTACTCTTTCTCTATCTGCTTTTTTATTTATGTGTGATATTGAAAAGTAATTTACCATGAATTTTTACGTGTGTCAAATAATAAATTTATTTACATGCTCATCATCGCAGCGAAGACTGGGACAAGAACAACAGTTACTAAGCCAACAACAACGACAGATAAGCTTGCCATTGCAGCTTCTGTTTCACCTAATTCAAGACCAACTGAAACACCCAATGCATGCCCTGATGCCCCTAAAGCTAAGCCTCTTGAAATCGGATTTTTTATATTGAAGAGTTTAATTAGATTTTTTCCTAATGCGTAAATTAAGACTGCTGTAAAAATAACAGCAAAAGCAGTGATACTTTGCAGACCACCAATTGATTTTGAAATAGGAACCGCAATCGCTGTTGTTGCTGCTTGGGGTAAAATAGCTAAAATAATTTCTTGATAGACACCCATTAATTTACCGACTACAATCGTTACAAAAAGAGCGACAGACGTACCAATTGTTAATGACATAATAATTTCCAAAGCATATTTTTTTAATACATCTCTTTTTTTATAAAGAGGGATTGCAAAAGCAACAGTTGCTGGATCTAGAAAGAAACTAATCATTTTTCCACCCGTATTATACTCTTCATAGCTAATACCTGTCACTTTTAAAATAACAATCCCTAGAACCATTCCAACAAATAACGGTGTGAATAAAAAGAATCCTTTGCTCCATTTAAACAACCAAGAACCAATACCAAAAGCAACTAGTGTAATCATAATTCCAATATATGGGGTCATTTTAACGCACCTCTTTTGCTTGATTTAGTGTTTGATTGGTCTTAACTACTTTACTACTTGAAAATGATTCTCTCATTTTTAGTAATAAAGAACTTGAGAAAGCAATTGTTACAAATAAAACCAAGATGCCGACGATGATTAGTGTCATAATTTGAAATCCATATTTTGCCATAATATCTAATGAATTGATTAAAGAAATACCTGATGGAACAAAAAGAAATGAAATAATTTTTGAAAAGCTATTTCCCAAACCTTCGACTTGTTCTAATTTAACAATCTTTAAACACAACGCTGTAAAAAGTAAGACCAAACCAATCAATGAAGGTGGTAATGGTATAGGCGAAATACTCGCAATTCCGTTTGAGATTAGTAATATTAAAGCGTAAACAAAAGCTTGTTCTAAAAAACCATACATTTTTTTCTTATCCATCATTCTCACTCCTACATTGTTTTATGGGCTTAGTATACAATGAGAATGATCTTTTTTTACCTTTTATTCATGACTTGCAAAAATCATGACACCACTTACAATTCTGAAAACATCACAAACATCTACTAATCAAGTCCTATTTTTTCTTTAAAATTTTTCATGTAAGAACGGCTAATTGGTACCTTTAAATCATTTAATAAAGTGACTTGTAGTGTGTGGTTAAACCAAGGTTGGATTTCTTTTATTTTGGTTAAATTTATCATGAAACTCCGATGTGTTTTAAAGAATAATTGACTAGGTAATTTACCGCTGAGATGATTCAAGGTCCCTGTCATTTCATATTGTTTATCCTTAGTCACAATTGTTAAAATTCTTCCCTCTACAGAAACGGCGTAAATTTCTGCTGGGTCAATCAGAAAAATTCGGTCTTCTACATAAACTGGTATAGCATCAACGGTCTGTTGGACACTGCTCTCTGGCTCTTTAGAATCTAATTCTCCCACAGCTTTATCTAGTGCCAAAAGGATTTTTTTCTCTTCAAAAGGTTTCAAAATATAATCTCTAGCATTCACGGAAAAGGCTTCTACACCATAATGATTAAACGCCGTGGCAAATATGAGATAAGGAGATTTTTTTAACTTGACTAATTTTTCTGCCAAGTCAAAACCTGTTTCCCCCATTAACTGAATATCTAAGAAGATAACATCTGGTTTCTCATCCATTATTTGTGACATTGCTTCATCTACTGACTCTGCTGTAGCAATTGTTTTTACTTGTTTATGTTGCTCTACAAGATAGGACAGTTCCTCTCTTGCTAATGGTTCATCATCCACAATTAATACATGCATGTTTAAAACTCCTCTCTAATAATGGGTATGCTAATTAAAAATTGACTACCGCCTTCTGGTCGTGAATACACATCAAATTTTCCTTTTTCACCAAATAAACTATCAATTCGCCGAACTAAATTGTACAGCGCTGTCCCTGAACCTACTTCCGAATGCAATACACCTTGACCAATTTGCAAGATTCTTTCATCCGTAATTCCTGTACCGTTATCCCTTACATCAATTTTTAGTTTCTCAGCATCCGTATAAATTGAAACTTGGATTTGATTGTTCTGTTTTCTCTTATCAAACGCATGCTTAATAGCATTCTCTATTAATATTTGTAAGGCAAATGGCGGTATGCTAACATTTAATGTTTCTGGCTGAATATCAAACGTCACCTCGTATTTATCTGGAAACCGTGTCTGCTCTAAAATTAAATAAGCATCCACTTGAGCTAACTCTTGTTCTAATGGAACCAAGGTTTCAGCTGCACCTTTTAGATTACTTCTAAAATATTGGCTCAATTGTAACAATAACTCTCGTGCTTTTTCACTGTCTTTTCTCATCAAGGCTGAAATAGTATTGATTGAATTGAAGAAAAAATGCGGATTAACTTGAGATTGAAGGGATTTTATTTCTGCTTCTTTTAATAATTGGGTTTGAATTTCTGCTTCCCCTAATTCGATTTGAGAAGAAAAAATTGTGCCTAATCCTTCTGCTAAGGATTTCATCAATTCAGTTAAATCTCTTGAATCCGTAAAATATAACTTCAAAGTTCCTGCAATATTTTCTTTATTCATTAAAGGAATCACTATAGCAGCTGATAAGGGACAGGTTTTTTCTGTACAACCCACACTTGTTTTATTGTAGGCTATCGCTATTTTCCCCGTCTGAAGAACCTCTTTTGATAGCTCTGTGATCACATCTTTTTCAGGAATATGATGATCACTTCCTGCACCCACATGAGCTAAAATTTTGGAATTATCCGTAATACTAATCGCACTGACTTTCGTATAATGCTGAATAATTTTAGCCACATCTTGACTAGTACCAGGCTCTAAACCTTTCCTAAAATAAGGTAAGGTTTTCGCAGCTAATTCTAAAACATCATGGGTTTGAATCGCTTTTGCTTCTTCGACTTGATTTAAAGTACTATTTAAAATAGACATAAAAATAAAAGTCCCGACACTATTTAATAACACCATTGGTATGGAAATCAATTTAACTAAAGCGAATCCTTCTGCCAATGACCCTGTGAAAAATAAGACAAATAGCATTTGAATCATTTCCATTAATGCACTAACTAATCCCGAATGAAAAGGATTTGGAAACAAGTTTTTCTTGGTTAAAAGCTGTCCAAAAAGCCCTGACAATATACCAATTAAAATAGAAGATGGAATGTAAAATAAACCTGTTATGCCTGTCCCCTGAAAGGCTCGGTGAATACCTGCAACAAATCCAACCATCACACCAACAACCGGTCCTCCAACTAATCCAGAGACACTGATAGCTAATGTTCTTGTGTTGGCAATTGCTGCTTCATTTGAAATATGGGTTAAGACGTTGCTCTGCATAATTTTATCTCCTGATATTTCAATACCTGTTAAATTTGAGATGATGGCAAAAACACAAAAAAAGACGATCAACTTAATTTTAGATTGATACATCTCTCTCTTAAACAATAACGTTTTAAAATCATCTAAATTCACTAATAAGTAGGCTAGTAATATGATTAATCCAACCCGTTCCATCATCATAATAAATAACTCAATCATCTATCTCACCTCTCACTTTTTTTATTATTGTAACACTATTTTGTAAAAGATATAAAAAATTTTTATTATTGTACAAACAACAAAAAATAGAACTCACCCATCGAGTTCTATTTTTTCATTTATCCTTCTCACTGTCTGATATCTATCCAAGTAATATCTTTCGCTCCTAAATTATCAATTCCACGATATTCAAAAAGTGGTAAAAACATTTTGTCCAACTGATCTTCATCCATAAAATAACCAAAATGAATTTCTCTTTTTTCTTTACCATCAATTATTGGTATGTTATAAAAAAGATTCTCTACTCCGTGACTATCCAAATAATCCACTTCACCTGAGTAAGAAGTAAAATCAACTTGTTCCTCATCCATCACCCATCCCTTACTACCTTTATTAAGGAGATAAGGTTCATTTTGTAAGAATAAATTTTCGATAGTTGAATCGGCTAGATTTTCTAAAGTAGCTGTTATATAAACAAACTTGACTTGATTTTCTTTCTGCCCTATCTCCTCATCTACAGTCGTGCGACCGTTTCCTTCTTTGATGATTTTTTGACTGATTGTAGGGAGTTTATTATCAATATTCAGGATACCTTTCTCTAGTAACTCTTCATGGTTTAAACGAAAGTTATTTTCCTCTAACTGACTTAAATCATCTAAAACCTCGACTTTGTTGATTGTAAAATTAAAGAGTCCATTTGTATTTATTTTTACTTTCTCACCCACAGAATGAATCTGTTTGCTATTTTCCGGTAAGAATCCTAAATCTATTTTCTTTATTACTTCTTCTTTTTGATCTTTTTTAGGAGCTTCTTGGAAGGGTGTTGCCTCTTTTTTAGTCGTTTCTTCTAAAGCGATATTTTCTAAAACTTTTTTCCACTCCGCCTCATTCACATCATTTCCCACATAAGTTTTTAAAATATAGCCTTCTTTTTCAAAAAGCAGATAAACTATTGTATCAAAATCAAACGCAGCATCTTTATTTAATTTCTCACGTTCAATGATAACAACTTGATGTTCTCCTATTTTTGTTTCTTGGTAATCCTTTGTATAAAGCTCCTTAAACTCTGCTTGATTCGTTATTTGAAGCAATTCAAAACTGAGTCCACCTTCATTTAAATGATCTTTGTAGCTGTATTTATCCCCATGTTCATATTTTTCCATGTTTTCTGGTAGATAATCTAACTTAAGCTTATAAGATTTGTCATGGGTATAATTTTTTTCTTGATTAAGAGAAACATCTAACTCGTAATTCGTCTTCTTTGTTAAGAATTGGTAGACTTCATTTGCTGTGTAAACTGTCGCTGGTACTAAAAACAGGAGTGCTGCAGCAACTAGCCATAATTTTTTCTTAGTCATTTTCTTCTTAGTTGGTTCTTCTGATATTCCAGCTAAAAATTGTTTTTTTCTTGCTTCATAATCTTTTGAAAATTCAATTTTTGGATTGTCTTTATCAAATTCTTCTTGAACAAGTTTCTCTGCGACTTTCATCTCTTTATCTGCTTCATCATTGAACTTTTTCATAGTCACTACCTCCTAATATATTTTTCACAATTTTTTTCCCTCGCTCAAATTGTTTACGAATCGTCGCATCTTTTTGAGACATAATCTGTGCCACTTCTTTTGTTGATAAACCATAAAAAATTCGATACATAAAAACTTGTAAATATGGCTCTTTAAGTTCTCTTGTAATCTCTTGAAATTCAGCTTCTGAAACAAGTTCTTCCAAACGATCAACAACATTATTATCTGGTATTTGTCCACGATTATTTTCTTTATAATCTTCTATGTATTTAATCTGTGACGTGTTCTTCCGATACAAATCAATGGCTTTATTTTTTGTAATGGTTATTATTAACTTTTTCAAGTGTTCTTCATCTAAACGTTGTAGTTTCTCTTTTTCTTGATATAACTGCTCAAAAACATCTTGAGTAATATCTTCTGCCTGTTCCTTTTGATTTAATACTGAGTACGCTTGATAAAAAATTCGTTGTTCATAGGTTTCATACAAATATTCAAAAAAATGACGGTTAGACTTTATTTTTTTCATCGCCTTTTTTCTCTCCTTTCATCTTAATTGCCTCTTCATAATATATAACGTTTCAAAGGAAAAAAATGTGACATGCTTTCTTTCTATTTTATAATTTATCCAAAAAAAAACCTCTTAAAAATCAGATTTTCATCCAACTTTTAAGAGGTTATTCTTATATTTCTACCATTCTTTTTCTTCGTAATCTAATTCTCTGAACAGGCGAGCTTTTTCCTTCTTAGATAAGTAGCGCCATTGTCCAACAGGTAACGTTCCTAGTTCAATACTCATAATACGTAATCTTTGCAAGCGACAAACTTGATAACCAAGCTCCTCACACATCCGTCTAATTTGACGATTTAAACCTTGAGTTAAGGTGATATTGAAATCATATTTTGATAATTGTTCCACTTTACAAGGTAATGTTTTTGTCCCTAAAATATGAACACCTTCTGACATACCTTTAATAAACTCTGCATTAATGGGTCTATCTACAGAAACCACATATTCTTTCTCATGTTCATTTTCTGAACGCAAAATTTCATTCACAATATCCCCATCATTTGTTAGTAAAATCAGACCTTCTGAATCCTTATCTAACCGCCCGATGTGGAACACTCGTGTTGAATGGTTCACCAAATCAACAATATTCCCCTTAACCCCTTTTTCAGTCGTACTTGTGATACCAACTGGCTTATTTAAAGCGATGTACACATTATCTCGGGCAACGTAAAGCTGATTACCATCCACATAAACTTCGTCTCCGGGATTTACTTGGCTACCAATCTTAGCCTTTTTTCCATTAACTTTTACACGGCCTTCTTCAATCAATTTGTCCGCACCTCGTCTTGAGGCCTTACCTGCTTCACTGATAAATTTATTTAAACGCATGTTACTCACTTCCTTTATCTCTTGTTAGTCATTTCTTCTTTCTCTACTATACGTTATTTGGAAGGTAAAACAAGTAAAAGTTTGCTTAAAATTATAAACTATTTTCCATTAACAATACTGCTAAACCCATTTTTTAATTCCGCATTTTCAGTAAGATTAAAATGAAGATAGTTTTCTTCGTTTCCTTGATTTTGTTGGGTCACATAAACTTTAGGTATCTCATTTTCTATCATAAAGAAATAAACATGTTTTTTTAAGTAAGGTTGTGTGTCTGCATCTGAATAAACGGCTACTAATTGATGAGTTGCTGTTCCCTCTCCAGTTTCAGACCACACAATCGAAACCGGCTGATTATTAATCGCCATGGTCCAATTACCACTAAGAACAGCACTTGGTAAACCAACACCATATAAATCAACATCATTTGTTTGGCTATATTCTTTATAACTTTGATCCATGGTCACACTAAAGTTAGCCATGAAATCACGCAAACTATTTCTCTTAGTGTCATTCCATAATGCTTTATCTTTTGTTTCTTTGACTTCCTCTTTTTTTGGGTCTTCTTTTTGAGAAGACACTTCTGCTTTTTCTTTTTTAGCGTACTCCACCATTTTTTCTGAACCATCTTTGATTTCAATCACGTTATCTAGTTTAACCATTGTATTGTTGATTTCCTTTTTCTTTTTGAAAACCATGGCTTCATTGTAAAATTTAATTTGGCTTTGATAATTTTTAGCAGTTGGGTCTTTTGGTTTACTCTCTAAGGCCATCTCCACGAATGCTTCTGCTTGCTCAAATTTCTCCTCAATAATAGCTTCTTTTGTTTTTTGCATGGACTGATCAAAACTTTTATTTTTACCACATGAGACTAACAATAAACTTAAGACACCTATAGACACGATTTTCACCATTCTTTTTTTCATTGTTTTCTCCTTCGTATAATTTTTCTATGTATATTGTACCTTATTTATAGATTTATTAGCTACTTTTGACTCTCTTTAATAAATTATTTATATCTGAGAAACATTGATACATAAGCTAGAAATATTTAATAAAGATAAAATAATTGCTTTTTATTTTTTAGTACTATATAGTTCTAATATGACAACTCATAAAAAACTTAATAAAGAGCATGTTGTTGAAACGGCTGCTAAACTATTTTTTGAAAAAGGCTTTGTTTATACCAGTATGGATGAAATTGTCCGTGTCAGCAATGTCTCAAAATCAAATGTTTACTATCATTTTTCTAACAAGGATGAACTCTTAGTTGCTGTGATCGATTTTTGGATTGATACGTATCAAAAGAACCTTGAAGTGGCACTTTCTCAGATTTCTCTATCTGTGGAAGAAAGAACCTTACTTTTTTTAGATAGTCTTTCTAGTGGCGTAGAAAAACGTGACTACCAAGGAGGATGTCCTTTTATCACTTTAGCCATTCAAGCACCGAACGATGCAACGATTATCAAAGAAAAAATTGCCCAATTTTTTTCTAGTTTAACCTTTGTTTGCGAGCGCCTTATTCAGGAAGGAATCGAAAAAAAAGAATTTAACCCCAATATCAATCAGACAGAGATCGCTCAGCTATTTATTACCAATTTAGAAGGGGCTTTGTTTCTCGCAGAAATGAAAAAAGATAACCGTATTATCACAACAACAGCTAAACAACTATTTAAATTACTCAAATAAGAGTAATTTTTTTAAACTAAATTAGTACTATTCAGTACTACAAAAGGAGAATAACTTATGAACGTTTTAATTATCGGCGCTACGGGATTTATTGGAAGTGAAATTGTGACTCAACTGACTAGTAAAAATATCAAGTTAACGCTACTCGTTAGAAATAAAGACAGAGCTCTTCATTTAAAAAGGCTGAATGATTCAAGGATTCAATTAATTACGGGAGATTTAACTTTACCTAATTTAGGTTTAAATGAGACAGATAAAAAAATAGCTTTATCCTGTGATTCGATGATTCACTGCGGAGGACCAATGGACATCTCTTTGTCAAAAGAAGAGGCTAAAACAGCTTTCCTAAATGGAGCAAAACACGTTGCTGAATTGGCTACAGAAATCCATAAAACTAATGGATTAAAGCAACTAATTCATATTGTTGGGTACATGAGCCCTTTTAATGATGACCCAAAAGATTGGTCAGACTATGATGTTTTTGATGAAATCCATCCCTTATTAGCCAGTGATTCTTTTTATGAACAGATGAAATTTCAAGCAGATATTTTGATGCGTCAGGTTGCTTTACAAGAAGGCTTTCCACTAACTGTTATTAATCCACCTACCGTTATCGGCACAAAACAAACAGGTCAAACAGAACAACTCGCTGGATTTGGTTTATTTATGGATATTATCAGACAGGGACTTTTACCCGTAATTCCTGGTGGTAAGAATTATCGATTACCAGTTATACATAAAGATGTTTTTTCTAATTTTGTTATTCAAAATTTGCTAGATCAGCCTAAACAAAATGCCACTTATACTTTAGTTCAAGATAAAAATAAAGATTTAAATTTACCAGTATTAATGTCACTAGTCTCTCAATCAATGAACATGAAGACGCCAAAAATTACAGTACCAATGCCTCTTCTAAAAACATTCATGACGTTTGGAGGTAGTCAAATAACTGGAATTCCTAAATCCGGTTTGAATTTTATGACAGATAAACAATTTGATAATCAATCGCTTAAACATGATTATCCTGAATTTTTAATCGATGATTTATCTGTTACTGATTCATTACCACTTGTTGTTGCTGATATTGATCACACGTTGACTTTTGGAAAAGAGGATATCGAACCTTTTATCAGGACAACACTTAATCAAACAACTCTTTATCAACTGAAAGGAGAAGGAAAAACACTTGTGTTAATTCATGGTCTATTCAGCGAAGGAAGTGATTTATTTCCTTTAGGACTTGAGTTAAACAATCAAACAAATCGACCTGTTTGGATAGTTGATTTACCTGGATTTGGACGTTCACCTTTTCAGAAAAGCAATAATGTTCTCGCTCCCTTTTTAGAGGTGGTTCGAATGATTCAACACGAGTCTAAAAACCAAGTGACTTACGTTGGACATTCTTTTGGAGCAGCCCTTTTAATAGAAAGTATGGAACAACATATTTTATCAGATGATCAACAACTTATTTTGCTCCAGCCACCTGTTATAAATAAAAAAAATACCCAACCAATTTGGCTGAGTAAACTTTTGTTAAAATCAGTTAGTTCTGAACAACTAAAGCAGTATTTTATTAAACAAGGATTATTTTCTCAAGAAGAAATATCTGATAATTACTTTAAGAAATTAAAACAAAGCTTTAGTTCTCCAAGAATTTTAAATACCAATTTACTCATGAATAAAGCCTTATCTCAAATGAACTTTAAGCAATTAGATAGTAACTCAATTACAAGTATCTGGGGAGCAAAAGATAAAGCATACGAACAACCTAATAACTTTAATATCAAGCATACTTTCCCCTTTGGACATCATTTTCCTTTAAGTCATCCTAAAGAAACAGCTAAAACTATCACTGATAGGCTTTAAAATAGAAAAATAGGAGATTCCAACAATTTAGGAATCTCCTATAAATTAACTGTTAACAATATAATATACATTTCTTAGATAGTTTTTTCTAACAACTCAATATTTATTTATAATTCACTTTGACGTACACGTTCAATATGTATGGTCAAATAGATTTCTTCTTCTAGAGAAGGTTTTACTTTTTGATTCTCACTTAAATAGTTAAGAATTTTATCGGAGCATTGAAAGGACTCTGGATATTGTTGAAGAACTAATTTCATCATATCGTCTGTCATGGCTTCCATACCTATTTCCTTAACTTGTCTAATGAGAAAATATTGAAGATGTGTCACTAGACGTGAGAAGCTCAGTGAACTTTGATCTATCTTTATTTGAAAATGATATTGGATAATCGAGAGTATATCCGAAATAACTTTTGTAAAGTTCATCGCTTGTTGCATCGATTCATAATTTTTTACATTACTAATAAAATGCATCGCGATGGCTGTTGCTTCTGTTTCATCTAAATCTATCTCTAGTTTTTGATTGATTAGCTGTACAGCCTTTTCTCCTAACCTAACTTCAGTAGGATATAATTGCTTAATATCCCAATGTAGAGGTGTCACCATTTGAATATTTTTGTTTTTTCGATCAATAGCTGAATAAATATGATCTGCTAAAGAAATCAGCATAGATAAACCAAATTCTGTCTCAAATTCACTCTCAGCAATCTTAATGACATCATTACTAATTTCGATAAACACCATAGGAATTTCCTGAATAAGTGCTGAAATTTTAGCAAGCTCATTGTCAACATTGTCCTTTAAAATAAAAGTTTTATCCACTAAATCACTACTTACCGTGTCACCAGGATACGCTTTATAACCCACACCTTTTCCCATAACAATCATGACAGATTTGTCAGAGCTATTCTCCACAAGCACCACATTATTGTTTAGTCGTTGCTTTACATGCATATAACTTCCTCCCGTAAAAGATTACAGCAGTGAAGCTGCCTCCTCATCCACAATTAGAGTAAAATCAGGATGTGTTGTCAACAGCGTAACAGGAAACTCTTCCGTTACGATACCTTCTACTAATTTTTTAACAACCTCTGCTTTGCTTTTTCCATTTGCGATCATCACTAGTTTTTTGATTTGCATAATACTCTTTGGACCCATTGTAACATAAAAATCAGGACGTTTTTCTTCCACTCCACCGACTTCACTTAACAGGATATCAACCATATCTGGTCTGGCATCTTCAGTTACTCGACTTGTTAAATCACCAAATTTTGTGGTATTTGGTAAGTTACCACAATAATGTCCATCAGCACCCACACCTAATAATACAAAATCTAATCCTCCATCATTTGCAATTATGTCATCATAACCATCATAATTAGTGTCATCTAGCACATGTATTTTTTCTTTGTTAATGGCTGCTGGATCGAAATACAATTTATTCAGATTAGTCATAGTTACCCCGTAACCCTCTTCCCCTTTAAAAGGTATTTCGTCAAAATTATAGTAGTGAACATTATCAAAGTATGTTTTATTTTTTACCAATGGTGTCATAATCTCGTAAACACCTTTTGGCGTTGATCCTGCTGTAATAGCAATATTGGTTCGATATTGCGTATGCATCGCTCCTAGTAACTGTTGTGCGCCCACTTCATTCATCTCTTGAACATCTTTTGTTATAATTAATTTCATATTATTGTCTCCTCGTTTTTATTTTTTTATTTTAAATAAATCTTTTTCCAAATCTACTGAACCTTCTTCAACAATAGCCTCCACAGAACTAAAATTTTCTGTGTTGGTAATTACCAAAATAATCGTATCACTCAATCCTTCTGATTTTATTATTTCTTTACTAAAAGATAGTATAGGCGTTCCTTTTGTGATACTATCGCCTTGTTTTACTTTCACTTCAAAGCCTTTTCCTTCTAATCCAACCGTATCAATACCTACATGAATCAACAACTCGATTCCACCTTCTAATTCCAGACCAATCGCATGATTCGTTGGAAAAACAGCTTTTACTACTGCATCTAATGGTGCATAAAGCGTTTCTTCTTGTGCTGAGATACCCACTGTTTTACCTAGTACTTGTTTAGAAAAAGTAACATCTGAAATCTGATTCAAAGGAACAATTTCTCCTATCGCTGGTGATGCGATATTCAAATCAACTTGATTTAACTCATCTTTTTTGACAGATTCACTTTCTGCTTTTTCATTAAAGCGATTCATTAAAACAAACGTTAAGATAGCTGTTACAGAAATGGTTGTCACTATTCCAATTAAAATCCCTGTAAATCCTTCACCCATAAATGCTGGAATTGATATAATACCAGGCATAACAAAGGCATAACCCTTTCCTCCTAGCATAGTGCTTACAGCTGCGCCAATACCACCACCAGCACACGCGGCAATCATAGCTCCTTTATATCTTGCTAAGACACCATAAATAGCTGGCTCAGTAATTCCCAAAAAGCCTGGAATAACAGCTGATAATGCCACTTGTTTTTCTTTCATATCTTTTGATTTTACATAGACAACCAAGGCTGCTGTTGCTTGGGCAAACGTACTCATTAAAACCATCGCTATCATTTGAGAAGAGTTAAAACTTGATATTTCCTGTTGCATGATTGGGTTCATCGCATGGTGCATACCACCTAATACAAGAATTGGCCTTGTTCCTCCTACAATAAAACCGGCAAGCCAAGGTGAGAAATCAATTAACCACTTAACACCCATTGCTAGATATTCACCAATATAAAATCCTAATGGAGCTAAAAGAGCCATTGCAATTGGACCTACCACTAATAAAGATAAGAGCGGTGAAAAAATCATATTAACCATTTCTGATATGACTTTATCAAAGAAATTTTTAACATATTTTAGTAACCATACAGAAAAGATAATTGGTAAAACAGATGAACTATAGTTAACGACAACGACAGGTATCATCCCGAATAGTGAGATAATTTCTTGACCGTCTGTAATCGCAAATGGGTACATCAATAATCCTGCTAAAGTTAACGCTAAGTACTCATTGGTTTTAAATATTTTAGCTGAACTAACTGCTAGTAAAAATGGGAAAAAGTAAAACATAGCGTCTGATAAAGCATTAAAAAAGATGATAGAATCAGAGTCTCCTGCTACCCATCCCAATGATAAAAACATAAAAATGAAACCTTTTAGTAACCCTCCTGCGATAACTGGTGGTAATGCTGGTGTTAATATTGAAGAAAGTGTATTTAATACATGAGATAATACACTTTTTTTCTCTTGAGAAACCTCTTTCTCATCGGATGACAAATGAACTAATTCATTTAGCTCATTACTAACATTAACGACCTTACCTCCTAAAATGACTTGAAATTGATCGTTTTGAAATTGAGTTCCTAAAACTCCTTCAATGTCATTTAGAGCTTGCTGGTTCACTTTTTTCTTGTCTTTAATCTGAAACCTTAGTCGAGTCACACAATTGGTAAAGCTATAAATATTAGTTTCTCCACCCACTTCTTTTAATATTTTTTTAGCTAACTCTTGATTGTTCATGATACGCCTCCTCTTCTCATCCAATAAAAAATGCCTGAAGAAAGTGCGTACTAAATACACTTTCTTCAGGCATTGCCGGCATTACCCGTAACGAATCCTACTGTATGTTTGCTGTATTTTCATACTAACAGCTTATGAAAACGATGTCAATAACTTTCTGTATAATTACCTACGTTTTTTACGTTATACAAAAAATTTTACTTAGACAACTTTCTACGGTCTTAACATCTCACCATTCTCCCACGCATCAATTAATCGATTCAATCTTCTTAACTGCGTTTCTTCCCTTTTAGCAGTCATCACCCACCAAATCGAATCTCTCTTATAAGAAGCTGGTAATTGATTAAAAAATTCCCAAGCGCTTGAATTTTGTCTGATCAACGCTTCGTATTCCTTACTCAATTCAACATTTCGACTCACGGCTGAATAACCTGTTTGGTCTTTTCTTTGATTAAAAACTGTTAATCCTTCCGGTTTCATTTGATTCAATTCAATTAGCTTTTCAACCTTTTGAATATTTACTTTACTCCAAACACTGTTTGCTTTCCGCGGCGTAAAGCGAATTTTATAACTATCCTCATCCACCGTCTTTCGGATTCCGTCAATCCAACCAAACATTAAGGCACAATCAACTGATTCAGACCAAGTAAGTCCTTCTTTTTTCGCTTTTTTCTTAAAGAAGCCCAACCAAATCTCAGTCGTTGTTTGATGATTCATCTCTAACCACTCAATAAATTCTTCTTGATTTCTAAAATAGAGGATGTTACTCATTTTCCTAGCCAGTTTAAAATCATTTCGTTGAGCTCTTCTGGTCTTTCTTCTTGAACCCAGTGACCTGCATCAAGACTCTTAACATCAATATTAGGTACAAAATCTTTAATATTTGGCAGTGGTGGGATGACATCTTTTTCACCATAAACCATTAATGTTTTTTGCTCAACAATTGGTGAAACTTCACCTAACAAGTGCCAGTTACGATCTAAATTTCTGTACCAATTAATACTAGGTGTAAACCCGTTTTTCTGGAAGCCTGAAATATAAACAGATAGATCCTCATCACTCATAACAGCCTCACCTAATGCGACTGATGATTTCGCTAGATTAATCATTTCCATTCCCTCACCAGGAGCTTGAGCTGGTACGTTTTTTCGATATAAATTTTGCATGAATTGCACCGCATTCTCATCTAATATCTTATCTGCCACACCTGGTTGTTTATTAAAGTGGACAAAGTAGTAGTCTTCTCCTAAGAATTCCTCCATAAACTCAATCCAAGGCTTTTCTCCACGCACTTGATACGGTAAACATAAATTGATCATCTTGTCGACGCGCTCTGGATGTAGTAAACTCATACTCCAAACCACGCTTGCTCCCCAATCATGTCCCATAAAGATTGCTTTTTCATACTCATAATGATCTAGTAACGCAACCAAATCACCTGTTAAATGCTCTATATCATATTTTGTCACTTCTTCTGGACACGTTGAATTGCCATACCCACGTTGATTTGGAACAATCACATGATAACCCGCTTTAACTAATGGCTCTACTTGATATCTCCAAGAAAATGCATGTTCTGGCCAACCATGGCATAATATAATAGGATTCCCTTTATTTTCTTGTCCTGATTCAAAAACTTCTAACGTCACATCGTTTACTGAAATAAGTGTTGGTTTTGGTAATTTAATAGTGTTTGTCATTTAATTTTCCCCCTAGTTAATATAAAAGTGTCTTACAAAAACAATCTTATCATGGGCCTTTGACAACAGTCTGTCAGCTTTGAGAAACAAATTTAATTATATTTATCAGCCATTAGTTTTAATCTACTCGCTACAGTTTCACGTAGTTTTTTTGGTTCTAAGACCTCAATTTGTTCTCCAAAACTAAATATCAGAGAAAATAACCAGTCTCTATCAGGAAACGTGGCTGTAATCAGAAACTCACCTGTTTCTAACACTTCGATATCTTCTTGATTAAAGATATCCTCCACACGAGACTTCATAGTGGGGGCAACTTTTAAGACCATGGTTATCATCTGAGATTGTTCAAATTCTTGTGCAGTCACTTCATGATAGGATGTGTCTTGTCGTTCAAATGTTTGCCCTTCTATTTTGCAGTCCTTAATACGAGATACTCTAAATAATCTAAAATCTTCCTTTAATCGACAATACGCAAATAAATACCACGTATAGTTTTTAAAGATTAACGACATAGGTTCAATTTGGCGTGTACTCACCTCACTATCATAATTTCTATAATCAATTTTCAGTAACCTGGTTTGTGTAATAGCTTGTCGGATTGTTTTTACTAGCTCCTTTTGCTTAGGAGAATCACCATAAGGGTGTAAGTCGATGATGATTTGTTCTGACTGTAGTTTTAATTCATCTAGCTTATTTTCAGGAACAATATTTTGCAATTTTTCTATGGATGATTCTAATTCAATATCCTCAACTGTCATGTTAATATCTTTTAGGACAGACAGAAGGGAGGACAAGTTATTAAGCGTTAGGACTTGATGATTGAGTTTATAATTTTCATAAATGCTGAAACCACCATTATTTCCAGAGTGGGAGATAATCGGAATTCCTGCTAGATTGATTGTTTCAATGTCCCGGTAAATTGTCCGAACAGAGACTTCAAATTTTTCAGCTAGTTCATTTGCTGTAACACGATTTCTGTTTAGTAGCATCACAATGATTGTTAACATTCGTTCTATCTTCATCTTGATCTCCTTAGAAGTAGTTTTTTAATATTCTAGCATAAAATTTCATCTTTTAAGAGGCAGACTTCTTCTTAGCTTTTCTCTTACCGTACCAAAATTCATCGGTTGGTTTAAAGAGTTTGTAATAGTCATCAGCATATTTTACAAAATAGTACGTTTCTATGGCACTCCCAAAACCAATGGATAGTCCAATTGAAATAGCTCCTAATAATATTATGATAGCCCAACCATATAACAATCCAAAAAGACCTGGGTTATTGGAAAAGTCACTACCAATGTGGAAAAAGTAACGATTAGCTATGGAAAATAGAATAAGGATACCACCATACTTTGTAAGTATAGTCATCATAGTCCCTCGTTTCTTTGCTTTACTCTTTTTTTCATCATAAAGTATCGCTTTACATTTTTGACTCTCCCTTTTTACCGATCTAATGATTAATGCGATACCTATTAGTAACTGAATAAACATACCAAGATAGCCTGTACCATCAATTGATAAACCAGTAATAAACGGTAATACACTTATTAATACCGTTATCAGAAAAATAAAAATATATCCACCGCCAAAAAGGATTCTTTTAGCATAATTTTTTCTTGGAAACAGATTAATAAATCCTATTATAAAAAATAAATAATAAAAAGTGAGGAAGATAAGTTTTAAGTAGCGTCCAAGTTCTCCAATAATTTGAAGACTTTGGAATGAAAGTATTTCTGATTCTTTAGATTCTAAAACAGCGATAGGCATAAGTATTCCAAATTCATATAAAAGTATCCCAAAAACAAAGCTACTCAATAAAAAAGCTACTCAATAAAAAAGCTGAAAATCTCTTCCAAAAACTCATAGAAGAGATATCTCCCCTCTTCATTTCGCCCTCAGTTATTACTTCTTTTTTTACTAATCTAGTACTTTCTTCAAACGTTGCATTAAATAGATTTCCTGTCATACTAAAGCCTTCCTTTTTATTATTATCCTTATCTAGCATCAACTATTTTTAACCAAATAGACCATACAAATAGAATAAAGAAGATGAACATGAATATATAACTAACTATTTCTCGTCTTCTTCGTCTCACTACAATTGGACTCTCCGTTTGATCCATTCTTGAATAATAATCTTTCTTTACTTTACCAGGATACTTATTATCAATCCTATCCGGTTTAAAAACCACTCGTTCGATACCACTTTCCACGATATACAAAACTAAATCTTCCAATTCTTTTTCCGTTTGATGAATTTCACCCCAGGTCAGATACATCTCCTCATAATAATCTAAATTATCCATCGCTTTTTGCTCTTTTTCCTGATTAAATTTATTCCAGTAAGAAGGACTTACGATAATTTGCAAGTAGTAATGGGGAGTGTTCTTAACTATTTTTTTACCCAAAGCAATTCCCTTCATTTCAGAAAAAGGAATTTTTTTATTTTGCCTAAGCCCACCATCAATAAACAGTACCTGATTTTTTCTATCAACTAAGTAATGATACTCTTTTCTAGAAATAACAACGTTTAAAAATATAAGTCCACCACAAAATAATCCTAATACCAATAAACAAAAACTTACAAAAGAAACGCCGATTCTTCCAATAAAAAAAATAAATAGCGGTATCAAAATAGAGCTTATTATTATGGATGTTCTTTTCGAACAATATTTTAGTACATACATCTCTTCTTTCATTTTTTTATAACCTCTTTTCTCATTAATCTAGGAATGATACCTCCATTCACAAAAAAACATTTTAATTCGCAAACGTTTTAAAACAACTCAATATGTATATTTAAGAATTATATACATCAATTATTATACATTATTTTTATTACAATCGATAAACTAAAAATAAAATCTAACCATATTAAAAAAGCCTTGATGAAACTCAAGACGTTTTCACAATAAGCCATCATAATCAGAAATAGCTTTAAGTACTTTAATACTTCCAACACACCCCATCTCTTCTCATTTAAAAGAATATTATAGTGCAAAAATAAAAAAAGTTTATCACACTCATTTTTTAGTTAAAAGAACTAAAATTTATCTATGACTAGAAGCTCTAACTAATCGGTACATAAGTTACATCTACATAAATTGAATTTCCTATATATGTAGCGATTGGCAATTATCATACTTGATTATTTACACTTTTCAATTTAGTAGCAGCTGTTATTTAAAAATAAATAAAAAGTCCATCAGCATTATCTCACCAATGGACTTAAGGTTAATCTCCATATTATTTATTAAGTTCCTCATAGATAGGTAAACCAGCACTCATAAATTTTTTTATATCTCCCTGATTTTCTTTCATAAACAATATCTGTTCATCTTTTGACATATCTTGATCCTTATTTTTGCCACTCATTGGACTTAATTCTTGATCAAATGAAACCTTATGTCCCTTTCCATCAAAAAAAACAAATTTTTTATCTGTCTCTATATCTAATGTTTTTGATTTATCATTTTGTACGACCACAGATAACGGGAACGTATCAAAATGAAGATAGTTCGTACTTTCTTTAGTAGAATAGGATTTCAATCCTACTTGTAATCCATTCGCTTCTTTATGATAACTAGAATGAATTCCTCCATACAATTTCTCGTCTAAAATCACATCTTCTTCCCAAGCTACTTTGTAACGTAGTCCATCACGATAATTTCGCCATCCCAACCATACACTATTCAAAACTAAAAACAATAGGATAAAAATGCAACTAATTATTATCAGTCTCCTAATTTTTTTGAATAATTCTTTTTCTTTAATCGCTTCGTCAATTTCTTTGACCATCTTGTAATCCTCCCTCAATAATTCATCTAAGGAGAAATTTAATGTATCACTTAACTGAATCAACATATCAATATCTGGATATGTTCTACTCCTTTCCCAACTTGATATTGTTTTATCAGATACCTTTAACTTCTCTGATAATTCTCTCTGAGTCCAGTTAAACTCTTTTCGACGTTTTGAAATTTTCTCTCCAACAGTCATGTTATCCCTCCCTTTTTTAGAGTACCTTAGAAAAATCGGAATCTCTACCTATGATATGTAGAATCCTTATCATTTCAGCTTTTCTACAATACGATGCTATGACTTTTAAATACTTATAGAGTTCATATGTAATAATTATTTTACATTAATATAAACGATAACATTTTAAGAGATAATAAATTCTTTATTTATTGAAGATATAATTTTAATAAATAAAAAAGCCCAACGACAACTGTATCGTTAGACTCATACTTAAAATACTATTCCATCTTAATTATATTTCTCAAGTATAGATTGTAACTTACTTTGGGCATCTTGATCTTCTGAAATAATAAACGGTCGTTGCTCTCCAGGCCAATAATCAAAATCACCGTCATCATCCGTTACATAAAATCCATCGCTAAAAGAACCTTTACTACTATACTCATACACGACTCCATTATCTGCTAACATGTATTTCACAATCGGTTTATCTAAATCAGCAACCTGACTAAACCCTGTTGCTGTACTTGGATTATTTTCTCTATCATTTATTTCATCACTCAGTCCCGTAGTTCCATATTTTGAATAATAAAATACCACTCCACCAATTGAATTTGCTAAATAAGTATCTTTTGAAATTTCCATAGATGGGTCTTGTCTCTGGATCAAAACATAGTTATTATCAGGAACAATCGCATACCAATCACCTCTACCACTTGCTCCATGAGTAAAATAAGCACCATTAACAGCCATTCCACCTATTTTAGCTCTCTCACTTGCCCAATTAATAAACTCCTTAGAGATTGACTTCTGCTCTTCAAAACTATACTTTCTTTGTTGTATTTTTGAACTAGAACTCTCAGTTGTTGTTTCAGTGGGTGAAATACTAGTTGAATTTGTTTCTTCATTATTTTTAGTAGTTGTCGTCATTTGACTTACTACATTAGAACTACTTGAAATTGATTTATTTTCATCACTTTTATTATTTCCACACGCTGTAACCAACAAAAGCACTAAAGTAGCTAGTAATGAGTTAATTGCTTGCTTATTACTCATCCAAATAACACCCTCTCTTCTTTTTATAATACTATCACTCCCGATAAGTTCGATTAAGTTTATCAATTGTTTTCATGTATTCTTTTTCCATGGAGTCATACTTCTCTGATTCTTTTTTATCGATCTCTTTGTTTTTAATTGTTATATCCTCTAGATTTTCACTGGATATCTTATCTAATTCTGGAATAATATCACTACTTTTTGTATCTCTGACTAATTTCTCTTTTCCAAACTTGAATTTTTTCGGTTCTCTACCTTCCATCATGACTTTAAAGGTACTATTCATTAAGTAAACCCTGGCTTGGTTCGCTGTATCATGAGGGTAACTTGTCGGCGCGAAAGTTGCGTCTACATAGGTTGGACTGCCAATCCATGTGGCAATCGACAACTCAGGTGACGCCATAGCAAGTAGGGCATCTGGTGATTTATTACTACTATTTGGAACAGAACTTTCAAAATTACTTAAACCTGATTTCATGACGTAGGTCTCTTGATCAAATCCTGTGTATTTAGGCCCCCCGTAAGGTTCAGAGCCATTTGCACCAGTTACTTCTTTCAACATACTCACCATCGTTTTTGCAGTAGAAGAGCTCATGGCTCGTTTACTTTCAGCTTCGGATAGTTTAATGGGTCCAGAATCAGTTTGAATGCTTTTAATAGTGGTTGGTTCAACTCTCACTCCATCATTCCCAAAGGCGCTAAAGGCAGACGACAAGGCTAAAACATTCGTTGGGTAATTAATCGCCTGTTCAGGTCGGTAACTAGCACCATTTTCATTGTATGTATTAATTCCAAAAGGCTCCATCATACTATTTTTTTGTTGATCATTGGTCATTTGGAAAGCTTCTACAGCCGCCGTATTGATAGATAAACCTAGAGCATAGGACGCTCTTATGTTTCCAAAATTCTGATCACCATAATTTTTCACTTTCCAATCCCCAATCGTAAAAGAAGAGCCATTTTGAATCGTATCAGGTGTCAGACCTGCATACTCCACAGCTGGGGCGTAATCTAGTAATGGTTTGATGGTCGAACCAGATGATCTAGTTGCTGTATAAGGAATTAAGGGATTATCTGAATTAGTTGCTAAGCCTACAATATGACCCGTTTTCGTATCAATTGCCGAAATTCCTGTGACACTTTCCTTATGTTCAAAATAACCATTAGGAAGGCGCTCATCTTGTGGATAAGAACCTGTTGCTATCTTATGTAATTCTTTTAATTGGTTGCCATCAGCATAGGTTTTAACTGTAATCGTTGTATTTTTAGGTAAGTTTAATTGACTGAGCTCATCTTTCACCTTCGCTACATAGGCTTGATATTCTTTTGGTGTGCCTTTTTGCTTATAACTTTTTAACGTAAACTCTTCTTTGTCACTATTCACCAGTTTAAGGGATTTTTGATACACGTCCTCGCTAATCAGGCTGTTCTCTTTCATAATCGACAAAATAGTCCGTGTGCGTGCTTTCCCACTCTTATTAAAGTCTTGAATATATACCGATGGAGATTGTCCAAGTCCTGCCATAAAGGCCACTTGAACCACTTGGGCTGGGTCTTTGGAATCTATTTTTGACATATCATTTCCGAATAACTCAATGGATGCGGCTTTCACTCCCACCGTGTTTGGTGTCAAACGTAATTCATTCAGGTAAGCTTTCAAAATATCATCTCGATCGTATTTTGTCGCAAGCTTTCTGGCATCAATTAGTTGAACGATTTTATCTGACACAGTGTTTTTATTATTTGTCCCAAAGACCATGATTTTAACTAACTGTTGCTCAATGGTCGAACCACCTCTTGAGACCACATCTTTTCCTAACTTCCTTTTCACCTGAGAAACCACAGCACCCATTGTTCCCTTAATAGAATAACCTTTTGTTTTTCTTGTGTAGAAAGAATTATCTTCAACGGCAATCAGTGTATCTAAATAAAGTTGATCCACATTCCACTTAGGTTCATGTTGGATTGGATCAAACTTAACCACCACTGTATTTTCATCTAAAGGTTGATCATTTTTATCCAAGATGACAAAAGACTGAGTAATTTTTTGATTGATATCTTGAATTTCAAGAAGAGAACTATACGGGCTATATCGTTTACTGATAACATACCCGCCAATTGACGCGGTTAATACCAGCAACAGAGCCACCATTCCTAGAATATTCCAGATTAAATGGCGTCGTTTATTAACTTTTTTACGTTTCTTCTTGATTTTTTTCTTACTAACCATTGGAGAATTCCTTTTCCTTTCTAGATTTTAATTTTTATTTTCGTCGCTACTTGTGGTCGTACTAGTTGTTGTATCGGTACTATCCGACTGGCTTGTTGATGTATCAGATGTTGACGAACTACTTGACGTTATTGTTTCTTTTGGCTTCTCAGTTGGTTTGTTTTCCACGATTACCTTAATAGTAGAACCTTGGATAATGTACTCATAATCAAATCGAGAAGGTTCTTGACTCGTAATTTTCGCCTGCTTATCATCATCCCAGGTTTCAATACCTCGCTTACTTTCAGGAACAATGTCACCATTTTTATATAATTTATTGGTATATCCATAAATCGTAGAATTCAACTTCGCCTTACTAAGTTCCCTTTGTGCTTGCTCAACGGTCAGTCCTACCAAATCAGGTATCTCAACTGACTTTTTGATGAGCTGTTTATTGGTCGCTAAATTATCCTGAAGCTCACTATATTTGCGTTCGAACTCTGTCACCATTAGATTGGCTTGTAAGTAATCATTCGTCTTAAGCACATATTTATCCAGTTCCATTCCGAGTCTTGTCTCAGGGGTCGATATGGGCTCTTCTAATATCTCGTAGCTCACCACCAGTGATTTAATCTGATTGACTTCTTGAAAATTTTTATCGATTTCTTCTAACAAGGTAGTAGATTTTCTAAAACTATCCTCGGTTGTGACAGCTAGCATTCCCTTTTGATTGTATATTTTATTTAGTAAATCTAATAAAGAAAAAATTTCCTTATAATGCTCTTCGGGGTTCTCGGCAGTCATTTTTTGAAAATCAGTCTCTGCTTTTTCATACTGTTTCGGTAACACTTGTTTATAGTATAGAACATATAATTCCTCAATATCAGACTCATTAATAATATCAACCTCTTTTTTCAAGTCGGTGATAGTTTGATCAACCTCTGAAACTTTCACCTTGCCTTCAGTAATACTCGATACAGTGGCTTCCGTTTTTTGTAACTGTTTCACCTTGTCACTATTGGCTTCATAAAGCCACGAATCAAAGGCATTATTTTTCAATGCCCGCACCAATTTAATATCTGATTCATTAATCCTCGTTAAATCATAGATTTCTTCTTGGGTCATATTATTGGCTTTTGGAATGTTACTAATGTATTGATATGATTTAAAGAAGAAAAAACAACTCACAAAAGCAATTACTAGATAAATGATGTAAACAATCTTTTGTCCTCGACTGGTTTTTCTTCTGCTCTTTTTAGTTTTTTTACTTTTCATTTTTATAACCTCTGATAATCTATTTACTCGTATTTTATATCATTTCTAATTAATCCTATTATTAAGTATACACGAGTTTCTATTAAACTTGGGAATCAGTTTTGAAAATTTCTGTTATTTGATTCTACTCAATTTAATAAAGAACATACAAAAAGCTCAACGACACTAATTGCCGTTGAGCTATGGATTTACTAATAAATTATTTAACCGGTGGTGTACCTTCTGCATTGCCAGCAATCGCATCGATTTGAATTAACGCGCCTTGTGGTAAGCGAGATACGCCCACAACCCGACGAGCTGGTGTACCTTCTGGGAAGAATCCTTTATACGCCGCGTCCATCTCAGCCATCATTGATAAATCAGTCATGTATACATTCAGTTTAACCATGTCAGCCATTGAATGATCCACACTTTCAATAATTGTTTGAATGTGAGTTAAACATTGCGCCGTTTGTTCTTTGATGCCACCTGAAACAAGCGCTCCCGTTGCCGCGTCTACAGGTAATTGTGCAGAAATATTATTGTAATGTGAAAAGGCAACTGTTTGTGTTGATAAACTATCAATCGGTGCTTTCTCAGTGTTGTTTGCTTCAATAATTAAGCCGTGACGATCTTCAATAGCTTGTGGTGGTGTACCGTCACCGTGAGAAACAACCGCTTCAATTTGGACAGCAGCTCCCATTGGTAAATCAGCTACTTCAACGACTGTTCTTGCTGGTAAGTAGTTAACTGCTCTGGCGATACCAGAATCTGGGAAAAATGTTGCGTAGGCTCTATTAACTGCTTCAAGATCAGATAAATCCTTAAGGAACACAGTTGTTTTAACAATGTCATCAAAAGGAACATCGATGCTTTCTAAAATTGATTTAATATTTTTTAATGCTTGTCTTGTTTGTGCTTTAACGCAGCCAACAACTAAACGACCTGTTTTAGGATCAATTGGTAATTGTGCGCTAATATTATTGTAATGTGAAAAAGCTACTGTTTGTGTTGATAAGCCGTCAATCGGTGCATTACTTGTTGCGTTCGTTAATTTAATTAGATCTCCTGCTTGTGGTGCATTTGGAATCGTTCCTTCTCCATTAGAAAGTAATGCTTCTACTTGGATCATCGCATTTAATGGTAAATCAGCTACTGCTACAACTGTACGTGTTGGTAGGTAAGTAGGGAAAAATTCTTTCATCACGCGATCTACAACAGCCATAACTTTAATATCTTTTACAAAAATAGATAGTCGGATGATGTCTGTTAAATCATGATCAATGCTTGAAGTAATCGCTGCGATATTTCTTAAACATTGTTCCGTTTGCTCTTTAATGCCACCTTCGACAAGTTCGCCTGTTTCTGGATTAATCGGTAATTGAGCTGAAAAGTTATTATAATGTGAGAAGGCAACTGTTTGTGATTGACTATCACTCACTGGTGCTTTTTCTGTATTTCTTGCTAAAACGACGTTGTCTTGACTCATAGGTAATTCCCCTTTTTATGTTATATTTTTTAAGAACTTAAAAAAAATTTTAATCTAAAATCGCCTTTTAGTAAAGCGCTATCATCTCTTTATCATGAGACTATCACAATGAGTAATATTCGTTATTTTAAACACTTAAAGGCTTGTAAATTTTTTGTTGGATTGGTGGGTTTTAAATAAAAAAAATGTAGAAACAACTTAGTGTCTCTACATCTTTCGATTATTTTTTACCATTAATCAGATATTCTTTCCCATTCATTTCAATAAGACCAGTTTGAGGAGCTAATTCAATATCGTCTTTTTTGAATTTTTCATCAGAATAATTAACAATCACTGAAATATTATCTCCATAACTCGTTTTTTGAATTAACTTATTTTCTGATAAATAGTCAAATTCAGTCATTTCATTAAGTAGTGCTTCTTTTTGAAATTGACTCCAAGTTTCAACATTTTTTACAATATCACTTTTTCTTTCATCCCACGTGTTGCTATCTAAATGAATTAAAGGTGGTACATTGTATAAGTATTCCGTTAGCCTTCTATTCTCAACTTCATCTTTAATTTTATAACTATCCCATTCCCAATGATGTGTCGTTATCACAGATTGATTATAAACCAATTTATACAATGGAATATTATAGGCTGGATTAAGATACAATTTTTTATATTCATCCTTTATAGGCACTTGTTTTGAATATCTCCCCGGAATAGTATCATTCATAGAAGCATATCCGCCTACGTAGTATTCACTTTCTTTATTTTTTCGCATGTCTTCATCGATCCATGCAATCACTGGCGTTTCAAGTCCGTGGGCAAATACCATCCCTTTGTTAAAATAATCATTACCTGTTTCCGTCCCGACGACTAATCCCTTACCATTCCATAATTGGGTTCGTTCAATTCTTGCATCAACGTCTTGTTGAATCCCTGTTTGATGCTCTGAACTATAATCATTATAGATTTCGCCAGCTGCATCTGTATCGACAAACCACGTATTAAAAGG
Source organism: Vagococcus hydrophili (assembly GCF_011304195.1). NCBI lineage: Bacteria > Bacillati > Bacillota > Bacilli > Lactobacillales > Enterococcaceae > Vagococcus > Vagococcus hydrophili. The sequence continues at coordinate 1,683,825 of NZ_CP049887.1, read as the reverse complement.
GACATCTTTTGTTAAAACTTTATCTAAACGGTACTCTGCTTCATCTTTAATAAGAGTTTGGTTGACTTTTCGTCCTTTACCAAGAAATCCAGAAATATATTCTCCATTCGGTTTCACAATCGTTTTAGAATTATAAACCTCTTCGTTATTTCTAAAGCCTGCAGTGTTCCAATCAATTGACGGATTCGAATGAATGGATTGGTACGAATCATATGGCCCTATCAAATAATTTGAATCTACGGCTTCCTTCACAAATGATGGATTAATCAAACCTTGATTCCAATTTGATAGTCCAATCCAAGCGTTTTCGATTCCAGATTTTTTCATATCCTTAATAACATCCGTCGTTGTCGTTTGCCCCCAACTCTCAATTGAGCCAACAGAATCTCCTAAAAAATCTTTTAAAATCAGTTTATTAATGCCAATTCTTTTTTCAGTAGGCAACTCATTTTTATCTTTCTCTAAGAATGAGACTTTTTCCGCATCTAGTTTTTTGAATAGTGCCTTATCATAAAAATCTGGATAGACAAGAACTGTGTTAATACCTGTAAGAATAGTATTTTTTTCATATTTATAAGCTTCATTATTCTTTAAAGCCACTATTGCTTGATCAAATTCACTACGCCCATCTTCATAATGTTTTTCTAATAAATCACCAATATGTGTAAATAATTGATCGTTTCCTTCAGTCATTTTTTGCCAATTAACATCTTTATCCGTTAAAATTCTATTTTGCCAAAAATAGATATGTGGCGCTCCGTATAACTTTTCAATATTTTTATTGTCTGCTGCTTTTTCAGATAATGTCATAAATTTATCTTCTTTAATTCTATCTGTTTGATATAATTTGGCCGCTGAAACTGGGTTATTATCTGCCAAATAGATACGAAATTTAAGCGGCTTTTTTCGATTAAATTGATTAAAACTAGATTCAACTTCAAATGACAAATTCTGTTCTTTACTATTTTTATTAATTAATTGCTTATCAAAATTATTTTCCATAACAATGACGGCTGAACTATTATTTTGAACCACTGAAACAAAAGACATTGAAAAAGATTCATTTAAATCTAATTCGTTATTTTCTTCAAAATACTGTTTCCAAAGATTATCATTAGACGGTATACTTTTCCCTTCTCCAATTGGTAGATAGTAATGCTCACCCTCAAGTTTTGGCCAGTTTAATTTTGAAGAGCCTCCTTTATTCGATTTGAATGAAACATCCACATATTCTTTCTGATTTTCAACAACAACATCCACCCCTTTTTCAGGATACGTCCAACTTTTAGTATTTTTATCTTCTTTTAAGTTTTCAACTTTTTCATTAAATGTCCCTGGTAAATCAACTTTTTTATCTGCATCTTTTAACTCTAAACTTAAGGTTTCAGGATCAACTTTTATTTCGATGTTCTTAGAACCATATTTTTCATTATCCTTTAACATTTTTTCTGTTATCTTTTTGCTGTCTCTGTAGTTTTTCTTTGTACCACTTTTATTATTAAAAAGTAGTTTAGGTAAAACCATAATTCCAACAACAATACTAACAAGGATGACACAGCTCACTATGATCATCACTATTTCTTTTTTAAAACTTTCTTTTTTTCTTCTTCTCATTTCAATATTTCCAATCAGCCAAAAAAGGCTCTTCTTTTATTACTAAGAAGAGTCTAACCATATCGTGTGACATCGAAGTGACGAGAATAAAATTTGGCAATAAAAAATCTGTTTCTATAATAAGTTCTTTAACAATCTAACAAATAGCTAATCTTCTAATCCTACTAATTCTCGCTGTTTCCGATTGGATTCGTCAGCTACATGTTTAAAAACTGTTTTTGCTTCTTGAATAGTTCCATTTTCTAATAACTGCATAATACTTTGATTATACTTATCCACAATTTTTTTAACTTCTTCTTTTTCAGTCATAGATGCGTTCCTCCAATTGATTTCTTGTGTATTGTAAAAGTTCATTATTTAATCCATTGGTTTCCGCATAAAAATACCTACCAAATCATCAATTGAACTATTTTTATCAGTCTTACTTATTCCATAAACGAAAGGTTTTGTGGTTTATCAGGATGAGATTCTGCACTGTCAAAATCAGTTGTTTCTACATCATTAGAAACAATTTCTAAACAAAAATCATCTGCCCACAGTTCTCCCTCACCTTGCAATAAAAAACCAATGTTTAGTACTTCTGCTTCTTCACTAACATCTAAAACAGATGAATAATAATTCCAGTCGTTTGTTCCCACAATCGGTCTATTTTGCATATTATCAAATTTCAATTGCTCAAACTGTTTCCATCAATTCTAACCCAAAGACCTCCCCAACCATCAACCTCATTGGTTTTAAAATAACCACTAAATCTAATTCTCTTGTTAACATAATTTTTAGCGTTCACCTGCTGCATAACTGTTATAAAATCTTCAGTATATAAACTCTCTTTTCGACTTAGCTTCACTGATTTAGTCCCACTGTGAAAAATAGTATGATCCATAGTCACATCATATTTATCAAAATTACTACCAGAAACAAGCCAACCCTTAATCTTTAATTCATCCATCTCAAGTTCCCTCCTAAATAGTTTTTTAAACTGGACTCTGTACTGACGAGGAGGTAATTGGTAATGAAGCTTAAATGTTCTAGAAAAAGCTTCTTGGGAAGAAAAACCGCTAATCAAAGCAATATCAATGATTTTTAAATTACTATTTAATAAAAGTAATGACGCATTAGAGATACGTCTTTTTTGAATATATTTGTACACACCACAATTCAATTGCTTTTTAAAGACTCTTTGAAAATGAAATTTGGATAATCCAACTTCTTTAGAAAGACTTTCTAAAGAAATCTCCTGATACAAATTCTCTTCAATATACATTAACGCTTTTTGAATATCTACTGTGTAATCCAATATAATCACCTCGTCATGTGTTTATCTGTAAGCGGGAAGTAACCAAGTATATAGTCACATCTAACCTCCTCGGTTATTCTTAAGATACAAATAACGAGGAGGTTTTTCAATGATAGACAAACAAGAAATTGTTCCCGTTTCTTTACAACCGACACCGCCTAAAAGTGCCCCTACACCCAATCAAACCACGCAAAAAATTGCTTTACGAGTCAAACGAGATAATATGGATATTACGATTTACAATGGATGTAATAACTATATTCTTAACGCTGCATTGAAAGAGTTCAATCATGGTTCTTGATTATACGAAGATACAAACTATTTATATTGTTTGTGGTAAGACAGACTTAAGACGTGGGATTGATGGTCTGGCTTCAATTATCATGAATCAATATGAGTTAGATGTTTATTCGGATGCCTTATTTCTATTTTGTGGCAATCGTTCAGACCGGTTCAAAGCACTTTACTGGCAAGGGGATGGTTTTATTCTCCTGTATAAACGGTTTGAAAATGGAAAATTACAATGGCCTAGAAAACAAGAAGAAGTCAAAGAATTAACGCAACAACAACTCCGTTGGTTATTAGAAGGTTTATCCATCGAACAAAGAAAAAAGATATTAAAAGCTAAAACTGGATTTGTTTCTTAATTAGCCGTTTATAATGAAAATTATAGACGGTTTTTCGTCGTATTATTGATAGAATTAGCTATCATATCATGTGTGAATGGAGGTGTTACTTTTGACCGAGTTTGAAGAACGATTGTTAAAACAAAACGAAGCTTTAACTAATGAACTTAAACTTCTAAGAGAACAGAATCAATTTCTTTTAAATAAATTGTATGGACGTTCATCTGAAAAATCAATTGACCCTAATGGGCAATTAGATTTATTTGAAGAGGACTCGTCTTTTAATCTAGCAGAGACAACTGAAGAAAAAACCGTCTTTGAGGAAATTAACTATCAGCGGAAAAAGAAAAAAGGCTACAAAGCAGCCCTCACAAAAGATTTACCTATAAAAGAAGTTCATTGTCAGCTTGAAGGAGAAGACTGCACCTGTGATTGGTGTTGTTCTGATTTAAAAGATATTGGTAAATCTAAAATCCGTGAAGAAGTTATTTTTGTTCCTGCAAAGATGTATAAAAATGTGTACTACCAACATGCCTACGAATGCCCTAATTGTAAAAAAGATGGAGCTGATGCCATAAAAAAAGCCGTTGTTCCTAAACAACCAATCACTCATAGTTTGGCGTCTGCCTCTATCTTAGCTCACTTATTTCATCAAAAAATAGAAATGAGTTTGCCTTTTTATCGACAAGAAAAGGAGTGGGAATCTTATGGATTACGAGTGCCACGTAGAACACAAGCAAACTGGTTCATCACCTCATGTGAAAAATGGTTAACACCTATTTGGGAGGAGCTCAAAAAGAAACTAGTCAAAGAAGAGCTCATCCATGCGGATGAAACTTACTATAATGTTTTATCAAGTGAAAAAGAAAAGTCTTACTTTTGGCTCTTTCGAACCATCGAACAAGCAGAGTATCCAATTATTTTATATCATCATGACCTGAGTCGTAAAAGTAGTGTCGCTCAACAATTTTTAGCCGAATTCTCAGGCTATTTGCATTGTGACGGCTACTCGGCTTACAAATCGATTGAGAATACGACGTTAGTTAATTGTTGGGCTCACGTCCGAAGAAAATTCTTTGAAGCGAAAGATTCCTCTTCTAAAGATACTCCGGCAAGCCAAGGAGTTACCTATTGCGATCAACTCTTTCATATTGAAAAAGAAATGAAGGGATTAAGCCATCAAGAAAGATATGATTTACGGTTGGCAAAAAGCCAACCCATTCTTGATGAATTCTGGCAATGGATCGCTTCTTTCAGAGCTCTTCCAGGTTCGAAATTAGGAAAAGCGGTTAACTATGCGCTTAATATGAAGGCTGGTTTGATGAATTTTCTGGAGGATGGTCGATGTGCCTTATCAAATAATTTAGCTGAGCGAAGTATTCGCCCAACAACGATTGGCAGAAAAAATTGGCATTTTTCTGCGAGTGAACGGGGAGCAACAGCTAACGGAATCGCTTATTCTATCATCGAAACGGCTAAAGCTAATAACTTAGTTCCTGTGAAGTATTTAGAATATTTGTTTAAGCATCTTCCTAATTTAGAAGATAGTTCAAATTCTAAAGCACTTGAGGTTTATTTACCTTGGTCAGAACAGATTCAAGCTACGTGTCGATAAAATAAGGAGCCACTTGTCATATTATGACAGAGTGACGCCTTATTTGGCATATACTCGATTACTTCCCGCTTACCATACACTCATTATAGTATATGTTTACTTATATGTGTATTTGAATATTCAATTGAAAAAAATACTTAACTATACTTGTGAGTTAACACTCCGTATCATAAGTTAATGAGATTTTTTTAGAATTATTATTGGCTGTGCGTATCGTAAGTTGATGAGGTTATTAGTACTTAGTTCTTAATAACCATAAAATAATTGAATAAAAATATGCTGATATAATTTAATCTACCAACGCGATACAGTATATAACTTCTAATAATTAAACATTGGGTATAATCTAGTACAAGTAAAATCATTATCTTAAAGAAACATAAATCTTATAAACAGACTACCTTAAACACATCAACGATTAATTTAACTTTTAATATTTTAATAATGTTGCGATTCGTTTAAGGCAAGTTCATCTGTTAAAGTTCTATACAGATCATTTATCTAGTTTAATTTTTGAATTGTATACTTTAAATTCCTTTCTTCTATTTCTTTTTTCCATACCAAAATGTTTTTTTTAACATCTTTTTTACTCTTTAAATGAGAAAGCACATGTAAATCATTCAATAAATACAAAATAACTAGTATATCCTTAGACGTTTTTCTCTTTTCATCAACAGTTATATATTGAAATAGATTATAATTATTTGATTTTATATTGTCTTGACTGTGACTATCTCCATTTAGTACTAATCGATATACTAAATTTTCAAAGTAATCTTGAAGGTTAGTATCTATTTTAGATAATATTTCTTGATTTTCAGTAAGACCCGTTATCCCTTCTTTATATGTAAAAGTACCAAATGCCTCCAATAACTTTCTCATTGTATTACCAATACCTTGACTTTTTATTTCTTCTTCTTTTGTTAGTTCTTCTTTTTCTTCTTCTGTTAATTTCCCACTTTTTTCTTTCTTAACAGCAGCAAAATCATATACTTCTTCTAATAAATCAGTATATCCATCTTTTAAAGCACCTAACTTCAATTTATTATCTATTAATTCAAATTTATTAAGTTTACTTTTTTCTCCGTCTTTACTACAAGTTTTCATAATTTCATCTAATACCTTCGTTAAATCAAAATAAACTTGCCTATCATGAGTAAGTATTAAAGCTCTTGTGTTTTTATTTCCCATAATAAACCTTTTTAACATATATCTCAAATAAGATTGGATACCAATCCGATTTCCCACATCCAAGCTTGATATAGGATCATCTAATACTAAAAAGTACTCATCTTTATAACCATTTTTCTGTTCCTTATTACGTAAAATTTCCGCAAAATAATAACATATAGCAATTGCATTTCTTTCACCAATAGAAACTTTATCTGGAGACACTCTATTACCTCTCGAGATAAGATAATATTTACCATTGATATGCTCTACTAACAATCGATTTTCTGAAAAAAATATGTATTTCAATCCTCTATTAATTTGCTCCATCGCTATAGTCGTATTCGCTTTTAACAAATTTAATTTTTGCTTTTGCTTTCCTACTCGTAATATTAATCTATACAATCTAAAATAATTTTTCTCATTTTCTTCTTTTAAATATAATTGCTCTTCGTACTTCTTATATAGTTCTATAATATCATAGTGGGCAATTTTATTATTTATTTCAAATAATTCCTCTTTATATTTATCTATTTGAGTTCTACTTTGATTATATTGTATTCTTTCTTTTTCTAAACTATTTAAACTTTCATTTAACTTATTTAACTTGCCCAAGTAATCTGGTACATCTTCAAGTACTGGTGTGTAAGGGTGTTTAATTTTTTTTTTGATTAAATTGTTTATCTTTTCTAACTGTTCATTCAGAGCACACATATTTGCTTTACTTTCTTCTAACAATCTAGTATCTAATTTGTCATATTCATCAAAATCTATTTTTACTTCTCCAATTATCTGCTTTTCTAATTCATCTTTATGTCTATCTACCAACTCTGATAAAATATTTTTAACACTTTCAACTAAATCCTTTTTTAATTCACTATCAACTGATTGCGTACAATATAAACATATTACTTCTTTTTTATCAGAACTAAAATAATTTTCTATATCTCTTAAATGATCTTCTCCTCTATTTGCATTCTCTAAAAGCTTCAATAAAAATATTTCTCTTTTACTAATTTTAGGTTCCTCTAACTGCTCACACAATAAATTCATCAGTTTTAGATTATCTAGATTAATTTTTATAGGATTAACTACCTGATCAATTTTTTGAAAATCTTCTTTAATATCAAAATAATTTTTTTTTTTTCGATCAAAAGATAATATTAAGTCATCTCTACTACTATTGGGTTCTAAATTGATAAATTTTTTATATGTTTCTAACTTTTTTACTTGTGAGTCAATCTTCATTTCTTTTATTTGACTATCTCTACTGGCCCAACTACCTTTTCCTTTCAATTTTTGTTGAATATTATCTAAAATATGATCTGGAGATTTTGTATAATCATTTTTTAATTTTTCATAATTTTCTAATTTCACTAATCCTTCTTTTTTTAATTTCTCAGTCTCTCTTAGAATTTCATCTATCTTATTCTCCTCACCAAAAATAACTATTGTATCTAAACCATCATTTGACAGCTTTATATTCTTATCTATAAATTCTTCATTAAATACAAAAATTGATTCACTGATCAACCCTTCATTAGAACTATCTAAGCCAATTAACTTTGATATTTCTGCACTACCTTCCCCTGTTTTCACTTTGTTGATTGCCCTAGTAATTGTACTCTTACCAGAACCATTTCGTCCAAAAATTAACGAAGATCGTACCACTTGTTGTTCTTTTTTCGTAAAAAAATTTAAATCTGTTTCTTCTATAAAAATGGAATCCTTTATTCTTAATCCTACAATTTCTTCAATCATTTATTTTACTCCTCACATCGCAATAGTTTTTAAACAATAACAACTCAGTTAGCATCCAACTCGATTTCTACAAATAAGAATTAACAACTCATAGTTTGGCAAGTTATTTGCTTAAATTTTTAATCTAGTTATATCTTTATTCATTATCGTTCCTCCAAAAAAGTAATCATACACTCATTATAGTATATGATTACTTTGATTTGTATTTGAATATTCAATTAGAGAAATAATAACATAGTATTAAGTCTATCTTGTACGTTCTATCATAGATGTAAAACATCTTGTACTACTTCCTATTTTATTCTTAAAAGCGGTATAAAGATCATATGATCTAGCTTCTAATCTCTGATTCATCTTTTACCCGTTTAAATCTAATATCAGTATCAACCGCTTTAAAATGTTTCTCACCCGCAATAATTTTTGCTCGTTCATGAGGACGCAACTGTTCAAAGTTCACGTCTCCTTTTGTTTCAACTATAAAGTAAAGATGCTGCTCATTTTCTTCTTCATACAGCAATGCCCAGTCTGGATTATAAGGACCGAGCGGTGTACGAATCTTGAACCAATCTGGTAGCTTGATATAGAACTTAACATTATCATCCATCTCAGCTTTTCGGGCAAATTCTTTTTCAATACTTGAATCAGTTACAACGTAGTCATAAACGGTTTTATGTTTATTCTCATCAACTTTCACTGAATTACCTTTCTCGCCTAGGTAGGCATTCAAAGTTTCTGTGCTAAACAATATCTGTTCATACTCATCATCTATACGAGTATACTCAATCCCATCTACAATAAGTTGATTCTTAATTGCGTTAATAATTTTCGAAGCCTGGTTCATATATGACAATGGATTAGTCTTAAAGCTGTCCAGATTATCGACTGATTGTAAAATTGCAACTATTGTCTTACGAGTTAAACTTGTTTCATTCTGCAAGAAAGTAATAATATCTGGTAACTTGTATGCACCATTCGTTGTTGCTCGTACACTACTTTCATTAGATTCACCAGCCTTAACACCCGCCTGACTCATTTCAACCATTCCTTTCTTGTAAAGGTAAGTTCCCTTCCGAGTTTGGATAGAATTAACACTGTCAAATGACTCGTTACCGTTAGTCGCGAATTCAATTAACTTGTCTGAGTCGAAATCAATTTTATAAGTCGTCTTATACTTGATTTTGTTCCAAAGTTCCAAGAAGTCATCAGCCAAAGCTTCTTTTACAACTTTGACTTCAACTTTATCCTTAATATCCTTGATATCAAGGCTCTTAACCTTAGACTTAGCGACGTCCAAAATTTGAACTACCACTTCATTAAATTCTTCTGGCACCTCAATTTCCTGATCGGTAATCGCTTGTTTTAACTTATCAGTTGCCCGTCCTAAAGTTCCAATATATCCTTCATCTTTAAAGTAATTGAATAGTTGCTCAGACTTTTCTTTACCAAGAATTTCCATTTCTTCAGTCACTTCATCGTACTTAACAATGATGGTTGCAAAACTGTCTTTATTGAATACCCCAAAACTAACACCATCTTTTTCGTATTCTTTTTGCAGTCCTTCAGCAAAATCTTTATAACTTTCATTAGCCATAACTGTCAATGTGTTTACTGTAAATCCAGGTACACGTTCTCCATCTTCGTTAACTGCAATACGCAACCCACGACCAATCTTCTGTCGTTTGGTAATCGTATCTTTCGTTTCAATCAATGTTGCAATTTGGAAGACGTTTGGATTGTCCCACCCTTCCTTCAAGGCAGAATGAGAGAAAATAAAGCGAATTTTATTTGCTTTTGCTGTATTATTTTTTTCTTCATCATAAAAAGTTAGTAGACCTTCCTTGTTCTTCATAATCATTTCATATGTTGATTCATCAGCTTGTGTATCACCTTTGGTATTTTTCAATTTTCCTTTTTTATCAACTGAGAAATATCCATCATGCACTTCGCAAATCGGTACATTTACATCATTCAATTCTTTGTATTTCGACAAATTTATCAGACGCTCATATTCTTCTTCAAAAATACTCGCATAGCGTCCAAGATTAGAATTGCCATCCTCATCATAAATACGATAGTTTTCAACCTTATCTAGGAAAAATAAGCTCAAAACTTTTATCCGGTGTTTCGCCTTTTTGAATTGCAACTCTTTGTTCAAGTGTTCTTCAATAGTCTTAGCAATTTGAGCACGCTTCATTGCTTCATCTTCCAAGGTAGCTGATTCAAGAGTTATCTTTTCTGGGTTACCCGAAAATGTAACTGACTCAAAACCAGGTGTAGCATCAATATCTTGAATAAACCCCACTTCATCATAAACTTGAAGTTTGGTCTTTGTAAACATGTCATCACCAGCTTTGAAAGTAATAATCATTTTATCCGCATCACTACGGGTCTTTTTGTAAACTTCAATTCTGGCACTAATTCCATTCTTACCTGTTTTCACCTCAATCAATTTCAAATGTGCACGGTTGCCGTCTTCACCCATTTCAATGCCGGCTACTTCAATTTGTTTAACCAATTGATTGTCATACGCTTCCACCGCATCCAGTTGATAAATCTTCGGATAAGTAATATCACGATGGGTTGCTGAATAACGGAATCCAGCAGACGGATTAAGGCTTGATAGCGCAGCTTTTGCCAAATCCGTATTATCAACTGATTGTGGTTCATCTATAATAACAATTGGTCGCGTTTCGGCAATCAAGTCGATAGGGCGTGCACCAGAAAGTTGGTCATTTTCTCGATTGATGACGTTCGTATCCTTATTGAAAGACTGAATTGTCGTAACCATAATGTCAATAGTATTAGCTGATGCAAATGAATGTACTCGATCAAGTTTACTACTATCGAACATAAACAGGTCATAAATCACACCATTGTACTGGTTCTTAAAATAATCCTTTGTGATTTGATAAGTCTTAAGTACACCTTCCTTAATTGCAATACTCGGCACAACAATAACAAATTTTATAAATCCATATTGTTTGTTCAACTCTAGAATGGTTTTTAAGTAAACAAAGGTTTTACCAGTTCCGGTTTCCATCTCAATATTGAACTGAGGAAAGGAACTATTGTTCCCAAATAAAACATCACTAGGAACAATTCCATTGAGAATCTGTGTTTTATTGATGTTTTTCAACATCTGTTCTTCATTAATAATCACACGATTACCAACTCCGATACCATCACTGGAAAACAAAGTTCCTTGTGGACTGTCCTTCGTAATTGTAAAATTCGATTCTTTTATCGTTTGACCTTCAAACATCCGAACAGCGCTATTAACGGCATCTGTCTGATAATCAAGCGTGTCAAATTGTATTTTCAAGTGCCTTTATCTCCTTTATTTTAAATACTTAAAATATCGTTATAATCCACTCCACCTGTATTCAAAATCTCAATGGAATTCAACTTCTCACTGTCACTTATAAAGCCAGTATCTTGTAACACTATTGCAACGTCTTCCAGTGCTTCATTTTTTATGAACTCAACAATTTTTTTAGAAGCATTACTTGTAATATTTTTACCTAAAACAATAAACAACGAACCATATGCAATTTTATAGATATTAGCATCACCAACTATGATTTTTTCAATTGGCAATGTCAACTCTAACCCTTGCTTCAACATAATTTCAAAAACTAAATCGTCTTCAGTTGAACCCGCTTCAAGATTGTCTTGAATTGAATCAAACATAGTCACCAAATCCTCAGGGTCAGAATTCCACTTTTTGAGATTTGATCTTTCTAGTTCAAAAACTTTAAATCCAATATCAAGCTCCCCTGTTAAATCAGGATTTTTGTCTATTATCTTGTCTCCAGCCCGACGAATACGTTCTTCAGCGATTTCAGGAATTTTTCTATATCCTGCATTAAAAGCATCTGTCTTTTCAGCAATTACTTCTGGCAGTTGAACAAGTATATATTTCCTAAAACCTGCATCTTCTTTATTTATTTTCATCACAGCCTCAGCAACAGTTCCAGATCCAGAGAAAAAATCAAGCACTATCGCTTTTTTATCATTATTAGTAAAAAGTTTTAACATTCTTTCAATCAATTCAACTGGTTTCGGAGTGTCAAATGTTTTCTCACCCATCAAGCCATTCAACTCTCTTGTTGCATTAGTAGTATAGCCACCATTTTCCCACCAGCTTGTATCCGTTTTCCGAGATTTTATAGCATCCGTTAAGAAATATTTACGTTGTAAACCATTCTTTGTCCTAACAATCAATCCATCATCATATAATTTTTGCATTGTTTCCTTAGAGTATCTAAAATATCCCTCAACTCCCATAAATTCATAGTACGGGTTTCCTTTCTTAGCACCACCTGGTCCGTCCACTGGAGTACCCTTCCAGTCTCCACGAGAATCAGCATCTGGATTACTAAATCCCTCTAGCACTGGGTCTAATCCAACTTCAGAACGTTTATTAAATACAACATCAATATTTTTGGCGTAAAGTAAAATAAAATTATGATTTTGACTAATAATTTTGTCATTAGAAACAGACGCACGAGCCTTATGAGCAATTTGAGTAATCAAATTTTTCTTAAGTTTCCCTGTTCGTTATCATCAATACTAATAAAAATTACTCCATCTTTAGTCAATAAGTTACGAGCTAACTTTAATCTCGGATACATCATATTCAACCAATCCGTATGATACCGTCCACTGGTTTCCAAATTCGTTGCAAGTTTTTTTCCTGCCTCATTCGACTGACCAGTAGACTCTAAGTAATTATCAAGTGAATCAGAAAAACTGTCCTTATATACAAAATCACTTCCAGTGTTGTAAGGTGGATCCAAATATATAAGTTTTACTTTATTTGCATATGATTTCTGTAAAATCTTTAAGACTTCTAAGTTATCTCCTTCAATATAAAGATTTTTAGTTTCATCCCAATTCTTTGATTTTGATTTATTCGGCTTAAGCGTTGCAACTGTTGGTTGTTGTGCCAGTTGGATGGTCTTTTTTTTACCATTCCAATTAAAACTATAACGTTCTGATTCTGTCTCAACTTCATCTCCAAGAACCAAACGTAACTTATCAAAGTCAATTTTCTCCTCAGTTAGAACTTCAGGAAATAAATCCTTCATTTTTTCAATATTTTGTTCAGTGATATTAAGCGAACTAGAAGACACTTCTTCTAATAGTTGGTTATTTCTTTCTTTCATCATAGATTGATGTTCCTTTCTTAGCTTTTCAAACGTATTTATTGATTTAGCTTACTTGAAAGTTCATCTTTCAAGTTTTTCAACTTCATCTGCATATCAATCTTACGATTCAACTGATTTTCCTTTTTGATTGAATTTCGCAAATCCTCAATTTGTTTTTTCAAATTATCCAGCTGGTCTTTCTCTTCAGCAGTGATACTACCAATATTTTCATCATATTGTAACTTAGCTGTTGCTGAAATAATCTCATTACGTAGTCCGTCATAAAACGTCTTAAAGTTCTGTCTTGGTAAGTCAATCAAAGTAAGTTGTTGCAAGACGTTCTCAAGATCTCTTTTTTGATAAACTGGTGATGGATATATATTTACTAACTTCAAGAAATCTTCTGAATTTCTTTCAAAACGACCAGTATAGATAGTAAAGCAGTCTGATTCCTCAAAAAGAATTACTAATGGATATGGAATTAAATGTGTCAATATTTTATAGATTTTATTCGATTCACCTTTATCCTTCATTTCCACATAAAGAAATTGAATTTCTTGGTAGAGAACCTTATCATCTTCATACACTTCAATACGTGTATTTTCAGTTTTGAGACTAGCCAACAAATAGATACTTTGAACAAAATTTTGTAAAAATTGTTTATCCTTAGTATTTTTCATATGAGAATATATTTGTTTTTTTGGCAAATTACGATTGATTATCGTAGCACTTGGAAAACCCCACCATTTTATTATGTCATTCGTGTCCAAATTAGCTCACCTACCTAATAATCAAAAATGAAATTAACTCAACATCATCCAAATCGTCCAACAGTTCAGTTTGTATACTAGTACCCCCAGGTGAGAATAATGAGCCCATTCCTACTTCATCTTGTTTACCACGAATCGCTTCAATCGCCTTACTCAAGATTTCAGAATAAGTACTCATATATTTCCCTCCATTCGTTTCCGCATAGAATTCATCTACAAGAGGTTGATTAACAGTCTTTTTTCCAACTGTTAATTTTTTAAAGAAATCTAATACTTGTTTGGAATACATGTAATTAATTTTAACTGTTCCATCCATGCGCATATAAATAACAATATAAGGTAAGATACTATTTTCTTGCCTTAAGTCATTAGTTTGCTGTTTTAACGTTAATATAACACCTGGTTCAGCTTCAGGAAAATTAGTATTATCAGTGATAGCGTACATACCAAGTGGTGCCTCATTCAACAACTTCTCATGTTCCTTCAAAGCATTCTGCAAATCTGCTTTAAAATCATTAAATGTCATATCTGTGATAGAAATTGCACCATTCACTTCTTCTAAATCAATAACTTGTTTTTGTAATTGCTCTAATTGTTTCTTACGATACTTTAAGTCATTCATTTCTTTGTTGGAATTAATATTCAACAAGTCATCCTCACCAGTCGCTGCTGTGTTTAACATAACCATTCGTCCTTTGACGCGCTGTTCCAAGTTCAGATAAGTATCCAAATCAACATTTGGCCAGAAATTTACCAACTGAATTTGTTTATTGCGAGAACCGATACGATCAATACGCCCGAAACGTTGAATAACCCGAACTGGATTCCAATGAATATCATAATTGATTAAATAATCTGCATCCTGCAAATTTTGACCTTCGGAAATGGTATCTGTAGCAATCAATAAATCAATTTCTTCTACGGCATTCGGATTAATCTGGTCTCGTCCCTTTGAAAGTGGTGAAAAGTTAGTCAATATATCATTCATATCACTAACTGCTACATCCTTCATGTTTGTTTTGTTAGACGTTGAACCTCCAGTAACCAAAGCAGAATTCAGACTATACACTCGTTTCACTTTATCAACTAAATTCTCATATAGATAATTAGCTGTGTCTGCATAAGCTGTGAATATAATAACTTTCTTGTTATTGCTATTGACTTGATTCTCATACTTATTTTTTAGAACCTTCATTAAGTCCATCAGCTTAGCATCTTTTTCAGGTGTAACCTGATGTGTAGCTTCCTGTAATTCCTTCAATATTTTCAAATCTTCATTTAATGATTGTTTCCATTTCAGTAAGTCCATGTCACCAATTAATATCTTGGTTTTCGTTCCCACCGCTTGTTCATCAAAGGTACTTTCCAGATCCTCATCGTCAATATCCGTAATACTTGGCTTCTCTATATGGCCGGATTGTTGTTCACTAATACGGTCAAGTATGCTTTTGATTCCAGTAACCATTCGATCAATTGTCAAACCAAAAGAATAAATTGAACTTTCTAATCGCTTAAACAGGTTCGCACGAATTAGCTTAGATAAGGCTTTTTCACGATCTAATTGTCTAAACGAAGATTTACCTTCTTTCACCTTCGTATCATACAGTTCCTCATAATATCTACGTTTATTAGGAAGCACATATTGTAAAGGCTGATACATTGCCATATTTAAGTAACCAATTGAGTCATATACAGTTTGCAGGTCAGGGAATTTTCCTGATGCATCAATATCAGATTTCTTGGTAATTGGACTTAATCGTTCAGGAAATTCTCCCAGTGAAGTAGTATCATAGTATTTTTCAATGTGTTTCCGGCTACGTGCAATTGTCAGCATATCTAGTAATTTAAAATAATCTGGATTCACTCTATCAAGGAAGTTCTGAGTAGTTCGTTCATTTTCTTTAAGTTCCATCCACTGATTAAATGCTTGTTGTGCTAAACGTAAAGTTGTATCAATATCCTCAACACCATGTTTAGACAAGCCATCTGTTTTACCTTCTGTAATAAAACCAATCTGATTTTTCAAATCATTCATTCGATTATTAATTGGTGTAGCTGAAAGCATCAATACTTTTGTTTTCCGACCTTTCTGAATGACGTCTTCCATCAGCCGTTGATAACGTGTTTTAGTTTCGCGATTAACACTTGTATCATTATTACGGAAATTGTGTGATTCATCTATGACAACCAAATCGAAATCAGACCATAATAGAGTATTCAAATTAATACCGTCACTCTCACCTTTATAACGACTAAGGTCAGTATGATTTAAAACCGTATAATGAAAGTAATCATCCATTAAAACATTCCGTACATCTGGACGAGTATAAAGAGTCCAGTTATCTCGTAGACGTTTGGGCGCGAGAACCAGTACTCGTTTACGTTGTAGTTCAAAATACTTAATAACTGCTAATGCCGAGAATGTCTTACCTAACCCAACTGAATCAGCAAGGATTGCACCATTATATTTTTCTAGTTTACGTATCAATCCCATCACACCATCTTTTTGGAATTGGTAGAGTTTATTCCAAATGATTGAGTCTTTAAATCCTGATCCGTCTGGAGCTATATCTTGTTCATCTAGTTCACTTAGTTTGTCATGGAAAATATGGTACAGTGATATAAAATAAATCCATTCTGGTGAATTTTCCTGATAGATTGTTCTTACCTTCTCAAGAACCTTATTAGTAATTTCCCTTGATTTTTTAGGATCGTTCCAAACATTATCAAAGTCAGCTTTAATTCCTTTGAAATAGTTAGGATCAGCTCCTTCAATTGCTGTCATTGATGAAACACTATTTGACTCTGTAATTCCAAGACCATCTGAAGTAAACTTAAACATTGCTGGAACAACTAAGCTAGATTCATTGTCATTGTTCTCAATCAATAATGCATCTAAAGCACTTTGGTTTGGTCCAAGCTGATGAACCTTAACCTTCTCCTCGATTAGCCGCGCTGTTTCGCGAGCAATAAAAGCGGTGTTCATCTTGTTTTTGAGCTTGATTTCATATTTATTTCCAGAAATGTTTTCTTCGTTTTGCGCAATTTCATAACGCTTCAAAAAACTAGTTTCTTCTTTTTCCAAGAAAGTTTTGGTCAGAACCAAACGTAATTCTTTTGAACGCTTAATTTCCTTTTGTAATGAGTGGAATGCAAAAATTGAAAAGGCAGCTGTTTGAATACTGATTTTTGAATGTTTTGTTACTTTATCACTTATTAATTTTTCTAGGGTATTATCCCCCTTATTATCTATCAACTTTATTTTCATGAGTATCTCCTAAGATTTTCAAAGCTTATAATTAGCTTTTTATCCTGTAGTAATTTTAATGTCAATAACTTTATAAATATTGCTTTATCACATATCCCTCTATAGCTTACTAAAATTTATAATAATTATAGTATATCATGAAAAAAATATATTTTACAAAAGTATGTAATAATCAATTTGAAAACTAGTTAGTGGTTTTACACCTTTCACTTTACTATATTTTTCTTATAGACTTTCATACTAATTCTTTTATGATACGCACCTACATAACACGCCCTCTAGCGATTATTTATATCTAGAGGGCCGTTATGTTAGCCATTACTTTCAAAACGATTAGAGCACTATTTTAAGCACTCCTTTAAACACATCGAGTAGGAGAATAACCATGTTTGATTATTCGTCCTCTCACACCACCGTACGTACTGATCCGTATACGGCGGTTCAATTTTAAATTAACTATGTACTTTACTATAATGTTCTACACAAGAGATTAGTCCTAATTCGGCTACTCTCTTATTTGTCATCGTGGTAGTCATGACCCATGAATAAGCTATCCTCACTACGCCTTTACTTGTATGACTGTATTTATAAGCAGTATATTTATCCATACCTAGTTTTATTAAATTCTTTCTTCTATTTTGAGCGGTTTTCCATTGTTTCCATAAACACATTCTCACTCGGAAACGTAGATGAGATTCTATCTTCGATAGATTTTTCTTCATTTTTCCAATCTTAAAATAGTTAATCCAACCTAATATCACTTGATTCAATCGTTTAATTTTATCCTCGATACTGACACTCCAATTTTTACGTGTCAGCCTTTTTAATTTAAACTTAAAGCTTTCAACTGATGCTTGATGTGGTCTAGCTTGATAGCCATCCTTTCCTTTATAAAAAGAAAAACCTAAATACTTCAACTCTGAGTCTCCAGCTTTAATTATTTTGGATTTTGTGACGTTCACAATTAGTCCTAATTTCTCTTCGATAAATTTTGTTACTGAGCGCATGACTCTTCTCGCTGACATTTCACTTTTCACCATAATTAAACAGTCATCTGCATATCTGACAAAATGAAGCTGTCTTGCTTCAAGTTCTTTATCCAATTCATTTAACATAATATTACTTAGTAGAGGAGATAAATTACCGCCCTGTGGTGTACCTATATCCGTTGGCTTAACTTGTCCGTTGACTTGTACACCACTAACTAAAAATTTTCTAATCAGAGAAATGACATCACCATCTTTTATCACTCGTGAGATTAAATTCATTAATCTATCATGATTCACAGTATCAAAGAATCTCTCCAAATCAATATCTACAACCCATTCATAGCCTTCGTTAAAGTAATCCAACGATTGTTGGATGGCCATTTCAGCTTGTTTGTTAGGCCTAAATCCATAGCTATATGGACTGAACTCCTTATCAAACTTGGGGGAAATCACTTGAGATATAGCTTGCTGTATCACACGATCTTTTACTGTTGGTATACCTAAAAGTCGGACACCACCAGTTGGCTTCGGTATTTCTACTCTTAAAACGGGGGATGGTTTATACTTTCTGTTTCTGATTTGGGTGACTATTTCTTTTCTATTAGACGTTATATAACTCGCCGTTTCTTCAATAGTCATACCATCCACACCTTCGGCACCTTTATTTCGTCTGACTTGCTTAAATGCTTGATTCAGATTCTTTCTATCCACGATTTGTTCTAAAACTGTTTCTGTGTACATAGTTGTTATTTCCTTTCAATTCTGTAAAGTCGGTATCTACTTTAAAACTTTTCGTCAGTAGTCTATTTCCTCTTCCAGTGATTAATTTTTGATAACATTAAAATTGTTCAGCCCTTCGCTCTAGTTAACTTTCACTAACCGTCTTCACTACTACGGCTTCTGCTGACTTCTCATATCTCAGCCTTATGTTGCCATAAGATTTTGGGATAAGATGATGAGACCTCCCCAGTTAAGGTGCGAACTCTTTCACTCCATCTATCTGCCACATATACTCCATACGATTATTTCAATAGTTATCGGACTTTAACTTCTTTTGCAGTTTTATCCTCGTATGTAGCCTCCTATGTGATTTCTATTCGTCAGACCAGAGTTTTACCTAGAGCTTCCTTCAGATTCCACGTCACCATGGACACCCTTGCTTTCGGCTATACACTTACCACTATTAGGTCGTGTTAGGGACTTTCACCCGTTAGAGTTCGCCCATGCTGGGCGAACAAAAAAGAGAAAAACCATCACTTTTCTAATGTTTTCTCTCTTTAATTTCATTTAATTATTTTGTTCAAAATACAGAAATCGACCCCGAATAGCTTTCTTCTTTTAACTTTTAATCCTTTTTCTTAATAACAGTCAATAAAAAAGCCCCAGTAGCTCCTAATATAGTTATGGCAGCTTCGCTTTTCTCTTTTACTGATTTTTTATGATGGCTACAGAAAACACCTTTTTCTCCTGGTATCTCTTTTTGACATTTAGGATACTTACAAACTTTCTTCTTCGATCCGTTCATTTCCTTCTTCTCCAATCTCTATCGGTTTATTTATGATTAATGATTCTATTTTTTCTGATACTTTTTGTGATATCTCTAAAAATTGTCCATCATCTTCTTTTCGATGATTATCAATTAACCATGCAATAGAACGATTGTCTTTGGTCTTATCACTTAATAAGGTTTGATCAACAAATGCCTTATAATTTCTAAGGCTTGTTGATATTGCTTTCGCTTCACCTAATGTTGTATATGCTACTACGTTCAGTTGAACCGATGCATTTAGATAACTTAATGATTCTGTTAAATGTTTTTCTAACCTAATTATATCTTTTGTTTTTGTCTTATCGTCGATTAGTTCTAATGAATTTCTATGAATTGAAAACATTAATTTTCCAATCGTTTCATTATTCAAGTTTATTGCTGAAGACAATAAGTTTTTCCTAATCGTTTCATCGGATACGGACATTCCTTCTAACACCATTTGTCTAGAACTAATGAATCCTGCATACCTGTCATCATATTGACCTTGTTCCACTCTAGTAACTGCTTGAGTTAGTGTTTGTATCTGTTCTGATATTTCTTTCAATTGATATTGAACTGCTGCTAACTGCGGTAGCATACCTAGATCAGTCGTTACCTTTTCTTTTAAAGTTACAAAACTTTGGCTTCTTCCAGTTGCCGCATCTTTAATTATTGCATATGTTTCTCCTGTTTTAGCTCTTACGCCTAATTTCCACTCACCACTAGCCAATTTTTCTTTTGCTACTTTAGACAAATCTGCTACATAGTCAGCTTCTTGACTATCCAATAGATTTTTTAATTCTCCTAATGTTGAGGTATTTCCCACAATCATATTAGTAAACTTATTCAATATCTTACTATTTACTTGAGCATTAGCTACTTCTTGCAAACCGCTTAACGAAAAAGCTTCAAAATTATAATCATATAGCCCGTTATCTGTTACATCGATTACTAACTCTGATTCATTTGGTATTATTATATCAAATTCATTCACAATACTTTCCTCCTAATCTAAATAACCTCATCATTTATGATAAGGTTCTCCCTTTATTATCCTAAAACATCGATAAACTTGCTCCGTCAAAATCAGTCGCATCAATTGGTGAGGATACGTCAATCTCCCAAATGATATCTGCGCGTCACTTCTCTTCATCACTTCATCAGACAATCCCAATGACCCACCAATTACAAAAGCAAAAGAACTGGTTCCTCTTGTACTCAAATAATCAATCTGCTCTGCAAAACCTTCTGAAGTGATTTCTTTTCCTTGAATCGCTAGCGCAAATAAGTAGTCACCATCCGAAATTTTCGATAGGATTTTTTGTCCTTCCTTCTCTTTAACTTGTAGTATCTCTGTGTCACTTAGATTTTCTGGGGCTTTTTCGTCAGGGACTTCGATTATTTCGAATTTACAGTATTTTCCTAGTCTTTTTTGGTATTCTGCGATGCCTTGTTTTAAATATTTCTCTTTTAATTTACCAACAGCGATTATTTTTATTTTCATTTAATTCGTCCTTTGCTTCTATTTAAAAGTTATCCACACTTATCCACAGAGTTACGCACAGATAAACAGCTGTAAATAAAGTTATTCACTCTCTTATCCCCATCCATGTGGGTAAGTCATGTGGAAAAACTTTTACATTTCGTTCTTTATTTTCTCATTTTTTCCGAATAAATTCATTCTTTTTCTTAAAAAAATTGAAATTGATCCCAAGTTCTTCACTTTTTATTCAAAATTGAAGGTTAGACTTATTACATCAAACAAAATATAATGTTTATATACGAGAACCCAAAAGGAGGAAAGGTGTTTTTACACCGAACATAATGAGAAAAGACGTAACCCCAGAAACTAAAGAGACAAGAAAAGATACAAATCAAGAAAAGGTCTTAAAACATCCTAAGCCTAAAAAGAACAATGCTTACTTCAAACAAATCGGTGTTTCCCTACTAGCAGGTGCTTTAGGTGGCCTACTTGTTGTCGGAGGATACACTGTTATTAATAAAGATAATAATGCCAACACTTCAACTTCACACACCTTATCAAAAGAAGAAGTGAACGATACAGGTAAAACCAAAGTACAAAACACTAAATCAACTGTTAATAATGATGTGACAGGTGCGGTTAAAAAAATGGATAATGCGGTTGTTTCTGTCACAACCATGAAAAAACAACAATCTGAACTTTCTGATTTAGAAAGAATATTTGGACCTTCTGAAGGAAGTAAAGATGATGGCAAACTAGCTGAAGCAAGTGAAGGTAGTGGCGTTATTTACCGTAAAGACGGGGACAAAGCATACATCGTTACTAACAATCACGTGGTCACAGGCTCTGACGCTGTTAATATCACCTTTAGTAACGGTAAAAAAGCCGAAGCAAAAGTCGTTGGAACAGACGTTTATAGTGACTTAGCTGTTCTTGAAATTTCATCAAAAGACGTAACAAATGTTGCTGAATTTGCTGATTCAAACGAGGTTCAAGTTGGAGAAGCTGCCCTTGCAATGGGATCTCCACTGGGGTCATCATTCTCTAACTCAGTTTCTCAAGGGATTGTATCTGCTAAAGACCGTATGATTACAAACCAAGCTGAAGATGGTTCCGTTATTAGTAGTAACGCCATTCAAACAGATGCCGCTATTAACCCAGGTAACTCTGGTGGGGCTTTAGTTAACTCAAGTGGACAAGTTATTGGGATCAACTCAAGTAAGATTGCACAAGCAGCTTCAGGCGTTTCTGCAGAAGGTATGGGCTTTGCGATTCCAAGTAACGATGTCGTGAAAATCATCAACCAATTAGAAACAGGAAAACCAGTTGCTCGTCCAATGTTAGGCGTTTCAATGATTGACCTAAATAGAATCAGTGCTGAAGAACGAGAAAGTGTTCTAAAAATTAAAGGCGATGAAATAACTAATGGTGTCGTTGTCGGTTCTGTGGAAAAAGGGACTCCTGCTGAAAAAGGCGGATTGAAAAAATATGATGTCATTACACAATTAGATGGCAAAGACATTGCTAACCGTGCTGAGTTACAATCTAAACTCTACAACAAAAAAATTGGTGATGATATGGAAATCACTTACTACCGCAATGGTAAAAAAGAATCTACAAAAGTAAAACTAGACCAAGACTCTAGTAAATTATTAGAACAACAACAGAAAAAAGAAAAAACATTAGAAAATAGCAGTTATCAACAATAGAGGCTATAAAAAAAGCGCTCAACTTCAAGAGATAAAAAGGAAATCATGAAAATTGCTTCTCAAATTTTTGTGATTTTCGGTTTATCTCCGTAGAACTTGCTTTTTTTATGCCGTTTAGAAGCCAAAAAAAGCAGATTCCTTGAAATTGGAATCTGCTTTTTTACTCACTCTGATGTAGTCCGGAATAAAAAGACTGCTCCCGCGACAACTTCAAAACTACAAATAAATCCAAAAAGCGGATTTTTTTGTAGTTCCTCCAGTTGCTTGGAGCAAAACGATTTTTTCACCACTCTGATCTAGTCTGGATTCAAAAGGCAGCTCCTACGACAACTTCGCAAATACTAAGCAATCCGAAAAACGTGGATTGTTTAGTATTCACTCCAGTTGCTTGGAGCTAGACGCCTTTTTCATCACTCTGATCTAAATCGCAAACAATGAACATGCTTTTTCTGGATCTGTATCCAAGACTTTCACTTGTTTGAATGTATCCACATCATTTTTAATCAAGGTATCTGTCATTGTCATATGAGCAATTTCTTTGAGATTATTCTCTTTACTTAAATGTCCTAGATAAATGCGTTTTGTTTTATCACCAATCACGTCAAGCGCTACAGAAGCTCCGTCTTCATTAGACAAATGCCCTTTATCACTTAAAATACGTTGCTTCGTACTCCAGGGGTATTTCCCCATTCGAAGCATGGCTAAATCATGATTACTTTCCATCAAATAACCGTCTGCATTTTTAATAATGCCACGCACCCGGTCACTACAATAACCTGTATCGGTTAGGACTACAAATGATTTATTGTCTTTATGAAACTGATAGAATTGAGGATCTGCCGCATCATGTGACACACCAAAACTTTCAATATCGATATCACCTAATGTCATGACTTGGCCCATATTAAAAATATTTTTCTGCTCAAAGCTCACATCACCGATTAAAGGTTCCATGGCTTGCCATGTTTTTTCATTAGCATACACATCTAGCTTGTATTTACGAGCCAACACACCCACACCGTGGATATGATCGCGATGTTCATGAGTTACTAGAATAGCATCTAAATCATCAGGTTTTCTCCCAATTTGCTCCAGTAATCCAGTGATTTTTTTACCACTTAATCCTGCATCAACAAGTATTCGCTTTTGTCCTGTTTCAACATACAGTGAATTTCCAGAACTACCACTTGCAAGAACACTCACCTTGAATCCATTATTTTCCACAAAAGCTCTTCCTTCCTACGTACAATTTACTGCTGATAAGTATATAACATTTCAGCTGATTTTTCATCTCTCAGAAACATTCGCCGAAATAATTGACCCAGAAAAAGCATCTACTCGCTCAACTTTCACCGCATTTTTATTCGTCTCTACAGCAACAAACCACGCTGGCACATAAACATTTTTCCCGCGAATCGTAAAGGTCCGAGTATAGCCCAAATCAATCCACTTAATTTTACTGCCTGGTTGTAAACTGTTGTTAGTATACAAACTAATAATCGCTTCTCTTTCAGAAATAATTCCTTGTTGGTCCCTTAACGGCTCGATATTATTCAAATAAGTTTGATCATAACTATCGATCATTAAACGATTGCCATCATTTTTAGATAAGTAGACAGTCACCTGAGACGTTTCATCATAGAAAGGAATATCCTCCCAAACTTGAGAAAAGACGTACTTTTTGTTGGAACTACTTTCATGAGCATTCATCACGTAGTCATCGCCCTTAATGACATTTTGCTTTTGAGCCATGAATTGCTTAACTTTTTTAACTTCATCCCCATCAGAAATATCCAAATCATTTCGTCTAAGTAATTGACTAAATAATTTAGCATTATTTACTTGCCAATCTTGATTCTTCAGAGTCTCCTTAGCTTCAACAACAAGCTCGCTTTCCTCAGCAGACAAATAATACGCCTGTCTATTTTTAGTCGATAACGCATGAGGTAAACTGATTTCGTCAGACTTCAACCGTTCTTCAATATTTTCTGAAATACTTCTTGAAGAATTCGTATCTTGTTTAGGTTTTCCTTCTTGATACACATAAAATAAAAACATATTTAAAAAGAGGAAGACCGCTAAAAATATGCCTTCAACACGCTTAAAATCCATTATTCAGCGCCTCCTTTTACGATATCCTTGATTAGTTTTTCATCCGAATACCAAACATTTTTATATTTCACATACCACGTTGGAACTAAATCAACGGCTTGTTTTGTTTCTTGATTTGTCTGCCATTCATAGCCAATTTGAGCATCCTCAACCAATGAAATATCAACCCCATTTTCAACAAGTTTATTCATTAATTTATCCGTAGACATTAATGTCACTGTCTCATCAGAAGGGATTGGAATTTGAATTGCTTCTTGATTCGTCCGGACTAATACACGCTTATTTTGAACCATGATCTCCAAACGACCCTTAATATCACTACCAAACACTGGAAAACCGTCCACATAATTTCGATACGTAATATTGCCTTCTTTGTCGTCAAAGTAACGTAGCGTTCCAAGAGAGTTTCCTAAGTTTTCCACATATTGGAAGGTATCTTGATACAAGGTATTCGTTCCAGCACTCGTTGAATTGAGTTTTCCAACATACGTCACTTCACCTGTTTCAGATTGAATCGTTAAAGATTCTCCCTCACCATTAGATAAATTAACATTTTCTGTATCATTTGAATACAGATCATTAGACTGCTCGAAAAAGGCTTTTGAGAAAGTCGTGAAAGACTGGGTCGCCACCATGTAACTATATGTTTTAAGTTTTACATCATCTGTTAAATAATAAATTCCAGCAATGTTTTCTTCTGATAATTTAACCGGTGAGTAATTATTTTTCTTCTCATTTTCAACCAATTCTTTGATTGAATTACTGTCTCCTTTAGTACTAAATTTAATTCCTGTCGTTAATTTGGCATTCACAAGAAAAAGTTCTTCTTTGTCAAAAGAATAAATCAACCGATTGAATCTAAAATCTTCGTACTCTTTTGCCACATCAAATTCTAAACGGTAAATGTCTTTATAAACAGACAAGGGTAATTCATTTGGATACAGTAAATTAAAACTATTGTCAGAAAAAAGCATCTCTTTAATACTTTTTTCATCCATTATTTTACTATTTTTCATTTCAAACTTAATCAGCTTGTTGTGAATATCAAGTAAGGTATTTTCCTTACTTGATGTTAAAAACTCGTTTTTACTCTTATGATAAAAAAGCTTAGTCGGAACATAGACTTCTGACATTTTTTTCATTTGAACTAATTCTGAATTGTTTTCTTTTTCAGAAACTGAACGATTGGCAGGTTTGGTCCATATTTTCCACGATAGGAATAAACTAAGTAAAATCATCATAATTAAGCTTGTCTTAATAACGCGTTCGATTAATTGATTCATTATTCCCAAAGATCCTCCTCGTATGGTTCATATGGTAAAGAAATAAAGAATGTTGATCCTCTATCTTCCTCACTTTCAACCCAAATACTTCCCCCATGTGCTTTAACAGATTCCTTCGAAATAGCCAGCCCTAAACCAGAGCCACCCATTGCACGAGACCTTGCTTTATCCACTCGGTAAAATCGATCAAAGACTTTTCCAAGATTTTGCTTTGGAATCCCTAAGCCTTCATCAGAAATACTCAAAATCACGTTTTTATGTGTTTCTAGTAAACGACAGGTAATCGTTCCACCAGAAGGCGAATATTTCATAGCATTATTCAAAATATTATCAAATACTTGAATCATGCGGTCCGTATCAATTTCAACCCAAATTGATCGTTTCGTAAATTCTCGTTTAATCTCGTAATTTTTATCACTGTCTTTAATCAACATATCAAAACGATCAATAACATAATTAAACAGTTCATTTAAGTTAACTAATTCTAGTTTTAACTCAATTTTATTAGCATCCATTCGTGACAATTGAAGTAAATCATTAATCATACGAATCATACGATTGGTTTCTTCTTGCGTCACTTTTAAGAAAGCTGGCGCTACTTCCGGGTCTTGCCACGCGCCATCATTGAGTGCTTCAATGTAACTTCTCATACTTGTTAAGGGTGTTCTTAATTCATGAGAAACATTCGATACAAACTGACGACGTTCTTCTTCGTCTTTTTCTTTCTCGGTAACATCATGGAGCACACACACTAATCCACTAATAAATCCAGACTCACGACGAATCATAGAAAATTCAGCTCTAAGCATCATGGCTTCGTCAATTTTTTCAGAGAAATCAATCAAAATCTCTTCTTGTTCTTCTAATAAAGCTCTAAATGTATAGTCATCTTCAATATCAAGTAAAGACAATATGGACTCACCTAAAACATCTTGCATTTGAACTTGTAGTAAAGTCAAAGCTGTTTCATTAATTAGGATAATATTACCTCGACGATCTGTCCCAATAACCCCATCGGTCATATGAGATAGAACGCTGTCTAATCGTCTCCGCTCAGCATCCATAGTTTCTTGTGCTTCCTCAATCCGAGCGGACAATTCATTAAAGGTCTCACCCAATTGTCCCAACTCATCTTTCCCGTAAACCTCAACTTGTCTGGAATAATCACCATTAGCAATCCGTACTGCTTGTTGCTTCATCTCACCAATTGGTTTAGTAATCGTTCTAGCAACCAAAAGAGCAATGAGCAATGAAAATACCAAAGCAATCATCGAAGCGTAGAAGAAAATTAAAGCAATATCGCTGACTTGACGGTACTTACTTTCAATATCACTTTTCACATAAAGAAAACCGATGACTGCGTTACCTGTGGGTGAATACACTTGCTGAATATTCACGTACACACGATCACCAGTTACCGGGTCTTTTCGCTCTTCTTTCTTTTGTGTGAAAGAATTAAAAGATTCATAATCATTCTTTTTACCCACATCACCTTGAAGATTAGGGTCACTTGTCGCAATGACAATCCCTTTATCATCCACTAAACGCGCTTCTAAAATATCACTTTTAGCAAATTCAACAAGCGTTCGTTTCAGATTATTCTCTTTCGGATTTTCTTGATGTTTCGTTAAATCGTTACTTAAATTAGTCGCTAAAGAATCGACTTGTGACGTAATATTTTCCTCGAAGGTTTGAATCGTTGAAGATTCTAACTCACGAATAAAAATAGCTCCAATAATTTGAATGGAAATCATCAAAAGTAAGACAAAGACCAAAGCTATTTTAAAGTGAACCGAAGAAAAAAAGCGTAATTTTTGCTGTTTCATTTAGACAAAACTCCTAATCTTGTTCTGGGTTTCGTAAGTAATAACCCACACCACGACGTGTCACTAACCATGTTGGATGACTTGGATTGTCTTCAATTTTTTCACGTAAACGTCTCACTGTCACATCCACTGTTCGCACATCTCCAAAATAATCATAACCCCAAACTGTTTGAAGTAAATGCTCACGTGTCATCACTTGACCAATGTGTTTAGCCAAATAATGTAATAACTCAAATTCACGATGTGTTAATTCAATCGTCTCACCGCGCTTAGAAACAATATAAGCATCTGGATGAATCGTTAAGGCTCCTATGTTTAACTCATTGTTGTTTTCTTCTTCCACTTTTGTCGCTGTATTGCCATGACGACGTAAGTTCGCTTTCACACGGGCAACTAATTCACGATTAGAAAATGGTTTCGTCACATAATCATCTGCACCAAGCTCCAAACCTAAGACTTTATCTATTTCTGAATCTTTGGCAGTTACCATAATGATCGGTGTGTCATAATTTTTACGAACCTCACGACAAACTTCTAAACCATCTTTTTTAGGTAGCATTAAATCAAGTAAGATTAAATCTGGCTCAACCTCACTTACCATCTCAACGGCTTCTTCTCCGTCAAAGGCTGTAAAAACTTCGTAACCTTCTTTACTTAAATTAAATTTAACAATATCTGAAATTGGCTTTTCATCGTCTACTACTAATATTTTTTTCAATGTTGGACCTCCTTGAATTAAGAAATTCTTCTTACTTGTATCACCATTCATTATACAACATTTTCCTTTCTATCTAAAATATTTATTTCTTTACCTATTTTTATCCTTCAAAAAACGACTGTTCTGTATTTTTATCCCTTTAAATATCATTTTATGCGTATTGATACGCAAAAAACGACAATTCAGTAACCTTGTTGTAACAATCTTTTCAAGTGCTAATGATTACTTCTTTCAAATATATGCCTTTTTTTGTTGTCAGTCAGCCAAGTTATGCATTAAGCTAAGGGTATAAATTAATTTATTTAATTTATTCGGCTAATAATTGAGGTACAAGTTTTGTTTTCCCCTTCCCTTACAAAACCTTACTTGTACCGAAGCAAAAAAAGTAGAAACGAAAGTTTCTACTTTTTTTGTGTCTTCTTTTTTATTTATTTTCTTTTTTTATAGAACAGATAGCCTGTCACACTTGAAATTAATCCACCTAAAATACCAAATGAATAGTTTTTCAATTCACCTGTTTGTGGTAATCCAGAAGCTAATTTTTCAAGAGGTGTTTGATTTTGATCTGCAGCTCCACCTGTTCCTGGATTAGTAGTTCCGTTATTTCCATTCGGATTGTTAGTATTTCCATTATTATTTTTTGCATTAGAATTACTAGTATCATCCGGCTTCTTATTGTCTTTCGGATCTTTGTCTTCATCCTTTTTTGGATCCTTATTTGGATCTTTATTCGGGTCTTTATCTGGGTCTTTATCTGGGTCTTTTGGATCTGTCACCGGATCTTTGGCACCTACACTTATATAAGCTGCATTCGTCTCATTTTCATAACTATACTTCACTTCATAAGTACCTTTTTTCTCAGTATCCACAGTACCTTCCACAGTCATTTTATCAAAGCTTACTTTTTTACCATCTTTATCAATAGCACTGTCGAAGTTTTGTTTAGGATACCAATCATCCCCGATATTTATCTTAGAATCATGGACATTAATTTCTGATTTATCAATCCGTTCAGCTACTGTTACGGATGCTTCTTTTGAAGTACCTCCATAAGAATATTTCACTTTATAGACGCCTGGAGTTTCGATATCAACTTTACTATTAACTCTCATTTGATCGTACTCGACTTCTACTCCATGGAGATCGTAACAGCTATCAAAGTTTTGTTCTGCTTCCCAATTACTTCCCACAAAAACGGTAGAATCATGCACATTAATTTCAATTGGGTATTCTTTTTCTTTCACTGTAACACGAACAATTTCACTCACATCACCGTAACTATACGTCACTTCATAAACGTCAGCTTCTTTTACATTCACTTTTCCAATAACAGTCACATCATCAAAGCTCACTCGGTTACCATCTTTATCAGAACAACCGTCAAAATTATCAATCGGTTTCCAAGGATTAGCTTCTCCAATAATTAAAGTTGAATCATGCACATGAAGGGCTGTTTTATTTTCTTTTTCTTTTACTTTGATGACAGCGACATCTGTTTTATCTTCATATGTATAGCTGACTTTATATTCGCCAACTTTATTTGTATCTACTTTGTCATCGCCTTTAACTTCTACTTCTTCAAAAGGTACTTTATTACCTTTTCGATCCACAGCGCTATCAAAATTATCTTCTGCTTTCCACTTAGAGCCTACATATAAGTCAGAATTATGAATGTTAATAGCTGTTTGATCTGCCTTAACAACAACTTTTACAGTTTCAGTTTTCACTAAATCTGGGTGACTATATTTAATCGTATACGTTCCAGCTTTATTCGTGTTAACCGTTCCTTCAACCTTTACATTGTCCATGGTTTGAAGAGCATTTCCTTCTTTATCCACACTCTTTTCAAGATTGATGTTATCTTCTGCTTTCCACGCATCTCCAACAATCAAATCAGAATCCATCACAACTAAGGCTGCTTGGTTTTCTTTAACCGTTACTGTCACTTCTTTAGTCACAGCTGCCTCTTTTTGAGCATCACCATATGAGTAACTAATAGGATATTCTCCCGGTACTTTAGTATCTACTTTACCTTCAAATTTCAAACTAGTTAAAGCTAATTTATTACCGCGATAATCTGTCGCATTATCAAAATTATCCTTTTTATCCCATTTTTCTCCAGAATAAAGTTCGATATCATGAGCATTAATTACAGGTTCTAAAGCTCCTTGGAACTTATCTTTTTTCGTTCCAGCAATTAAACCACTATTCATCTCTTTTACTGTGTAAATTGGCTCATTTGCCCCAGCTTTAGGTGCTGTTGCTGAAATCCAATAATCAATGCCACCTTGTTGTCTTGCTGGTTTACCTAGTTTAGGATCTTCTTTAACTTTGAAGCTTTTTCCAAAATCAACTGTTGCTAAGTTGGTGTTAGAAAACATTCCTACACTACGATTCACTTTACTTGTATCAAACTCTGATAAATCAAGTGATGCTAGGTTAGTATTTCCACTAAACATTGAACCCATATCCGTTACTTCTTCTGTATGGAAATTTGATAAATCAATTTCTTTTAAACTACTTGTTCCATTAAACATTGAGTTCATATTCGTAACTTTACCAGTGTAAAGGTATGAAAAATTATTAAGAGTTGTTAAACTACGACAGCCATTAAACATTGAACTCATATCCGTTGTGTTGGTTGTATCTAAATACTCCAAGCCTTCAATAGAAACAACATTATCTAATCCACTGAATAAACCTTTCAAACTTTCATTAGCAGCTACTTGCCCATCAAAGACAACCTTACTAATTCGTTTATTATGAACCGCCCAAGGACTTGTTCCTGTGGCATTTGGAAAGGCTTGATGTTTACCTTTTGCTCCAATATGTAATACCTTATCACGAACATACCATGTACTAGTTCCCCAATTACCATCTAACTGCTCTGTAACTGTTACTTTAGCTGTTTGACTCACACCATCATATGTATATTTAACCGGATAAACTCCTGGTTTGGTCGTATCAACAGTTCCTGTGGATTTAACATTTTTTGGATTAACGTAAACGCCTTCTTTATCTGTACAAGAAACAATATTATCAATCGGATCCCAGTCTTCACCCATACCAATTTGAGAATCGACAACAACTAGCTCCACACGACGAACATCAACAATCACTTTAGCAACAGGTGATTTTTTCCCTTGATGAGCATAAGTAACGTTATAAACACCCGGTTTTGTTGTATCAACAGTATCCACTTTCTTTTGATTGTAAGAAATCGTATAAGTTACGCCATCTTCATAAAAATCAATGTCTTTCCCCATTTTATCTGTTCCATCGCCAAAGTTATCAGCGGGATCCCACTCACTACCGAATTTTAAAGGTTCCTTCTCTGGGGTTGAAATTGAACTTAATTTTACTTCATAAAAATCAACTGTTACTTTTGTACTTTTTTCGACAGTTATGTATTCATCAGAATACTCATACACAACGGTATAAACTCCTGGCACACTTGTATTTACAGTATCTACATAGATATCATCTTCATAAAATACTTCTTTAACTCTAACTTGATCTGAAACATTTTCACCATCTTCGTTAGGACAATCTCCAAGATTATCACCCGGTGTCCATTCATTTCCTGGTTTAATTGGTGCTTTCGTTAATACATTTATATCCACTGTACGAGCACGGACAGTTAATACTACCTCTTCTTTTATATCTTTATAAGAATAAGTTATTACAAAAT
Source organism: Vagococcus hydrophili (assembly GCF_011304195.1). Taxonomy (NCBI): domain Bacteria; kingdom Bacillati; phylum Bacillota; class Bacilli; order Lactobacillales; family Enterococcaceae; genus Vagococcus; species Vagococcus hydrophili. The sequence goes on along the minus strand of NZ_CP049887.1, from coordinate 1,651,215 downwards.
CTCCTGGTTCTTCCCACTTTGTTTTAGTTATTTCTTTTCCGTTTTGATCGGTAATTAAAACTTTAGAAGTTACATCTTCCAATTCAGTTTCAGTTGGATTACTTGGGTCTATTGGGTCTATTGGGTCTTTTGGGTAATATGCTGAAATAATATTAGCTCTTGGATCCCATTCTTCACCTTGTTTAATAACTGTCGTGGTTTCTTGAACTTCAATACCTTCGACTGCTCTTGGTGCTGAAACTGTGACTTCTTCCTGTTCTCTACTATTAGCTACTATTTCAGCTGATGCTTCTCTGTTTGATAAATGAGGTACTTTAGAAGCTACTTTATTTTTTCCTTCTTTTTTTGAACTAACATCTGCTGTTACTTTTTGCGCTTTATTTGAATGATTCTTTTTTGATTTCTTAGCTTGATTGATTTGTCCATTGGAGTCATCCGTTAACGCAGTTGTTGGCACTGGTAAATCATTTTTCACTTTTAATCGGTCTAACTTATCCACACGCAACCCTTGAAACAACTCTAAAAAAGCTTGCTTTGAATTTTCTGATACAGAAATAGAACCTTCTAAACTAACTTTGTTAATATTTGAGCGTAAAGTAATCCATGGACTTGCACTCATTGTTTCCGGTAATTCACCTGAGTAAATATGTAGAACCCCATTTTTATCTAACTTCCAAGCACTCGTTCCATAAGTTCCTTTTTCTTCTTTCATCATTTGAGTGATATTTTCTTTTGATGGTAGATTGATTGATTCATTTGTCACGGGTGAAATTGGTGAGACTTCATTCACTGTTGTTTCTGGTACAACTGGATCTACTTTTACATTTGGATTAGTGATGACCTCTTCTGTACTGTTTGTTTCTACTGTATTTAAACTATTCTCTTCAGATTGTTCTGTTTTTTTAACTGGTTCTTTAACCAACCCTTCCGCCATGGCAACCCCTGGGGAAATAAATAACGTCGCAACACTCAGACAAACCATTATTTTTCTTGTCTTCATTAAAACACGTCCTCTTTTCTTCCTAAATTAATTCTTCATAATTACATTCGGACGTTTGTTATCAAAACTTAAGACTTATTTAGTAAAAAAATAATTTAGATTAAGATTAGTCAGTTTAATAAATTGGTAGAACTACACTCATAAACTGATGATGCATGGTTGTCTCAAATAAAGCTTGCTGAGTTATTCGAGATAAATAAGTAAAGTAATTAAAAAAAAGTTGATATACAAGCATTTTTCTAACACTTGCATACCAACTTTTTCTTATTAAAAACTATCAATTATCTTTTTACATTCTAATATACACTCTGTTGTAGCCTCATCTATCACTTTAAAACTCACAGAGTATGCCATAACATCAATTGTTCTAGTATGTTCCGTTAATACTAAGCCACCTACATTATGGTTTAACGTCTGAAGTTCAACATGAAGTGGGTACCCTTTACGTTGACTAGTAATTGGAGCTACTTGCAACATATGGGGAGAAAATTTTTGAAGCTCTTCAGATAATACAATAAAAGGGCGATAATTTCCTTGTTCATGTCCTTTCGTAGGATTTGGATTCATCATAAAAATATCCCCACGTGAAAACTCTTTGTTACTTCTAACATTTTGATTCATATTTTAAATTCCTCCTAAAAGAGTTTATTTTTATAAAATGCCAAATTATCTGTGCGAAACACGATCAAAACTTAGCGTAAAAATATATCTCTCAGAAAATTTTAAAATAATTCAACACCTTTAGGTTCGCCCCAATCTAATTCTACCTTATCAGATTCTGATACTTCATAATTTTTAAACAATGTCGCTAGATAGTTTTTATCCTCTTCCTTTTGAGTTAAAACTATTTGATTATTTGAATTTAATTCTAATTCAAATTCTACTTCACTAGAATCTGTATTAATTTCTAACTTATTTAAAATATTCTTTGGAATTCTGACGGCGTTACTATTTCCCCATCTACTTAATTTTACTAATTCCATTAGGATTCCTCCTCTTTTTTATGAATTATTATTTTACCCTTTAAGTATATCCGTTGTATATCTTTATGTCAATTTTTTGTATATCTTTCGTATATACAAAAATATCTAAGTATTTCATTTTAGATTCAGCATCAATTTCATTTAGTGTCATTCGATATTTTTGTTATCATTAGTTTTTGATTTTCCTATAAAGTATAAAGTTTGTACGTTACCCATCTCATTAATTCTATCTACCGTTCCATCATAAGTCCTACATGCTAATACCAATATATAAATATTTCCTATACTAGAATCTAATGTTTTGAAAGTTTGCAAAGCATCTTCTATAGATTCACGTAAATCACCCTCACTATAGATACCAATTCTGGTATTAGTCTTTTTATGTTTAAATACATAATAAAAAATCACCATCATTTTTAACCTCAGTTATACTGCCCATGTTGTTCTTCAAAATGATTATTTATTTCTATTGATATATTTTCATGTGGAATATTTAACTCCCAATTAATATTGTAGTCCTCTCTAGAAAAACCAATATCGCAAAATACGTGCAACACATAATTATTTTCAAAGGATATTCTCAAATCATATTGAGGGGTCAGAGTAATATCTAACACTCTGTTCCCTACAAGTAAAGGTACTTTTTCACCGATATAGCCATTTAAACTATTTGTAAATTCTGTAGGCTCAATAGTATCAAATGATGTGACGATAACAACATCTTCACATTCAATACGCCAAGCACACCAAATAAAAAAGTACGAACTATTTTCTAATTCAATAACTAGTATTGAACCAGCTCCACCTCCCGAACTACTTTTAATGACTTTTTTATTAATTAATTCTTTTAATCGACTCTTCATTTGTTTTCTCCCCCACTGAACCTACGTATTTATAATAGTAAGATAAGGATCCTTTGAAAAATAACTTAGTTTCATTACTTATATCACATGTTTTTAAGAATTTTTTTATTTCTTCATCTACCTCAGAAATAAAACTATCCATATTAAACTCGTAGCGTTCATATTTATCTTCCACAGAACATGATATTTCTCCATTCAAGTTAGGTATCAAACCAATATAAAACGACTGTGTGTCAGTTCCTCTTAAATGAAAATAATGATTAACAAAGTAATCGGATAAATAGTCCTCATATTCAAATTGCTCCTGTTCTTGTTCATCCGAAAAATCATCAATTTTATCAAATAATAAATCTCTAGATTCAGCAATTGAATTTGTAAACTTAAATGGAAATACTTCGGTTGCCAAGTATTCTTTTTTTTCTATAAACCACTCAATAAAGCCTACCATATCCCATTGAGTACTAAGTAATATCTTATCTTCATACTTCAAAGTAAACTCCGCCCACAAATCAAATGGAGCTGATGGTTCGTCACTATATGGATTTTCTTTATTAATCAATTTTAATTCTAACATATCTATTTTCCTTTCCTAAGTTTATTATATTGAGGTTTTGTTATTTTGCCTTCTTTTAGCCACTGTCTCAACAAAAGTAAATCTCTGCCACGTTTTCTGCCACAAAACAAAAAAACGTTGATATGTAAACCCTCTAAAAAGGCTTATATATCAACATTTTGTCTTATGGGCTGTGAGGGGCTTGAACCCGCGACCCACGGATTAAGAGTCCGTTGCTCTACCAACTGAGCTAACAGCCCTGACTAGGTTAGTATAGCACTAGTATTTTGTGATTTCAATAACTTTCATTATTTAATTTTACGATACGCAAATAAGTTGATGATATTGTCTGAATTTACTCTTTTTTTTTTGACGTTTCGAATAAATCCACGAATTTATATAGTCGATCTAGCTCACTTAAGTCAGACATATCTAAGCCCATCTCAACTCCTAAATCCATTACTTTTACTTCATTGCTATTTTTTAAGACAATTTCCACTTCATTTAGCATTAACTCCGAAACAATCTGAATTCGCTCTATAAGTTCTAAAGCTTTGGTTTGTTTCTCGGAGTAACACAAGAATTCAAAGAACTTAACAAGAACTGGTTCTACTCTCTTAAAAAAATCACGATTAGCCACAATTTTTGTTGGGAATACTGAAATTAAAACATCTTCAAGCGCTACTTTACTCCATGTTGAAAGTGATTCTAAATGATAATCAAACATGAATTCTCCTAGATAATAAATGATATCTCTTGATGCTTTTTGCTCACTATAAGACAGTTGTTTGAAATATAAACTCTTTTCAAATGAAATCTCTGCCATTTCAACTTCACTCATCACACCACTAAATAGTTCCTCTACTTCGTTTTGATCATATCTTTCTTCCATCATATTTCCCAATCCCTCTCTTTTCCCCAATTATATATAAAGTACCTTATTTGTTTTCTGTTCACTTAATATACCTTAATATGCTTGAAGTGTCTATATGTTTTCGGCTTTTCTTTATGGATAAAGTATATGACAGAATAAAGGCTTCTTTTTCCAAAGTTTCGTCCTTTAAAACGACAATTTTAATCTCTGTTCAGTTTCCCTCTTTTTTAAAATTAAAAGCGTTCCACACTAAATGAATTCTCTCATCCGGTGTGAAACGCTCTGTTCTATTCTAATTCTCAAAAATATTTTTGTGAAATGTCCTCTTTTTTTCTTCCCAACGTCTGACATTTTATCTTTTTATTTTACTCTTCACCTAGCCTGCCTTCTAACTTAGGCTAGACGAACAATTTTGTCACTCTATTTCTTTTTCACTGGACAATCAACGGAAGAACAGTCACATGACTTTTCTTTCTTAATGCCATATTTATAAATAACCATCCCGACACCTAAAAAAATGATACCTGCTAATAGATACGTTCCCATAATGACCTCCTATAAAATTTCAATTCCTTTGGCGACGATTTCTTGTTTTTTGACTGGTTTTTTGATTAAGAAAAAGACAATAACTAGCACGAGTCCTAAAGCAATACTTTGCCCTAAACCAAATGCCTTTCCTTCAAACATAAAACTGCCTAATTGATAGATAATAAAACTCACAATATAAGCTACAAAACACTGATAGCCAATCGCTAGCGTTGTCCACTTCCAATCATTCATCTCTCGTCTAATTGCTCCTATAGCCGCAAAACAAGGGGCACAGAGCAAGTTAAAGACTAAGAATGAAAAACCTGCAATCGGTGTTAAACTTTCTCTAAAAAGGGGCCAATATTCTCTTCCCACTTCAGAAGCCAACTCTTGATGACCATATAAAATTCCGAACGTTCCCACTACATTTTCTTTGGCAATCAAACCAGTGATGGTTGCCACGGTGGTTTGCCAATTTCCCCAGCCAAGAGGAGCAAAAATAATTGCCACTGTGCGTCCCATTGATGCTAAAATACTATCTTCTGTCTCCACCATTTGAAAACTAAAATTAAAGGTGTTTAAAAACCAAATAATCACAGAACTAGCAAAAATAATCGTCCCTGCTTTTTTAACAAAAGATGATGAACGATCGATCATTTGTCTAAAGCTATTTTGAAACCGAGGCATATGATACGCTGGCATCTCCATAATAAAGGGGGCTGCTTTGCCACTAAACAAGCTAGTTTTCTTAAGTAAGATTCCTGATAAAACAATGGTGCCAATGCCTATAAAGTAAGCAGATGGCGCTACCCAACTACTTGTCGGGAAAAATGCACCAGCGATTAAACCGATAATTGGCAACTTAGCTGAACAAGGCATAAACGTCGTTGTCATAATCGTCATGCGGCGATCTTTTTCATTTTCAATCGTTCGACTTGCCATGACACCTGGAACCCCACAACCTGTGGCGATTAACATAGGTATAAATGATTTTCCAGAAAGACCAAACTTTCTAAATAAACGGTCCATGACAAACGCAATTCGTGCCATATAACCACAGTCTTCTAATAAAGACAGACACAAGAACAGAACCATTAATTGAGGTAAGAAACCTAAGACTGCCCCGACTCCCGCAATAATCCCATCTAAAATAAGCGACTGTAACCAAGGGGCAATTTGCCAAACTTCTAAATAATGCGTTACTTGACTTGGAATCCATTCGCCAAATAAGACATCGTTGATCCAATCGGTCCCCATGGTTCCAACTGTTTGAATCGATAAATAGTAAACAGCCCACATAATGACTGCAAAAATTGGGAGTGCCAACCATTTATTAGTCACCACTCGGTCGATTTTATCACTCACCGTTAGTTTGAAGTCCTTTTCCTTCACAATACTTAAAGCAACTAACTGGCTAATAAAATCATACCGTTCATTAATGATGATACTTTCACCGTCTTCATCCATAATTTTTTCCGTGATTTGAATGATTTCTTCGATTTCGGCTTGAATATCTTTTGAAAGTGTCATCTTCTCTACTACTTTCACATCCCGCTCAAAAAGTTTAATCGTAAACCAGCGCAATTGATGTTTAGGGACATAAGCTTTAATCAAGCCTTCAATTTCATTTAAAGCGACTTCTAATCGGTCATCATAAATCGGATAGGCTATTTCTTTCTCACCTAGATTGTTTTCTAGTTGTAGCTGTTCTTTGATTTTATCTAACCCGCTTTTTTTCACCACACTAATAGGAAGAACGGGGACGCCTAAACCATATGCTAACTTCTCGCAATTAATAATTGTTCCTTCTTTAACCACCACATCCATCATATTAATTGCAATCGCCATCGGAATCCCCAGTTCTAAAAGTTGAGTACTCAGATAGAGGTTTCTTTCTAAATTCGTTCCATCCACAATGTTTAGTAAACGGTGAGGATGTTCTTCCAGTAAATAATCCCTAGCCACGCCTTCTTCTGGCGAATAAGGAGACAAAGAATAAATACCAGGTAAATCTTGCAGTTCAATCTGATGATTTTCTTTTAAATTGCCGCTTTTTCTTTCAACTGTTACACCAGGCCAATTACCAACTGATTGATTGGTTCCTGTTAATTCGTTAAACAAACTAGTCTTACCACTATTCGGATTTCCAACTAAAGCAATCTGTCGTTTAGTCATCATTAGTCAAGCTCACTTTCTATTAAAATCATCTCAGCTTCTTTTTTACGGAGTGTTAATTCATAGTTTCTAACCTTTATTTCAATAGGATCTCCTAAAGGTGCTAATTTAGTAATCTTAATTTCGGTCCCTTTGGTTAATCCCATATCCATTAAATGACGTTTCAAAACACCCGTTCCTAAAATCTTTGACACTTTTCCTGAAGCATTAACTGCCATTTGATCCAAAGACTGTAAACTTTTTAAGCCATGATCTTCTTTTTCTACTATATAAATGTCTTTAGCTATGATTTCATCTAAACCAATTCTTGCTTCTTTAAAAACAACAATCACGGGCTGCCCTTTTTCTTTAGACACTACATATAGATCAGATCCCTTAATTAACCCTAAATTAATCAAATGACGCTCATATTCTTTTTCACCTTTAAATTCTTCAAAACGATAAATTTTATTCGTCTCACAAGACATTAAATTTTTCATTCATAGCGCTCCTTCTTTATTCACACGCACCTACACTTGATAACGATTCTCATTATTATTTATTGTAATTCCCTACTGATAACATGTCAATCATTTAATGTGAATTTATACACATTAATCTTGGTACACTTTCTTTTGTTCAAAAACAAATTACTATGATTTTTTATAAAAAATTTTTCATTGAAAAAGAAATGAAAGCTTGATAATATCCTTTTGTGAAACAATTAATCACTAAAGATTGTGCTTACATTTAAATCAAGCACTATATCTTGTGTTTTTCCATTGACTTTTTTTTATAAAAAGCTATACTAATATTTATAGAAATTAAAGACCAAATGGAGTGATTTAAATGAATACAATAACTTTATATACAAAAGATAACTGTCCACAATGCAAGATGACTAAGAAATTTTTAGCTGATAAAAACCTTAACTTTGAAGAAATCAATATTGATACAGAACCACAATATATTGATTCATTAAAAGAGCAAGGTTTCAGAAGCGTTCCTGTGATTACAACTGCAGATGAAAGAGTTACTATCGTTGGCTTCCGTCCTGATCAATTAAGAACGTTGGCTGTTTAGTATGAAACTAGTCTTTTTTTCTTTAACCGGGCAAACAAGACGATTCATCAACAAACTCGAACTCCCCGCAAACCACGCACATGAAATTAACCCTAACAATCCTTTTCATGAAATCAATGAAGAGTATATCCTGATCGTTCCTACTTACGACGCTGAAGTCACAGAAGTAGTGAACGATTTTATTGAGTACAAAACAAATCAAAAAAATATGCTAGGCGTTGTCGGTGGAGGAAATCGTAACTTTGCTGACCTTTTTATTTTCACTGCTAAAGATATTGCAAGAGATTATCAAGTCCCTTTGCTTTTCAGTTTTGAATTTAATGGTACACTAGAAGATGTTAAAAATTTTAAGAAAGTAGTGGATAACCTTGAGTCTAAAAAATCTTGAAGATGTAACTTATTTTAAATTAAATAATCAAATTAATCGTCCTGTAGATGATCAAATTCCTTTATACAAAGATAAAGAAGCTTTAACTGCTTTCTTTAACGAAAATGTGGAACCTCACACGAAACAATTTGCTTCTGTTGAAGACAAATTAAACTTTCTTATTGAAGAGGATTATTTAGAATCTGAATTTATCGGTAAATATTCGATTGAGTTTATCGAGTCTTTATACACTTACTTAGATGAGCAAAACTTTACCTTTAAGTCATTCATGGCTGCTTATAAGTTTTACTCTCAATATGCCTTAAAAACAAACGACGGGACTGCTTATTTAGAGCGCTATGAAGACCGCGTAGCATTTAATGCCTTATATTTTGCTGATGGTAATGAAGAATTAGCTCTTAGCTTAGCTGAGGAAATGATTTATCAACGTTATCAACCAGCAACTCCTTCATTTTTAAATGCAGGACGTAAGCGTCGTGGGGAACTTGTTTCTTGTTTCCTAGTTCAAGTGACTGATGACATGAATAGTATTGGACGCTCAATTAACAGTGCTCTACAACTATCACGTATTGGTGGTGGGGTTGGAATTACACTTTCTAATTTACGTGAAGCTGGCTCTCCAATTAAAGGTTACGAAGGCGCTGCTAGTGGTGTGGTTCCAGTTATGAAATTATTTGAAGATAGCTTTAGCTATAGTAATCAATTAGGTCAACGTCAAGGTGCTGGTGTGGTTTACTTAAACGTCTTCCATCCAGATATCGAAATGTTCCTTTCAACTAAAAAAGAAAATGCCGATGAAAAAATTCGTGTGAAGACTCTTTCTTTAGGTTTAGTCGTTCCTGATAAATTCTATGAATTAGCTCGTAACAATGAAGACATGTATTTATTCAGTCCATATAGTGTGGAACGTGAATACGGTGTGCCTTTCTCTTATTTAGATATCACAAAAGAATACGATAACTTAGTAGCAAATCCTAAGATTCGTAAACAAAAAATTAGCGCTCGTTACTTAGAAAATGAAATCAGTAAGCTACAACAAGAATCTGGTTATCCTTATATCATTAACATTGATACAGCCAACCGTGCTAATCCGGTTTACGGAAAAATCATCATGAGTAACTTGTGTTCTGAAATACTACAAGTCCAAGAACCCTCAATGATTAACGATCAACAAGGATACGATGAGCTTGGAACAGATATTTCATGTAACTTAGGTTCAACTAATATTGTTAACTTAATGGATAGCCCTGATTTTGGTAAATCAGTTCGTGCCATGACTCGTGCCTTAACTTTTATTACGGATGCTTCTGATATTGCGGTTGTTCCTTCTATTAGAAACGGTAACCGTTTGAACCATACCATTGGTTTAGGTGCCATGGGTCTACATACGTACTTTGCCAAAAATCAAATGGAATATGGTTCAAAAGAATCATTGGAATTCACTGATGTTTACTTTATGTTACTAAATTACTGGACACTTGTTGAAAGTAATAATATTGCGAAAGAGCGTGGTGAATCGTTCCATAACTTTGAAAAATCTGATTACGCCAACGGCTCTTACTTTGATACTTATATCAACGAACCAGTCTTAGCAAAATCAGAAAAAATTAAAGCATTATTTGGTTCAATTGATGTTCCTACAGCTGAGGATTGGGCTACTCTTAAAGAGTCAATCAAAGAGTACGGCTTGTATCATCAAAACCGTTTAGCAGTTGCTCCAAACGGCTCAATTTCATATATTAATGATACAAGTGCTAGTATTCATCCAATTACTCGTTTAATTGAAGAACGTCAAGAGAAAAAAATTGGGAAGATTTACTATCCAGCACCTCATTTAAACAATGAAAGTATGCCTTACTACACATCTGCTTATGACATGGATATGCGTAAAGTAATTGACGTGTACGCGACTGCTCAAAAACATGTAGATCAAGGTATGAGTATGACACTCTTCATGCGTTCTGAAATGCCTGAAGGTTTATACGAGTGGAAAACTGAAACGAACAAACAAACAACTCGTGACTTGAATATCTTACGTCACTACGCCTTTAACCAAGGTATTAAATCAATTTATTATGTTCGAACATTTACTGATGATTCAGGTGAAATCGGCAGTAATCAATGTGAAAGCTGTGTTATTTAAGGGAGGAAATCACTGTGACTAATAGTTACTACAAGGCGATAAATTGGAACGCCGTTGAAGATATTATTGACAAATCAACTTGGGAAAAGCTAACAGAACAATTTTGGTTAGATACACGTATCCCATTATCAAATGATTTAGACGATTGGCGTACTTTGTCAGAAGATCAAAAAGAAAACATCGGTCTTGTATTCGGTGGACTTACCTTACTTGATACGATTCAATCAGAGAGTGCCATTGATGCACTACGTCCTGACGTTAGAACACCTCATGAAGAAGCTGTTTTAAACAACATCCAATTCATGGAATCAGTTCATGCGAAAAGTTACTCTTCAATCTTTAGTACACTCAACACAAAATCTGAAATCGAAGAAATTTTTGAATGGACGAATACTAACGAACATTTACAGAAAAAAGCTGAGATTATTAATGAAATTTACTTAAATGGAACTGGTCTTCAAAAGAAAGTCGCCAGTGTTTATGCTGAAACTTTCCTTTTCTATTCAGGTTTCTATGCCCCACTTTACTACTTAGGTAATAATAAGTTAGCTAACGTGGCTGAAATCATTAAATTAATTATTCGTGACGAGTCTGTTCACGGAACTTACATTGGTTATAAATTCCAAGTAGGATTTAATGAATTACCTGAGAAAGAGCAAGAAGAAATGAAAGATTGGATGTATGATTTACTCTTTACTTTATATGAAAATGAAGAGAAATACACTGAGCTTCTTTATGATAAATTAGGTTGGACAGAAGAAGTAAAAACTTTCTTACGCTACAACGCTAATAAAGCTCTTATGAACTTAGGATTAGACCCATTGTTCCCAGACACTGCCAATGACGTGAACCCAATCGTTATGAACGGCTTATCAACAGGAACAAGCAATCACGACTTCTTCTCACAAGTAGGTAATGGCTACTTACTAGGAACAGTAGAAGCCATGAGCGATGATGATTATTTAATCGGAATGTAAAAAAGCATGATGAAAAAGGCGCTTAGCTCCAAGCAACTGGAGGAAATAAAAAATAATTCACGCTTTTAGAATTAATTTTTATTTTTGAAGTTGCCGCAGGAGCTGCCTTTTGAATCTGAACTAAAAAATGATGAAAAAGGCGCCTAGCTCCAAGCAACTGGAGGAAATAAAAAATAATTCACGCTTTTAGAATTAATTTTTATTTTTGAAGTTGCCGCAGGAGCTGCCTTTTGAATCTGAACTAAAAAATGATGAAAAAGGCGCTTAGCTCCAAGCAACTGGAGTTAAGTGCCTTTTTTTAGAACCTAAAAAAAGAGCTAAGAAGCGAAAGTTGCTTCTTGGCTCTTTTGGATTTTAAAAACAATTCGTTTAGATACAACATAATTAATAATCGTTGCTAAGACTTGAGAAATCACTGTAAAGATGAATTCATTAAGTAAATACTCATTTCCAATAAATCTTGAAAACATTGGGTTAGAAAAGAAAGCATTTTGAAAATTAATAGATCTTAAGTTTAGCATTCTAATCCAAAATTGACCATATTTCGCCACAAAGAAATGAGCAATCCCAATATCTAGTAAAATGACAAACCCACGTCCTAAGCAAAATTCAAAGAACTGATGACAAGTCTTCTTAAAATCAGTCCCCTTATCTTTAAAAACAAAGTACTTGTTAGCAAAAAAGGAAAAAACAATGGCACACATTTGACCCACTAAAACTGGTAACATCACACTGTCAGTAAATTTCTTCATCGTAAACCTAGCAAAGAAATAAATGAACGTTCCAATCGTTCCAGCAATACTGTATAGTAAAAACTCTTTTCTTCTAATCAAATGTTCCACCTCCTTTTTGCAATATAAAAGGCTGACTAAATGCCAGCCCCTTGTTTTTTTTAGTTACATAGCTTATTTAACTTATTTAAAAAAACATCTTGTTACTTCTAGTGCGTTACGATCCATGATGATATCCCCGTATTCTTCAAGGATATCTGTGGTAATGTTTGTGATATGTGTATACTCATATAATTTAGAGATATCATTTTTAATTTGAACTTCATTACTCTCAGACATAACAAATGAAATTCTGAAAAAATAATCCTCTTTAAACTTATACAAATACGTTAAAACATTATGTAGTCTAATATCTTTAGCCAATGAAACCATTGCTTCAAAATTCTCTAACCGGAAAATAACATCTCTGGTACTTCCTTCAGGATTATCTAGCATGTCAATCTCTTCATCCAGCTCTTCTGATAAATCAGTTGAAGAATTAGACATATGTTCTTTTAAGAAATCTGTGAAGCCGTCATTTAACATATTACCTTCCATCATTTCTAATTTATCGGCGTCATTCATTGGTAAGTTTTTACTAATGAATAATTCTAAACCATCATGGTTGGGTAGCACTTGGAATGTCACAGAATCGGTTTCTTGAAATTGTTCATCCACATCAACTTCCTCTAATATGCTATAGAAAAAAGTCTCTATTTGTTTTTGATTGCCTAATAAATCTAAAAAAGTGATCCCTCTTTCTTCTAAATCATCATTATCTATCGAAACTCGAATTGTATTTTCATTAATTCTTTCCATCTCCATACCGCTACACCTCATTTCTTTAATTTTTATTGTTAGCTTTATTGTAACGAAAAATATAAAAAAGTAAAGGGATGACAACTTTCCCTCTATTTTTAAAGTACGTAAAAACTTTGATATAAAAAGAAAAAACAGCATGTTTGACAGCTGGTCAACATGCTGAAAATCAATATTTCTAAATGCCTGAAAATTTTACTCTTAAATACCGGCCATCATTTGAGCATGTTTTAATTCAATAGCTCTAACTTCTCTTGGTAAAAAGCGACGGATTTCGTCTTCATTGAAGCCAACTTGGAGGCGTTTGTCATCCACCATAATCGGACGACGTAACAATCCTGGATTTTCTTGTACTAATTTTAATAATTCAGGAAGTGACAGTTCATCCAAATCAACATCCAACTTTTGAAACACTTTAGAACGAGTAGAAATAATTTCTTCCGTACCATCTTCTGTCATACGCAAGATTTCTTTTAATTCATCTTGAATTAAGGGTTCTGAAAAAATGTTTCTTTCAACGAAGGGAATTTGATGCTCTTGCAACCATGCTCGTGCTTTCCGACAAGATGTGCAGCTAGGTGAAGTATATAATTTCAACATACGATTCACTCCCTTTCAAAGTTTAGAGATAACAGTTTCTTTTACTGCTCCCACTATAACATAATTATACTATAACACCATTTAAATTACTAGATAAAATATGATATTTATTTAACAAGTTCCCTTTGTAAATTCTTTGTAAAGCCTTGTTATATCAGCTTTTTTTGTTTTTCTTAAAACAATTTTAAACATATTCATAAATTATTCATATTATAAAAAAATTGGTACAGTTTGATATTGTGTATCACTCTTTTTTTATTCCAATAAATTTCTTTTCCTATTTAATGATGAATTTCTATCTTTCTCGACACTTTTTAGTATAATAGGTTTATGACTATTTTAATGAAGGTGGAAAATAAATGAAAGAAACAATTTTTTCAGGAATCCAACCAAGTGGTATTCCTACAATTGGCAATTATATTGGAGCAATGAAGCAATTTGTTGATTTACAAAAAGAGTATCAATGTTACTTTTGTATTGTTGACCAACACGCAATCACAGTTCCCCAAGACAGACTTAAATTAAGAGAACAAATCTTGCAACTGGCAGCCCTATACTTAGCTGTAGGCATTGATCCAGAACAAGCGGCTATCTTCATTCAATCAGAAGTTCCAGCTCATTCTGAGGCAGCTTGGATTGTTCAGTGTAACACGCCTTTAGGTGAGTTAGAGCGTATGACTCAATTTAAAGATAAATCTCAAAAACAAGAATCAGTAGCGGCCGGTCTTTTAACTTACCCACCACTTATGGTAGCCGATATTATTCTTTATAATACGAACCTAGTACCTGTTGGTGAGGATCAAAAACAACATTTAGAATTAACTCGTGACTTTGTCGCCCGTTTTAATTCACGATATGCTGGTAAAAATCAAGAAATTTTAGCCACACCAGAAGTTAAAATTCCTGAAAAAAATAGCGGCGGTCGGATCATGAGTCTTCAAGAACCAACTAAAAAAATGAGTAAATCAGATAGTAACGCAAAAGGCTTTATCTCAATGTTAGACGAACCTAAAGTGATTACTAAAAAAATCCGTTCTGCTGTGACTGACTCAAGCGGTATTATCGAATATGATCCAGAAGAAAAACCAGGTATCTCTAATCTTTTAGTTATTTATTCAGCTGTCACTGATTATACGATTGAAGAATTAGCCGATAAATATAAAGATAGTGGCTATGCTGAGTTCAAAACAGATTTAGCTGAGGCTGTTGTGACTTGGATTGAACCAATTCACGAAAGATATCATGCTATTTTAAATTCTGAAGAATTACATACTATTTTAGATGAAGGTGCCTTATCAGCTCAAAAAGTGGCTAATAAAACCCTTCAAAAAATGAAAAATGCTGTCGGTTTAGGTCGTAAACCAAGACGCTAATCACTCACTATTCATTGAAAATATGTTAAACTAGTAACTATAGATTATGGGAGGTTTTTTAACCATGGAAGAAAATAAAAAACAAGACACAAATTCATTATTAACACAAAAAATGATCGACAATAGAACCATCTTAATTTATGGTGAAATTAATCAAGACTTAGCAAAAGAAGTAAGTACTCAATTATTACTTTTAGCTTCTATTAGTGAAGAACCAATCACTATTTTTATTAACAGCCAAGGTGGTCACGTTGAAGCTGGAGACACTATCCACGATATGATTAAATTCGTGAAACCTGCAGTTAAAATCGTAGGAACTGGTTGGGTAGCTAGTGCTGGGATTACTATTTTCTTAGCTGCTAATAAAAAAGATCGCTACTCTCTACCAAATACTCGCTTTATGATCCATCAACCAGCTGGCGGTGTTCAAGGTCAAAGTACCGAAATCCAAATTGAAGCCAAAGAAATCGTGAAGATGCGTGAAAGAATCAATCGCTTAATCGCTAAAGCAACAGGTCAAACTTACGAAAAAGTATCAGAAGATACAGATCGTAATTTCTGGATGAGTGCTGATGAAGCTTCTAAATATGGTATTGTTGGTAAAGTTATCGACAAATCAAAACAAGTAAAATAATTAAATCAAAAAGCGTTTATCTACCAATTGTTGGCGGATAAACGCTTTTTTCATTATTCTATGGTAGTCCTGGTTCAAATAGCAGCTCCTACGGCAACTTCGCAAATACTAATCAATCCCAAAAACGTGGATTGTTTAGTATTTACTCCAGTTGCTTGGAGAAAAACGCCATTTTCACCACTCTATGGTAGTCTGGAATAAAAAGACTGCTCCCGCGACAACTTCAAAACTACAATAAATCCAAAAAGCAGATTTTTTGTAGTTTCTCCAGTTGCTTGGAGCAAAAAGTCTTTTTATTCACTCTAATATAATAGACCACTCAAATCTTCTGTTTCAATATTTCCGAAGTATTTTTTCACATCGATGTTTTCTACGGCTTTTTGGATAGATTCTTTATCGTATTTAATTCCTGTTAGCGCCTCTTCAACGTCTGAAATTTCACCTAAACCAAAGAAATCACCAAATAGTTTAATTTCTTTAATCTCACCTTCTGAGACGTTCATTTTTGCTTCAATAGAGCCAATGGCAAAACGTTCTCTTCTCACTAAATCAAATTCAGGTGAACGTCCGTAGTTCCAATCCCAGTTACGGTATAACTTATCAGAAATAGCATTGATTTTTTCCCAATCTTTTTCAGTTAATTTATAGACGTTCACATCTTCTACTTTGTCAGTTTCAAAGATTTTAAGTAGAATTTCTTGTCTAAAGTCTTCTGTAGACATGTTTTGATGTGTATCTGTTAAGTATGGTTTGATGTTCGTTACACGTGAACGGATTGATTTGATACCTTTTGATTCGATTTTATCTTTTCTCACTTTTAAAGCATTCACAACTTCATTAACATCACTATCAAACATTAACGTCCCATGAGCAAACATGCGACCATTTGTTGAATACATTGCGTTTCCTGAGAATTTTTTACCGTCGATAATTAAATCATTACGTCCTTTAAGTTCAGCGCCTTCAACCCCCATATCGTGGAGTGCATCAATAATTGGTTGTGTGACTTTGCCGAAGTTTCTAAATGATTCTCCATCATCTGGCATGATAAAACTAAAGTTTAAGTTACCCGCATCATGATAAACGGCACCACCACCACTTAAACGGCGCACCACATGGATACCTTGTTTTTCAACGTAATCTGTATTAATTTCCTCAATGGTATTTTGGTTACGTCCAATAATAATTGATGGCTCATTAATATAGAATAAAAGGATTGGCTCATCTATTGGCATTTCTTGAACTAAATAAGTTTCAATGGCTAAGTTAATTCGTGGGTCTGTAATTTCTTCATTTGATACAAAAATCATGTGGCATTCTCCTATACTGTTAATTTTAGTTGTGTTTTAGCTAAATATGTTTCAATACTCTGTTGATGGTAATCTTCCGTTTGTTTTTTTAGAAGCTCTAAATCAATATCCTGTCTTAAATGACTTAAAACTAATTTTTTAACACCAGCTTTTTTAGCCAAGAGACCTGTTTCTTTACTTGTTAAATGAGCATGATGATTCTCCATGCCTTCTAAAAAGTAGGTGTCCGTAATAAGTAAATCAGCACCTTCACAAAAAATTTCTAGTTCCTCAAAATAACCTGTGTCTGCTGTAAAGACAAATACTGTGCCAGTTTCTTTTTCAACAATCCTCATAGCATAACAAATAACTGGATGAACTGTTTTGATAAATGTTATTTGAAATGGCCCAATCTCAAGTATTTCTTTAGGATCATACGCAATACCTTTAGAAATAGTAGGCATTGTTAAACTTTCAAAATGAAACTTATCTTCACTATGTCCATAAATTGATAATTCCGGCACAGGTGAAGCTGGCTTTAATTGGCGTAAATATTGTAGAACGCCAAGATCAGCAATATGATCATGATGATAATGAGTTAAAATTACCGCATCTAACTTCAATGGATCTATTATTTTTTCAAGTTGGATCAAAGTGGAACTACCTGCGTCTAGTAGCAAAGTAAATCCATCTGATTCAACGAGATAGGAAGTTGTTCCCTCGTTTTTGTGAGGAAAACCACCCCAAAAACCTAAAACTGTTACTTCCATGGCTCTACTCCTTTCACAGATAATTATCTACCTATACTTTACTTGTAAATAATGATTTTAACAATAGAAAAAGCTTATTTATCAGCATTTTTCTTTATTTATCACCCTTTTAAATACTTTTAAAACAATTTTGTTTTTATTTTAGAAACCGCTTAGATAAGTTCATAAAATCTTCAATACTTTTTTAGTGACAATTTGTCACTTTTGTTTTATACTTCTTTTAGTGACAAGTCGTCACTCTATAATTTTAAATTCAAAGGAGAATGAATATGTTTCTAGCACTTAAAGAAATGAGTTATTCAAAATTAAGATACACACTCATTGTCGGGATTATCGTTTTAATTTCTTATGCTGTCTTTATGCTATCAGGTTTAGCCAATGGACTAGCTCAAGAGTTCAAACAAGTTATTGTGGATTGGAAAAGCGAGACGGTTATTCTGTCAGAAGACAGCAACAAAAATCTATCAGCCTCTCAATTAACAGAAAAAAATCTAAAAGATGTCACTGCAGATAAAAAAGCACCTATTCTTGTTTATAATGGTGCCATTGGAAGTAAAAAAGAAAAAACAAACATCACTTTATTCGGAACACAAAACGATGCTTTTCTTTTGCCAGAGTTATTAGAAGGCTCAATGTTTAAAAATAAAAATGAAGTCATTATCTCAAAAAATCTGGCAACTAAAGGTTATAGCGTTGGAGATGAGATTGAAGTTGGTAGCGATAATATCAAAATGAAAATTGTTGGTATTTCACCAGAAACATTCTACACTGTCACTCCTGTCATTTACGCTTCATTAGATGACGCTGCTCACGTGAAATACGGTAAAGATTTTAAAGCTTCAACAGACGGATTACCATTAAATGCTGTGGTAACTAACAGTACTGATGCGTCTGTTATAAAAGATGCTAAACCAAAATTAGATGTCTTAAAAACCACAGATTTCATTGAAAGTTTACCTGGTTACTCAGCTCAAAACTTAACCCTTAACTCAATGATTTACTTCTTATTCTTTATTGTAACTGCCATCATTGGTATTTTCATGTACGTGATGACACTGCAAAAAACAAGTATCTTTGGTGTGATGAAAGCTCAAGGTATTTCAAGTAAATTCATTATTAACTCAATTGTTAAACAGTCATTTATCATTGGTGTACTTGGAATTGCCCTTGGCTTTGGTCTTGCTTATGGCACAAGTTTGATTTTACCAGAAGCTATGCCATTTAGTGTCGCCCTTAATTTATGGAGTATCTATAGTCTGGTGCTACTCGTTGTTACTATTATTGGAAGTCTCTTCTCAATCGGAACAGTTACTAAAGTGGATCCGATGAAAGCTATTGGAGGTTAGAAAGATGAAAGACATGCTCGTTATGAAAGACATTACTAAAACATTTACACAAGGAAAAGAAGAAATTCACGCCCTTAAAAAAATTAATTTTAACGTGAAACAAGGTGAATTTATTAGTATTATTGGACCTTCCGGCTCTGGAAAAAGTACCTTCTTAACTATTTCAGGAGGACTTCAACAACCTACTAGTGGAGATATCCGTATCAATGATATTTCTTTTACTAATTTATCAGAGAAAGAACGTTCTAAATTAAGATTTCAAGAAATTGGTTTTATTTTACAAGCTTCTAATTTAATTCCATTCTTAACAATTAAAGAACAATTTTACTTAGTTGATAAAGTTAATAAAACTAAAAAACAAGATGAAAAAATTAGTGAGTTGTTAAAATCACTAGATATTGAGCATTTAAAAGATAAATTTCCTAAAGACTTATCTGGTGGTGAAAGACAACGTGTTGCCATTGGACGTGCCCTTTTCAATGACCCACATTTGATTTTAGCGGATGAACCAACAGCCAGCCTTGATACGGAACATGCTTATGACGTAGTGAAACTACTCGTTAAAGAAGCTCACGAAAAACAAAAAGCAACGGTTATGGTAACTCATGATCACCGCATGATTAAATGGAGTGATCGCGTCTTTGAAATGCGTGACGGAGAACTTGTGGAAGTAAAAGACTTTTAAAAGCTTCCCTTTTCCTTCGATTTCTATGTTAAAATAAGTGTGAAATCATTCATATGAACATAGAAGGAGTTTAAGATTATGCCACACGAAACTTTTTTAAACTTATCAGATGAAAAAAAACAAACACTCGATAATATTCTACTGAACGTCTTTTTCAATCAACCGATTAGCCAAGTTAAAGTATCAGAAATTGTGAGTAACATGAAGATGTCTAGGGGTGCTTTTTATAAATATTTTGATGATTTAGAAGATGCTTATACTTACACGATTAACAAGTATTCCGTAGCCATTCATCAAGATATTATTCGTTACATCCAAGAAGATAAAAATCAATTTTTTATTGGCATTGAAAAATATCTCATTTGGTGTAGTCAATTAGATCATGAGAGTGATTACTGGAAAAGTCTGAGGCTTCTCTCAGAGTCTAATGATCTCTCAGCTTATAAACGATTCCCAATGACACCTGGCAATCCGTTAATTACTCAATGGACTGATATTTTAACTGCTAGTCACATTCACATTGATTCTCACGACGAATCGGTTAGCTTCCTCTTCTTCATCATGGAGCTTGTGATGAACTCATTAACAGGCTATATTGCCAATGACTGGTCAACAGAAGAACTTGTTAAAGATTATCGTTTTAGAACAAAATGGATCACACAAGGCGTTTTATAATCAACAAAAACAGACATTTTATAATGTCTGTTTTTTTAATGTACTAAACACTAATAAATGACTATTTTGATAGCTTTTGTTAACGGTAACATATAGTGCGATATCCCT
The DNA here is from genome assembly GCF_011304195.1 of Vagococcus hydrophili. Taxonomy (NCBI): domain Bacteria; kingdom Bacillati; phylum Bacillota; class Bacilli; order Lactobacillales; family Enterococcaceae; genus Vagococcus; species Vagococcus hydrophili. The sequence continues at coordinate 1,630,600 of NZ_CP049887.1, read as the reverse complement.
TTTTAAAATATAATGATTACGCTATCATTTTTTAAAGGAGGAGTTATATGAAAAAAGGATTAGCTTACTACCGATTTTGCTTAAAAGCAGAAGCAAAATATCGCGTTAATTTTATTGCTTATTTGCTTCACGGATTTATTCAACTCGTTGCTGTTTTATTTATTTGGAACTTAGTTTATTCTTCAACAGACAGCGGGGTCATTGAAGGCTTAAACTATCAAGAAATTATTCTTTATACCATTATTTCCATGATCACCACACAATTTATGGTACTAGACAATGATTTTCAAATCGCTGGTGATATTCAGGATGGGAATTTAGCTTATGAACTGGTTCGCCCTGTTTCTTATATTACTAAATTATTTTTCCAAGGAATTGCGCGTTCAACTACTAGCATTGTCCTCGTTGGTGTGCCCTCAATCATCGGTGTGATTATCTATCTTAGTCAACAAGAAAGCCTAGCTATCGCTTTATCCCGTGCTTGTTTGTTTTTAATCATCGTCACTCTTAGTGTTGGATTAATGTTTTGTGTCAATTTACTCTTTGGTTACTCAGCCTTTTACTTAAACTATTCTTGGGGATTTTTACTTTTCAAAGGAACATTCATTAGTCTTCTTTCAGGGGCACTTTTCCCTCTAGCAATGTTACCTGAATCTATTAGAGGTTTCTTTTTAAAGACGCCTTTTCAGTACATGCTTTATTTTCCGACTATGGTCTTCTTAGGTAAACTGTCTCCAGAAGAAATCGTGACTAATCTTATCATTCAAGTTATTTGGCTAGGCATCTTCATCTTACTTTGTGTTGTTTTTTGGCGTCATGCCATTAAAACAATCACTATCAATGGAGGGTAAAAAATGAAACGATACATAAAACTTTATAAAGTTTACCTCAATAATTCTTTTAAAATTTTAAAAATGTCCACAGCTAATTTTGTGATTGGATTTATCGCTTTTTTAGCCATTCAAGTTTCCGCCCTTTTATTTTTAAAAGTGACCTTTGGCAGAATTCCTTCCGTTAATGGTTATAATTTTTATCAAGTGTTGTTTGTTTACGGATTTTCTCAAATTCCACGTGGTTTAGATCATCTCTACAGTGATTACTTATGGATTTTCTCAAGGCAAAGTGTGGTAAAAGGAGAAGTGGATCGCTATTTGGTTCGCCCCGTTAGTCCTTATTTTCAAGTTATTTGTGAGCGAGTTCAATTTGATGCTTTAGGTGAAATTTTTGTGGGCGTGGTTATTACGCTTTATGCCATTACAGGAATTGATTTTCCAAATCCTTTGATTTCTCTGATTCTTAGTTTCGTTTACTTAATTACAGGTTGTATCATCTACACTTCAATTAAAACCATCTGCGCCTCTTTAGCTTTTTGGATGAAGAAAAGCATGAATATTCTTCGTTCTGTTTATGGTTTAAGTGATTTAACGAAATACCCTCTATCAATTTATCCACCTGTCGTCAGAGGATTTTTTACTTATTTGATTCCCTTTGGTGTTGTCGCAGCAATCCCATCTGAGTTAATTTTTAGTTCTACTTTATTTAATATGACCACTGTGACAATTATTAGTGTGGCTACTATTTTCACATTATTAGCTTCAATTATTTGGAAAAAAGGAGTGAGAAGTTATGAAAGTGCCGGAAACTAACCCAGTGATTTCTGTCAATCACGTCTCAAAAACATTTTATTTAAGAAAAAAAGAAGGCTTCTTCAAGTCAACTAAAATACCCAAACATGCTGTACAAGATGCTAGTTTTAATATCTATCCGGGTGAAATTGTTGGTTTCATCGGAACAAATGGTGCTGGTAAATCAACCACCATTAAAATGATGACAGGTATCTTAACTCCGACATCAGGAAGTTGCGAAGTCAACGGCATTATTCCTTATGAATCCCGAATTGAGAACGCCAAAAATATCAGTGTCGTTTTTGGGCAACGAACTCAAATGAACTGGGATTTAACCGTAGAAGACAATTTTAAATTATTGAAAGAAATTTACGATGTTTCTGACGAAGAATTTGAAAGACAACTACAACTGTTAGAAGAACACATGGGCATTAAAAAACTCTGGATTCAACAAGTCAGATCTCTATCTCTAGGTCAGCGGGTTCTAATGGATATTGCGATTGCCTTGATTCATTCGCCTAAAGTGATTTATTTGGATGAACCGACGATTGGTTTAGATATTATGATTAAGGATAAGATTTTAAAAACCTTGAAAATGATTAACCAACAAGAGAACGTCACAATTATTTTAACCACTCATGATTTAAGTGAAATCGAAGCTCTATGTGATAGAATTATTATTATTGAGGATGGTCAAATTATTTACGACGATTCAAAAGAAGCCATGTTAGAAAACTTCTCAACTAATGCTACCATTCAATTTGACATCGACTTAGAGGAACTAAATGAATTAAAAATTTTTCTTAAAAAAAACCATTTAGAACACTCACTAGACGGTATCACTTTATCGATCACGATTAATCAAGAAGAACAAAATGAAAAAGAAATCCTAAGCGAATTATACCGCCAATTCAGCATCAACAAAATGGCCGTCGCAAGAACCACCGTCCAAGACGTGGTAAGGAGTATTTATACACAGAGTAAATAAAAAAGCGTTTTGCTCCAAGCAACTGGAGAAAATAAAAAACAATTCGTGCTTTTTGAATTGATTTTTATTTTTGAAGTTGCCGCAGGAGCAGATTTTTTATTTCGGACTACATAGAGTGATGATAAAAGGCGTTTAGCTCCAAGCAACTGGAGAAAATAAAAACAATTCGTGCTTTTTGAATTGATTTTTATTTTTGAAGTTGCCGCAGGAGCTGCCTTTTGAATCCAGACTCCAAAAGAGTGATGAAAAAAAGCATTTTGCTCCAAGCATCTAAAAAAAGTAAAAAGCGATTCCTTCCAATTTCTGGAGGGAATCGCTCTTTTTTAATACTCTCTTAATTCTTTAACTTTATCTGCGTCTAATCTCTTCACAACTTCAGTGACTAATTTCACTGTGTTCAAGTAATCATCTTCATGAATTACTGATGTATGTGAGTGTAAGTAACGAGTTGAAACAGTAATGGCAAGTGATGGAATACCATCTCTTGTTAGATGTTGCATACCTGCATCTGTTCCACCACCAGTAATCACTGTGTATTGGAATGGAATCTCTAATTCTTCCGCAATACCAATTACAAAGTCACGTAACTTCTTGTGAGGAATCATTGAGGCATCAAAGATAATAATTTGAGGCCCTTTACCTAACACTGAATCAGCTTCTTTAGGTGTCATTCCAGGTGTATCTCCCGCAGTCCCAGTATCAAGTGCAAAAGCGATATCTGGATTAACTAAATGAGTGCTTGTTCTTGCGCCACGTAACCCAACTTCTTCTTGTACATTACTTCCTGCAAAAAGAATATTTGGATGTCCTTCTTTAGCTAGATTTTCTAAAACTTTTAATGAAACAGCTGTCCCAATACGGTTATCCCAAGCTTTAGCTAATAAGTATTTTGAACCATTTAACCGTTGGTATTCAATGTATGGTGTTACCATATCGCCTGGTTTAATGCCCCACTCACTTGCTTCTTCTTCACTTGTTGCACCGATATCGATAAACATATCTGTAATTTCGTAAGGTTTTTTACGTGCTTCAGCACTTAAAACGTGAGGTGGTTTTGAACCAATCACACCGTGAATTTCTTGTCCTGAACCCGTTGTAATCGTTACTTGTTGGGCAAGCATCACTTGACCCCACCAGCCACCTAAAGTTTGAAATTCTAGGAAACCTTTTTCAGTAATTTTAGTTACCATAAAGCCAACTTCGTCCATGTGTCCTGAAATTAAAACTTTTGGTCCTTCTTTATCTCCAATATGACGTGCGTTAATTCCGCCTAATCCATCATAGAAAATTTTATCTGAATGAGGTTCTGCGTATTTTTTAAAAATATTACGAACTTGCTCCTCATTACCCGGAACTCCCTTAGCATCTGTTAATTCTTTTAAAAATAATTCTTCATTTTTTTCTAACATTAACGTCACTCCCTATTTTTTTATATTCACTAGTATATCATTTATTTACTTTTTTTTCTGTAATCAAACCACAAGAAGACGATTGAAATAACTATCGTTACGGCACTAATCATTAAACCTAATAAAAATGATTTAGATCGATAACTAAAGGTTATGTCATGGTGGCCTTCTGTTAGGTCAATTCCGATAAAATCGCCGACAATTTTTTTAGGTTCAATCTTTTGACCATCGACTTTAATTTGCCAATTTTTATCATAAGGAATCGATACATACAATAATTCTTCTTTATTGGCATCCACACTAGCACTCAAGCGACCAAACTCTTCTTTGACTAACGAGACACTTGCTTTCTTCTGCTCGGCAATTAAATGATCAAAACGTGTTTGATCTAAACTTACCCAAGTCATTTTATCGGTTTCTAGTTTGTCCGTTAATTTAAATTCCAGATTAATCTCTTCACCTTTTTCAAAGTAACCTAAGTTGAATAACTGATTAGTAATAATAAAAACATCGGTTTTAATTTCTTTTCCGTTTACCGCAAAATAAGTCACATTATCCCAAATCGCCTCTGGTAGATAAAGATAGTTCACGCCTGTTACAGATGTCTCACCTTTCATCTCATAACGATCAACTTCTTTTGTTAGATGTTGCCCAGTCATTGTCTTAAAGTATTTCTCCTGCTCTAATGGATACATACTTTGTAAAATACTTTCTTGGTTATCAATCACTAAGCCTGATTTTAGCTTTATTTTACCTAGTTCAAGAGATGTTAGAAAAGCACCACCAATTGCTTCTTTATTTTTATAAATATTAGCAATTTTCTGTTCTTCCAATAACTCTTTATCCTTATGAGCTAATTCTTTTGGATGAACTGTGTAGTTAACATTCAGCAACATATTAGCCACTTGAGACTCATCAACGTATGAAAAGCGACGTTCATTTTTTGAATACAGACCTAAATCAGTTAAAGTACTTTGAACGTCTGAATCCAGTGTGGACGTGTAACTTGAAACACCTGCATAACCAAAAAGGATAGGATTATTGTAGCCATTATTGATTTCATTGTAGCCCATTTGATCAGGGTCAACTTTTTGATTAATTCTAAATAATTCATCTTTTCCAGTCTTAAGTTCTTTCATGAGGAGTTCTTGCTCTTCGTACATCTTAGCGTACTGATCTTGATTACCAAAAGGAATATCTTTCATGGATATGTATAAATTACCACCTAGTTCAAGTGACACACAGATAATCATGACAATTCGCCACATGACTGTTGGTTTCTTTATTTTGATTCCTAAAATAAGAACTAACAACCAGACTATGATTAAGTTAATAAAGAAGTATCTATTAGATAATACATATTCACTTTTACTTTGATAGTTTAAAAAGAACTGCCCCACACTTAAGAGAACTGTAAACGTGGCACCTGCTAAAACTAAACGTTTCTGAACCACAGCTTTGTCTTCTGTTAATCTAGCATACAAATAGGTTTCGTAAGCTAATTTGATTAACATAAAACTAAAGATAAAAGCATTTCTGTAAGGGAAGCCTGCTGGACTTTGGAACATGTGCCAAATTGTATTAAATACTTCAAAGTAAAAACTTGCATAAATAGCGAGTAAAAAGACTGCCATTGCTCGTTTCTTTCTTTTTGGCACAATAGGTAAAGTAAAGTATAAAAAGGCTAAAAGCCAGACAAATACCCCAGAGTAAACCATTGGTAAGTGATCTAACCTAATGTCGTAATTAATTGTTCCAAGTCCCATTTGCGAAAAGACTTCTAAACCAAATCTTGGTTTTAATAAAAAATCCTCAATATGGAAGCTAGACTTTCCTGTTTGAAGCATTCCTAAAATAGCAGGAACTAACATAAAAGCTGTCGCTAATCCTGATAGTAATGACGTAACAAAGAATAAGCGCCAACGACTCCATAATAGTTTAATATTTTTTCTAGCTGGTTTTCGTTCAAATTTTAAGTAGTAAATAAACCCACTGTACATCACTGCAAAAATACACACCATGTAGCCTAAATAATAATTAGTTAAAATTGACAAGAATAAAGTTAAGCAATACAAACCATACTTCTTCTCGTGCCATAATCGTTCAATGCCTAAAACTAGTAGTGGAAACAAAATCAATACGTCTAACCACATAAAATTTAGTAAATAAACCACCACAAACCCGCAAAAAGCATAGGCTAAAGAAAAAATCTGTGTCATCCAATTAGTTTGCTTATAGTGTCTATCCAAATAAGTAAACATCGTTAAACCCATACACGAAATTTTTAAAGTGATGATTAAAAGGACCGCTATTGGCATCATCGTATAAGGAAAGAGTAAGGAGATAAAATTAAAGGGACTCATTAAGTAGTAAGCAATCGTTGCTTCCATTGGTCCGCCAATGCCGTTAGCAAAGGAGTACAGATTGTCCCCTCCTTCTGTAAAAAAGCGTTTAAAGGCATTTAAGAAAGGTAAATATTGGGAACCTAAGTCACTCACCATTAAATTCAAATTACCAAAAGGCGCCAGACCAAGTAGTGTCCAAACCACAACTAATACCAGTAAAGGTAGCGTAAAACTTATAACATAGGGTGTTACTTTTTTTCTTTTATTCATTTTTTCACCATATCTATCTAAAAATTCAATTTTTCATAATAACCTACTCTCAAGCTTACCTATAAACGACTCAAAATGCAATTTTATCTGAGAATATCATGGGAAAAACGAGGTAGAATTTTCTTCAATAAAAAAAGCATTAAACACTAAAATTAATTAGTATTTAACACTCTTAATCTACTCTATTTTACCCACTGAACAACCTCTTCTTGAACTTGTCTTGATTTTTCAAATTTTGGTTCTTCTGAACGGTACCCGAAAGCTGCCATTACTGATACACCAAACTCTTTGGTATCAATCAATCCTTCTGCTTCTAAGATTTGATTCACCGCTTCAAGGTTGAACCCTTCCATAGGACATGAGTCAATCCCGATCATTGCTGAAGCACTTAACATATTTCCAAGAGCAATATAAGTCTGCTTGCTCGCCCAATCAAATAAGGCGCGCTCATCATTGTAAACAGTAATATCCTCTTCCTGAAAACGGTGATAAGCCGTTGTCATTCCTGCCGCAACATCATCTGGAATCTTTTTAACATTTTTTAGTAAGTTTTGAACATAATCAGATTCCGCACGTGCCCCTTTTCTAGCTAAAAGAATGATTAAATGGCTGGCTGTTGGTAATTGACCTTGTCCCCCAAAACTAACTTCTTTGATTTTTTCTCTAACACTCATGTCTTGAACCACTAAAAATTTCCATGGCTCATAACCAATTGAGCTTGGGGACAATCTGGCTGTTTCTAAAATAAAATTAAAATCATCCTCTGATATTTTTTTTGTTGCATCAAATTGTTTTGTTGCATGTCTAAAATGATAAGCTTTCAATATTTCTTGTTTCGTTTGTTCGTGAGTCATGATCATCCATCCTTTATTAATTTAGTTATAACTATATTCATTTGAATAAAATATAGTTTAAATTATTCTGATAGTTTAGTAAAATTGAAATATCAGAATGAATCGTTCAGTTTTTTTGAACTATAATTAAAGGAGTTATCTTATGGAAATTCGTCATTTACAAACATTTAAAACAATTGTTGATTTAGATGGCTTTAAAAAGGCTGCTGATCATTTAGGCTACGCACAATCTTCTATCACCAGTCATATTAAATCATTAGAAGAAGAATTCCAGCAGCCTCTATTTGAAAGACTAGGTAAAAAGATGTACCTCACTCAATTTGGTAAACAATTTTACACATACGCTTCACGTATTCTTGATATTTATACTGAGATGACAAGCATCTCCCAAGAATTTGCCTACCCAAATGGTCAATTAACAATAGGTGCATCAGAAGCTTTAACTAGCCATCCCCGATTTTCTCATCTACTTTTAGCCTACAAGGAAAAATATCCTGAGGTTAATTTATCGATTACTTCTATTGATTATCAGAATATTCCCAACGAATTACAACAAGGGAAAGTTGATTTAGTTCTTGTTCTAAAAAGAAATGATTGGTCTCAAAAAGAACTCGTTCAAGAAGTTATCAAAGAGGAGTCAATGGTTTTAATCGCTCCCTTGCAATCATCTGAGTTACCAGAAAAACAGACAGTTCTATTTACTGAAAAAACGTGTACCTACAAACAGCTATTTAAAGACTACTTAGATGAACAAGAAATCATTATTGATAATAGCGTGGACTTTGGTAGTATCGATGCTATCAAGCAGTGTGTTGCTAGTGGATTGGGTATGTCGATGTTACCTTACTTTAGTGTAGCTGAGGAATTAGGACAGGATAAATTTAGTGGCACTGTGATCAAAGAAAAAGACTATTCCATCTCAACCTTTTTAGCCTATCACAAAGACAAATGGTTAACCCCAGCCATGACGAGTATGATTGATTTAATCAAGGAACAATCTAGTGAGTGGGTATAAGAGGTTGTGACAGAAGTGTTCGGCTTATTTCCGATTAAGCTACTTCTGTGACACCGTTTAGTTTGAAAAGAGGTTGTGACTTACTTTTGTCACAACCTCTTATTCTTATTTATCTGTTAACTATTTTATTATAAGAAGACGACGTTGCAAAATAGAAAAAGACGTAAATCCCGATTAAGAATACCACTGAAATATAGGTTAATAATAATTTTGGAACGCCTATTAAAACAAACAACACCTGTAAAGCAAAGTAAGCATGAAGCAAACTTATAAATAAAGGCGCAAAAAAGACGATAAAATTTTGTTTATAAATACTCTTCTTAATCATGCCTCTAGGGGTTCCTAATTTTCTTAACATGTCATAACGATCCGTTTCCTCTTCTGCCTCAGATAATTGTTTTAATGTAATAATACTTCCTGTGGCAATCATAAAGACCATCCCTAGAAAAACAGCCACATAAATTAAAAGCCCTGTGTTTTTAACGATACTACTATAATACGGATAACGGATACTCATGTTATTTTTAGTTTTATAACCCTCTGGACGCTCTTTTTCCAGAGGTGCTTTTAGTGTTTGAAACGTATCCACCATTTTTCCATTATCAACTTTTGTCGTGGCCACAAAAGCTTGTTTTTCTTCAAGCGGATCTTTAAATTCACTTAATGTCGTCTTAGCTAGAGCTTCATTTGTGTCAGCCCCCTTAACATTGATCATATGGTAGGCGTATGTATAGGGTGCCTCAATTTTTTTATACAGTTCGTCAGTTACTACCACTACATTATAGGGTAACCTCATATCTCTAGCATTACCTAGAAAATCAGACCTAACATCCACAACATTTACCTTACCTGCATCACCTAAAATACCTGTTTTATCAAATTCAACTGCCTCTTCAATGTACATCTGGCTACCACCCATTAAAAGAGCCACATCTTTTTCTTTTTCAATAGTAACAGGTTGGACATTTTTTATAACATTTTGAATTGCTTCATAATTACTCAAAGAAATAACATTGTAAAAAGTTGGTGTCTTATCACTTTCAAGGGTGTTGTGATAACCAAACTGTCCCCCCATATATTTAAACTCAATTTTTTCTTCACTTGATATTTTAGCCTCTTCTTTTTTTAAAAAGGCTTTGAGATCAGCGTAATTTTGCTCATCTACGCTATAAGAAGTAGGATTAGAAGAATCTGCTAATCCGATTGAAAAGGACTGAACACTAGCAGCACCACCAATCGCAGCTAAAGCCGTTCCAGAAAGAACCGCAATTGTCGCAAACGTCATGGCATTTTTCTTCAAATGAAAGGATAAATTTCCCGTTGTAATCATATTAATATCCCGGTAATAATGACCTTTTGCTTTCTGTGTTAAATTCAGCATAATCCCTAAAAAATGACCAAAGAAAAGATAGGTTCCTATCACACAAATAATCAAAATTACAATGGGACAAAGCAACATGGCAAATCCTTTTAAACCGACTTCTTTTTCTGTCCAAATCATAAAATTTAAAAAATTCCTAGCTAACCCATAACCTACGAGTAGAAGAATCACTCCCAATACGCCAAATAACCAATTAAACCATCTGACTTGATGATTGCCTTCACTTTGTTGCTCTGCTTTAAATAAAGCAATCAACTTGTAACGATAAACTGTGGCAGCTGTTCTAACAGAAACAATTCCTAAAATCGTTAAAAATACCACTGCTGTGTTTAAAATTGCTTCCAGAGAAAAAATAAAATTACTCGTTACAGGAACTTGAATCGCTTTTAAAAGAAGCATGGCAAACAACTTAGAAAAAATAATCCCTAAAAAAATACCAGTCCCTAAAGCTAATAATCCTAAAAGCATGTTTTCAACAAAGAAAAGAGTTCCTATCTGACTTTTTCTCATGCCTAATAAATTATACAAACCAATTTCTCTCTTCCGCCGTTTAACAAAAAAAGTATTGGCAGAAAACATGAAAATGATAATAAATAGAATAATCATGACACTTCCAGCTCTGAGACCTGCGTCAATTCGCATATCGTTTGATGCTCTTGTAAGCAAAGCTTCGTCATAACTCATAGAAACAAAGCTATAGTAAACCATAACTGAAAACACCATACTAACGAAATACATAAAATAATATCTAAACTGGGTTTTAACATTTTTAACAGCTAATTTAGACAACATCATGACTAATACCGCCTCCAATAGCAGCTTGCATATCAATCACTTTTTGGAAAAACTCTTTCCGACTGCCTTGTCGCACTATTTCGGAGAAAATTGCCCCATCTTTAATAAATAAAATACGGTGACAATAACTTGCAGTAAACGCATCATGAGTCACCATAATAATCGTTGCCCGCTCTTTTTCATTCAGTTCAGACAAATAATGCAGAAGTTCAGTCGCTGATTTAGAGTCCAAAGAGCCTGTGGGTTCATCAGCTAATATTAATTTAGGATTCGTGATGATCGCTCGTGCAGCCGCCACTCGTTGTTTTTGACCAATCGAAATATCTGATGGATAAGAATTCAAACGATTTTCAATTCCTAATATATTTGCCACATGCTTTAAACTAGCTTCCATTTCACTCACAGGAACTCGGTCTAAAGCTAGGGGCAATAGAATGTTATCCTTCACCGTTAACGAATTCATTAGATTAAAATCTTGAAAAATAAAACCTAGTTCTTTTCTTCTGAAATCACTTAATTTTCGTTCCTTCATGCGCGTGATATCTTGTCCACCGATTTTAATACTTCCAACAGTCGGTTGATCGATTGTTGACAGCATGTTTAGAAGAGTCGTTTTCCCCGCACCACTAGGACCCATAATACCTACAAACTCACCTTTTTCTACATTAAATGAAATATTTTCTAACACTTTTGTTGGGTTACTTTTTTTCCCATAAATTTTTGATAAATAATCAACTTCTACAATTCTTTCCATAGAAATCCCCCCGTTAATCTTCTATCCCTATCTTATCAATAATTTAAACACGAGAACATCTAAAAATATAAAAAACACCTTACATATTTGTCATACGTAAAAAAGGTGAAAAAGGCGCTTTGCTCCAAGCAACTGGAGAAAATAAAAAATAATTCACGCTTTTCGAATTAATTTTTGTTTTTGAAGTTGTCGTAGGAGCTGCCTTTTGATCCCAGACTACACCAGAGTGGTGAAAAAGGCGTTTAGCTCCGAGTAACTGGAGAAAACTAGAAACAATTCACGTTTTTCGGATTGATTCTAGGTTTTGAAGTTACCGAAGGAGCTGCCTTTTGAACCCGGACTACACCAGAGTGGTGAAAAAGGCGCTTTGCTCCAAGCAACTGGAGAAAACAAAAAATAATTCACGCTTTTCGAATTAATTTTTGTTTTTGAAGTTGCCGTAGGAGCTGCCTTTTGATCCCAGACTACACCAGAGTGGATAAAAAATTGTTTAGCTCCAAGCAACTGGAAGAAAAAAAATTCATATAAATAAGCCAGATACTAATATTTTTGTCAGTACCTGGCTTATTTTTTCAATTAAAAAAAGTTCTTAATCAATGATCCTGGATAATCTTCCATAATATCATTTCTAACAATCTTAGTTTGCTTTCCTACCTTATAATCCAAAGAAAAACGACCTTCACTTTGACTACCGACAATTCGAATGTAATTTTTTCCCGCTGGTATTTTATATTCAAAAACACCTTTTTCTGTATTTTCTAAAATCTGTTCTATCTTTTCTTCTGAGGTGATGAGTAGCACTTTAAAATCACCGTTATCCATAGTTGATTGATAATTCAAGGTGATAGTATCATTCGTCTGACAATCCAGTTCCCACAAGGTATCGATTCCTGAGAATTTGATGCTGGCAGAAACTTTATTTGAAGTAAACCATTCAGTTTCTAAATTTTCATAATTATAGGAATCCATTAAATTCAAGGGGCGCGTCGAATCATGATAATCATTATATTCTTCTTGTGACTGACACCCTGTAACAGTTACTAAAAAAGCACTAATTACTATGATACATAAAATTTTCTTCATCTCATCGACACCTTTCCCTCTTTTTTCCATCGTTCCTTATACATACCTATATTATACAACAATCAGTCAGTTTTTTGTCTTTTTTTATAACTTTATATATAAATAACTTATAACTAAATTGATTAATAACATTCCTATAGTAAGATTAAGATTTTTATCTAACTCATGCGTTGTTACCCGTTTTTATGTATAATTGAAAGAAAGAATAAAGGAGGAACGAAAATCGATGATGAAGATAATGATTGTAGAAGATGACACAACCGTTAGGGAACTCGTTTCAGAATCTCTACAGAAATGGGGCTTTGAAACCATAGAGGTCACAAATTTTAAAAATGTCTTAGAAATTTTTAAAGAAGAAGATCCCCATTTAGTTTTACTAGATATTAATTTACCTGTTTTTGACGGTTATTATTGGTGCCAAAAAATTAGAGAAATTTCAAAAAATCCCATCATTTTCATTTCCAGTCGAGACACTAATGTGGATTCTATTATGTCCATGAATATGGGTGGCGATGACTATGTTAACAAACCTTTTTCCATGGATATTCTTGTCGCTAAGGTGAACGCTTTACTAAGAAGAACCTATGATTATTCTAAATCTGATAGCTCTACTTTAGAACATAATCATTTAAAATTAAACATGGAAAATAGCACGATGATTATTCATGAAGAAACCGTGGAATTAAGTAAAAATGAGTTTCAACTATTATTAATCTTAATGAAAAATAACGGTAAAATTGTTAGCAGAGAAAAATTACTTCGTGCACTTTGGGATGATGAACGTTTCGTTGATGATAATACGTTAACGGTCAATATCAACCGCTTAAGAAAAAAAATAGAAGGAGCTGGGATTGCCAATTTTATTGAAACAAAAGTTGGACAAGGTTATATGATCCCTTAATAAAAAATGACTTTTTTTAACTATTTACACGATCAATTTCGTTTAGTTTTACTCTGGATTAGTTTCATTGGTATCACTGGCTTTATTCTGTGGTTAACGCCCGAAGTCCATTTCAATTTATCCTCTCTTATTTATATCTTTTTGATTGGGCTCATTTTGATGATGATTTACCTCATCTTTGATTACAATAAAAAGAAAAAATGGTGGCAACAACTTGAGCTTGATACAAATGATTACATTGAAACCCCTACTTTAGACGGGGCAAATACATTAGAAGAGAACTTATATCAAGACTACTTTAATGAAATGCAGCGTGAACATTTCATGTTACTAAATGACCTCAAAAAACAAACAGAAGAACAAAAAGATTATATCGATAGTTGGGTTCACGAGATAAAAGTTCCTTTGGCTTCACTGAACTTAATCACTGAAAGTTTAGAAGATGATATTTCTGAAAAACGATTTAATCAACTTCGAACAAACTTAAAACGAATGGATGATTACGTGGAACAGGTGCTTTATTATTCTAGATTGGATACTTTTTCTAAGGACTATTTAATTAAGTCTTATTCACTAAAGAAAATGATTCAAGCAACTGCTAAAGACTCAGCGGATTATTTTATTCAAAAGAACATTCGTTTAATCATGGAAGGTGACGATTATTCTGTTTTAACAGATGAAAAATGGCTACAGTTTATTCTTAATCAAATTATCAGTAATGCGATTAAATATACACCAACAGGTGGAACCATTACCTTCACCTTCTCAAAAAATGAGCGTGGCACTTGGTTAGCTATTTCTGACACTGGAATCGGCATTCCTTCTGAGGATTTACAGCGCATTTTTGATAAAGGCTTCACTGGGAACAATGGTCGTAATGAAGAAACAAAATCAACCGGTTTAGGTCTTTATTTAGCAAAATCACTAAGCGAGAAACTAGGTCACCATCTTTATGTAGAATCCTTTGTGGATAAAGGAACCTCATTCCAAATACTTTTTCCACATCTAAGTTATTACGCAGAAAAGGAAGAAAATTTTATGATATAAGGTGAATAAAAAATTGATTTGCTCTGAGTAACTGGATACAAAAAAAGAGGCTGACATTTGTCAGCCTCAAAAAGGAGTTGTTTATTTACTTTGGAGGAGTAAATAAAATGAAAAAGTTTGTTAGGGTTGTTTGTTGGTATACATTTATAATAACTTTTAAATGTGAATTTAATGTGTCTTTAATCTTTCAATTATGTGAAAAAATCATAACACTTATATTTCATTAATGACCCGTCCCGTAAATATTAACAATGATTGTTCCTGAAATAATTAAAACTAGTCCAACCACTGTCATTAAATTCAATGGTTCTTTCCAAACAATCACTGAAAACAAGGTAATCAAAATAATACCAATCGCTCCCCAAATAGCATATGCCACAGCAATCGGAATTGTTTTAAATGATAGGGATAAAAAATAAAAAGAGATAACATAAGCCATAATCGTATATATTGTAGGCATTAATTTAGTAAATCCGTCTGTTGTCTTTAACAGATTAGTTCCTAATACTTCACCTAAAATTGCCACTAATAAAAATAAATAACCTTTCATCCGTTCATTTCCTTTCTAAATAAATTCAGCTTATTTTACCATATTATAAGAGTTTCCACAGAGATTTCATTATCTCCTTGAACTCCCGTTTTTCTAGCTGTACAATAAGTTTATTAGGAGGAGAGACCATGAAAAAAATTAACTACGTTATTTTATTTAGTCTTTTTACTTTACTCGCACTACCCACCATGCTTCATGCAGAAACAACACAAAAGAAACAATTACCTGAAATAGAAACCTCAGAACAAATCTACGCTTTAACCAAACGAGGTAAAAGCTTAGAAGCCAAAGATTTCACTGCAGCGATTGAAGCTGAACACGACCTTAAAATTAAGGACATTTCATTCTCAAAAAATCATCGTGCCAACACAATGATGCCAGGCATTCTTAAAACTGAACTTATTTTTACTACTACTTCTGGCGATACCTATGAGGAAAAATTACCTTATTTAATTGAGGAAGAAAAAGCAACTATTTCAATCGAAGATATTTCTTACAGCACACGTAGCAATCAACTGAATTTTAAAACGTCTAATCGTTCTGCTAATGTTTATATGCTAGCAGATAATAAAATTTACGCTTGTCCAACAGATAACAATGGCTCATTTAAAGGTAAGTACAATCCTCATAAACTTCCTGAAACGATTAAATTAATTTCATTTGATGATGAAGGAAATTATAGTGATGAATACATCTTAACTTTAAGTAACGATAAAATTGAACAAAAAACGCTAAAACACAGCGCCCTTTCCTATAATAAAACCAAACATAATCAAGAATCACTTGATATGGTAGGCTCTCATCGTAGCAAACGGACAACTATTAGTCTCGTTACTGTGGTCATTGTTTTTATTCTCTTTTTATCTTCCAAACGTTATTTTTCTGCTAGAAGACAAAACTAACTTAAAAAGGTCAAAAATTTCTTTCGTTTGAAATTTTTGACCTTTTCTTATTTTCCGTAGTAACGTTCAGCATCCAGACATTTTTGCCAAATCACGACTTCTTTTTGAGGCAACGATTTTTTTACATCAATAATCCGTTGATTGCTACTCCCTCTAAATTGCAGACTTAAATCTCGGCGCGTTAACTCGAATCTACCATCAACTAAAACATCTATTTTTGAAAGTAACTCTAGCTTATCTTCTGTCTCTAACAACAACTCTTCAAAGGTATAACCAGACCAAGACCAAATATCCTTCGTATTTCCAAACTGTTCTCTAAAACGATTGACTAGTGACAAACAAACTTGTGTATTTAAAAAAGGTTCTCCACCTAAAAGGGTCAATCCTTGAACATAATCTTGACTTAAATCAGCTAGTATCGTGTCTTCCAGCTCTTGTGTATAAGGTTTACCATAGTTAAAATTTTGAATGGCTTTATTAAAACAACCTTCGCAGGCAAATAAACAGCCGCTAACATAAACGCTACATCTCACACCTTCCCCGTCCACAAACATGAAGGGTTTATAATCTGCAATATAACCTTTACTCCATTTATCCGCTGTCCACTCTTTTGGTTTTGGATTTTTCATTTTGACATCTCCTAAAAATAAAGAGGCTGACTCAAATGTCAGTCTCCTTTTTTGTTATACGAATAATCTTTAATAGTTAGGGGTAAAAAGTCTGCTCCCACGGCAACTTCACGAAAATCGATCAATCAAAAAGAGCGATTGTTCGATTTTCCCTCCAGTTGCTCGGAGCAAAACGACTTTTGACCCACCCTGTAACTATTTATTTCATATGTTTCACACGTGATGAAATTTCTTTATGACGACCATGAACCATTGGACGAGCTTGTGGATTACCTAAGTAGCCACATGTTCTCTTCACAACGTCACAGGTTTTAGGGTCAGTATTGCCACATTGTGGACACTGGAAACCTCTCTCTGTTGGATTAAAATCTCCTTCAAAATCACATTCATAACAATGATCAATCGGAGTATTTGTTCCAAGATAGCCCACTTTATCATAAGCATAATCCCATACAGCTTCTAATGCTTTGCGATTTTGTTGAAGGACTGGGTACTCACAATAATGAATAAAGCCACCCGAGCAATATTCAGGATAATCTTTCTCAAAGTCTAATTTTTCAAAAGGTGTAGGATTTTTTCTAACATCGTAATGGAAACTATTTGTATAATAATCTTTATCTGTAATATCTTCAATTTCACCAAATTTTTCACGATCTAAACGGCAAAAACGATCAGTTAAGCTTTCACTTGGCGTTGAATACACGCTAAAGTGATAGCCAAATTCGTCTCCCCAGTTATCAGAATGCTCTTTTAGTGACCGTAAGATATCTATCGTAAATTCTTTAGCTTCAGGGTTCGTTTCCCATGCGCCACCATAAAAACTTGCGGCAACTTCATACAAACCGATATAGCCCATAGAAACTGTGGAACGTTTATTTTTGAATAATTCGTCCACTGAGTCGGTTTTTTGAAGTTTTTTACCAAAAGCACCATGCATATAAAGAATCGGTGCATTCGCTGGTGTGGCTTCTTTACAACGATTAATTCTAAAGACTAACGCATCTTTAATCGTACTTAATCTTTCTTCTAAAAGTACCCAAAATTTTTCTTTATTGCCAGCTGCTTCTAAAGCAATTCTTGGTAAATTAAGGGTCACGACACCCAAGTTCATACGACCTGCGTTAACCTCTGTTCCGTCCTCATCTTTCCAACCTTGTAAGAAAGAACGACATCCCATTGGTACTTTGAAACTCCCTGTTAATTCAACGATTTTGTCATAGTTCAAAATGTCAGGATACATTCTCTTTGTGGCACACTCTAAAGCTAATTCTTTAATATCATAATTAGGATCAGATGGAATGCGGTTAACTCCGTCTCTGACTGTAAAAATCAGTTTAGGGAAAATAGCCGTGCGGTGTTCTTCTCCCAGACCTTTAATTCGATTTTGGAAAATAGCACGTTGGATTTCACGTTCAAACCAATTTGTTCCTAAACCAAATCCTAATGATGTAAAAGGTGTTTGACCATTTGATGTGAACAATGTATTGATTTCATATTCTAAGCTTTGCATAGCATCATAAATATCTTTTTGTGTTTTTGATTTGGCATATTCATCATGACGCTTCTCGTCTTCAATCCAATTTTTAGCGTCTTCCAAATGCTTGTTATAATTTTTTTCAGCAAATGGGGCTAAAAACTCATCAATGCGGTCTGCTGAACAACCACCATATTGACTAGATGCTACGTTGGCGATGATTTGCGAAATTTGAGCGGTAGCAGTTTGAATTGATTTTGGTGCCTCTACTTCAGCATTTCCAATCTTAAAACCATTATTCAGCATGCCTTTAAAATCAATCAAACAACAGTTAGTCATAGGTGAATATGGGTGGTAATCTAAATCATGGTAGTGAATATCCCCTTTTTGATGGGCATTGGCTACATGAGGTGGTAATAATTTTAAACCAATTGATTTACCAACAATCCCAGCAGTTAAATCACGTTGTGTATTAAAAACATCACTATCTTTATTCGCATTTTCGTTAACCAGTTGACTGTCTTTGTTTAATAGTTTTCCGATGGTAAAGTTAATATCTGTGGCACGACTTCTTTCAAAATCACGACTTGTTCGGTAGTTTATATATTCTTTTGCTAAATCATATTCACAATTATCTAATAAAATATGTTCTACAATATTTTGGATTTCATAAATTTTAACATTATTATTAAAACGTTGATCAATTTCTTCGATAACTAAATCAACTAATTCTTTAATACGCGCCTCAGAATGAGCTTCAACGGATCCATTGATTTTTTCTTCTGCCTTTAACAACGCATTTGTGATTTTAGTTTCATTAAATAATACGCAACGTCCATCTCTTTTTATCACTTGAATATTGTTCAATACAGAACTATCAGACAGTGATTTCTCATTGATTTCAATCATTGATACCTATCCCCTTTATTTCAATCTCTAGTATATAATAGCTCAGTTTTTTTAACTTTTCAACTAGATATAGTGTTAAATATTTTTAATAAAACTATTGACAACTATATATAGTGATACCTAAACGCTTTCTTTTATTATTTTCATTTAATATTTTTTGTTAAATATCAGGTTAATTGAAAAATACTTTTTTCACTTTATTTTTTTATAATGATTATTAATTCTATTGAAAATAATACTACATGAATTAAATGAACTTTTTTCACTTATAACCAAATAAAAAAAGCTGACACTAAGGTCAACTTTTCATTTGGTTATAAGTGGCTTAGAATGCTGGAACTAGGGTAGCACTATGTTCTTTTTCTAAGAAATTCTTAACAGCATCACTGGTCATTACTTTTTTAAGTTCTTTAATACTTTCTGAATCTTTGTTATCTTCTCTTGCAACTAGTGAAATCGCAAATCTTTCATCTACTGTTTTTTCTAAAAATAAAGCATCTGCTGGTTTTAAACCAACTTTTGCAATGTATGTTGGGTAGTTATAAACTAAGGCAACGTCTTTCTCATTATAAGCTTCTGCTAGATTTAATAAATCAATAGATACAAATTCTAAATTTTTATCATTCTTTTCAACATCTTTCAATGTTCCTTCAAAGCCAACGCCCTCTTTAAGTGTGATTAAACCTTGTTCTGCTAAAATGGCTAATGCACGACCTTCGTTAGAGACATCATTTGGAATGGCTACTTTGGCACCATTTGGAATGTCTTCAATCTTTTTATAATCTTTCGAATAGAAACCAACTTTAGCATTGTAGATTTTTTGGATGGCTACTAAATCCGCTTTTTTCTCTTGATTGAATTTTTTCATGTATGGTTCATGTTGGGCAAAGTTTGCATCCACTTCTTTATTTTTTAGTAATTCATTGTATTGAATATTATCATTTACTTGAACAAGTTCAACTTTCCAACCATCTTTTTCTGCTTCCTTAGCAGCAACTTCCACCACATCTGTCATTGGCGTTGTTTGTGAGGCAACTTTAATAACTTTTTCTGTTGCCTCTTTTTTAGCTGATTCTTTTGTACTTTTCTCTGCTTTATTTCCACAAGCTGCCATTCCTAAAACTAAACCTGCTAAACTTAATGATACGATTAATTTTTTCATTTGATTAACTTCCTTTTATCTAATTTTTTACTAACATAGGTTCCTACTATTTGAATACTACCCACAATTAAAATCATCAAAACAATGGTTGTGTACATCACTTCATATTCGTAGCGTTGATAACCGAAACGAATGGCAAAATCACCAATTCCTCCGCCACCAACAACGCCCATGACGGTTGAATAAGACATTAAACTAATAGTCATGGACGTAAAACTAAGAACTAAGCCACTTCTAGCTTCTTTCAGTAAGAAGTAGTACACAAATTTAACATTGTTCACACCTAAAGAACTGGCTAATTCTTCCACTTCTTTAGGAATATCTAATAAGACTTGTTCCACTAGACGAGCAAAAATAGCAATCGCCACAAAACTCAGTGGAAATGACGCCGCGATTGGACCAAAAGCTGTTCCAAAAACAAGCCTAGTCAAGGGGATAATGGCGACGACTAATAAGAGAAATGGGAAGGATCTCATCACATTGACATAAAGATTAAACAGTAACATGATTAATTTGTTTGGGCTACGGCCTTCTGGACGGAATAAGAACAAGCACAGCCCCATCATCATTCCTCCTACTAACCCCACAAATAAAGAAATTCCAAGCATCATTCCTGTTTCTTTTAATGCTTTGATCATTTCTGGAAAATAATAGATGACTTGATTCATGGGCGTAATACCCGTCTTGCTTTGTCTAGATAGCTTTCATCATCCGTTAAAAAAGATTCTTTTTGAATTTCAAAATTATCTACTAAACATCCTTTCTCCATGATAAAGACTTTATGACAACAGTGTTTAATCACATTCAAATCATGACTCACAAAAATAATCGTTGGTTTGAATTCACGATGAACTCTCTCTAGCAGAAGAACCATTTCCCTTGTTGTCTGTTCATCTAACGCACTGGTTGCTTCATCAAGGAGTAAAACTTCAGGATCTGTTATTAATGCTCTAGCAAGAGCCACACGTTGTTTTTGTCCCCCACTTAATTGAGCAGGATACATGTTCTTTTTATCTGATAAACCAACAAAGTCTAACAACTTTTCAGCTTTCTTTAACTCTTTTTTTCCTTGTAATTTAAGAGGAAGATGAACATTATCAATCACTTTCAAATTACTTAGTAAATTAAAATTCTGAAAGAGCAAACTCATTTTTTTCTGCTGCTCACATATTTCCCTCTTATTCCACGTAGTTGCTAGATGATTATTTAAAACAATAACACCTGACGTTGGTTCTTCCATTAACTGAATCAATCTAAGTAAGGTTGATTTTCCTGAACCACTTTCCCCAACAATTCCCACAATATCATTTTCTTCAACCTTCAGATTGATTCCTTTTAAGACTTCAATCTCTTGATATTTTTTAGAAACATTTACTAACTCAATCATTGGAATATTCCCCAAGTAGTAAGCTTACTAAATCTCTTCGACTTAATCCGGTAAAGTATTTACCGATAGCTAATAATTCAAGCTCTTTCATGAGTTCATTAAAAATTAAGCGTTTACCTATTAAAGCTTCAATCATTTCATTAGGATCTTCTTGACTAAAATAGTCACCTGAGAAAGATAGATCCTTGATTTTTCCTGCCTCAATCTCCAATTCGGCAATCACTAAACCAACATTTTTAATGTAAGCTCTTCTTTTAAGAGAAAACTCTTGATGAGATCCGTAGACAAACTCCTGATTTCCATAAATATCAGCTACTCTTTTTTGAATGTTTATCGCATCCTCATCAGAAAGTTTAATTTCTTTTTCCTTAATCGCTTCTAATGAACTCACTCCGAATATCCTCATGATCAACTCATCCCTGAATTCTTCCGTTGTCATTTGTTGATATTTTTTACTTAAATGTGACTTTATGTTAGTCACCCTGGCTTCAACAGATTGAATATGATTGGTTTTCAATTTTTCTTTTGAAGGCGTCAGATATCTTTTTATTTTTTCTAAATCAACATCATAAAGTAAAGTGCCATGGGAAAACATCTTTTCACCTTTTGAATACATCGCATTACCTGATATTTTCTTATCCTTTATAAACAAATCATTCCGACCATTAATTGAAATGTCCTCAACACCCATTTCTTTTAGTGCTTTGACAATCGGTTCCGTAATGGTCACATAATCACCAAATGCTGTTCTTCCTTTTTTCATCACAAAACTAAAACTAACATTACCTAAATCATCATAAACTGCCCCACCACCAGATAAACGTCTCGTTAAGACAACCCCATCTTCCTCAACGTTACCTAATGCAACTTCCTCATAAATATTTTGATGTTTTCCAACAATAATACATGGGTTTTGGATATACATTAAAAGAATCGGTTCTTCCGTTTCGTAATTTTTCATCAAATAATCTTCTGTTGCTAAATTCACCCGAATATCCTGACTCTTCATTCTGTGAAAAAACATCCTCTAACAACTCCTTTCAAGCTCAACGATTAGAGTCTAACTATTTCTACTTGGAGTTTCAAATTTTTAAGCTTTTTCAGCATTTTATTTTTATTTTTCCTATCTAATAAAATCTAAATTAACTATTAAAAGCTTTATTTTGCAAGCTTTCTCACTTTATAAAAGGCGTTAAAATAAATACAATTTTGTACTTGTAAGCAAAAAAAATAAACCCACACCAGGTTTATTTCTAACGACCACTCATATAAAAATTAACTTCATCCATCGTTAATCTTCTGACTTCAGTCTTTGGATATTCACAATATTTATCTGTTTTAAAAACAGGTGTTTTATTGCACTTTATTGTTTTATTACGCTTTAAATAATTAGTTAGTTCAAGTTTATTTCGAAATATTTTAAAAGTACTTCGATTTTTATCAGGCTTTAGTTCATAAATAGCACATGGCTCTTTTAAAACAAATTCAGCCGTTCTAAAATAAAGTTTAGCATCTTCTAAGGATTTGAAAGGGAAATTCCAACGATACAGCCCTCTCGTTTGATCTTTTTCAATACAAATACACCGATGGCAAGTTCCACAAACATACTGAGTGTGTTCACTTAAACATTCATAAGGTTTATACATTGGCGTAATTCGACTCTTCTCACTGTAACATTCTGGGCATGTGTTCATTTTAATCCCCTCCTTTTTTTGTTGAAGCTACTTTTTCTTCCTTAAGTATAACACGATTTTGAAATTGATTAAATCATAAAAAAAGTGTAAAAAACACATTTCAAAATGTATTTTTTACACTCATACTAGATCAACTGACTTAATGTAATCATCAAAGGAACAGTAATAAGACTAATTAAAGTTGATATAATTATATAGTTAGAAGCTAACTGACCTTTTCCTTGATACATCTGAGCAAAGACTGAATTTAATGAACCTGATGGCATAGCTGCTACTAAAACTAATAAAGCAAAGACCATCTCATTTGAGACGAATGGTTTGAAAATCAGCATGGCTAAAATAGGAATGCATACTAAACGAACGAGACAGAATAACAGGATATCTTTATTTTTAATTAGTTTCTTAAATGAGGTACCGTAAAACATCGCTCCATTAACAATCATCGCAAGAGGCGCTGTGAACGCTGCAATTGTTTTAACAGGTGTTCCTATAAATATCGGTAACTTGATATCTAAAAGAAAGAATAACATACCTAGAATCATACTTAAAATTGCAGGTGTCTTCATTACTTTTTTGAAGGACACAATCAACGTCCCAGAAAAAATAGACTCTCCCACACTAAATAAAAATAAATTAAAAATAGTATTAAATGAAACCAAAACAATTAAACCAATCTCACCATATAAGGAATCGACAATAGGAATCCCTATAAATAGTATATTCGAAAAAATACAACAAGCCCGCCAAGTCTCTTTATTTTCAGGATTTATTTTAAATAACTTCGCTAAAATGAAACTAAGAATAATTAAAAAAATAATTAAAATAAGTGCCACGAGTAAAGAATCTTTAATTAGTTTAAACTTTTCATCTGTGTAAGGTGTTTGGAAGCTATTAAAAATAGCGCACGTTAAAGCAAAATTAGAAAGAAAAAAGCCCGCCTCTTTTAACCCCTGTTCGCTTATTTTGCCGATTTTTGCTAAAAAATAACCAATAGCCAAATAAATAAACAACATCACATTTTGTTCCAAAATCAATGTAAACATAACCCATTCTCAACTTTCTTTTACTACTAATAAATAAGACGAATCTTCTAAACCTAAAAAGTTTTAAAATACTCGTATAAAAGACGAAGAAATAAGTCGAAAATCACAACCTCTTACGACAATTTTCCTGTCACAAATTGAGCTTCTCCATCTGCAAATGACCAGTCTTCATCTTGGTTTTCAAAGAAAGAGATTAAAACATCTTTTTTGTTTATATCCAGTTCAACATTTAATTCTTCTACCACTTGCTGATAAAATTTTAATTTCATCTGTTTTTCTCTTTTTCGGCTAAATATTTGAATGGCAATCATGTCTTTCGTTCGTGTAAACCCTAAACCTGTGTCTTCTAAAATCATTTCGTCTGACTTATGACGGGTTACGATTTGAAACCGATCTCCTTCTGGTATTTGAAAAGAACTTACTGCATTCTTATGAATAATTCCTAATAACTTTGATAGTTTTTCTTCTGTATAATGATCTAATACATCAATTTTAAATAAAGGCATACTTTCCCTCTTTCTTTTTGGTTAACTTTCGGTTATTTTATGAGTATGTTTATATCATATATTTCTAACTACCTTTTGTCAAATGATTGATTCATTCTAAAAATGAGTATATTGAGCAACTTTTCAAAAAAAAAAAAAAAAAACACTTCTCAAAAAGAGAAGTGTTCAATAATTAAATTATTTAGCTAATTCTGTTTTAGCTGTTTCAGCAAGAGCTGTGAAAGCTTCTGCATCATGGATAGCTAATTCAGATAACATTTTACGGTTGATGTCGATTTCAGCTAATTTTAAGCCGTGCATCATTTTGCTGTAGCTTAAACCGTTCATACGAGCGCCAGCGTTGATACGAGCAATCCATAATTTACGGAAGTTACGTTTAGTTTGTTTACGATCTCTAAAAGCATAAGTGTGAGATTTCATCACTTGTTCTTTTGCTGTTTTGAATAATGTGTGTTTTGAGCCATAGTAGCCTTTAGCTAACTTAAGCACTTTTTTACGACGTTGGCGAGTTACTGTTCCACCTTTTACACGTGCCATGATAATTCCTCCTTGGGGTTCTTAAATTTGTGATTTTTTAGTCATTATCAAAAACTAAAAAACTTATCTCATTCCTGTCAACATTTGACGGATACGTTTGTAATCGCCTTTTGATACCATTCTTGGACGACGTAATTGACGACGTTGTTTTTTAGTTTTACCGTGGAAACGGTGACTTGTAAACGCGCGATATCTTTTTAATCCGCCACCACCTGTACGTTTAACACGTTTAGCTAGTCCGCGGTGAGTTTTCATTTTTGGCATTTTGTTTTCCTCCTCAAATTCTTGTTACTTATCTGCTTTTGGTGCAAGTACTAGAAACATACTTCTACCATCCATTTTTGCTTTTTGCTCTACTGTCGCAATGTCAGCAGTTTCATCAGCTAAACGGTTCAAGACGTTCTGACCAATTTCTTTATGAGTAATCGCGCGACCTTTGAAACGGATAGAAGCTTTCACTTTATCACCTTTTTCAAGGAATTTACGAGCGTTACGAAGTTTTGTATTAAAATCATTCACGTCGATTGTTGGACTTAAACGTACTTCTTTAACATTGATTACTTTTTGTTTTTTACGGGCTTCACGTTCTTTTTTCTGTTGCTCAAAACGGAATTTACCGTGATCCATTACTTTTGCAACGGGTGGTTTTGCAGTGGGTGCTACTAAAACTAAGTCTAAGTTTGCACTCTCAGCAATTCTCAATGCTTCAACTTTACTTTTAACACCTAACTGTTCGCCGTCTGCCGAGATTAAACGTACTTCTTTTGCACGAATGCCGTCGTTTACCATAATATCTTTTGCTATGGTCATTCACCTCCATAATTTTTAGAGAAAAGACGAAAAAAAACGAGTCCTTTTAACATCTTAAAAGTCCCGCACCTAATAAATCGACCTTACCAAAATAAGGAAAATTTGACTATCTAGCCCAGTCATAAATATCACTCAGGCGAGAAGCGGGTGCTTCTTCTTAATTTCTCAACTTCATTAGTATATCTCATCACTATGAAAGTTGTCAACATTTTTCTTTATATATTTTCAAAAGTATTTGTGCTATGCTCCTAGTAAGAGATAAATAAGTTAGGAGTGACCTCATGCCCGAGTTTAAATTGGAACAACCTAGACTAAGTCAACATTTAGAAGAGATACTACCTGAATACCTAGAAGATGAGTTAATGATTCAACAAAATCTAATCAGAGAAGTTACGCTGTCCCATAGTTCTCACGCAAGTCTTGTGTTTGAAAAAAGTCATTTTTACAAAGTTGATTTTTCTAACAGTTTTTTTGAACGATTTGAATCCGTTGATTGTGTGTTTGAATCCTGTGATTTTTCAAACATCGAATGGATTGGTGCTTCTTTCCATCGCTGTATTTTTAAAAATTGCAAACTAACTGGGGCTAACTTTGCAGAGAGTCTGCTCCAAAACTGTCAGTTTCTTGATTGCAATATTCCCTATGCATCCTTTAATTTTACTCAATTAAAACGTGTTTATTTTTCTGAATGCCAACTTGATTATTCTGAGTTTAATGACGTTAAATGGCAGCATTTAGAAATGAGTCAATGTCATTTAAATAAATCAACTTGGATTAATACTATCCTGAATAAATTAAATCTATCTTCGTGCCTATTTGAAACCATTACCTTGTCTCCTGATCTAATTAGAGGCTTTATCGTTAATTACGAACAAGCCATCACAGTTGGACTAACTTTAGGACTTGTTTTAGATGAGCCTAGATAATAAATAAACCGACATCGCTATCAGCCATGTCGGTTTATTTTTGATCTTCGAGATCTTTTTAGTTGGTACAAACTAGCTATTGATATGCCTGACACAAAAATAATGCCGCTAATCAAACTACTTGCTAAGCGTTTCATTGAAAGCTCTTCTGGACTCATCACAAACATATAAGTTGTAAAAAAGACACCTGATAGAATCATTCTACGAAGCAAAGCTTTCTTCTCTCTTCTATAATCTATCTCCTCTTTATCATAATTACCTAACCCTAAATAATCGACTTGATAACCGATATAGCACATCGTGATAAAAATATTTAACATATTAATACTCAAATAACCCCAAAAAATTATTGCTGGATCAATGTACATTGCAAGTACTAAACACACCATCATTGAAATAAAGGACACTAACCACGTAAACATAAAGGCATTATTACCAATTCGGTTGATTTCAGATCGTTTGTATTCATCTATTACACCGGTAATCCCGTAAATATGCTTGATTAATCGGGTAATCATTTTTTCTTCCTTCATTATTCCTCCTCCAAACCTAATCGTCCTTAACTTTTTTTATATTCGCCACACCAATAGCATAAATCATCCCTCCAAAAAGGAATCCAACGGCTAAACAGATAATCGTCGACTTCATCGAAAAATTTTTTCCGATTAACTGGACACCTGAAAAAAATAAACTTCCTAAAATAGCATTTTTCTTCATTTTCTTTTTGATTGTAGTGACATCTTTTTCTTCCACCTCAATACTAGTTAACTCAGCACATTCAGCCTCGTACATAATATATAAACCAATGGCGATAATGACTAAAAAACTTGTACCAAGTAAAACCCACAAGACAATCTCAGGATTAAAATTTAAGACAGCAATCATCGCAATCATGTTCGCTATTAGAAAATAGCCCCATAAAAACATAAAGGCATTATTACCAATTCGGTTTATTTCAGATCGTTTATATTCATCTAAAACGCCATTTATACCATAAACTCTTTTAATCAAACGAACCCCTAATTTTTCCTTCTCCATTATGACTCCTCCCAAAATAAACTATTTAAATCTGACTCTAATTCTTTGGCTAGCTTAATGCATAAGTCCAGGGATGGATTGTATTTTCCATTCTCGATTAAGTTAATCGTCTGCCTTGCCACGCCTACTCGCTTCGCTAATTCTAACTGTGATATTTTTTTCTCTGTTCGAAATTTCTTTATTCTATTCATGATGTCCTCTTTAAAATGTCATATATATATTACATAACAAGCGTACGCCTATTTCAACTAGATGTCAATTATATATGACACTTTTTATTCTAAGCATCTCTCTAGCCAGATGTTTAATTTTCAGATTAT
Organism: Vagococcus hydrophili; assembly: GCF_011304195.1. NCBI lineage: Bacteria > Bacillati > Bacillota > Bacilli > Lactobacillales > Enterococcaceae > Vagococcus > Vagococcus hydrophili. The sequence goes on along the minus strand of NZ_CP049887.1, from coordinate 1,602,246 downwards.
AATAAAAGAAATCAACCTTTGGAGGTAACCCGCATGACATTAAAGACAGAAGTCATCTTTTCAAAAAAGAAAACAAGCATCCGCTCGATTGATCATTCACTAGAAATCCAAATAAAACAAACTAAATCCTTACCAAAAAAACTCAGCGACAAAGCTATCTATCTAGTATTTAATGAAAGAAAGCTACAATTTATCGGAACAGTTCAAAAAATCACCAGCCTTGATCAACCAATATTCACTCAATTCGTTGAACTTAATTTTGATGTGGATACTGATTTAATTTATATGGAACGATTGCTTGTGAATCACGCTCTTGAAACAGGTGTATTATTAGTCGATTCTGAGGAAATCACTGTTCCCGAAAATATCACAAATCAACTCAATGAACTAAAAACGAATACTCTGCTTATTCTTGATAGTATGGGTTACTCATTTAAAAAAGAAGAAACAAAGAAAGGAAAACCTGGGAAAGCACGCCATAAATGGACCAAGGAAGTCAGTGAGAAAGAATTTTATATTGATACAAGAGGCAGTAAAGCATGTGTCATGTGGATTAAACGAAATCAAATGCTCATAAAAAAAGGGGCTACCATGATGAAAGAAGCACCCCTTAATAAAGACGGTTCTGTTGGCTTTTCTGCTAAAATGGGGGATAAAATAAGAACAGATCATAAAGATCAATTTGAAAATTTCACGACAACTGAGGATATTATTTTGAAAAGCGTGAATGAGGTGGGGCTTTTCCTTTATTTTGCAGGAACCAATAGTTGGCTTGAGATGATTGATGATGAAGGTAAGACGTTAAACGCGTGGACGGTTGCGGAATAAAAAAACTTCATGAAACAAAAATCTAAAACGATTTTTGTTCATGAAGTTTTTTAGTGTTTTATTTTACAGCGTTTTTATTGACATAACCATGCCATTTGCCATCTGCATCAAATAAAGAATAATAAGTTGAACCATTGTAATGGTTGTATTGTCCACGAGCCGTGAATGTTTCGCCCATCATTTTATCAGTTCTATTCATTTCTTTCCAACCAAAGTTCGCCCATGTACTATAGCCTTTTTTAGCAATTGTTACTTTTTTGCCATAGTTAATATAAGCGCCTTGTGCTCCGTCTCCAACTTTAACTGCATTAGCATTGATGTATCCTTGCCACTCACCTTTATTGTTATATAGTGAATAATAAGTTGCTCCATTAATATGTTGGTAACGACCTTTTGCTTGGAACGTTTGATTCATTAATTTTTTACTTGTATTGCGTCTCTTCCAATTGAAGTTTGACCATACATCGTAGTTATCTTTAGAAATTGTTACATAACTTCCGTCAGTAATATACGCACCTTGAGGGCCATCCGCAAATTTCACAGCATTTTTATTTACATAACCATGCCATTTTCCATTACCATCATATAATGATAAGTATGTCGCACCATTAGCATGTTTGTAATGACCTTTTGCTTGATATGTTTGACCAACTAATTTGTCAGTTGTATTTCTTTCTTGCCAATCAAAGTTTGACCATGTGCTATAACCTGTACGGTTAATTGTTACATAGCGACCATCTCTAACATATGGTCCTTGTGGATCTTTAACAAGTTCAGTTGCATTTTCATTGATATATCCTTGCCATTTACCTTTGTTATCATAAAGTGATAAGTAAGTTGCCCCATTTTCATGGTTGTATTTACCACGTGCAGTAAATACTTCGTTTAAAACATTATTAGATTTATTTCTTTCTTGCCAATCAAAGTTTGACCATAAACTATAGTTTTTCTTCACAACTTTAACGTATTTTCCATACTCGATATATGGACCTTGTGGGAGTTCTACAAAGATAGGCCCTTCTAGTCTTGTTTGACCTAAAGCCACATGGAAATTAACAGTCTTTTCACTAACCTTTTCAGTTAACTGAACTTCAAATTTACCATCTTTATCCGCTTGCCCTCGACCTATAATAGTATTGTCAACTTTCCCAAATGCTACGAAAGCATCTGGTGCTGAAACACCTGTAATAACAGTATCACCTTTTTTAATTGGGTTAACTTTAGTTACTTCTTTAAGCTCATCTGCAGACATCACATATTTTGATTTACGATCTACTTTTGGTGCTTCAATTAATTCTTTTTTAGCTGTTTTAGCTTCAAAATAATTAACAAATGTATTTGTGTCAGTATCCATAGCTGTCACTAATTCACCATTAGTAAAAGCTTTGAATCCATCTCCACCACCAAATAAGAAATCATTGATGATTACATTATAGTGTTTTTCATCAGATAATAACATTCCATCAATATCAGATCTTACATTTTCAACTTTAAATGAGCCGTCGCCAGTTTTAGCTGTTCCACTATAGTCATATTTTAAACCTGAAACTTGTAACGTATAACCTGTTTTACCATTGTTATATTGTTGGTTTAAAGCTTCTTTAATATCTTTACCTGTCATATCTACAACTTGTAGGATATTACCAAATGGTTGAACTGTTTGAGCAGCTCCCCATGTAATATTGCCTTCTTTATCTAATAATAAATCAGCACGGATACCACCTGAGTTAGTCATTGCAAAGTCAGCCTTAACCGGGTTACCCTTAGCATCTTTTAAATCAGAGTTGTTTGCCATGTACAATTGACCATCTGTAATCAAGTTACCTAATTCAGACTCATCATGCTCATTTGTATTACGAGTAATCATCGGTTTACCATCTACTACAGAGACTTTATTCAAATCAGCTTTAGCAATCGAAGCATTCGTCACTGGTTTAATAATTTCTGAAGCTTCATCTACAATTTCTTGTACTTTTCCATCTGGTGTAATTTTACTGCCATCAGTTGGAATAATTTCTGCTTTTGGTGTTTCTTTAAAACCTTTAGTTGTTGGATCTAATTCGCCTTGTAAATCAATATACGCTTTTCCTTGAGATGTACTTTGAACCACACGGACATCTTTTTTACCTTCGCGTTTAATCAAACCATTAGTATATTGGTGATTATGACCTGCAAAAACAACGTCTACTCCATTCTCAGGATCTAATTGGTCAACAGTTTTCATCATGTCTACAACTTCACCTTGAACGATGTCATCTTTACTTGTTGCTGCAACGTGTGAGACTACTACAACAGCGTTAACGCCTTGCTCTTCACGTAATTCTTTTGTATATTTAGCAACAGCTTCACCTTCGTCAATCACATTGAAATCTTTTGTGTGCTCTGCTAAAACTAAGTTAGGAAATTCTTTGGTTACTACACCAATATAACCAACTTTTACTGCTTCAGTTCCTTCACCATATGTTTTAACAATATACGGTGGTAAGTCGTAAGGTTTTCCGCCTACTTCACCTTGTGGTCCAGCAGTTTTATTAGTAATATTAGCAATTGCTATTTGTTGTGTACTTTTTTCTCTTGGATAACCATTAATAGCTTGCCATAAATCATCGCTAATACTTCCCATTGCTTCTCTTGTTGGTTGTTCACCTTTAAGAATACGGACATATTCACCTAAGCCTTTATCAAATTCATGATTTCCTAATGTCCCAATGGTAAAATTCATTTCATTAAAGACACGCATTGTTGGTTCATCTCTTAAAAGAGCTGAATTGGCAGGACTTGCCCCAACTAAATCCCCTGCTTGAACACGTTCTGTATAAGTTGACTCAGTTTTTGTTTTAAAATCGTTTTGCGCTTGATCTAAATAAGCAGCTAAAACTGATGCTTTACCAACATTTGTAAATTTACCGTTTTCTAGATAAGCTGTTCCTGTTGTATTTAAAGCACCATGGAAATCATTAACACCTAACATTTGAACAGGAATATTCTTCTTGTCACCAGCTTCTTTTTTCTCTGATTCTTTGCTTTCTTTTGTTGCCTCTGTTATTTGTACCCCGTTACTTGAACTACTTGTGGCTGCCTCTTCAGCAATTGCATGTGTTGCTGATAGTGTTAGCGGACATAATAATGATAGTGCAATAAATAATGAACTTTTACTCTTCAATCTATTTCTCCTCCTTATTAATAAATAGTGTAATCGTTATCATTTTACCCTTAAACTTAAAACTATTCAAGCTGATTTTAGATTAAAAAAACATATTTTATCTAAATGATTCTTCGCTAAAAAAATACTGAATAGTAAATAACTAAACTTCTTTGACAGTTATTTTATAAACAAATTAAAAAAAGTACTTTTCACTATAATTACTAGTAAAAAGTACTTTTATTTACCACGCAAACGCATCTGTTTCTTTCTCCAAATATTTCAACCAAGCTTCTTCTTTTATTTCTAAAAAAGTAAGTGATATACCTGCCATATTAGTTGAAGTCATAAAGTTACCACTTTTTTGAAACACAACCTCGATATCTTCTAGTTGCAATAAACGTTTCACGTCATTCGCAAAGATATATTGTTCCATAATCGTCGTTGCACCTAATCCATTGACCATGACTGCAAATTGGTTGGTATGATTGTGATCATATTGAATCAACAATTTATTAATCAATTCGTTAGCCAAATATTCTGATGAATAGAAGGGCTCTTCTCGGTAGCCAGATTCCCCGTGAATCCCTATTCCGTAAGAAATCTGTCCTTTTTCTAACACAAAAACAGGCTCTTCACTGCCCATTTCTTTCCCACTAGCTAAGGCAACTCCCAGTGTGTTAGTTGCTAAAATAACAGCTTCCCCTAATTTTTTCAACTCTTCTAAGGACATACCTTCTCTAGCTGCCGCACCTAAAATTTTATGCACAAAAATAGTTCCAGCAACCCCGCGACGACGCTTTTTGTAACTACCTTCTTCAATGGAACAATCGTCATTCACAATCACATGGTCCACTAGTAATCCTTCTTTTTTAGCAAGTTTCTCAGCCTCTAAAAAATTAGTAACATCTGCTTCAAAATTTTTAATAATCAACAAAACACCTTGCGCGCCAGCTACTTCTTTAATGGCTGCTAAAATATCACTAGTCTTTGGTGGTATAAATATCGGGCCACTAACACTGGCACTTAGCATACCATCTCCCACATAACCAAAGTGAGCTGGCTCATGACCACTACCTCCACCACTAATTAAAGCAACTTGTTCTGTTTCAATTGATTTTTTTTTGATAATTCCTGTGTCTTTTATTCTCACTAATTTCTCTTGATGGATAAATGCCACACCGTTAAGCACCTGAGAAACAGTATCTTTTGGTTTATTAATTATTTGAGTCATAACTCCTCTGCCTCCACATTAAACTTTATTTAGTGTAACATAAACCAACCAATTTCAATAGATTAAAAAAGGAGCAGAGGTTGTGACAGAAGTGTTCAGCTTCAAGAAATAAGAAGGAAATCACGAAAATTGCTTTTCAAATTTTTGTGATTTTCGGCTTATTTCCGCAGAAGCTACTTCTGTGACACCGTTTTGTTTGTAAAAGAGGGACTGTGACTTACTTATGTCACAGTCCCTCGCCCCCTAAACAAGTCTTTATTTATTTTTATAGTCGCGACCAATTTTGTCTGCGGCAATAATTGCTTGAGCCACTTCTTCCACAACGATTGGGAATGGCATTGAGTGAATTGATTCTTCAGGAATACATGCCTTTTCAGCAACTTCCATTGCTTCTTCAAAGGTAATAGATTCTACACCGATATCAGCTAAACAAACTGGTAAACCAATTGATAAACTGAAATCTAAAACTTCATGTAATTCTTCAACCGATGCATTTTCTAAGACTAATTGGCAAATCACACTGAAGGCTACTTTTTCACCGTGGAAATAATGGTGAGTTCCTTCTAAAGCTGTTAATCCGTCATGAATGGCATGGATCGCTGCTAAACCACTACTTTCAAATCCTAAACCTGATAGTAAAATGTTTGTTTCAACAATGTTTTCTAACGCTGGTGTTACCACATTGTTATCACAAGCGATCTTAGCATTATAACCATTTTCTAGTAATGTTTCATAACAAACTTTTGCTAATGTATAAGCTGCAATAGTATTTTTAGCTGGCAATGTTTCTTTTGTTTGATAGCCATTCGGAAGACCTGCATTAACATTTGAGAAAGAACGAGATGTAGCGCGAGCTTCAAATAATGTTGATAACGCATCTCCCATACCAGCTACTAAGAAACGAGTTGGGGCATTGGCAATGATTTTTGTATCAACCATAACCACGCTTGGGCTTTGTTTGAAGTAAGCATAATCGTCAAACTCTCCGTCTTCAGTGTAAAGAACCGCTGAATGTGATGTTGGTGCATCTGTTGCAGCAATTGTCGGTACGATGATTAAAGCTTCACCTTCTGCCACACATTTAGATGTATCGATGGCTTTACCACCACCAAGACCAATCACGCAGTCTGTTTGTTTTTCTTTAGCTACTGCTTGAAGTCTTGCTACTTCTTGGCGAGAACATTCACCGTTAAAGTGACTTGCGACAATTTCAATACCAAATTTTTCAGCTGTTTCATCTAATTGTTTTTGCACACGGTTAATATCATCTTGGTGAGCAATTAAAAGAGCTGATTTACCAAATGTTTTAACAAAATAACCTAAGTTTAAAATTTCATCTTCACCTTGTACGTATTTAGTTGGACAAATAAATGCTTTTCTCATGACTGACACTCTCCTAGTTTCTTTAATCTATTTTTATTTGATTTTTAATGGGGATAATTGTTCTTCAATAGCTGATAAATCAGCTCCGGCTTGGATTAATGCGGCGGCAGTATAACTGCTTTCTAAAAGGGCTGTATCGTATAACATCACTTCCTTATCTGTCATCTCCATTGCCATTTCTAGATTCATTTTGGCACTACCTAAATCGTAAAATGCCATGATTTGATCTGCCTCATTTTCTTCAAAGGCTGCGAGGATTTTTTCAAAACTTGTTCCAACGCCGTTATCTTCCGTTCCACCAGCAACTGTTACTGAAACATCTTTTGCTACTTCATTAATCAGACGTTTCACTCCGATGACTACATCAGATACGTGGGAAACCATTACTATTCCTAAAGTCATTATTATTTCACCCCTGCTTTAATCATTGTTTCAAATAGGTAAGCACTAGACATTGAACCTGGATCAATATGACCAAGTGAACGCTCACCTAAGTAAGAAGCGCGACCTTTTGATGCTTTAATATCTTTCGTTGCTTCTGAAAAGCTTTGAACTTTTTCAATTGTTAATTCATTATTTTTTAGCCCTTCAATTGTTGGTGCCCACGTATCTACCATTGTTTTTTCACCAATTTCGGCTTTACCACGTTTTTGGATATCAGCTAAACCAGCTTCTAAAATCTCTACCAAATCTTCAGTTTTCATTGAAGCTTTTGTCATACCCATAAAAGCAGAACCATATAGTGGACCTGATGCCCCGCCGACTTTACTAATTAAAGTCATGGCTGATAATTTCAATGTATCTGTGACTGTCTCTGGATTTTTTTCTTCGATAGCTTTCATCATCTCAGTTGTTCCACGAGCCATGTTTGCTCCGTGATCTCCGTCACCAATTGGCGTATCTAAATCACTTAAATATTGTTTGTTTTCAACCACTTTATCTGTAAACAGTTGTAACCACTGTTTTAATTGTTCGTTTGTCATTATATTTCCTCCTCTTACCAAGCAATCGTTGTAACTGGGAAGTTTAATTGCTCTGTCCATTCGTCTTCTAATTTAATCATTGTTAATGAAAGACCTGACATATCAATCGCTGTCATTAAGTCGCCCACTTTTTTGAATTCAATGGTTAAGCCTTCTTCAGCTAACAACTCTTTCACATCATTGATGAAAACAAATTGTTCCATTAATGGGGTGCTACCTAAGCCATTTACTAAGACACCGAATTTGTCGCCTGTATTCCAGTTGAATTCAGCTTTTAATTTAGCGACTAATTCTTTAGCTAAGCCTTTTGAAGGTTGTAATTTTTCTTTACGATAACCAGGTTCGCCGTGAATTCCCACACCATATTCAATTTCATCATCTTCTAAAACAAAGCCAGGTTTTCCAACAGCTGGAACTGTTGCGCCTGTTAAAGCTAAACCAATTGTTTTAATGTTTGGGACTAATTTATCGGCAATTTCTTTGATTTCTGCTAATGATTTACCTTGTTCAGCGTAAGCACCTAAAATTTTGTGAACCAAAACTGTTCCAGCAACACCGCGACGACCAGCTGTATACGTGCTATCTTCAACAGCAATATCATCATCTACGATAATTGTTTCAACTTCAATATCTTCCATCTCAGCCATGTCTTTTGCCATTTCAAAGTTCATCACGTCACCAGAGTAATTTTTAATGATTAATAAAACGCCACTACCAGTATCTGCTGCTTTAATTCCTTCAAGCACTTGATCAGGAGTTGGAGAAGTGAAGACTTCACCACAAACAGCTGCACTTAACATCCCGCGACCAACAAATCCTGCATGAGAAGGTTCGTGTCCACTACCACCACCACTGACTAAACCAACTTTACCTGCTTCTTTATCTTTTTTCACAATGACATCGGTTTCATTAACGCGTTCAACTAAATCACTATACGCATAAGTTAAGCCTTCAAGCATTTGATTTAAAATCTCTTCTGGTTGGTTAATTATTTTTTTCATTATTGGTTCTTCCTTTCTTTGGTAACGTTCTCATCTATATTTATAGTATAAGATGAAACCCCTTTCTATGTAATGGACAGATTTTAAAATGTGTCCGCTTTATTTTTTTGTTTGTCATTTATCATTTTCCTTGTTATTCTATGTAGGAATAGTAAAAGGATGTGAATGTATGGTATCAAATGGGTCGTTAATCACCAAAAAAGTCATTGCCTATTCTTTTAAAGATTTAATGAAGACTAAAGACTTTCAAAAAATTTCGATTAAAGAGATTATGAGTCATGCTGATTACCGTAGGCAGACTTTTTATGACCATTTTTTAGATAAATACGAGCTTTTAGAATGGTGCTATCAACAAGATATCAAAGAAGTCACTGAACATCTTTTACAATACGAGCATTGGCAGAAAATCATCCTACGCCTTTTAGCTTATCTAAAGAAAAATAAATTGTTTTATCAAAAAATCTTATTGCTCTCAGAACCAATTCATTTTGAAGCTTACTTTGTTAGTCAAATCGAATTAATCTTAAACAATATTGAAGAACATACGCCAACTGATACAATTAAATTTCTTTCCTTTGGTGTATCAGGTTATATTAAAGAATGGCTGATGACAGACTGTATTCAAGATGAAGCTGAACTTGCTGTTTCTCTTAATAAGATGATATTATCCCTTTTAGAAGGCGAAAAAAAATGAGTTGAACACCATTTATGGCGTTCAACTCATTTTTTTAATGTAATATCCGTCCTTTAGCTAAGTTCTCATTCACTTTTCTAAATAAACGATCTGCTTTTGGATAAAGTAGGTAACCTGCGATAAAGAAGCCGATTGTTACTCCCACTAATATCGAAATAGCTTTGGCTGCAGATGGCCAGTAGATACCACCCACTGATTCACGGAGTAGATTCACCGCATGAGTAAATGGAATATAAGGATGTATCGCTCTAAAGAACGGTCCTGACATCTCAATTGGGAAGTTACCCCCACCAGCTGAAATGGAAAGCACCAAGATGATAATCGCAATCCCTTTACCGAGATTATCAAACAAGGCGACGAGCACATAGACCATCATCATGAAAGCAAAATCAATGAGTAAGGCAAACAACATGTTCCAAACTGGATGTTTTGTATACGCACCTAGTAACCACTGATTTCCTAACACTACGATGAATGCTTGGAATAAACCAACGGTTAAGTAAGTCATCATTCGACCTAAGAATTGCTCACGTTTTGTATATTTTTTCTTTTGTTCTTCATCTAAATGGAATTTAGTAGAAGCAATACTTGAAAACAGAACGGCACCGACCCATAAACAAAGAGCTGTATAGAATGGTGTACTTGCTGATCCGTAATTAGGAACAGGATACACATCTGTTTGTTTTAGTTTCACTGGACTTGAGATAAAGCTACTTTCTTTATTCGCGTCGTTTTTAAGATACTTAATCACTTCTTCAAGGTTCACATCTTTTTGACCTTCACGAATTAGTTTACTTGCTTTACCAATGCTGTCTTTAATTTTCGGCCAGTCGTTGTTAATCAAATCAACACCTGAAGCCAAAGCACTTTCTAATTTCGGTGCTTTTTCATTCACCATCTTCATGGTTTTTTGGACATCTGATTCAATACCAGGTAAATCTTTCTGGATGAAGTCTGATGCTTTATTTAATTTATTTTTAAGAACAGGGAAATCATTTTTAAAGAAAGCTGCCCCGTCATTGATTCCTCCAACAATTAGATCCATATTACCATTTAAGAGTTCATTTGCTGCATGGATTTCTTCTTTAATCGCTGGTAATTCTTTTTGATAAGATTCTAGGAAACCAATCGCTTGCGTAATTGTTTTTGATGTACTTGTCATTAAGCCATCTAAACGATTAATTAAGTCATCTGAAATCACTGAATTGGTAATGTTACCCGCTTTAGTTAAAACATCTTGCGCGTCTTTGATTAAAGCATTCACATCAGCTTGAATCGCGTTCACATCAATACTACTTACAATATTATTAATATTCACTGCTTCATTTCTAATATCATTTAAGGCTTGTTTTAATTGTGCTGGACTTTCTGCTAAAGTATCGAAATTAGCAATCACATTGTCCACTCTGTTTTTAGCGCCATCTACTGCTGTTTTAGCTGATTGTAACTTAGCAATTACACCATCTAAGTTATTAGAACCTGTTAATCCTTGTAGGTTTTGAAGTAACTCGATAATGCCTTGAATCATTTCGCTTTGTCCACCTAAGCGGCTAGATAAAGACTCTAAATCTGCTTTTAACTGTGCTTTTTCATTTGCTGAGAGTTCGTTATCGCCAATGATTTTTATTAAACCATCTGTAATCACGATTGTCTCACTAGATACGACTTGAACAATGGTAATCCCTGAATTCACACCACTTGCGATATTAGGTAGCGCCTCTTGAACTTTCGTTAAACTATTTTTAACTTCAGGAATCATTGTGTTTGCTGTTTTAGCAAGCTCGCCTACTTCTGGTAGAACTTTTTGAGCGTCTGAAATAATTCCTAAGCCTTTTTTGGCTTCATTAATCGCATCATCCATCATTTGAACCACTTGATCAAAATCTTGATCGACTTGATTAATTTGACGACCAGCGTCTTTTATTTGGGGAATTTTATCTTGAGCTTGATACACCATGCCACCATATTTTTCAATCTCTGGCATTTTTTCATTTAATGTAATAACTTTTTTGGTCATTTCATTAAATTCTGGAATCAACCCAACAAATTCGTTGGCTTGATTTAATTTACCTTTTAATTCAGGCATTTTTTTATTTAAATCGACAACTTCTTGAGCGTAACCATCAATCTCATCTAAGTGGTCGTCAATTTCTAAAATCTTCGTCGTCATCTTTCTAATAGAAGGAAGATTACTATCTAAGTCAAAACCAATTTCATTTAAAATCTCCATTAAGGTTTTACTCACCGTTGTAACAAATTCATCGGAAATCGTATCTTTAATGGTTCCAGCACCTTTATCTGAGATCTTAGGCGCAATGGCATTAATCTTTTGGTTCACACTGTAATCAATTTCAGGGTGCTTAATATCCCCGCTGACAAAACTGACTAAGTTTTCGGAAAAATTCTTAGGTAAATAAATTCCTGCATAATACTTACCACTTTCCACACCTTTATCTAACTCTTCTTTGGATTTCACAAATTGCCAACCCATATTTTTGTTATCTTTTAGGTTATCCACAATTTTGTCACCAATATTGACTTTTTCTCCCATAACTTCAGCAGTTTTATCATCTGAATAAATTGCTATTTTGATGTCGCTCGTATTTGAATACGGATCCCACAGTGCGGCAATATTAAACCACGCATACAGTGACGGGATAAACATTAACGCAATGATTAATACAAAGGTTAACTTGTTCTTATAGATTCTTGTCCAATCTAAACGATATAACTCTAATACATTCTTTATTCTTCTTTTCATTATTTTATCCCACCTTACACGTTTTGATTCCAATCTTTTCTAGGAATTTCTCCATAATGTTCGAAAACATCTGTTAGTACTGCTTGAATTGTAACTTGTCTCAGCTCTTCATTCCAAGCACTATCTGCCTGCGTAAAAACTTGGGTGATTTTTTCATTTCCGTTTTGAGCAATCTCATTAAAATCAAAGAACGCTCGCTCTAAAACACCAATATGTGGAAATGAATGAAGAGGGCCTTCAATCGCTTCAACAATATCTAATAAAGAAATCTCGTTCAAGTCTCTTTCTATATAAAAACCACCGTTGTTTCCTGAAACGCCTTCTATCAATTTAGAAACGACTAATTTTCTTAATAATTTTTTGACATAAGACTGAGAAACCGATAGCTTTTGATAAATTGCTTGGGAAGAAGCCGGAACATCTTCATCTTGTGTTGCTAAGATGGCCATGATTGCTAATGCTTGTTCAGTTGCATTTGTTAGTTTCATGAAAGTTTCATTCCTTTCTCTACTTCAAATAGCTATTATAGACTTTTTTTATCCACAAAGCAATTGATTTAACTTGAAAAAATGACTTGTTTAAAAACAGAAGTTTGAAAAAAGATTTTCCGTCAAATTGGTATTGCTATAAAACACATGATATACTTTTATTATATATACTTTGTTTGAAAACAGAAGTTTTTGGTATAGATTGAATGTAAAGTTTATTTTTACACAAAACAACAACTTTATGAACACATCTAAAAGGAGGTTTCTCATGAAAAAAGAATATTGTGATGGTTTGTTTTTTTCAATTCTATTGCTTATAGTGATTTTGTTTCAATTTTTTACTAATCCTGAGTTTAATATTTTAGGAGATTTACAGATTTTCTTACCAATTTTATTTGTTAGTTTTTTTGAGTACAAATCAAATTTTCCTAACTGGAGCATTTTTCTTATATTATTTCTGACTTGGTTTGTGTCGATGAGCTTTAGCGATCCTGCTTCAATGGTAGATTGGACTAGTTACTTATTAACAGGCATTTTCTCACTCTTCTTTTCTGGACTATTCACTCTTATTATTGCTTACGGAAGAAAGAACAAACCGCAAAATGACAGACTTTTTAATTGGATCAGAACCAAACTACCAAACGCTTCCAATCTCATTTTATTTTTATCTGAAGCCGTTCTATTGATGATTATTTTAGTTTCCGTTACGTTTCTTTTCACTCAAGAGTTTAATTGGCTTATTATTCTTCTTTGGTTTATTTTTAGTACGTATTCATCTGGTTCCGACCTTTATTTCTATAAAACAAAAAAATCCAAACAAAAAAGAAAGTTAAAGCGATGATATGCTTTAACTTTCTTTTTTGTTACTCGGAGCTAAACGTCTTTTTCACCACGCCTTAGTCCGGAATAAAAAATCTGCTCCTTCGGTAACTTCAGAAAACTCAATCAATCCAAAGAGCGGATTGTTTGAGTTTTCTTCCAGTTACTCTGAGCAAAACGATTTTTTATTCACGCTTTAGTCCGGGTTCAAACGGCAGCTCCTACGACAACTTCAAAAATCAAAATTAATCCAAAAAGCGGATTATTTTTGATTTTCTCCAGTTGCTTGGAGCTAAACGCCGTTTTTACCACGCTTATTTCTCTTCTGTTTTTTCTTCTTTTGGTTTTTCGATCATTGCTTTTCTTGATGCGTTGACACGACCTTGTTTGTCGATTTCAGTGATTTTAACTAAAATTTCGTCATTCATCTTAAGAACGTCTTCTACTTTATTAACTCTCTCGTGAGCTAATTGTGAGATATGCACTAAAGCATCTTTATTTCCGAATAAGTTAACGAAGGCACCGAATTTTTCGATACGAACAACTTTAGCTAAGTAAACTTCGCCAAGTTCAACTTCTCTAACTAATTCTCTGATAATTTCAATGGCGCGGTTAATCTTGTCTTGATCTGAATGAGCAATGCTGACATTACCTTCTTGATCAATATCAATTTTAACTTCAGTTTCATCGATAATTTTGTTGATGGTTTCCCCACCTTTACCGATAACTGTTTTGATTTTATCTGCTTTAATTTGGATCATTTCAATCTTAGGTGCGTATTTGCTTAACTCTTTACTTGGTTCAGCAATTGTTGCTGTTAAGTTAGCTAAGATTTCCATACGAGCTTTTTTCGCTTGTGCTAAAGCTTCTTTTAGGATTTGTTCAGTGATTCCTTGGATTTTAATGTCCATTTGTAGGGCTGTGATACCATCTTTTGTACCAGCCACTTTAAAGTCCATGTCTCCTAAGTGATCTTCTAAGCCTTGGATATCTGTTAAAACAGTGTAGTTATCGTCATCCATAACAAGTCCCATGGCAATACCTGCTACTGGTGATTTGATTGGCACACCAGCGTGCATAAGTGCTAATGTTCCACCACAAATACTTGCTTGTGATGATGAACCGTTTGATTCTAAGACTTCAGAAACTAAACGAATCATGTATGGGAATTCTTCTTCACTTGGAATAACTTGAGCTAAGGCTCTCTCGCCTAAAGCACCATGTCCAATTTCACGACGACCTGGTCCACGTGATGGTCCAGTTGAACCAACTGAAAATTGTGGGAAGTTATAGTGATGGATAAATCTTTTACTATCTTCCACACCTAAGCCGTCAATAATTTGATGTTCTCCAAGAGGTGCTAAGGTACATGTTGTTAAAGCTTGTGTTTGTCCACGAGTGAACAGTCCAGAACCATGAACACGTGGTAAAATACCCGTTTCAGAAGCAAGTGGTCTAATCTCATCAATTTTACGACCATCAGGACGGACTTTTTCGATAGTGATTAAACGGCGGACTTCATTTTTTTCCATGTCTTCTAAGATTTGACGAACTTCTTTCATTACTTTAGCTGACTCTGCATCTTCAGCAAATTTTTCTTCATATAAAGCTGTAACTTCTTCTTTTAATGCGTCAATGTTGTCTTCACGAGCTAATTTCTCTTCTGTTTGAATCGCTTCAACCATACGAGTTTGGAAAGCATCATTAATTTCTTTTTCTAAATCTGCATCAATTTGTAACAAAGTGATTTCCATTTTAGCTTTGCCAATTTCTTTAGCAATTTCTTCTTGGAATTCTACTAAACGTTTGATTTCAGCATGACCGAATAAAAGAGCACCTAACATATCTTCTTCAGATACTTCTTTCGCGCCACTTTCCACCATGTTGATGGCATCTTTTGTTCCAGCGACTGTTAATTCGATATCTGAAACTGCCATTTGCTCAACTGTTGGGTTAATCACATACTCACCGTTCACACGACCTACTTCAACACCAGCAATTGGGCCATTGAAAGGAATATCTGAAACACATAATGCTAATGATGAACCTAACATAGCAGCCATTTGAGGGTTACAATCTTGTTCCACACTCATGACAACGTTAGTAATTTGAACTTCATTTCTGAAACCTTCCGCAAACATTGGGCGAATTGGACGATCGATTAAACGAGCTGTTAAGGTTGCTGTTTCACTAGGACGAGCTTCACGTTTAATGAATCCTCCAGGAATTTTACCAACTGCATACATTTTTTCATCGTAGTTAACTGTTAATGGGAAGAAATCCACATCTTTTGCTTTTTTGGAAGCTACTGCCGCAGATAACACCACTGTGTCTCCGTATCTTACTAAAACTGAACCATTTGCTTGTTTGGCTAATTGTCCTAGTTCAACAGATAACGTACGTCCGCCCCAAGTTGTTTCGAATACTCTTTTTTCAGAATTCAACATTTTAATAATCTCCTTATATCGCACTGATGATAAGTTCTACTAAACAAATGTCAAAATTGTTGACTACAAATCCTCACATTTGCATAGTAGTTTCACCTTCACCGTGCTCTTCTTTTTTAAAAGAAAAGCGAGATCCAAACCAGACCTCACTTTTTCTAAATTCTTTAAAAATTAACGACGTAAACCTAATTTTTGGATTAATTCGCGGTAGCTTTGAACATCGTTGTTACGTAAGTAAGCTAATAAGTTACGACGGTGTCCAATTTTTTTCATTAATCCACGGTATGAATGGTGATCTTTTTTATGAAGTTGAGCATGCTCATTTAAAGCGTTGATCTCAGCTGTTAAAACTGCGATTTGTACTTCTGGAGAACCAGTATCTCCTTCATGACGTGCGTATTCGTTGATGATTTCATTCTTGCGTTCTTTTGTAATTGCCATTTCTTTCACCTCTTATATTTTTTTCCTACAACTGAGTAATTCGTTGGTGATTCGAATAACCTAGAAATAGGTTGTGACGTTTAACATCACACAATGGTACTTTACCCGATTTTTACACTAAAAGCAAGAAATTCTTGTGCTTTTTTGCAATTTTTCTCCATATTAGTCTTTCTTTTTAAGGAAACAAATATTACAATGATTTGAGTAAGCTTATGATAGAATAAATTATATAGAAAGGAAGTGTCACACAAATGATTACAATGAACGATATTATTCGTGAAGGCCATCCAACACTTCGTAAAGTAGCAGATGAGGTTTCATTTCCTTTATCTGAAGAAGATAGAGAATTAGGCATTAAAATGAGCGAATTCTTAAAGAATAGTCAAGACCCTGAGTTGGCTGAAAAATACCAACTTCGTGGTGGTGTCGGTTTAGCGGCTCCCCAACTTAATATTTCTAAGAGAATCACAGCGATTGAAATACCTAATATGGAAGAAGAAGGTGGCGAGCCTTTTTTAAGCACTGTCATGTACAACCCGAAAGTGTTAAGCCATTCGGTACAACAAGCTGCAATTGAAGAAGGTGAAGGTTGTCTATCAGTCGATCGTCATGTTCCTGGTCTTGTGGTAAGAAATGCTAAAATTACGATTTCTTATATGGATCAAGATGGAGAAAAACATAAATTACGCCTAAAAGATTATCCAGCGATTGTGATTCAACATGAGCTTGATCACTTAAACGGTATTATGTTTTACGATCATATCAACCCAGAAAATCCAAATTACGCAGCTGACGATGTGTTATTAATCCAATAAAAAAACGATTCTTAGGAATCGTTTTTTTTATTGGATTAAATTATATTCTTTCAGCGCGTGAACAATACCACCTTCATTATTTGAAAGGGTCACAAAATCACTGACTGCTTTTAAATCTTCCTTACCATTTCCCATGGCCACACCCACACCAGCATACGCTAGCATCTCCATGTCGTTATTCCCATCGCCAAAAGCCATTATATCTGCTTGGGCAAAGCCAAACTTATCTGCCACAAATTTCAGTGTTTCTGCTTTTGAGCCATTGTGTGGTAAAACATCGATTCCATGCTCATGCCAACGCACAAAACGAAATTCTGGGAATTTCCCTACATAAGCATCCATTTTACTCTCATCAAGTAAAGCGACAATTTGATAAACTTCTGCTCTTTCGTGGAATGTTTCGTCAATCTCTGGTAAAGCTTGCCCAAAACTTTCCATGGCAATTTTAGTTTCAGGGTTATAGTTAGGATTATTTAATTTCGTTTCTTTTAAACCGTTAAACACTAAATCAATCTTGCGCTCAGCACTTACTTTAACTAACTTAAGCATGGCTTCACGGTTTAAAGGATTACTATAGATTTGCTCCCCCTTAGAGAAGGCCACAGCTCCGTTACTCAATACAGCGTGTTCTATTCCAGATTCATTCAAAACCTCTTCTGCTAGGGGTAAGCTGCGTCCAGTGGCACACATCACCATATGTCCTTCATTTTGAAGTTGAGTTATTGCTGCAAGTGTTTCTGGTAAGATAGCGTGTTCGTCATTAATTAGGGTTCCGTCGATATCAAAGGCGATTAATTTTTTATTCATGTGAATCCTCCTAGAGTTATTAGATTCAGTATAACAAAAAAGCCAGGAAAATAAATCTCCTGGCTAAATCTCTTATTAAAAATCGTTAATATACGTTGTATAAGTGTAACGATAGCTTACGACTATTTCATCAGCGTTAGGATCATCTTTAATTTCTTTGTCTAACAATTTGATGTCTCCAAAACCACTTGTTCCATCAGCCACTTTAGGGTTATTTATTCCATTTCCACCAAAATCACTCACAGATTCGATTTCCTTACCATTTTTATCAGTATAATAAATTTTAATTGGTAGTTCCATCGGTAATTTAGTCATATCTACAGCGTCACCCTCAACAACAATATCTTTCATTTCTCCACTAGATGAATACTTTTTATTTTCAATTGCTCCTGGGATTGTCATTTTGTAGTAATAGTCTGATAAATTATCGAAGTATTTTGGTAAAATACCCTCAGCGTATGTTTCAAAATTAACCAAATTGACCGTTTTTCTATTCTTAGATGAGTCTAAATAATAAAACTTGAAACGCACATTTTTCGGTTTTTGAATATAAACTTTACCAAAATCATTGGTCTTATAATCCCAATTATAAAATGGTGGTCCATCTTCGCCAACTTTAGGTTTCACATAAACAGTCAACCAATACTCTTTGCCTTTTGCCATATCAATAAGTGAAATAGCTTCATTCTTTTTGTTTTTAGAAGCATGGTTGCCATTATCCGTTGTTAATTGATAGCCATCGTATTCATAAAACTCTGGAATTTTAGCAGTGGTTTGGTAACCTGTGTAACCTTCAAACCATTTTAGTTTGATATCTTTATATGGTTTGTTTGTGTCTGCTTCATAAGAAGGCACTAACGCCGACAATTGATTTTTCTTATCAGAAGGATTATTTGGTTTCACATTATCAAAACTCATATAACCTGTCGTTGGAACCACTACATCTTCGTGTTTACCAATAACTTCTTGTTTCACATGAAGAATTCCTTTGTTAGCTAAAATTTTAAATTCAGCTTTACTTTTAGCTACAAATTCTGTATTGGATCCTGTCAATTCGACATTATTTATTTTGATTTCGCCCTCTTTACCTTCTAATATTTTAGAATCATATGTTAGTGTTTTTTGCTTATTAGCTGCTAGTAGTTTGTAGTACACTTCTAATTTTCTTTCAGATTGAGTCCAAGTGTAATACTCGCCATCACTCGTCGCATTATTTTTACCTTCTGGAACTTCTTTTCCGTCCAACTTAATGTTTTTAGGTTTTTCCATTCCTTCAGCTAAAATATCTTTTAAATAGGCATCTTCTAAATCATAATTCGTTGTATTACGCATTTTTATTTCGTAAGATGCTGTTTCACCAACATAAAATTCTGGTTTATTAACACTCTTATCTATTGTAGGTTCAATATCTTTCCGCCACTTCGCATAGAGTATCCAGTCTCTAGTAATCGGTGTTTTGAAATCAAATTTCTTCGTTAATGCTTTGTCTTCATACCAACCTTCAAAGACATAACCTGCCTTTTTAGGAACGTCATTACCAGTTGGTTCAGTCGATAGTTTTTCATTTCTAACAAACTGATCCTTAGGCTTAGGTGCACCTCCGTTAGGTTCGAATTCGACTTTCCACGGAACATGGACAGTTGCAAAAGCTAACATTCTGTATACAGATTCTCCAAAAGTTCCATCTTTATTAGGTACATAACTTTTTTGATTAGCCTGAATATACTGTGCCATATTGGTAAACGTGTATTCTTTTTGATTATTAATTAATGGACGTCTTTCTAGTTTTGTATCCATGATAAAGCCTGCAAAATTATTTCCTTTAATTTCTTTTTCTTTCAAGTTTTTAAAGTGAATAATTCTTGTACCATCTGTATGTGTCTCAATCTCATAATATTCATCTGTGTCCGGTGAATTAACTTTAGATTTTTCAAATATTTCATGACGTTTCATCGTACCAAGGACAGCTGTTTGGGTTCCAGAACCTGGCAACAACTCACCATCTACTGTAAATAGTTCAACTTTTGACGGAAGCGCTACTTCAGATGGTAAGTAATCTTCCAATTCTTCACGAATCAAATCATCTCTTTTTGGTTCTGGGTCACGATTTCTGGCAATTGCCATATAAGAGAAATTATCACCCACACGAATATCTGTCAATTGATTCCCTGGTGCTTTATAAGGTCCTTTGTCCTGCATAGTATCTAGTGTGCTTCGGTCAAATGCCTTTTTAAAGTGACCAGAACCTGGATTAGGTTTCCATTTGGCGTATAAATCAATATCCTCTGTTACCGGTGTATTGAAATCATACTTTTGAGTAAACTCTTTGTCTATGTACCAATCAACAAAGACATTATCTGGAATCCTAACATCTGTTGATCGATCATCCTTACCTTCGTCTTTGTTATCTGCATCATAGTAAGGTTTAGGATTATTACCTTTATAGTTATTGTGGTACTCTTTACCAAGCGGTTCTTGTTTTGGTCTAGTCGCCTTATTCCCATATCCAGGATACTGCGGATTTGGGTCAGGTTTAGTCCGTTTGATGACATCATCACCTGTATGGAAGGTTACTTTAACATCTGGGTCTTTATTCCATTTAGCATAAAGAATCATGTCTTTTGTAACAGGAGTTCCAAAATTATATTTCTTCGTTAATTCTTTGTCTTCATACCAACCTTCAAATGAATGACCAGATTTTTTCGGAACTTGGTCATCTTTTGGTTCAGTTGCTAATTTTTCATTTCTAACAAACTGATCCTTAGGTTTAGGTTTTCCGCCATTAGGTTCGAATTCGACTTTCCATGGAACATCAACCTCTGAATGGGCATACAGCGTTAATAGAGATCCTTTAAAACTACCATCTTCAAGAGGTATGTAACCGTATGATCTATCAGTTATAAAAGAAGCAGAATTTCTAACTATATACTTTTTATTATTGAGAGGTGGTCGTTTTTCTAACTTCGTTTCCAAAATAAAGCCACGCAATTCTTTCCCTATAATTTCATTTGATTTCAAGTTTCTAAAGTAAATTTCTCTCTTACCATTCTCACCTGTCACAATTTCATAGTACTCATCACGTTCAGTTGAAGCTACTTTTGATTTTTCGAAAATCTCATAGACTTTCACTGTACCAGGAATAGCGGTCGGTAATCTATCACTAGGCTCTTTCTTGCTATCAACTGTAAACAATTCAACTTTTGTTGGTAATGCAACTTCCTCTGGTAATATATCTCTCCAATCTCGAATACTTATATTTTCCCTAGTAGGATCTCCATTACGAGCAATCGCCATATATGAAAACTTGTCCCCCACATTCACTTCAGTAAGTTGATTCCCTGGAGATTTATATGGACCTTGATCATTTTCACTTTCTAATGTATTTCTATTGAAAGCTTTTTTCAACATCCCAGGTATTGGATTAGGTATCCATTTAGCGTATAAATCAACATCTTTTGTTACTGGAGTATCAAAATTATAAGGAATCTTAAATTCTTTATCCAAGTACCAGTCTACAAATTTATTATCAGGATACCTACCGTCAAGCTCCCTATTCGCATCACCTTGTTTAGGATCATTAGCATCATACTTACCTTTTCCACTGTCTATACTATATTGATGATATTTATAGCCAAGCGGATTTTGTTTTGGTCTTTTCGCCTTATTTCCATATCCAGGGTACTGTGGATTTGGATTAGGCATAGTCCGTGTGATAACATCATCACCTGTGTGGAAGGTTACTTTGACATCTTTACCAACTTTCACGTCATAAGTTGCTTTTGGTACTTTTTCACTATCAGAATAAAGTTCAGCTTTATTAACTAGAACATCACCTGGTTTATTAGCAATTGATTTTGTATCGAAAGTAATAGACCAAGCTGAACCATTAGG
The DNA here is from genome assembly GCF_011304195.1 of Vagococcus hydrophili. NCBI lineage: Bacteria > Bacillati > Bacillota > Bacilli > Lactobacillales > Enterococcaceae > Vagococcus > Vagococcus hydrophili. The sequence goes on along the minus strand of NZ_CP049887.1, from coordinate 1,580,512 downwards.
AGCTATACCATAGGCAGAGCCTAAAGTTACTTTTAATTCTCTAGTCTTTTCATCCCATTCGTAATATTTACCTTTTTGGTCATCACTTGTTTTTAGCGGAATAACTGCATCTGGATTATCTTTTTTACCTGAATCAAAGAGAACATTTTTAGGTGCTTCCAGTCCTTCTGGTAAGATATCTTTTACGACAATATCCCTCATCAAATCTGTCCCAGGCTTCTCAGGACTTGTTTTCTCATTAGCAAAATAAAGGAAATAACTAAACGACTCTCCTACACCAATTTCTTTAATTTTGTTTCCTCTAGTCCCGTCTTCCTTCCATTTAAAAGCATGTTTTTCAATATAAGGATTAGAGTCAGCAAACATCGTCACAGTTGCTTTACCCTCACTTGGATCGATTCCCGGACTAGTGGCAACTGCTTTGTTAACCTTGCTACTACTATAAGTCTCAATAGTTGTATCATAATAAATCCAATGAGCAAGCCCAACTTTTAACGGTGATTTTTCAACTATTGTTAATTCACGTGTGTTGGAATTCCATTCATAATACACTTTGTCTGAAGCTGTCGCCCTACTCTTTTCAGGAATATTTCGCTTACCTCCGTTAATATACTCTTGGATATTAGTAGGAGCTGATAACCCTTCTGGAATTTTATCTACAAGTTTAGCTTCATTTAAGATTCCTGTAGCAGGAGGTGTCCCATATTGAGTATTCGCAATTTGCACACGGTACTGTAACTTATCTTGCTTCTTACCTGCTACTTTTTCAGCATAATCACTTCCAGCAGTCGATAAGTTTTTCACTCTTTTAACTGTCGATAGTTTTGGTTTATCTGAAATTTTAAAAGAAGCCTTTACTGTAGACTTATTAGTATTAGGCGCTGTCACAGTTGCCGTATTAGTTTTCACTTCATCGTGCTTACCTTGATCAACCTGAGCTGTATAATAAAACTCATCATACTGTCCAACTTGAATCCGTGATCCATAGATAGTAATAACTTGTCTCACCTTACCATCGCTACCAGTTTTCTTACTAAGTTCATAATAAGGTCTTTTACCACCAGATTTACTTTTTTCTGGAACTTCATCTCGTCTTGTTGTTGTGACGATGTGTTCCATTTTAAAAGGCTCTACTAAGGATACCCCTTCAGGAAGTTCATCCACTAAAGTAAAATCATCTAAGGTTGAAACTACCTCATTAGGGTTACTTCTATTAGTTACACGAACCGAATAATCAACTTTTCTGTGATCGTTGTTTTCTTTTTCGCCTTCTTTTGTGAATACTTCCATTGGCACTTCAGATTTAGACACTTTTTTAGAAGTAACTGCGTTGGCTTTTTCTTTTTCTAACCAAACAACAATCCCTTTTTGTTCATAGTCCTGAACAACTTTTTTAGAACTACCTTTCTCTAAAGTACCAACCTTACTTTGTTTACCTGTAGACCAAACACCATCTTTATTTTGACGAACATAACTACTATTTATAACTGCACCAGAAACCTCTTGAAATCCTAAATTGTGATAACCAGGAACTGTTGCATCTAAACCAGTAACATTTACTACATCTTTCCAAGATCCCTTTTTACCTAAAACCTGGGGAGACAGGCCCTTAACCTCTTCTAACGTATCTACATCTCGATAAGTTACTTTAATGAGTTGAGGAACCAGTATAATATGATTAACACCTTGCCGAAAAGCTTCTCCATCATCTGGAAATATGACTTTACTGTTATCGTACTCCCCAGTCATGTACCACTTGGCCTTTGCCGGTCCTTTTTGTCCCTCATTAAACTCGTACCTGACAGATTTATCATTAAAATTTTCGCCAGGTTTTATCGCTGGTATATTGGAAATACCAGCCCCGTTAGCTGACTTATCAGGAGCTGGCCATCCCTCAGCTTCATAAGTTACTACTGGTAAATTGTATTTCGCTGTGTATGTATTAACAAAAAAGCCAGAATCTTTTTTTTCTGTATATCCTGAAGCCTCCACAGGTAGATTTTGCCATCTTTTAGAATCTGAGATAGTCCACTCACCATAACTAGGAAAATTAAACCAATTTGCTTTTTCAGATGTACCCTTTTTTCTCACAGTGGTGGGTTGATAAGTACCTAAAGTATATGAAGAATATGTATCACCTGGCTCCCCACTAACTTCATACTCACCCCAAAATTCCATAGGTTTTCTTAGGTTATCATCTACTCTTTTTTTATATGGATTGTGCGTCGCTTTATATGTAATTGACCCATTCTTTTGCCAATTCTTACCCCAATCAAATAATTCTAACGTCTTATCATTTGGTGGCAAATTAGAAGGTTCGTCTTCCGCAAATACTTTCCCACTCATACCAAAAGTCATACTCACTAAAGTCAAAATAAAGGCGGTGAAAGCAAGCAACCTTTTCATTAAATTATTCTTTTTCACTTTACTTCCCCCCCTTTATCTTCTGTAACTCTGCATCTACTGTTTTCAAATTCTTCTCTGTTGGTACTTTACCTAACCACCATGCTTTTCGGTAGTTATCTCCGGCTGATATGACTGTTTCACTTTTCAGAGAAATCGTCATCTTAGCATCTTTATAAGAATAATCTTTATTAGATGCTAATTTTTCATCTAAAGTCACTGTCTTAAATAATTCAGTCGTTTCTTTTCCAGCTGGAACTTTCTTCATATAATAGTAGAAACCATCTTCTCCTAATACCCAATCTGGATGAACGTCAACAAGAACCTCTTTACCAATCTCGCTTGGTAACAAGGTTCCATCAGAGTCTTCAATTTCTGGTACAACCAATACCCTTACAAAGAATGGTGCATTTTCAGAATTTTTCACTTTCACTTCTTTTTGATATTTTTGTCCAGGTTCAATTGGATTATCTTTAGTCGGTGGTGTGAATTTTTCTGTGATGTCACCTCTTAAATTAGCAATTTGAAAATCATTTGTTTCCTTGTCGCTATCTTTCATCGCAGCATAAACTGCTTTCATTCCCATAATCATTACAACGGTCATAACTAAAGCAGACGCGGTAAGAATTATTTTTTTACTTAATTTTAATTTCTTAAATTTTCGAATCTTGCGTTTCACTTACCGCACCTCCTATTTTAGTTGTGGTTTTAATAATTGATAGGCTGGATCGTTTTGGTTCAAGCGCCATTCGCTAAAAATAGGTTCGGTTGCATCATGAGCGTCCATATAGACTTTCAATTTGTATAATGAACCTTTGTATTTATTAGGAATTGCATCTGATAAAGTAAGTGAAGATAACACTTCATTACTTTTTTCACCTGGTTTTAATGGTCTTGAATAATAAAAATAACCATTTGAATACAACCAATAATCGCCTGTTGCGTTTGGATCAACTGCTGTTTTTATATGATCTGGAAAGTTCAACGAGATAAATTTTTGTGGTGCCGTCTTTCTTTCTTTCTGATACTCATACATGCCTGTTCTTGCTTCTGGATCAGAAACCCACGATTTGTCAGCAATGTAAAACTTGTTTCCTTGCTTAAACGTGCCATCTCCGTCAGCGGCAGGTTGCCATGTGCCTGTATCGTCACGATCGACTCCTGGTTTTTTTGCTTCACTCGCTGTTGCTAAGTTACCGTTTCCTGTTTGGTCTGTCACGTCCACTTTAAAATTAAGGATGAACTCGTATAAAGAAACTCTGACAAACGCTGGAACAGTTCCCGTATTAGCAATTTTAACTTCTTTGGTTGTTTTTTCTCCCGGTTCCCATTCATTGTTTGGGATAAAGACTTCTGTAATTTCTGCGGCTAACTTTCCACCTTCAAATTTATTGGAGACGTCATCCTCAGAAGTGAACCATGCAAACGTACCGACAAATGAAAAGAAGCTAATGATAGCGAGTAACGTGACAACTAAAGAAATTTTCCGATGATGCTTTTGAATCTTTTTGATTTTTCGCATCAACTTCTTTTTCTTTCTTTTTCGAGATTTAGAACTCATACGTTACTCCCCTCCTTTGCTTATATTGGCACGATCTTTATGTTTCTTTTTCCAAATTAACAGGAAGATTAACACAATCAACATTCCCATACAGAAGATAATCATCATTTGTTTGACAGTTTCACCTGTCATTGGAAGTCTTCCGATAGATTTGATTGATATTTTCGAATCTTTATCTTTCTTGGGAACAACAGGCTCTTTTGTTTTGACCGCATAAAAGGTCCAAACGTTCTCCATTTTATTTTTAGTTTCAAAATCTTTATTGGTGTACTCTCCCGAAAGAGAATAATCAACTTCTAAAGAACGACTGTCTCCTGCTTTAAAAGTTCCCAAATCTAGTGGTTTAGATTGAAGATTGTTTTTTTCACTTAATCCAGAAGCTGGCCCTTCATAGACAACTTTGCCTTCATAGGTTAATTTCATCTGGATGGCTTTTGACAAATCTAAACTCCCAGATACCTTGGGTGGAGAGATGAGCATTGTTAAGTGATATGGGACATCTTTTTCCATATTTAGCAGAGAAATATTTTTGTGCCAAGACATACCTGGCATCGCATTATCTACCTTAACAAAATACTCGCCATCTTTGCTCGCTTTGATCCCTTTCTCATCCCCTACCACCATTCCTGGGGGTAAGTCCTGAGCAACAGTTTTCATTGGTTGAACAAATAATAATAAACTAGGTAAAAGTATCAGAAGTAATAGAAATTTTCTTTTCATTAGCTTACTTCCCACCTTTTTGAGAATAGCCGGTCAATAGAATGATGACTAATCATCTTATCAACCGGCTCGTGTTCTCATTTGATTAAATTTTTTGTAGCATTAACATTAATGATTATTTAGTTTTATTAGTTTCTGGCAATTCTTTAAGAGCTTTTGAGATATCGCCATTAATATTATTTGGTCCTTTTTCACCCAACCAATCTGCTGAATCAACCGCTTCTGCGTGAGCTTGAATACCTTTAGCTTTAACATCTAAATTGTATTTAACTTTACTATATTCATTTCCAGCAGCACCTGATAATTTTACAGATTCAATAAGTTGAGCTGTTTGTTCTTGTGCAGGAACAACGCCAATATAGTAGAAACTTCCATCTTTAAGGTTGTAGTTCCATTTACCTGTTACTGGTTTTTCAGACACGTTAACAAATTTAATTTCAATTTTATCATCTGCAGCACCTTTAAGAACAATGCTTGCAGAACCGTCACCTTTGATTGGTCCACCAGGTGTTCCAGCTGTAACTGGTGTATAAACTGGGTTTGTCCAATCTTTTTTAACTGGTGCTTGGTATTCAATCTTAATGTATTTCACTTGTGGCGTATTTTTTGGCGTTAATTTATCATTTTTACGAACAAATCCGCCTGTTCTAGCGTATAATTCTTCGCCTTCTGTACCATTATCCCAATAAGAAAGATATTGATATCTAGTACCTTTATCAACTGTTTCTGATTTTTCTCTTACAACAAGAGTGTACTCTTTACCTTTAATAGTAATTTTTGGTGCTGTACCTTCTAACGTACTAACAGTAGGATACTTAGATTCAATATCTGCTTTTTTCATGCTTAATGGCATAACATAGTCAGCAGCAGCAATATCAGCACCGTTGGATGTATATTTACCATCAAGATTTTCTGATTTCAATTTAGTGATTTCTTCTGCCAAATTAACACGAATGAACGCATTATATTTCCCACTATTTTTAACCGCTACATCTTTTTTCGTTTCTACATTAGGTTCCCAAGTAGTTGGTTTTTCGAAATCTTCGACAATCTCGATGTCGTTACCAGCAATCGAACCTTCGAACTCATTCTTTACTTCGTCTTTACTTTGGAACCAGGCAAATGTACCCGCCATTGCAGCTACAGCGGCTAAGGCTGCTGCAGTTGCTAGCCATTTTTTCTTGTTTTTGCTTTTCATGAATAATTCCTCCAATTTATATTATTTTTATATCAACTCATAAAATGAGTAAATACCTACTTTTTAGTCTTGCTCTTTTTCGATTTACCACTCTTAGATTTGTGTGAGTGACTCTTCGACTTGCTGCTCTTACTACTGTGAGTTTTTTCCTTTGAATGTTTACTAGATTTCTTAGATTTAGATGATTTTGATGACTTTTTCTTTGAAACTTCTTTCACTTCTTTACGAGGTTTTTTTTCTTCTTCCTCATCGTCATCACTTGCTAAAATATACATTCTAATTACCCAAAAGAATCCAACCACTGATAGAATAAAAATAAGTGATAGCACAAAATTCTCTTTTATAAAAGCTAGAATACCTCCAACTTTAGGAATTCTACCAACCACTTTACCTACTAACGCTTTTTCACTCATCGGCATATCATCCGTCTTATTCGCGTCACCACGTGTTGTAAAATAATATCCTTCACGACCTTTGTAATCATTTTGGACTTTTACAACCCTATGCGTTAAGTAGTTATTATTTTTATTATCTGGATTTGTTGAAGGACGATACGTAATAACATCACCTTTTTTCAAATCTTTGGCCTTTACCTCTTTAATAATGATAATATCTCCTGATCTGAAACCGCCTTCTTTAATCTTGTTTCCAGGAGAAACCATTGAATCGGTTAAAACCCCAAACATTCGGTAACCATTTAGCGACTTGTCCTGTTTTTGCATAATCGCCATTAAACCAGCACCGATAAAAATACTCAGCATAACTAAATAAAATATTAAATTAAGAAACGCCGCTATTCTTTTACTCTTTTTACTTGGGCCTGTTTTTTTATCATTACCTTTATGTCGTTTATCTCGAGTGTCGTGCTTTTTCTTCTTATTAGATTCTTTTTTCTTCTTCACATTCACTGTCCCCTTTTACACTTTTAATAAAATATACATTTAACAGTTATTACATTCACATACAATTATTATAATAACATAAAAAACGATTATTAAAAGATGATAAATTAAACAATATAAATCATATGTTAAAAAAACAAATAATTTTAAATAAGAGAAAAATGAGATAAAACTAATTAAAATAAAACTAAATAATAAAAAAACACTTAACTCTTTACAAAAACACGTTTTAAAAACTTAAAGACATAAAACTAAATACTTTGATTTTGTAATCGAACACTTAAAAATATCGTTTAAATTTATATAAAAAAGTTTTTTGTATATTTAAATACTAACATAATTATTTATTTTTTTCTATATTTTTGTTTATTTAACATACTAATAGAACGTTTATTGTACGGTTTAACTTACTTAATATCGCTTATACAGAATTAAAACACTCTAATTATACGATTTAATATTTTTAGAACGATAACATGCTTGGTATATTTTACAAAAAGACTTATATTTTTTACATTTAGTGAAATAGCACAAATAAAAAACAGCTAAAGGTATATACAATATCCGTGATTCTCAGTTAGTTTATGTTCTTTTCCTATTAAACCAGTAACAGACAACAGTTATTTATTAATGTTTTCTCAATTAAGCTACACTTCTTTATAAAATAATTCTTTTCGTTATTTTTTAGTGCAAAAAAAGCATCATTCAAATTGAACGATGCTTTTTTCTACTATTTAATTATTATCTCTAATCCAAATACTTCAACGACTCATCATTATTCAACCAAGCGTAAGTTAAACCAATAACTAACCCACCACCGATAAAGTTTCCGATAAATGTGAAGATGATGTTTGTTGCTAGGGCGCCAACTGTCATACCCACAACTGCTCCTCCTGATGAGAAGAATGCTAATGGGAAATAAATAAAGTTGGCGATCACATGCTCAAATCCTAAAAACGTGAAAATAAAAATGACACATAAAATCGACATAAATCTTGCTGCATCATCTTTTGCCTTCATTGACATAAGAATCGCTAAGTTAACAATAATGTTAGCAAACATTCCTTCCACCACTGTTTGTGGGATTCCTTTTTGGAACTTTCCTTCTACTATATGTGTTAGGAAGTTATCTGCGGGTAATCCTTTAAAAAATCCTGTGACAGATAATAGATAAGCTACCACGATTGCACCGATTAAATTGAACAATACACATACCATTAAAATTTTAAATGCTTTTGATGGTTTTAATTTCTTTCGGTAGGTTGCGACAGTCATGTACATCATATTTGACGTTCCTAGTTCTGCGTTTAAAAAGATGATTAATGCTAAACCTAAACCAAATGTGAAGGCGTATAACATTTTTCCAACTGAACCATCAAATTTAAGCCCTAATCCTAAGGCAATTGCTGAACCTAACGCCAAATACAATGTTGCTAAAATTGATCTTACTGCGTATTTACTGAATTTTTTATCGATGAGTTCATTCTTTTTCTCGATTGAAGCATCGATTTTTGCCATTAACTCTGAACTATGCGCCATTTTCTTAAAATCCTCTCTCACTTTTCCTAATAATTTTAAAATAAGTACAATGAATAATTTATCACAAATATCACTAATATTATATTAAAAAATGAAAAAAAATACGTCAAAAATTTGCTAGTTGAAATAATCTCGTTTTTCGATTGACGCAAACGACTAAAACAGTGTATAATAGATTTTGTGTAAAATAATGCAGCTAAAAAATAAGCAGCTCGTTATTAGTTTGTTTGCCTATTCATAGGTTCAATTGCGTAGCCACGGCTGCAAGGGTGAAGATTGAAAAATAAACTAAGCGGATGTTAATATTTTTAAGAAATTATTTTACTCCAAAACTAAAGAAATTTATTGGAGGAATTATTCATGTCACGTTATACTGGACCAAGTTGGAAAATCTCTAGACGCTTAGGCATTTCATTATCAGGAACTGGTAAAGAATTAGCTCGTCGTCCTTATGCACCAGGTCAACACGGACCTAACCAAAGAAAAAACAAATCTGAGTACGGCTTACAATTAGCTGAAAAGCAAAAATTACGTCTTACTTACGGCTTAACAGAACGTCAATTCCGTAATTTATTCGTAGCAGCTGGTAACATCACTGAAGGTAAACACGGTGTTAACTTCATGATCTTACTTGAGCAACGTTTAGACAACGTAGTATTCCGTTTAGGTTTAGCAACAACTCGTCGTCAAGCACGTCAGTTTGTAAACCACGGTCACATTACTGTTGATGGTAAACGCGTTGATATTCCATCATACCGCGTACAACCAGGACAAGTAATCTCAGTTCGCGAAAAATCTAAAGATGTTACTTTCATCAAAGAAGCTGTTGAGTCTACATTAGGACGCCCAGCATTCGTAAGCTTTGACGCTGAAACTTTATCAGGTAGCTTAACTCGTTTACCAGAACGTGAAGAGTTATCACAAGATATCGACGAAGCATTCGTAGTAGAATTCTACAACAAATTACTATAAGATATTCAAAAAAACCAAAACTTATTTCAAGTTTTGGTTTTTTATTTTGGGGGAAATTAAGAGGTTGTCATGGAAGTGTTCAGCTTATTTCCGCCGAAGCTACTTCCGTGACACCGTTTGCTCATAATTAAAGAGGAGAATGACAACAATCCGTCATTCTCCTCTCTTCTATTTGTATAGGTTTCTTCCAGTCGCTCGGAGCTAGGCGCATTTAGAACTACCCTTTTATTGAAATTGGATGCCGCCATCTACGATTAGGGTTTGGCCTGTCATATAATTTGAATCTGGTCCTGCTAGGAAGGCGACTGCTGATGCCACTTCTTCTGGTTCTGATAAACGTTTCATGGCGATGTCTTTAGCAAATTGTTCCATGCCCCATTCATCATCTTTGCCTGCATTTTTACCTACATTATGAGCAATATCCATCATCATTGGTGTTTTAACGATACCAGGAGCAAATGCATTCACCGTAATTCCTCTTTCAGCTAAATCTCTGGCTGTTACTTGAGTTAAGCCACGTACTGCAAATTTTGTACTAGAATATAAAGAAAGGTTTGGATTACCAACAACCCCTGCTTGAGAAGTGGCATTGATAATTTTTCCACCATGTCCGAATTTTTCAAATTGCTCAATCGCTGCTTGCGTTCCCCAAATAACGCCACCTACATTAATATGATAAACTTTATCAAACATTTCAGGCGTGATTGTTTCAATTGGTGTCGTTGGGCCTAAGCCAGCGTTGTTAATAATGACATCAAAGCCACCAAAATGATCTGCTACTTCAGTCACTGCTTTGAATACATCGTCGCGATCACTAACGTCCACTTTTACAGCATACGCTTTTCCTTGATCTGCGTTGATTTCTTTCGCTACTTCACTGGCTAAATCATAATTCAAATCAGCAACACCGACTGCAAAACCATCTTTAGCTAATCTTCTAGCGATTGCTGCTCCAATCCCTTGTGCGCCACCTGTGACAAATGCTACTTGTTCGTTTGACATTTTACCATCTCCATTAATTAATTTTATAACACTTTTTATTATACTCTTGTATCTCCACAGCATATCTAAGATAACTATTTGTGTTACTATTGCTACCTATTTTATAAATAGTGTTTTTTATAATAGAACAATGGAATTACTGATAAATTAGAGGTTTTTAGTTTTATTGATGACATAGGCAAATAAAAATAAGCAATAAAAACACAATCATGTATTTTTATTGCTTATTTAGTTTACCAATCAAAAAGTATTCCCAGTCCAACGTACATTAATACAAGGGGCAAGAACCATTTAGGAACTCCCTCGATTTTCTCTTTCACCCAGGTAATCCTAGTAATCACAATTCCTAGCCCGCACCATAAAGCTGTCATCACAAAAAACGTCAACACACACTGAATTAACTCAGCTAAAGTAAAAGTACTAAATAATGGCGTATAAGCACCAATGTTGTCCATACCATTCATAATGGTTATTAGGAAAATTTGAATGATCAAACTGTTATCACTTTCACTGACTACCTCTTCTTGTTTTTCTTTTTCCATTAATAGTTTTATCCCTAGAATTATCGGAACAATACCAAGATAATTCAGATTAAATTGCTCAAATTTTTGAAGTGTTAGGGATAGAAATACACTGATACCCACTAAAAATCCCATTCCTAAAAACTGCCCAACGACAATGTTCGTTCGATTTCCGAAGTGAGCGTTTTGACCAAAGAATAATGTCAAAATAAGTAAATCATCTATATTCGTTGCGGTAAAGGTTATGATGTTCGTTAAAATTTTAGGTCACCTACTTTTTGTTTTCCTTCTTATTTTAACCTAAATTGTTACCGATTTCTTCATACTTACTTTAACTTTTCTTAAACTCTTTGAATTATAGTAGTTATATAATAAATCAGTGGATGAACTTGGTGTTATACTTGTATAGCTGAAAGTTTTTTCCTATATGTAAGGTGTAGGTTCGACTCCTACCGTCCACGTAAAGGCGAATTTCAGCCTTAATCCTATGACAGGTGATAATTAGAAAAAAATAAAAGAAGCGTTAGAACATCCCCCGTTCTAACGCTTTTTCACTACCTATTTCGTTAACTTCATTGCATCCTTAAAGACATTCATCATACTCTTATCACTGTAGATTAACACAGTTGATTTATAGGCTTTAGCTGATAATTTCAATAAGACAACGATACTAATCACAAGTAATCCTAGAGAAATCATAACCTCCATCGTTGTCACATCATTGTTGGCAATCCTAACTGGCATACCAAATGAAGAAAGAAACGGGATAAATGACATCACTTTAACAATAATACTTTGTGGATTTGCCATTCCTACAGAAAAGCTACCAATAAATCCAATCATGATTAAGTAAGTTAGTGGTGCTACTGCTTTAGCTGAGTCTTCAACTTTATTAACTAAAGATCCTAAAAAGGCTGCTAAGATAGTGTAGATCAACACACCAAATAACAAATAAAGTAAGTTGTAACCTAGTAACCCTCTCAATAAATCTCCTGCCGGAACTTCCTCAAAGAAAGATTTAACAACATCCATATCTTTAACAAACATAAAACCAATAATTCCTGATAGAAGATAAACACCAACTTGAGTTAAAATCACTAAAGAAATTCCTGTAATTTTACCATAAAAATGTTTAGATGCTGTAGTGCTTGATAGAATCACTTCCATGATTCGTGTTCCTTTTTCTGAAGCAACCTCTTGAGCTGTTATCGTTGAATAGAGCATCACAATAAAATACATCATAAAGACAACAATCATTCCAACTATCATCATTACTATTTTATTATCTTTATTTTCTTCAATTTTACCATCCGACACTTTTACTTGTTTCTCAGTGAATATTGCTGGTGATAATATTTTACCAACTTCTTCTTGAGATAAGGACAATTTATCCGCATTCATTCCTAATTGTATTTGGTTTAAACTTTGCTGAATCACCTGTAAGTTATCTGTACCAAGTGATTTCACTCCAACATATTGACCTTCTAATTTTTCTTGATTCTCATGAATAACAATGTAACCATCAATTTCTTCTTTTTCTAATGCTTTTTTTGCTGCATCTTCTGTGGTTATTTTTTTATTAATATCAAACTCTTCTTTTGTTTGCTCAGTAAAAGTTTTCCCTAAACCTTCTACTTCACTGACAATTGCGACTTCTTTTGAATGATTAAATTTTTGACCCATGTAAGTAGTACCTGCGAATATTCCCATGAAAAATAAAGGCGCAATAATCATCATAATAAAACTAACTGACTTCACATGTTTCTTATACGTTTCTAAGGCAACAACCCAAAACTTATTCATCTTTTTCACCTACTTTTAATTTAAATATTTCCTCCAAGGTTGGTGGCTGTTGATTGAAGATTGGTAAGTAATCTGTTAATTTCATGGCTTCTTCAAAGATAACTTTACCAACTTCTGGTTCTGTTAAATGAATCGAATACATATTATGACGTTTTTCAGTCACCTCAACAACACCCGGTATCTCTAATAAGTTTTCTTTCGTTAAAGCTGTTTCGATTTCAAGATGGGTTCTACCGAACTGCTCACGGATATCTTGCACCACGCCGTCCAGCACCATTTGACCATTGCGAAGCATGACCAAATGATCACAGATTTGTTCCACATTTTCCATGTTATGACTTGAGAAAATAACACATGATCCTTTCGCTTTTAACTCAATAATACCTTGTTTTAACAGTTCCGCATTCACTGGGTCCAAACCACTAAAAGGCTCATCTAAAATGACCAATTTAGGTTCATGAATCAATGTCGCGATCAACTGAACTTTTTGTTGATTCCCTTTTGATAAGGTTTTTACTTTATCAGTCTTTTTACCTTTGACTTCAAATTTATCCATCCAATGATCAATCAATGGCACAATTTCCTTTTTAGTTTTACCACGCAAGCGACCAAAGTAGACCAGCTGATCTTCAATCGTTGATTTTGGATAAAGTCCTCGCTCCTCTGGTAAGTAGCCGATAATGTTATAATCTTCCTCTTTAATCGGCTGACCATCCCAAGTGATCGTTCCCTTATCTTGATCTAAAAAGTTTAAAATTAAGCGGAAAGTTGTTGATTTTCCAGCTCCATTTTGCCCAATTAACCCTAATATTTTTCCATCTGGAATTTCAAATGTGACATCATCAAGTGCTGTCATCTCTCCAAATGTTTTTGTTAAACCTTCAACTTTTAACATACAAATCCTCCTCGTCAATCTATAATCCGTTTATCCCAAATAAAAAACCTAAAACACCACCAAATATGGCACCCAAAATCATTGTTACAAAAATATCTCTAACAAAGCGCTGTTTCTTGGCATAATTCTCTGGTTGCTTGAAGTAGCTACTTCTTTTTAAATACATCACTTTGTAGTAAAGCATTAGCAAAATTGTAATCAGCGGGAAAAATAAAAATGCTATCCCGATACCATGTAAAAAACCATATGAAAAACTATGTTGTTCTACTTTAATACCCAATTCTTGATTTCTTACTACATACAGCCAAAGAATCCCAAACAGCGTCACAATCATCGAATTTTTCAGAAACCAAATACTTTCTTTCCTAATTCTGGTCGCTAAACTTTCCTCATCTGTATAGACACTCTCTGTATCAACGGGTGCTTTAAAGATAAAATACCGATTCCGGTAACTAGTCACTTCACTCCAACCAGAAGCTTGATACAGTTCCAAATAGTCATCTAATTCTTTCTTTTTCCCCGAATAAAAATCAATCACCATATGCGCTTCTTCTTTTTCAACTTTCTTCAAACGATAAAAGCCAAAAAAACTAATACTCTCAATTAACCAACCATCCGCTAACTCTTGTTCTAAACGTTGACTTTCTAATTCAGCGTAGAAGGCTAATCCTTTAGAATAGAGATACTTTTTCTTACCTAACATCATAACTCTTCCCTCGCTTTCTCTAGTAGTAGTCTTTCTCCTGCTTGGTAAAACAACTTCCGTCTCTCAACTTCTTCTTCTAACTTCTTAATACCTAACTCAGTAATCAAATAAATCTTTTTTCGGTCATCATCTTGTTCCAAGGTAATATACTCACTCTTGACTAACTTTTTTAGAATGGTGTACATACTCGCCGGTCCAATGCTAACTCGTTCTTCTGTAATCTCAGATATTTCTTTCATAATGGCATAACCGTGTTTTGGTTCTAGTAAAGCCAGTAAAATTAAATAGTTTGAGTCTGTTAATGGTTCATCCATAGCTTTCCCTCCCACAAACCATTTTTGTATCACTTAATGATATATCGTTAAGTGATATATCACTTAATGATATAATATCAAATTTATTTAGAAAGTCAATCTCTTTTGAATAAAATAAAAAGACTATTTTTTACATTTCGTAAAAAAATAGTCTTAAACTCTTATTTTGCGGCTGCTATACTTGATTCATAGTGGGATAAATAAGCTACTCCACCACCTGCACTCACTGAGAGGACTAAACATAATAATCCTATCATCAAAAGTTTCTTACTGCTCTTTGTCAATGCTTTTAATTCTTTTCTCTGCTTATGTCGTTCTTCTTTATTTCTAACCTCTACCGCTTTTACGTTTTCAATTTGTCTTTTTTTTAGAAGGTGTAGTGTAAAGAAAACTAGAGACACACTTAAAAGAATAAGTCCAATTATCAAAATTATTAATGACACTAACTGTAAATTAACCATACTCTACTCACTTTTCCTATTCATCATTGTTCTTAGTCAATCTAAATTTGTTTTTGATTGTCCTATAAAAATTCTTGTTAAATAATTATAGCACAAAATCAAACTTTTTTAACTAATAACTTTAAAAATAAGCAGTGTAACAATCGTTCTTTTTATATAACAAGAATAGAGAGACTTATTCGTTATTTTATTCGATGGTTTTTTATAATAAGTAAATAACGACCCTCTTATTTATACAAAAAAAAGAAGAACATGATTGACTCATGTTCTCCTCTTGATAGCTTAACGGTAGTAATCAAAACGACCTTTTTTAAGTAACGTCTTAGTATTTCCTACTGCAAGTAATGATTTATTAATAACATTTTTCTTCATGATAGATCCGATATAACCTTTAACTTCTTTACCCATGACATTACCAATACCAACGTTGTTACCAATTGAGGCAACCGTTCCTAATGGTTTGAATGTAAATGGTGTTGTTGCTTGGTTGTTAACTTTAGCTGCTAAGTTATCAGCTACTGATTCACCTTGTTTTAAAGCGATTTGAGCTGTTGTTGGGAATGGACGGTTTGATTCTGTATCCATCACCGCACTAACGTCACCAATCATAAAGATTTCTGGATAATCTGCTACTGTTAAATCTGGTTCTACCATTACACGTCCACGACGTTCAGCAAATCCTGATTCACCAACGATTGAGCTACCTTTAACCCCTGTTGTCCAGATGATTGTGTTAGCTTTAACTTCTTTTAATTCACCGTTTTCTTCATAACAAACCGTGTTTTCTTTTAATTCTTTAATGGGTGTACCCACTTTGAATTCAACGCCACGTTTTTTAAGAACATCGATTCCGTAAGTTCCTAATTTTTCTGAGAACATTGGTAATAATGTTGGCATTGCTTCGATACACGTAATTTTTAATTTATCTTTTGGAAAGTTTAATTTGTCTGCTAACTTTGGTAAGCGATTTGTAATTTCACCTAAATACTCGATACTAGTAAAACCTGCACCACATACAACGATTGATAAGTCGGCTTCGTCTTTTGACTTAGCGTAGTTTGCTAAGTTATCATCTAAATATTTGCGACATGCTTCAGCTGTCACAATATTAACTAATGGTTTTGAGAATTCGTTAACACCTGGAATACCAAATGTTTCTGATTCAAAGCCTAATGCGATAACTAAGTAGTCATAAGTTATTTCACCTTGTTTTTCAAGAATAACTTTCTTTTCGTCTTTTTTGATTAAAGTTACTGTGTCTTGAATAAAAGTTACTTTATTGCTGTCTAACACGCTAGTGATGGCAAATGAAATTTTGCTCGCTGGTTCTGTTCCGGCAGCTACTTCATGTAATTGTGTTGACTCATAATGATAGTCATTTTTATTCACTAAGATGATCTCAGCGTTGATGTTTTTCTTTTGTAATTGTTTGACTGTTTTTAGGCCCGCATAACCGGCTCCTAGTACAACTATTTTAGGTTTACTCATTTCTACAAATCCCTCCAAGGTTTACTTCTATCCAACTATAGGATTTTTCTACATAAATGTCAATTGATTGAGACTATGACAGTTATTTTTTTGCTTTGGTACAGACTAATCTTCTTTTAAAGTTCGTGAAAAATACCATAAACTTAAACTATTTACAAGACTGACAAAGGCTCCATACATTAACAAGTGATCCACAAATTTACTGCGTGATAAGCCAAATGCATTTAACTCAATTAAAATCACTGCTAACCCTAAAAGGTAGGCACTCATTGTTAATTGACTCGTATTTGATAGAACTTTTTGACCTAAGCTGTTGTTTTTATAAACCACAATTTTTCGGTAATAGTAAAACATTGAGATAAAAATAATAACGATTGATGAAATATTAATTATTAATGACACGATATTTCTCCTTTAGTATTAAAGTATAAAAAAAGCTTTTTAATTGTACCATTTTTTGAAAAAACTTTCTATTATTTCGATTCTTTGAAATGCGCCACGATATTCTTCGCCACATTTTTTGGTATGCCTTTAGCGATGATGTCATCTACACTGGCTTCTTGAATATTCTTAACTGATTTAAACGCCTTTAAGAGTTCTTTTTTACGTTTTGGACCCAAGCCTTCGATACCATCTAGTTTAGAAGCAAAGCTATTTTTACTTCTTGTGGTTCTGTGGAACGTAATCGCAAATCTGTGGACTTCATCTTGAATTCGCTGTAATAAGAAAAACTCTGGTGAATTCCGTTTTAAAGGAATCACGTCTAACTCTGGTCCAAATAATAACTCACTGGTTTTATGCTTGTCGTTTTTTGCCAGACCTGCAATCGGAATGTCTAGCCCTAACTGATTATCTAACACTTCTTGGGCTGCGTGAACTTGTCCTTTCCCCCATCTATCAGAATTAAATCTGGTAAAGGTAAATCTTCTTTTAAAACGCGTGAATAGCGTCTGTAAATAACTTCCTTCATTGAAGCATAATCATCAGGTCCTTTTACCGTCTTTATTTTGAATTTTCGGTAATCTTTTTTAGAAGGTTTTCCGTCCACATATACAACCATGGCAGAAACGGGATCAGTTCCCATGATGTTCGAGTTATCAAAAGCTTCGATTCGTCCTGCTGAAGGAATTCCCATAGCATCACTTAATTTCTCAGTAGCCCCTACTGTTCGCTCTTCTTTTCGCTCAATCAAACTGAACTGCTCGCTTAAATAAATTTTGGCATTTTTACTCGCCAACTCCACTAATTTTTTCTTTTCTCCTCGGACAGGTTGAAAGACTTTTGTATCAACGATTGCTGCTACATCTTCTTTTGAAATGTCTTTTGGAATCAGAATCTCTTTCGGAATAAAATGCTGATTTTCTTGATAAAATTGACCAATGAATGTTAAGAAATCTTCTTCCGCTTCATTGTAGAATGGAAAATCAAAGACACGGCGCTCAATTAATTTACCTTGTCTGACAAAGAAAACTTGAACCACCATCCAGCCCTTATCCACGGCATATCCAAAAACATCTCGGTCGATAAAATCGGCATTAGTCATTTTTTGTTTGGTCATAATCGCTTGAATCGCATTAATTTGATCCCTAAACTCAGCTGCTCGCTCAAATTCCATGTTAAGAGCGGCAGTTTCCATTTTTTCTTCTAACTCTTTTTGAACAGCGACATAGCCACCACCATTTAAAAAATGCTTAATTTCTTCTACCATTTGTTTATACTGCTCTTCCACAACTTCATTCACACAAGGTCCTAAACATTGCCCCATATGATAATACAGACACACTTCATTGGGTAGATTTTTACATTTTCTTAACGGATACATTCGATCCAGCATTTTTTTAGTTTCATTAGCCGCTCGCACATCTGGATAAGGTCCAAAGTAATTGGCATTGTCTTTCAGAACTTTCCTCGTAATCAGTAATCGTGGTGCTTTTTCATTCGTAATTTTGATAAAGGGATACGATTTATCATCCTTTAACATAATATTGTATTTAGGCATATTTTTTTGAATTAAATTAATTTCAAGGAGGAGTGCTTCTGTATTGGATTCTGTCACAATGTACTCAAAATCCACAATTTCACTAACCAAGCGTACTGTTTTCGTATCGTGACTTCCTGTAAAGTAAGAACGGACACGATTTTTTAAGATTTTAGCTTTTCCTACATAAATAATCGTTTTATTTTTATCTTTCATCAAATAGCACCCAGGCTGATCTGGTAAAAGAGCTAATTTATTTTTTATTTGTTCGTTCACTGCCGTCACTCCTAACTAATTTTACCACTTACTAGTATACCAAGAGCATAAAAAAAAAGCATTCAACAGTTACTTAAACTGTGAATGCTTTATAAGAGTGATGAAAATGGCCACTTCAAAAATTAAAATTAATTCCAAACCCATGAATTATTTTTATTTTCCTCCAATTGCTTGGAGCTAAACGCCTTTTTCATCACTCTGGTTAGTCTGGATTCAAAAGGCAGCTCCTGCGGCAACTTCAAAAATAAAAATTAATTCCAAAACCGTGAATTATTTTTTATTTCCTCCAGTTGCTTGGAGCTAAGCGCCTTTTTCATCACTCTGTTTTTACAAATGTTTATCTAAAATCATTTTTAATTGTTCTTTTTGATGTAAACCAACGATGTTTTCAACTAATTCGCCGTCTTTTAAAAGAATCATGTTTGGAATGCTCATGATACCGTATTTTTGGCTTGTTTCTGGATTTTCATCCACGTTGATTTTAACAAATTTAATTTGGTCCACATAATTTTCTGAAACTTGTTCTAGAATTGGACTTTGCATACGACATGGTCCACACCAAGGTGCCCAAAACTGAGCCATAACTAAACCTTCAGCTGTTTCTTCTGTAAATTCTTGATCTGTAATTGGTAATAACATATTTACGACACTCTCCTTCTCTACTTGAATACACCCAAATTATACCAAAGGGGGTAATTGACCGCTAATTATTTGCTTGTGATTAAAAACTAACAATTGTTGCCCCGTCGCCACCTTGATTAGCCGGCGCATATTCGAATGCTTTCACACGTGAATGACTTCTTAAATACTCTTGGACTCCATTTTTAATGGCACCTGTTCCGCGACCATGAACAATCGTTACTTGAGGATAACCAGCCATCAATGCGGCATCGATGTATTGATCGACTTCTGCCATTGCTTCTTCATAACGTTTTCCACGTAAATCAAGTTGTGTTTTCACTGAACTACGACTGCCACCGCCATCACTTTTTATGGTCATGCGCATCACCGGTTCTTTTTCAGGAGCTAAAAGGGTCATATTATCTTCAGAAATTTTCATCTTCAAGATGCCTAATTGAACTTGCCACTCTTTGTTGCCTGTCTTACTGATCAATGTTCCTCTTTGACCAAACGTTTCAACTAAGACATCATCGCCTACTTTGAAAATTTTCTTCTCTTTGGCTTTTTTTAAGACTTTATTTTTAGTTAAATGTTCTTCGTCATGTTTCAAGCCTGACAATTGTGATTTCACATCAATAAATTCGTGTTCTTTCACATTACTTGAAGAATGACTTCTAAGTTGCATTTGTCTGATATCTTGAATTAAACCTTCAGCCTTTTTCTCAGCTTCTTCAACAATTTCATTGGCTTTGACTTTAGCTTTATTTAATTCTTTTTCACGCTCTTCAAAGAATGATTCATAAGCTTCTTTTAAGTCATGATGTAAATGTTCAGACTCATCCACATGACGGCGCATTTCTAAATACTCCGTTTCGGTCATCTTACGTTGATTTTCTAAATCAGAAATCATCTCATTTAAATCTTGGCTCTCACCGTCAATAATTTGTTTGGCTTGATCAATAATTAAACTAGATAAACCTAAACGCTTCGAAATTTCAAAGGCATTACTTCGTCCAGGAATCCCGATTAATAATCGATACGTTGGGCTAAGTGTGTCCACATCAAATTCCATACTGGCATTAATCGTTCCTGAACGGTTATAACCGTAAACTTTTAACTCAGGATAATGGGTGGTTGCCATAACGTATGATCCCGTTTGACCCACTTGATCTAAAATCGAAATCGCTAAAGCCGCTCCTTCTTGTGGGTCTGTTCCGGCACCTAACTCATCAAAGAGAACCAAGCTGTTTTCATCTAAATGTTTTAAGATATCCACAATGTTGGTCATGTGAGATGAGAAGGTACTTAGATTTTGTTCGATAGATTGTTCATCACCGATATCTGCATACACTTCTGAAAAGACACCAATTGTACTGTCTTCATGAGCTGGAATTGGTAATCCAGCTTGCCCCATTAATTGAAGTAGTCCTAGAGTTTTTAGGGTAATCGTTTTACCACCCGTGTTAGGTCCCGTAATGACGATTGCTTGGTAGTCTTTCCCAATGATAATGTCATTAGCTACTACTTTTTCAGAAGAAATTAAGGGATGTCTGGCTTGTTTTAACGAGACTTCCTTCTCCTGACTTAATTCTGGAACAATTCCTTTGATACTTTTTCCAAATAAAGCCTTGGCATTAATAAAATCAAGTTTTCCTAAAACAAACGCATTTTGTAAGATTTCTTGACGGTATGGATCTAGTTCATTGGAAAGAACAGCTAAAATACGTTCAATTTCTTGGCGTTCTGCAATTTGATGTTGTCTTAATTTATTGTTCAACTCAACAACTTGTCTAGGTTCCACAAAAACGGTTTGACCTGAGGCACTTTGATCATGAACCACACCACCAAATTGACCTCGGTATTCACTTTTAACAGGAATCACGTAACGATCATTTCTCATGGTCACAATGTTATCACTTAAATATTTACTACTACCGCCGCGCAAGATACTATCAAGTTGTTCTTTCACACCTTGTTCGCTGCGTTTAATACTTTGACGAATCCCTTTTAACTCAGGAGAGGCTTCATCTGTCACGCGACCATCTTCATCAATAGCTATTCTGATTTCTTTTGAGATTTCTGGTAAAGCAATCATCTTGTCGTTCCACTCATACAAGCGTTCTAACTCAATCTCAATCTCTCTTAAATCTTCAAAAAAGCGTTGAAGTTCTGTGACAGTTCTAAGAACACGCCCCACTTGTGCCAGTTCAAGACCGTTTAAAGTCGCACCAATCTCAATTCGTTTCATGTGTGGTTTTATGTTTTCTAACACAGGAATCGGAATGCCACCTCGTAATCTTAATATGTTAAAAGCATCACTTGTTTCCGTTAAATGTTCTTCTATTTTCTCAAAATCATTAAGGGGTGTTAATTGTAAAATGTGTTCCTCACCTAACTTAGTCACAATATGCTGAGTTAACATTTGTTTCACTTTATCAAACTCTAAGGTTTGTATTATTTTTTTATTCATTTTGTACTCCTTATATTTCGTCACTTACTTCCATAAGAAAAAAACGAACAACCTAGTTTTAGATTGTTCGAGTCTTCTAAAGTGACCATTTAAATTTATCTCTTTATAGAATAATCTTCGTAATCCACCAATCTTTTAACCAATTAGAAACAATGGGTGTTGATTCGACTAACATACGAGCTAGGGAGCTTTTCTTAAACAAGTTTTGAATAAAATCAACCGGCACCATGGCTAGTAATGTTAAAAAGATTGTTAAGCCTATTAAAGTCAGTAATGTGTTTAGTAACGCGCCTGCTAGTTCGTTGCCTTGCTTGATCACAGGGATAAAGGTTAAACGATACGCTATCATCCCAATAAAACGCGTCAGTAACCAACCAATAAATAGAATCAAAACAAAAGCAAATCCCGCGTAGAAAGCCTTATCTAAATCAAACACCAAACTCTTATCAAATAGGACTAATTTTGTTTTAGCTGTTGGGGCAGGATAAGGCACTAAAAGTTCTAATTTTTTACCTAGTCCTTTGTACATGTTTCTAGCTACAATGAATGAGACTGTATAACCAAGTCCATAAACAATTTGTAACAGAAAACCACGACGAAAGCCGGCATAAAAACTTGTTGCTAAAAAAAATATAATTAAAATTGTTAACATAATTTCAAACCTTACTCATTGATTATTTTACTTCTTCACCTTTTTTTTGGTGATTGTTGCGTTGAATTTTTTCTTTAACTTGTTGATTGAGAACTTTTTGAACTTCTATGTGATTCATCATCTCATCTTCTGTTAGTTTTCTGTTTTCATTAATCACAGCTTGCCTCGCTTCTTTTTCACGCTCGGCAATTTTATCAAGTCGTTCTTCTAATTCCATTACTTTGTATACTTCTTGTTCTAAATTATTGATTTCGTTTCGTTGATCAATAATCACTTCTTGTTGCTTCACTTGGACAGATAATGTATTAATAGCTAAAAGTATCGCAGCTTGTTCTCTAGTTAAGCTTGGGGAGTGTCCCATGATAAGCTCGAGTTGTTCATTCGCTAAGTCATTAACTATATCCATGTGGTAGTGACTTTCATTGCCAATGATGGTATACGCATCTCCTGCAATTTTAGCCTTATATCTTTTCTTTTCATCTTGCGTCACAACTTATCCTCCTCAATTTATAGGAACCACCTATCTTATCATAGCCTAATTATATAGAATTTTCCTGCAAATGACAATTTTATCAAGCCTTTCTTTTAAGTTTATTCATCATTTCTTTATTTCTTGATTGTTGTTATACTTATTCATGAAATCAACAAGAATGGATGGTAACTATTATGAGTCAATCAGTCACTATAAAAGCAAGCTTAGAAACAATCAAAAAAATGAAAGCAACTTACCAAGATAAATTAATCAAAACACCACCTTACGCTATCTTTTCTGCTAAATTGCCTAAAGTTACTATTACAGCCTATCAATCAGGAAAAGTTCTCTTTCAAGGAGTCACTGCTGAACATGAATCAAGTAATTGGGAAGGCGTTGCCACTCAAAAGAAACCAAGTAGTGTGACAACCAGTGATTTACCTACAGATTTTGCTAATTGGTCAGTCGTCGGAAGTGACGAAGTAGGAAACGGAAGCTACTTAGGTCCTGTTGTTGTCTGTGCCACCTATGCCAAAACTGAAACCCTGCCCCTTTTAAAAGAACTTGGGGTGAAAGATTCAAAAATGCTAACCGACCCAATGATTAGAAAAATTGCAAAGGATTTGGTCCATGTTGTGCCTTTCCGTCAATTGATTGTGACACCGAATAAATACAATGCCATTCAACCTGACTACAACGTCAACCGAATGAAAGTCGCTTTACATAATCAAGCATTACATTTACTTTTACAAGATATCGCCCCTGAGAAACCTCAAGGCATTTTGATTGATCAATTTACAACTGAAAAAAGTTACCGTAATTACTTGAAGAGAGAGCCTAATCCTGTCACAAATAATCTTTATTTCAAAACAAAAGGGGAGCAATATCATTTATCGGTTGCTGCCGCGTCAATTATCTGCCGAGCAACCTTTTTAGATGAACTAGATAAAGCAAGTAAAGAACTAGGTTTTCTTGTGCCATCTGGCGCTGGGGTTAAATCAGATCAAGCGGCAGCCAAAATCTTGAAAAAAGGCGGTATCTCTTTACTCAATGATTACGCCAAACTTCATTTTGCTAATACAGAAAAAGCTAAAAAAATCGCTTTTAGATAGCGAGTAAAAGAGAACTCTCATAAATTTGCTATTTGATAGCCTTTTTACTTTTTTTTAGGTATAATGTGAAGTGAATTCAAACTGAAGAAACGAGGAATGAAAAATGACAGATAAACATGTACACGATGAAAATTGTAACCATGACCATGATCATATTCATGATGCAGAAGATTTAATTACTTTAATTGATGATGAGGGAAATGAAGTTTTATTCCGTATTCATTTAACAATCGACGGACAAGAAGAATATGGTAAAGATTACGTGTTACTATATGACGCAAGCACTCCTGAAAATGAAGAAGTTGAATTATTAGCTTATGCTTACGAACAAAAAGATGGCGATAGCGAAGGCCGTTTAACTGAAATCGAAACTGAAGCTGAATGGGAAATGATTGAAGAAGTTTTCAATACATTTGAAGCAGAAGAATTAGATAAATAATAAATAAAACGAGTGTATGACTTTTCAATTATCATACACTCGTTTTTTGAACTTTTTACTTAAGCATTACTTCACGGCAAATAAGATTAAATTAGAATAATCATCAATGCACGTTTGTAATACGATAGCTTCCCCATTACTAGATCCTGTGATGATGTCCCACATGTCTTCACCCGTTCTAAGGTTAATCGCACTATTATCAACTTCCCAACTCATTGTTACAGTATAGCTTGTGGGTCGACCTGATGCATCCGTTACTACAATTTCTGCCCCGATTGTTACTGAAAAAAGAATCGAAAAAACACCTGGATTATGCCCGATAAAGTGAGTTGATAAGCCATCATCTCCACTTTGAACGGCAGCACCACCCCATGTCGAAACCATATTACGATCGACATCTATAATTGATTGACCATAAGTGGTTCCCCCGTTTTGGTAAGTTATCGCTTGATTTTCTATATACATCGTCATAGGCATTAGCTGCTTTATTTTTTCTACTTTATCTTCTATCTCTATCTTTTTTTCTTCATTATTTGTAGCTGTTGTTTGTCTATCTGAATTAGGAACTTCCTCTTCAAAAACTTCTGATGAATTGCTTGTTTCCTCTTCTATTACGTCTGTTGTTTCCTCTAAAGGTTCTAAATGAATTTTTTCGCTACTTTGTGTTGGCTCTTGATCTACCAGTAAAATTTCTGCTTCTGGCGCATCTTCTTTCATAACGATTTTATCTTCTACGTCTTTGACTTCTACGTAACTGTGATAACCTTCTCTTACTGCGACAAACAACGACAGAGGAATCATAACCCATTTAATTTTTTTTAAAAACATAACAATCTACTCCTCATATTTTTTATTTTTCGACACATTTTTAAAGCTAAAAAAAGCGTCTCACATAAAGAATACTCTGATCTACTAATTAAGATGTTAGTTGATTTTTTTGTTTTCTTAAGTATCGTTTCTTTTGGTAATAGACTTTTTATTCTAATTTTCATCTTAATATCAACCACATAAATCCTAATTTCCTTTAGTATTCTCTTCTAAGGACATTTGACTTTGACATTTAGTTTCTATTTGACGTGTTGCTTCCTACAAACTCAAAAACAAAAGTGACTATACCATCAACTCAAAAATATAATTGTTATCTTACCCAATAATAAACAGCCTACCAACACTCCCTTCAATAAATACTGAAATCTTCATTACCTTTTTCTTTCACTCCTTCCCTTCAGAATTTCAAATATACTTCGTTTTACGAAACTAAGATAATTTTTTGCTCAATTATTTGAATTTTTTTATTCAGCTCTAATGAAATCATAGTAATAGACAGAATAACAACACAAAAAAGTAAGAGAATAACAAAAACCATCCTCTTACTTTTTTTGTCGTTATTTCTAAAAGCGCATCACTTCACAGCATATAAAATTAAATTAATGCCATCATCAATGCACGTCTGTAATGTTATTACTTCTCCGTTATTAGCCCCTGTGATACTTTTTTCTCCTGCCTTCACAGTAAAGAGAAACAAAAAACACCTAGATTATGACCAATAAAATATGTTGACAAGCTATCTTCACCGTTTTCACAGGAAGTAGCTTGGTTGCCTATGCACATGGTAAGCGAGGGGGATTGCTTACTTACATCTTGTTCTTGTGAACCTAATTTTGATGCTCCTCATTATCTCCACTTTAAATTTTAAAAAAATAAAGAATACTCTGATCTAATAGTGATTGACTAGACTAGTAGTTTATTTTATCTTTAGTTCATTTTTTTACACCTTTTTACGAAAAATTAGTCAGCTAAAAAAAGATCAAAAATTGCTAATACTTCCTTACGAAAGTATCAGACAATTTTTGATCTACTTAAATTTACATTTTTGCATCTAAATAATTTTGTAAAATCATTACTGCAGCCACTTTATCAATAACTTTTTTACGTTTTGCTCGAGAAGCATTTGCCTGCTCGACTAACATTCGTTCAGCTTGAACTGTTGTTAAACGCTCGTCTTGATAAATAATTGGTAAATTAAATTCTGCTGTTAATAATTCACCATAAGCCATTGACGCTTCAGCTCTTGGTCCTATTGTATTGTTCATATTTTTAGGAAGTCCTACCACAAATTGGGTCACACTGTACTCTTTCACTAATTCAGCCACACGTTCAATACCAAATACGCCATTTGCTTCATCAATTCGAATAATTTCAATTCCTTGTGCTGTCCAACCTAATGGATCACTAACTGCCACTCCGACTGTTTTTGATCCAACATCTAGTCCCATTGTTCTCATCTAGCGTCAATTCCATAGTGAGATAGGTAATCTTTCACTAATTCTTCCATAATTTCGTCACGTTCATGACGTCTGATTAAGTTACGTGCATCTTGATAACGTGGAATGTACGCAGGGTCACCAGATAATAAATAACCCACGATTTGATTGATTGGATTGTACCCTTTTTCTTCTAATGCTTGGTACACAATCGCTAGTGTTTCACTTACTTCTTTTTTATTATTATCATTAAAATCAAAGCTCATTGTTTCATCTGAAAAGCTCATATTTTTACCCCCCATTAATTTCATCTTTAGACTTAGTTTACAAGAAAGTCCTGTAAACTACAATCATTTTAGTTTATTTATTCATTGATTGTGATATTAAAGTTAAATGCCTTTCCAACTTTGGCTGTTTCTGGTAATTCTAAAATGCCTTTTTTAGCAGGCGCATTTTCTAAACCTAACTCACGAGCAGAACAAACCATACCATCACTCTTAACACCACGTAATTCACCCGGCCAAATGAGCATCCCATCAGGCATCATTGCCCCAACTTTTGCTACAACGACTTTCATACCTTGAGCAATATTAGGAGCGCCACAAACGATTTGTAATTCTTCCTCATTATCCACAATAATTTTAGTAATGTTTAAATGATCTGAATCTTGATGTTTCTCACACTCTTTAACAAAACCTACGACAAATTTTGGTGAGTTATCTGCCGTAAATTCAGCATCAAATCCTGCTTCTTTCACAGCTAAATTCAATTCAGTGATTTGTGAAGGTGACAATTGAACTTGTCCATCTCCAACTAAATTGGTGATTTTGTGAGAAGCTGAAAAAATATTCCAACCTACAATATCTCCAGTTTCTTTCAGTGTGACACACGCCACGTCACCTTTTCTGATTGCTTCGACTTCTTTACCTTCTGAATTACTTAAAATGATGATCAGCGTATCGCCAACACCTTTTACATTATAACTAGTTATCATTCACGATTCCCTTTCTTTGAACAAAAGAAAGTAAGCACGTAAAAATACTTACTTTCTTTTGTTTTTATTCTGGTCTTACAATTAAAACATCACAGGGAGCAGTTCGGATGATATGATCACTCACACTACCCATGACTAATCTTTCCACAGCGTTAAGTCCTGACTGACCGACCATGATTAAATCTGTACCATATTTTTCTGGTAATTCTTTAGACATCATGATTTTTGGTGAACCAAATTCTAAGACAGTTTCAACGTTATCATAGCCTAATTTTTTAGCTTCTTCCACATAGCTATCAAGTAAACTTCTTGATTCGTCTGATTCAGCTTGAACTAAATCTGGCGTAAATGTTGAAAATGACATTGTCCCACCATATAATTTGTTCTCAATAATATGAGCCACAACAACTTTAGCGTTGTTTCTTTTAGCTACTGCAATTGCTTTTTCAAAGGCTAATTTTGCTTGGTCACTACCATCAGTTCCGACTAGTATAGAATCGTACTCTTGTGATTCAATCATATCCTCATCCTCTTTCTATAATGTTTTTAAGAAATTAATAATCTCTTCTTTGGTTTTGCGGTCTTTACTTACAAAGCGACCAATTTCTTTGCCATTATCTACAGCGATAAAACTTGGAATACCAAAAACATCCCACTTTTGACAAAGTTCAATATAATCATCACGATCAATCTGAACAAAATTAAGTTCAGGGAACGCTGCTTCGATTTCTGGCATGTGCGGTTTGATGAAGACGCAATCCCCACACCAGTCTGCGGTAAAGAATAAAATTGTTTTTTTTGTTTCAATGTCATTGGCAATTTCTTCTAAGGACGTTGGTATAATCATCATTAAAACCTACTTTCCGTAAATAATAGTGTCTACTGTTTCACGGTCTAATGAAGTTAATAACTCCATTACCATGGCTTTAGCTGCTTCATAATCTTTAATACTAAACATTGTTTGATGTGTATGGATGTAGCGTCCTGGAACACCAATTACCGCACTAGGAACACCATCGTTAGCTAAATGAGCCGCACCAGCATCTGTTCCACCTTTTGAAACAAAGTTTTGATATGGAATCTCTTTAGCATCGGCAGTTTCCACAATATATTCTCTTAAGCGAGGTAACATAATCATGCCTGGATCAAAGATACGTAATAAGAAACCACCGTCTAAACGACCGTTAGCATCTTTTTTACCGTCTAAATCATTGGCAGGTGAGCAATCTACCGCAAAGAATAAATCTGGTTTGAATTTGTTTGTTGAAACTTTCGCGCCACGTAAACCGACTTCTTCTTGAACGTTTGCCCCTGCTATTAATGTATTTGGTAAGTCTTTACCTTTTAATTCTTCTAACACATCTAAAACTAAGGTACAGCCGTAACGGTTATCCCAAGCTTTAGCAATAATACGTTCACCATTAGCTGTTTTAATTGTTTCAGAATCTGGAACAATCGCATCTCCTGGTCTTACGCCAAATTTTTCAGCTTCTTCTTTTGAAGAAAAACCTGCATCAAATAAAATATCTGAAACGTCTACTGCTTTTTGACCATCTGTTCCACGTAATAAATGGGGTGGTACTGATGAAGAAATCACAGGATAATTTCCTTTTTTAGTTTGTAGGGTAAAACGTTGTGCTGAAACCACGTATGGATTCCAACCACCTAAAGGAACCACACGGAACAAGCCGCTATCTAAAATTTGGGCTAACATAAACCCAACTTCGTCCATGTGTGAAGCTAGCATAATGCGAGGGGCATTTTCTACTTTACTTTTTTTAATCCCAAATACGCCACCTAATCCGTCGTATTCGATTTTATCAACAAGGGGTGTCATTTCTTTAGTCATGACATCTCGCATATTCCCTTCAAAACCACTTGTGCTTTGAATTTCTGTTAATTGTTTGATTCGATTAAATAATTTATCATCCATAAGCTATCTACTAAATTAGTAGAAACACCTCTCTTTCTATCTACGCCTAATTATAACATAATTCGAGAAAACCATAAAAACCTTCTTTTAGATTATTTTACTTTTTTCTTTTCTTTCATTTATGCTACAATAGGGACAACAAACTCACTATAGGAGGTAGAATAATGCTTAAAAATAAAAAAAACAATAAAGAATTTTATCAACATGGTTTATCAACTGGTATTGGTATCGGCTTAACCGTTGGTACAATCGCAGGCGCTGCCATTTCTTATTGGTACAAAAAAAATCAAACTTTATCTGCCGATGATATTTTAGAAAAAGTTAAAGCCGATTTCTTACAAGAAGGCCCGATTGAAGGATCATGGATTCACTTCAAAAAAGAACCTTTACAAAAATTTGCTGTTAAATCAAAAATTTACACTGGTGGCATTTCACGAATCGAAGACGGCGAATTAGCCCAATACGAATTTGTTGCTGATGCTTACACTGGTAGTATCATCGATATTTACCGTCTGTGATACACATTGTTCATAAGACTAAGAGGCTGTCATTTTTGATAAGTCTCTTTTTTAGCTTTTAAAATACTTTTTAGGAGGAGCTTGATTCATGGAAAAAATTATTATTATTGGTTCACCTGGTGCTGGAAAATCAACATTTTCATTCAAACTACAAGAAAAAACAGGACTCCCTTTGTATCACTTAGATAAATTGTTTTGGAAACCTGGTTGGGTTTTATCTGAGCGAGAAGAACAAATTGCGATTCAAAAAGATTTATTTAAAAAGAAACAGTGGATTATCGATGGAAATTATGGTGGAACACTTGAGATGCGCATTGAGGCTTGTGATACGATTTTTTTCATTGATACACCGAGATGGCGCTGTATGTACCACGTATTGAAACGAAACAAGCAATACAAAAACACCTCCCGCCCCGATATGAATGAAGGATGTCCTGAAAAAATTGATTTGGACTTTTTAAAATGGACGTGGAACTTCAAACATAAACAACGCGTTGATTTGATAAAACAAGTCAACGGAGCATATCGACACAAACAAGTGATTGTTTTAAAAAATCAAAAAGAGATCAACGATTACTTAAAAGGTAAAAAAAGAGACTAGCTCATCAGCTAGTCTCAAAAAAGGAGTTATTTTATTTACTTTGGAGGAGTAAATAAAATGAAAAAAAATTTATTAGGTTTGTTTCGTTTGTATATTTATATTATAACGACTAATTATGAATTTTCTATGAATAGGCTATGATAAAAGTATTTATAACTATTTCTCACTAAACCTTGCTTCTAATTTTTCTTGATGACTTTGAAGGATGTCTTCAATTTGAATATCATATTTATCTGCTAAAATAAAGACGTTATCTAACACGTCCCCCAGCTCTTCTTTTAAATCATCAATTAGCTCCGACTCACTTTTTTTACGCTCATCGGGTCGATCACGACCAATCTCAATAGCACGAATCGCTCTGGCTACTTCTCCTGTTTCTTCCGCTAAAAAGTTAGCTCGAATAAAAGGATTCAGCTCGTACCAGCCTCTTTTCTTATAAAAAAAACTGACCCATTTTTGGTATTTTTTTAGTGTCATCTCTTTTCCATCTCCTTTAATGATTTATCCTATGGTATCATATATTGAGTCTAAGGAGGTAAAAAATGAAAAAAATAGCTATATATTGTGGTGCAAGCACAGGTAAGGATTCAATTTATGAAGAACATACTAAAAAGATTGGTCAGTGGATGCTAGCTAATCATTATGATTTAGTTTACGGCGGTGGTGCTGTTGGTCTAATGGGTATTATTGCTGACACGATCATTGAAGGTAAAGGGAAAACAATTGGGGTGATGCCAACTTTTTTAGCTGATCGTGAATTATCACATAATGGTCTTGATGAGCTGATTATTGTAGAAGACATGCATGAGAGAAAGAAAAAAATGATTGACCTTTCAGATGCTTACATCGCTCTACCTGGTGGACCAGGTACTTTAGAAGAAATTTCAGAAGTCATTTCTTGGGGACGCATTGGCGAACATCAAAACCCTTGTATTTTTTATAATGTGAATGGTTATTATAATTTACTAGCCGCATTTTTTGACACAATGATTGAAAACCAATTTTTAACCCAAACCGACCGAGATAAAATTTTATTCTCTGATTCACTAGATGAAATTAAGCATTTCATCGAAAATTATGAACCACCAGTGATTAGACAGTATAGAAAATAGAGTGATGAAAAAGGCGCTTTACTCCAAGCAGCTGGAGGAAAATAAAAATAATTCGTGCTTTTTGAATTAATTTTATTTTGTGAAGTTGCCGCAGGAGTTGCCTTTTGAATCCAGACTACATAGCGTGATGAAAAAGGCGCTTAACTCTTCTACACAAGCATAAAAAAACGAGGCTGACTTTTTTCTAGTCAACCTCATTTTTTATCTTTACGGACCTTGCACTAATTCAAATGAAACTTCACCTTGATAGTATTGATTTTTACTCACTCTATCTGGAGTAACATCTACTTCAAATGACTTATTATCATCTTTTTTATCTAAGATAAATTTAAATTCTTTTTTAGCTGGATCCTCTGCTGATTGCTTCATGGATAATATTTCACTACCTTTACCATTTAAAGGCAATCTTTTATCTCCATTATTGTAAAATAATTCAGCATCTGTTAATTCTTTGTTTGGGTCATCATTCAACCTAAATGGTTTAGTTAGTGACGCATTAATTTTGAAATTACCACGTAGCATACTAGGCTCTAAAGAAGCTGACTTAGACTGTCTGAAGTCTTGTACAACTAATTCAAAAGGATTGTCATCAAGATACTTGAGTGTTTGTTTTTTTTTGCGGTTAATCCCATCTTCAAACACCATTTCTTTGGTCGCATCAATCGACATCACACCTTGATAGTAGAAGTACACGTCTTGCTTACCGCTTGCCACTTTATACTTCGTTTCATCCCCTTCACCAATCCCTTTATCAAAACTGATGTAGCGATACATTGGGTAATTCTCTTTTAAATGATTTAACTCATTTTTGACAAGATCAATTTTTGTTAAATCGACCACCTTATTTGGTGCTTGTTTGAGTTCAATTATTTTAGGATTAACCTCATCTAAAATAGTTTTATCAGGATAAGTAAAGTGAACATTAACAATGGAGTAGGGATCTAGTTCGACTAGAACCTCATTCACATCTTGTTTTTTCACTGTAAACTTCTGATCTTTTCCTTTTAAGTAGTAATCAGGTGTCACTGTATTCTCCAAATTATACTCTCTTAAAAGAAGACCACCAGCATCAATTAATCCATTCTCACCACTTAATTTAGTTGTCATTTTATCTGTGCCATCACTGATTTCAAAGCCAGCACCAGATATTGGTTTTTTAGTAACACTATCGATTACTTTAATAACTACTTTTCTAATGGTAATCGATCCTGTACCCGTTGCTTCTGATACATCGATATTGACCGTGTTTTGACCAGTGAGTTTTGCGGGTTCTCGGTATGCTTCGCTAGGTTTCTCATCACGAGTAAGTTCTTCATAAATTTTATCTGCTGTAAATATCTTATCTCCTGAGGTCCGATACACTACAGGAATCACCATATCAAGTCCCTTATGGAGATCTTTATTCACTTTGATGATGATTCGATGATTATTGATTATAGAGACATCGCCCATAACGTCTACATCTGATGAAGGAATAATATTACCATCTGCATCTTTTAGAATAATCTTAGCATTATAGATATCCGCATTATTTAGATTGGCGTTTATAACAAAATTAGTATCTTTCTTAATAAAAGCATTTTCCATTGCAGGTACTTTTAGTGAGACATTAATCATCTCAGTATATTTTGTGCTTTTTTCAGCAATAAAATGAGCCTTGAGTTTTGTTGTAAAATCAATTCTACCTTTGGTACTATCTGTATGATAGTTTCCTTCGTATTCGGTAGCATCACTCACAGATGCGGTTGTTTGGTCATAGTAGTTTTCTTTTTCAGCACCAAATCTAATAGCTATTGGTGTTTTTATCTCCTGATTAAACGTAAACATTATTTCATAACCCGTTGAATTAGAAGGTGTTTCTATTTTAGGATAATCTTTATCTGTAGGTAATATTTCTGTACTCGTGTCCTCATTTATAACTGAATTAAAGGTCTCTCCATTTTTTAATGGACGATTCAAGCGATAAATTTTTAACTGATTTCCAAATTTCAATTTCGTGTTTGATGCATCACCAATTTTATAATTTTTCAATGTATATTCTCTCGCTCTTGGATTAATAACATACATTCCTTCATTAATTGGCTTATTACCATCGAACATAATCTTTTCGTCATCAGCTCCTTTATAAACAGCATTATGCTTACTAAAGAATACAGCACTATCTGATAACCAAACACCTGGGACCCCGCCACCTGACCATAGTTGTCTTTTAGGCGAACCATCTTTTGGTATCATAGCAATCGTGTAAGAGATAGATATATCTTCTTTCTCCATCTTATATTCCAAATTATAGCCAATAGAAATGCGTCCTTTAACTTCAGTTAGGAAAGTGATAGTTACGACATTTTTATCTATATTAACCTTAAAATCCTTACCTTGTTCTAAAGTTTCAGCCTCATTTTCTTTTTTTCCATAACCTGTATTTTTAATACTAATCGAGCGAACATCCTTTAATTCAGCTTTTTCTCTAAAAGTATATTCAACTTTATCTAAAGGCATATAGATTTTATTAACTGTAGAGCTTATTGATATTTGATCGAGTCCAACAGCAAACAAATTAGACCATAATGCAACACCATTTTCTCCATCCGGAACATTATCAAGTCGGAATTTATCTATCCAAGTTTTTCCTTTAGAGTCAACCACACTTGCTTTTCCTGGCTGATCAAAATTCCATCTTCCGAAACGACTTGAACGTCCTACTGGAACACTTAGTCCAATACTTTGATCAGTATCCTCTCCAACATAAGTTAAATATAATTTATGCCCTGAAGAATCACCTTCAATTTTCCAATCTTTACTTTCTTTTCGTTTATTATAATCGTTAAGAGTCACTTCTCCTTCTTCTGTCACCGCCACATCGTAACTATAGATAGGAGCCCCTTTAACTTCATTCATAAAAACTTGTTCTTCATTAACATCCTTAGGTTGATTATCCAATTCGATTAAAATTTTAGTATTTTTTCTCAACAAATCTTTATTTAGATTAACAAATAATTTAAATTCGTGTATTGGTTCATCACTTTTTCGAAATGTTAGATTACTTCGTGGATCACTCAATTTTTGATATTCTTCCTCAAACTTTAAAAATTTACGTTGATCTGCTTTTTTTAAATTAAAGTCTATCCACCAATAATAGTTTTCATATCGATCAGTAAATGTTTGAATCTCTTCAGGTAAATTCTTATCATTTCCTATTGCATTACTTCTGAACCCTGTAGTGAATCGATCCCGATTATAATCGGCTGCTTCAAATTTACTGTAATCAAAATCTGCTTCATATGTAACATAGATTACTTTATTAAAATCGTGTAAAAAAATAACGCGATCATCTTTTTCAAACTTATAATCGATTCCTTCTTTTAAGGTTTCTTTTTCTCCTATGGGTTTCCCACTGGCTGTAATAGACTGTGCTTCAAGTTTAATGGATGATTTATTAATTTCCACACCTATCGTTTTATTACCTGTGACCATAGTTCGATCAAACCCAAATCCATAGTCATACTGTCCTTGATACGTGGAAACTACTTGATAATTATTTACCTTCTTTTTCATTTTTGCCTTTTTTGGCATGTAATCTGTTTCTTGCCCCGTATTATCAACTAAGATAAGACTATCTTCTTCTGATTTTTTTATCGTCCCACTAAAAGGAACATTCAAATAAAAAATCTTATCACCATTTTTTGTATTCCACTCTAACTCTTTTAACATCGCTGCATCAGGATCTGGATAATAAAGACGAGTTTCAAAGGTTACATTGTAATCTTGATTAACTGCTGGTGTTTTTTTATTGAAAATAATACTAATCGTTCGAGATTCTTTACTCATAAAAAAACTAGCATTGGTTTCTCTAGTTGGTTCTTTTGCCTCAGTACTTGTATCACTAGTATCTCTTAAATCACCAGAATAATCTCTTTCTAAAGAAATACCTTCTGGGATTTTGTAGGTCAACACATCATTTTTTTCATATTTATTATCTGTGTTAAAGCCCCACTTCACTTGGATCTTTGTATCATTCATCACGGTTTCTCGCGATTTAAATTCTTTTAGTGAACCATCTTTTTTTACTTCCGACACTTTAAACTCGTCCATTATCTTGTCAGTCTTATGGTTTCCATTTTTTCGGACATCATTCAGTTCATCATGTACAGATTGAGCTGAGACGGTTGTTGAATTAACAAAAAGCAAACAACTCATTCCTATTAAAAATGTCAGTAGTAGATTTAACTTTTTCATCGTTTCAACTCCTTCCACTCTTTTTCTTTGATGATTTTAAAAACAAATAAATAGTTACAGCAACAAGTGCACTAATGACTAACACAAGTATCACAACAATTATTTTTGTTTTTTTCTTTTTTCGTATAGCATTGACCGACTCAGCATTAAACTTATTAGCATCTTCTTCTGAAACAATAAATTCTTTTTCAAAAGACCAGTCTTTCTTAATTTTATTCTCAGTGACTACTAGATTTAACAAATAATGCCCTGCTTTGATTTCATCTTGATTCCAATCCATTTTAAAATCAAACATCGAATTAGGCGCTAATCGGTAGTCTTTTTGCTCTTCATGAATCAACACTTCTTTACTGCCGACTTTACGAACGAAAGCCTGATACGTTAAATGATCAATCAAAACAGGTGTGGTATTTTCCAACTGAAGAGTCACTCGATTTTTACCATATTCAGATATCGCACTCACATCTTTTAGCTCGATATTAGGGTCTGGTAATTTATCTCCTTCTCTTAATTGAATCGCTATGGAATGACTAAACTTAGGACTTAGTCCTGCGTTAGTCGTGACCTCTTCATTTTTCTCTGCTTCTTCTTTTATGTTTATGCCGCCCAGTATAATTCCTTCAAAAGATGTGTTAGGTACTTTCATTTCGATCGTTACTTTTTTTTCCTCGCCAGCTTTTACTTTAAGTTTTGGTTTCACTTTTGCAATATCTGGTAAGGTCATTACTTTCGTATCTTTCTCTTTTGATTCATTAGTAGCAGTATAAACAATATTGCCAGAAGCACCCGTTGTTGCAGGATTAATTTCTAACTCTAAATTCTTATCTTTTGTATCGTTATTTTGTAAGATAAGATCTAATTTTTGTTCATCTCCGGGTTTAACTTTCAAATCAAAATAAGATAATTTTTTATCTATTTGATTCGTCGGTAGTACCGGATAAACTGTAATCAGATTATTCCCTGCTTCTACCAAGGTTCCTTGAAAGAAGAATATGAAAAACAGACTATTCATTAAAACCATATTGAAATATTTCACTTTTTTTCTCATGCGACACCACTTCTGTTTTATTAATCACTTATTTATGTTTCTTACGCTTACCTTCGCTACTGCTTTTTCCTTTTTTACTTGAAGAA
Organism: Vagococcus hydrophili; assembly: GCF_011304195.1. Classification (NCBI taxonomy): domain Bacteria; kingdom Bacillati; phylum Bacillota; class Bacilli; order Lactobacillales; family Enterococcaceae; genus Vagococcus; species Vagococcus hydrophili. The sequence continues at coordinate 1,543,215 of NZ_CP049887.1, read as the reverse complement.
GAACCTTTTTTAGAATGTTCTTTTTTGTTGTTACTTTTTTTCTGACTACTTGATTTTTTCTTAGATGTTTTCTTTTTAGCTTTTTTATTTTTTCTAACTAAAAGAATTACGACAACAATGATAATTAAGAGAACCACACCACCCACAACTAAAGCAATTATTAGCCATTTGTTATTATCTTCTTTAGTCAGGTAAACAGAATCCTCATTTATTTTTTTAGCTTGGTCTTTAGTAATTTTAAAATCTTTTTCAAATTCGTATGGTTGCCCATCTGCTTCTATCTTCATTTTTAAATGATAATCACCAGGAACCGTTGCTGTGTCCTTCATATCAAAACCGAATTTAAAATTACTATTGGGTGCCATTTGTAGTTTTTCTTCTTTTTTTACATAAATATCTTCTTTTGCTTTTTTATCAGTAATTCGACCTTCTACTTTTAAACTTTTAATAAGCGCTGAAGATTCATTAATTAATTCAGCTTCAATATAGGGATGATAATTACGTAGATTAGGTTCTACTTTTCCTAATGACATTTTATTCTTTATAGTCTCATCAGATTCTTTCAAAACAATCGGCACAGCATAAGCAAATGCATTAACTACCTGTCTTTTCTGATCTTCTTTTGATAATTCATCCGTTTGAGTAAAATACACACCGCCTAAAACAGTTCCTCTAAATTCATCTTTAGGAATTTCTAAGTCAATACTAACTTCTTTTGAAGCATTGGCAGGTACTTTGATTTTTTCTTCTTTAATTGATGCTATTTTATAAAAGTTGATATTGTCTTCTAATTTTTGAGTATCTTTTTTCTTATCTAAACTATAATCTAGTAAACCGTTATCATTAGTCATACCACGATTTAGCTTTGCTTGAACATTGATTTCCTTTTTAGAAATATTATTAACCTTTATCTTTATGGTTTGCTTATCTCCCGGTTTAACTCTTAAATCAAAATAGCCACTTTGTCCTGTTTCCTTAAATTGATTATCAGGATATATCACAGAAACTCCAAAATCAGCACCTTTTCCACTATTTTTTACGGTGGTATCAGCTGCTGTGCTAGTGTTTGACAAGAATAAAACTCCGATGACTATTACTAGGAAACTTAAAAACCCTTTTTTCTTTATCATCTCATCGCCTCTTCAATATCAAAGCTAGTGGATAAAAGAAATCGCTCTTTCATCCACTAAGCTCTTTTGATCAAATTATTATTTAATTCCTGGTGCTAATGTCCAAGTTACTGTTGCATGGTATTCTGAATCAGTCCCCACAGCAGTTTGTTTAGGCATTCTAAATGTTACACCATTTGTAGATTTGTATACTTCAGCTGGCTCTTTATCAGCAATTTGTTTGCTTGTTTGATCTTTTGCATCATCAACCAATTTATTTCCTAAAGCTAGAGAATAAGACCCCACACCTTGATCAGTTTTAGAAGCATCTGCAAAAGCAACAGGAGTATTTGTTCCTGTAATTTTCAGACCATTTCCAAGTCCATCTAAATATTGAGTATAATTTGTTCCTTTTAAGTCATAATCAAGTTTACTAGTTGCTTTATCAACAATCTGAGGTGCATTTGGTTGTGCCCCACCACCATTGATATAATCAGCGTAGTTAGTATTAGTAAAGATCATTTCTGCACCCTTGATAGGAATATTCTTTCCATCTTTTTTGAACGTAAATTCTCCTTGGTTGACTTGTAAATTCCAACCACCTTCACGTTCTGGACGCATATCTAAAGTAGAAACAAAAGGCATTACTTCATATTGTTTAGATACATCCTCTTTTTTTTCTCCTTTAGGAACTACTTTAACTGCTTTAGCATTAGCTGTAAGCTCTTTACTTGTTACTCTTTTACGAACACCAAAATCAAAATTTGAAACATATTGAATCATTAAATCTCCACGATTTGGATTAACTGGATCAACTGGGTCAACGACTTTTGTAGGGTCAATTGGATCTACAATCTCAGGATCTCCACCATCAATAAATTTAATTTTAGCATCTGAGTTTGCTTTAGTTGGTGTTTCATAGTCCACTGCTGGTGCTTCAGCAAAAGCTGTTGTGATCCCTCCAAAAACGCCGACTGTTGTTCCTAAAAGTGCTCCGTATAAAAATACTTTTTTCATTTTCAATTCTCTCCTTAACATTAATATTTATATAAAAAGGTTACTTCCTTCTCATATCTCTTTAATTTTCTTTTTCATCCTTATGATGAAAATACTAGAAAAAACAACAAGTAAACCTAATAATAATAGACGATTTGCTTGTTCTTCTCCTGTACGAGGTAATAATTTCTTTATCCCCTCTTCAGAACTTTTCTCAGTTGTTTTGCTTGTACTGGTTATCGTAGTTGATGAGCTACTAGTACTGCTAGTCTCAGTTGTTGATGTTTGAGTGTCATCATCAATAAAGCGTATCCCTGCATCCCCATCCAAAACATTTACTCCTTCTCCATAAACACTGATTGAAGTCCCTATGAAACAAAAGACTAGCATTAGATAGACTATCTTTTTCTTCATCATCCTGTACTTCCTCCAAAATTTTTGTATTCTTTTAAAAAGCTTGCAAGTCATCGATTGACTTACAATAACATTGTGATAAAGTTTCAATATATTTCTCACTAAGCTCACAAGTACTCATGTTTTTCTTAAATAAAAAAAATATTTTCTATAAAAACACTTTTTTTTATTTTGATCACTTTTAATCTTATTAACACTTTAAAATTATAAACAAGATAACATAAGTGATTTTAACTTTAAAAATAAACATTTAAACAACTTTTAAACCTTATAGATATAATTAACATCTTCCATGTAAATAATATAACACATTTTTTATGCAATAGTCGTTTTTATTCGCTTTTTTACATAAAACCACCTAAAAAAAACATTTTATATACAATTTTATTTAAAAAAAATTAAACAAAAAAGTAAGTCACCAAAATCAGTTGACTTACTTTTTTGTTTAATTCAGTTATCTTCTTAAATTTTTTGGGTTTATTCTACATCTTTCCCATTAAAGATTGCCTCTAATCTGTAAATTCTTTCACCACGTCCAGAAAATTTCTCTTCATACTCTGTCATGATATTTCCTTCATAATCACTTGTATGTAAATCAAGCCAAACTTGCTTAATCGTCATCCCGTACCAAGTCACACTCGCTAGAGAATATTCAAACAACCCTTGATTGTCTGTTTTAAAATGTAACTCTGCTTTTGGCTTAGCGATTGTTTCGTAAGTTTTTAAAAATGTATGGAAGGTTAAACGACGTTTTTCATGTTTTGTTTTTGGCCACGGATCTGAGAAGTTTAAATAAACTAAATCAACTTCCCCGTCTGCAAAATAATCAGTTAAATCAGCTCCGTTAACAAGTAAAAGCTGTAAATTAGGCAATTTTTCTTCCATTTGTTTCTCTAAAATAGCAATAATAGCGTTTGTTTGAAGTTCAATCCCGATGTAGTTAATCTCAGGATGTGCCTTCGCCATTTCAACGATAAATTGACCCTTACCACTTCCAACTTCAATATGAATCGGTTGTGCTTTTTCAAAACGCTCTTGCCACTTTCCTTTCCACTGACTACCATCATCTAAAATATAGTGCGGATGAGCTAAAATAGTTTCTTTTGCGCCTGGTTTGTTACGTAATCTCATAATAATCTCCTTTTCTTTAAAAAAGAGGCGGACTCTTTTGTCTGCCTCTACTTGAATTTATATTGTTTTTACCACTATTGTAGTCTGGATTCAAACGGCAGCTCCTTCGGCATCTTCACTGAATAGAATCAATCCAAAACGCGGATTGTTTCTATTCACCTCCAGTTGCTCAGAGCTAAACGCCATTTTCACCACTCTGGTTAGTCCGGGTTTAAAAATCTGCTCCTTCGGTAACTTCAGGAATATCAATCAATCCTAAACCCATGGATTGTTTGATATTCCTTCCAGTTACTCGGAGCAAAACGATTTTTTCACCACTCTGGTTAGTACTCATATATTTTTTTCAATTGGGCGATATACGCGTTCATTTGTTCTCGTTCGTAATTTAGGTAACTTCGTTTAATTTGTAGTAATAAATTAATTCCAGCATACCAATACACCCGGTCCATGATGTTTTCGTCACCTGCTGCGCCGTATTCTGCTACCCAGTAATCCCAATATTTAATATCGATATATTGACCTAATATTGTACCAATATCTAAAGCTGGATCGGCTAAGACTGAATAGTCCCAATCAACTAAAAAGACAGTTTCTTCTGTTGATAGTAACCAATTGTTGTGCATCGGGTCCCCGTGACACGCTGTGTAGTAAACAGAATGAAAGGCTGGTAAATGATCTTCTAAATATCTGAAAACACGCATTAAATACAAATTATTTTTTAAATCATCAGGTAAATCAACGGCATAATCACTTAAAAAGTCAAACGCTGATTTTTCTCGTCCGTCCATTCTCTGAAGCATGGATTTTAGAGACTCTGATTGATGTAGATGCTTCAATATGCGGATAACATCGCCACTTTTACTCATCTCTTTTGGCATTAACTGTCTGCCTTCTAGCCATTCTTGAGCCGTTAAGACATCTCCGTCACTGGTTCTTTTGGTCCAAAGTAATTTTGGCGTCAACCCTTCACGAGACAGTGCTGCTAAAAATGGGGTCGAGTTTCGTTTAATGAAAACCGACTCACTATCTTTTATTCCTCTATATGCTTTTCCGGTATCTCCCTTAATCGGTTGGAGATTCCATGAATTATCAAATTTAAACATTTATAGTTTCTCCTTTAACCAACTTACTTGAGTTACTTTCAAACACATCTTACCTTTTTATAAAGACGAAGAATAGTATATCACATTCTGCCACGAGTTTCCTTTTAAATCAATGATTTATCTAATTTTTTTAATCGTTTAGGTGCATATAATTTTGTGAAAACGATGCCTTCTAAGAGTAATATTCCCACAATTATCGCTCCACCCACTTTATCTTGTAACCTAATCATGACGATGACACTAAATATAGTAATCACACTCATTAAAATTTTTATTAAAAGTTTTTCAACAGCTTTCATTTTTTCTTCATTTTTCACCGGATATAGTTGTGTCATTAGCATATAATCAAATTCACTATAAATTGGTAATAACTGGAAACCTATCAAGTAAACAAAAAGAGCGCTAATTATCCCATCCAAAATCATTTGATCACTAAAAAATAAAGCTAAGCCCCCGATAATAGTTAATCTAAGAACTAATCCACTGTACTCTGTTCCTCTTAGAAAAACTCTAGCATACAAATAGTTATACGTTTGACCTTGTTCTTTTTTGATTTTATTTAACACACCATCTAAGTAGGCACGTCTCTTAATATCCGATTGAAGACCTGGAACGTCAGTGAATAGATTAATGAAAGAATAAATCTTTTTAAGTCGCTTACGCTCTAAAGTAATAGCTTTCTCCCAATTTAAAGGATTCACTTTGATGACTTTCCCAGTTTCTAGGTACACCACAGCTAAAACCAGGATTGAGATAATTAATCCCATCCAAGGTGCTATGTATAGATTCACGGCAATACTTCCTAGCGTTCCAAGGCTTAGTAACATGCCTTCTATCTTAGTTTTTTTCTCTGTGTTTAAGTAGATATTTTGTAGTTGAATGAGTAAATGAGCTAATTTTAGTAACCATACATTCAGTAATAAGAGATAAAAGTCACTAAATCCAATGTTGCTTGTCGCTACTAATAAAGGCATCGTAATACCAACCACTAAAAGTAGGACACTAAATGGTATCAAGATTGAGCTTTTAAAGGCTGTTTTTAAATAAGTTGTCATTTGTCGCTCTTTAGGTAGTAGGAAAATCATATCTGGTTCTTTAAGCAGAGTTGCTAGTTTCCCTACTAGTAAGCATAATGACCAAATAATCAGCACAAAAGGTCGTGCAATGAAAAAGTCTGGGGTTAAACTTTTAACGAACTCTGAATAGTATAATCCTATGCCCCCATAGCAATCAGCATCACTAGTAAAAAATGATCATTAAAGACATATTTCAGATAGCGCATCATGTGTTTCATGTGCGTTCCTTGTCGTTTTTTATAAAAGAGGTTCATCTTAAACCTCCCCTTCCTTCGTTAGAGAGATATAAATATCATCTAATGAAGAATCTGGTAAATTAAACTCTTTTCTAAGCTCAGTCATTGAACCTATGGCGCGCACTTCACCTTCATGAAGGACGACAAAACGATCACAGTAAATTTCCGCTGTTGCTAAAATATGCGTCGACATTAAAATAGCCGCACCCTCGTCTCGCATTTGTTTCATTAAATCAAGTAAAGCCTTAATAGCTAATGGATCTAACCCTAAGAAAGGTTCATCAATAATAAACAAACTTGGTTTAGTTAAAAAGGCACACATCACCATAACCTTTTGTTTCATTCCTTTTGAAAAATGAGCTGGGAACCAATCTAATTTATTTTCTAATCTAAATAGTTTTAATAAAGAATCAGCTCTTTCCATAGCTTCATCCATTGGTATATCATAGGCCATCGCCGTAATTTCGATATGCTCTCTTAAGGTTAATTCATCATATAAGATAGGTGTCTCTGGTATATAACCAATTGTCTTACGGTAATCTTCTGGGGATTCTTTCAATGTTTTATCATCTACTGTGATTTTCCCTTTTTGTTCGGTTAGTAAACCAATAACATGTTTAATCGTCGTACTTTTACCCGCTCCGTTTAAACCAATCAAACCAACGATTTCACCGGAATTCACTTCAAAACTAATATCTTTTAAAACAGGAATATGACCGTAGCCACCTGTTACATGTTCAATTTTTAAACTCATATGTTAGCCTCCATAATATTCTATTATAAATTATAGCATATCTTTTTATTAGTCATTTCCTTTTTTGTCTATTATGCCATTCATTTTTAAATCTATTTATGGTAAGGTTATTTTATAATTAAAGGAGGTCTTTTCGATGACAGACTGTATTTTTTGTAAAATTATCAATCGTGAAATACCAAGCTATCCCGTATACGAAGACGATGAGGTTTATGCTTTTTTAGATATCACTCAAACAACGAAAGGTCATACGCTTGTTATTCCAAAGAAACACGTGACAGATATTTTTGAATACGATGAAAAAACAGCAGAAACCTTGTTTGCTAAAGTACCCAAAATTGCTCGTGGCTTGGAAAAAACATTTCCTGAGATGAAAGGGTTAAACCTAATCAACAACAACAAGGAATTAGCTTATCAATCAGTGTTCCATTCTCATATTCATTTAATTCCTCGTTACAGTGAAGAAGACGAATTTGCGATTACTTTCTCAAATAACATGGACAAGTATTCTGTAGAAGAGATGACTTCTATTGCTAAATCAATTAAGGAGACGATTATCAATGACTAAGAAAAATTTTTCAGGTAAAAAATTTGCTAAAGGCTTATTAATTGGTGGTTTAATCGGTGGCTCTGCCGCTCTTTTACTTGCGCCAAGATCAGGTAAAGAAACGAGAAAAAAACTCCAAGATGAGATTGATGATACCTTACAATTATTAAAAGAAATCAAAACAAGCTCAGATGATATCCAATCAGGGGCTGCTCATCTTCAAGAATTAACAGAAACAATGATTCCTGAGTTCATTGAGGGCACGCAAAAGAGTTTAGACCGCTTTGATTTTAAAACAAAATTCAGACTAGAAGACATGAAAAAGCAAATTGCAAAAATCGAGACAGAAATAACTGATTTTAGTAATAGTCTAAAAGAATAAAACATTATGAATTAAAATGTGCTATATTTATGAAGTTGTGTTTATTATATGAAATTTTTTTGAATTCCGTATTTTTTAAAAGAATTATATGCTATAGTAATAAACGTGATGCAATTATAGTTATTCAAATTAAAAAAATGAAGAATAGGATGTGCAAATATTTATGAAGAAACAATCATTTAAATTAGCAGTTGTTGCTCTTTTAGGAGTAATTACACTTGCTGGATGTTCAGGCGGAAAAAGCGTTGCTACAATGAAAGGTGGCAAAATTACTGAGGATGAGTTATATACTGAACTTAAAAAAGCCCCAGAATCAAGCCAATTATTAACAGGTATGATCGTTAACAAAATCACTGACGCTGCTTACGGTGATAAAGTAGATCAAAAAGAAGTGGATAAAGAATTTGAAAAAGTTCAAGATCAAAACGGTGGTAAAAAACCATTTGAAGATTTATTAAAACAAAATAACTTAGATGTTAAAACTTACAAAGAAAACATCAAGAGTAACTTAGCATTCAAAGAAATGTTAAAAGCTCACTTAAAAATTACAGATGCTGACTTAAAAGAAACTTGGGCTACTTACCACCCAAGCGTTGATGCTCAAATCATGGTCTTTGACAAAAAAGAAGACGCTGAAAAAGCATTAAAAGATGTGAATGATGGAAAAGATTTCACAACTGTAGCAAAAGAAGTTTCTAAAGACGAAGTTTCTAAAAAAGATGGCGGTAAAGTAACATTTGATTCTACAATGGCTACTAAACCTGAAGGAGTTTTACTTCCTGAGCAAGTGAAACAAGAAGCTTACAAATTAGAAGACGGTAAAGTTTCTGGTATCGTTGAATCACAAAACATGCAAACTGGTACTGACTCATTCTACATCGTTAAGATGGTTAAAAATGAGAAAAAAGGTAACGACTATAAGAAATATGAAAAAGAATTGAAAAAAATCACTGAAGAAACAAAAATGGCTGACCCTGCCTTCTCACAAGAAGTTCTTGGTAAAGAATTAGAAAAAGCTAACGTTAAGATCGAAGACGATCAATTCAAGAAAATCTTAGATCCATACTTACCTAAAAAAGAAGAAAAATCTGACAAAAAAGATGACAAGAAATCAGATAAAAAAGACGACAAAAAATCTGACAAAAAAGAAGAAACAACAGAATCAACTAAATAGTTAAAGAAAAACGGTTAGGGCTTTCGTCCTAACCGTTTATTTTTTGTTTAATTTTCTCTAACCATTTATCTGTTCCTAGATTAACTAGTTCATAGGTCAACTCAAAATCTCCTGTATAATAAGGATCTGGTACTGCTTGCTTTTTTTCATCTATACTTTCTGATAAAAACAAATGGATTTTTTCATTATTTTTAAGCGAAGGATTTAATTTCAATAGGTTGTCTATGTTACTTTCATCCATCCCAATAATATAATCATAGGTGTTAAACTCTTCATCCGTTATTTTAGTTGAGTAAATCCCCTCATAACTAATCTTTTCTCTATCAAGCACCTCTTTGGTTCCTTTGTACGGCGCATCCCCTAGATTCCAACTACCTGTTGCAGCTGATGAGATATGAATCTCATTCTCTAACCCCGCTTTTACGACTTTATCACGAAAAACAGCTTCAGCCATGGTTGATCTGCAAATATTACCTAAACAAACAAATAATACGTTTATCATCCAATTCCCCTTTCTAAAAACAAAAAAAGACTGACTCTTTAAATAAAGTAGCAATCTTTTTTATTTTATATGTGATGAATCATTACAACTAAGTAATGATTCTTCGATTGGTTATAATTATCCTATAATTTCTTCTTGCATGTTATCTGAAAATTGGACCTCTACAGCACGAGTTAAAATATCAGTATAGCTATATGATACTCTTTCAAATGCGTTCTCATCCTGATCTAAATCGACAATAAATACAGAAGGATATGTTTCTGATAATATACCACTACGTTCAGTTTGTCGTTTTCTACCTGTCTGTGCGACTAAAGTAATTCGACTACCTATTTTGTTCTCTAGCTCTTCTTTGATTGTTAAAATACTCGCTGCCATCCAACTCACCTCGATTACCATTGTAACATATTTTACAAAAAACTTCAAATTTTATCATAATACACATACTTTGGCAATAGATTCATCTAATTTTAATTATTAACTTACATTTTTAATCTTTATTTTTTGATTAAAGAAGAGAGAAATGTCCTTTATTATACGATTTGTTTTTTCAATTTTACTTTTACGCGGTTATAGCCAAATAAAATTTTTCTCTGTGAAATATCTGTGTTTTTTGATATTTCCTCAATATCCAGTCCTAATAAAGTATCGTAATAAATTTTTTTCTCAAAATTTGACAGCTGATCCGGTAAATCTTCTAGCTGCTCTCTAACAAATATGTACTTAATACTTGTATCTGCTCGAAAATCTTCCATACCCCGGCTAATACATTCTCCAAAGGTATTCATTTGTGAATCTAGAGAATCTGTGTAGCGGTAAATCTGTCTTTTTTGTGCCTCTTGGTGCCTTAGTAAGCTAATGACATGTCGGTTAAAATTCATTTTAAAGAATAAACCAAATGTGACATTCTTACTATCATCAAATTTCCGGAGTGACTGATAACAAACTAAGCGCCCTTCTTGAAGCCAGTCGTCTAAATCAAATTCTCTTAGATAATAATTATTGCGTTGTTTCAAAACAATTGGAACATATTGATTAAACAGCACTTCAAAAGAATCATTACAACCTAATTTTGCTCTCTTTAGTATAACTTCACTTTCATTCATTTTTACACGTCTCCTTCAAAAAGAAATGCTTCCCTCTTCTGTATAAAAATCGTACCATTAAATAACAAAATACGAAAGAGAACTAAGGTTCTCTTTCGTATTCATTAGTTATCTAATTCATCGTAAATTTGTTGAAGATGTTCAAGCTGTGAGCCAGACCAAGGACTATTGCGTCGATAACTCTGAAATTTATACTCTTCTGTATCTGCTTGAATTTTTTTCTCCGATGTCTTAATCGCCTTGTATAGCTCTCTTGCTGAGACTCTTAACGCACCTCTTGAGAAAATAATCCACTGCTCCGCCATATCACTTGTCGCCACCCGAACATGAGTCAGTGGGTTTATTTTTCCCCCTGCCTCACGCTCTATATAGGTATCTGCTGTTTCTTCTTCTTTTGTAAAAATAACTGTGACGCCGTATTCATCATACACTTGTTGAATACCTGGTACAAATTGGGCATCAAAGACCACAATCACTTCAATACCTTCGTACTTTGCGTAGTTTGATAGCATAAATAAAAGTTGATCTCTCGCATCGGCTAATTTTTCTTGTTTTTTTAATTTATCAAGAAAAGGCCAAGCTCCAATCATATTGTAACCATCTACAAACAGCACCTGACGTTTCACTTTACTGTCTCCATATCCTAATTTCTACGCTTTCTAAAAACTTCATACATTAAAAGTCCCGCAGCTACACCGGCATTAAGACTTTGAACATGACCTTCGATTGGAATCGTAATCATCTCATCCATCTCTTTTTTAAGAGCCGCTCCCATGCCTTTACCTTCGTTACCAATCACAAGGGCGATATCACCAGAAACGTTCCAATCTGTATAATCCGTTCCTTCCATATCAGTCCCAAAAATCCAAATATTATCTTCTTTTAGTTTTTTGATGGTTTGGCTTAGATTTGTTACACGAGCTACTGGAACATGCTCTACCGCGCCAGTTGACGTCTTAACAACAACTGGTGTAATTCCTACAGCACGGTGTTTAGGAATTATAATCCCGTCTACATTTACTGCGTCAGCCGTTCTCATAATTGAACCTAAGTTATGAGGGTCCACAATACTATCTAATATTAAAAAGAAACGACTTTCCTTATCTTTACTTTTTGACAATAACTCATCTAAAGATAAATACTCATAAGGCGTTATTTTCATCACAATGCCTTGATGATTTTCTTTATTTGTCATCTCATCTAATTTTGATTTAGGTGCCCAAATAACTGGAACTGAAAATTCTTGTGCTAAGCTTTTTAGCTCTTCGATTCGGTGACTCTTCAAATCTTCTTGGATAAACAATTTATTGCCTCGTCTTGCTTGCAAAGCTTCAATTGTCGCATGAATACCAAATACCACATCTTCTAATGATACTGGCTCCGCTATTTTTTCTTGTCTCTCACGTTTATTTTTCATTCTTTTCCCCTATCCTTTTAATAGACCATGTAATTAGCTCTTCTAGGCGTTCTTTTTGATCTGTTAGGTGTAAATACCCCATTAGTGCTTCAAAGCCTGTAGACGCTCTATACACAAAAACTGATGTATTTTTAGCGCTCGTATGACTCTTAGCATTTCGACCTCTTTTATAAATCAACGTTTCTTGCTCTGTTAAAATTTCCTCTTTAATCATTTCTTCAATCAAATAATGTTGGGCTTTAGCTGACACATAATGCGTTGCCATGCGGTGCATTTGATTAGGTTTGGTTTGACCGGATCTAATTAAAAAATCGCGAATATAAATTTCATAAATCGCATCCCCTACATAAGCTAACGTCAAACCACTTAAAAGAGAATAATCTTTCTTTTCACTCATTAAATTCTACTCCATCTCACACCTTGTGCGGTATCTTCTAAAATAATCCCTTGTTCTTTCAACGTGTCACGAATTTCATCACTGCGTTTAAAATCTTTATTAGCTCTAGCTTCATTTCGCTCTTCGATTAACGCTTCAATTTCACTATCTAAAACTTCTTTTTGACCTAACTCAATTCCAAAGACAGCCATTAATTCAACTAATAAACTTTGAGCTTGTTCTATCACGACTTTTGACACGCTATTTTTTTCAAAATAAGCATTCAACCATTTAACTAAGTTGTAGACAGCTGTAATTCCATTAGCTGTATTGAAATCGTCATCCATACCTTCTTCAAATTGACTCTTAATTAACGTTAACTCTTTTAAGTAGTCTTCATCATCTTCAGTTGAGTCTTTAGCTGATTCTAGTCGGAAAGAGCCATTGTTGTAGCTTCCTTTAATCTTAGAAAGATTTGTTTCTGCTTCTTTTAAGATAATGTCATTAAAAGGCATTGGGCGTCTGTAATGAGTTGTGGCTAAAGCAAAACGGACCACTTCTGGATCAACTTCTTCCATTAATTCGTGAGCTGTCACAAAATTTTTCAATGATTTACTCATTTTTTCCCCAGTTTCACCAACTGTTAAATACGCATTGTGCATCCAATAATTAGCAAATGTTTGGCCTGTTTTGGCTTCACTTTGGGCGATTTCATTTTCATGATGAGGAAACTCTAAATCTTGCCCCCCTGCATGAATGTCAATCGTTTCACCTAAGTGCTTAGATGCCATCACTGAACACTCGATGTGCCAGCCTGGGCGTCCCGCTCCCCATGGTGATGTCCAAGAAACTTCTCCTTCTTTTGCTGATTTCCATAAAGCAAAATCTAACGGATCTTCTTTTTTTGCTTGCTCGTCTCCCGTACGTTGACTAGCACCCACTTCTAATTCATCTATACTTTTATTACTTAGTTGACCATAATTTTTAAATTTACGGGCACGGTAGTAAACATCCCCTTGAGATTCATAAGCATACCCTTTTTCAATTAAGGCTGCAACAAATTCGATAATTTCATCAATATGATCAATGACACGCGGATGAACACATGCTGGTTTCACATTTAACTTAGTGGTATCTTCTGTAAAAGCATCAATGTATTTATCCGCAATATTTTTAGCTGTGACGCCCTCTTCTTTGGCACGGTTAATAATTTTATCATCAACATCTGTAAAATTAGAAACATAATTGACTTCATAGCCCTTGTATTCTAAATAACGACGGACTGTATCAAACGCCACTGTACTTCTGGCATTTCCTACATGAATATAGTTATAGACTGTTGGGCCACACAAGTACATACGAACTTTTCCTGGCTCAATGGTTTTAAATTCTTCTTTAGAACGAGTTAAGGTATTGTAAATTTTCATAATGATTAGCTCCTTCACTTTTTTTACAATAAAAAAACGCCCTTTAGTCTACTCAACTAAAAGACGTTTTCACGTGGTTCCACTTTTATTCGTAAAAAGAAAGACTCTTCCTTTTACCTTTTGATAAGTTAACGATTATCACTCGTTTTTAGCTACTATATTTCACTAAAACTACTCAAAGAGGCACTTCACTTAGCTTATTCTCTCACTTTCACCACCCATGAGCTCTCTAAATCAACAAGCTAAGCTACTCTTCTTTTCAACGTATTTATTTACTTGATTGTTTAATATGATCTAACACTTTTTCTTTTCCTAAAAGCATAATTGTTTCTGCTAATTCAGGACCATGCATTTGTCCACTGACAGCTACACGGATTGGCATAAATAAGTTTTTACCTTTTACACCTGTTTCTTTTTGAACAGCTTTAATACTTGCTTTGATATTTGCCGCATCAAATTCTTCTAATTCAGCAATTTGTTTAGCAAATGCTTCTAGTACTTGTGAGACTGTTTCGCCAGCTAAAACTTCTTTTGCTTCATCATTTAATGTTAATGTATCATTGAAGAAAAGTGTTGATAATTCAACAATTTCACCTGCATAACTCATTTGTGGTTGGTAAAGAGAAACTAATTCTTCTACCCATGCTAATTTTTCTGCTGATGGATTTTCTTCAACTAATTTAGCATCCACTAAATATGGTAAAGCTTTTTGAGCCATGTCAGCACGGTCTAATTTTTTCATGTATTGGTTACTAATCCACTCAAGTTTTTTGTTATCAAAGGCCGCTGGTGATTTACCTAAACGAGCTGAGTCAAACATCTTGATGAATTCTTCTTCAGAGAAGATTTCTTCTTCTCCAACTGGTGACCAACCTAATAAACTGATAAAGTTAAACATTGCTTCTGGTAAGTAACCTAAGTCACGGTATTGTTCGATAAATTGTAAAATCGTTTCATCACGTTTACTTAGTTTTTTACCTGTTTCGCTGTTAATAATTAATGTCATGTGACCAAATTCAGGTGCTTCCCATCCAAAGGCTTCATAAACCATTAATTGTTTTGGTGTGTTAGCAATGTGATCATCCCCACGTAAAACATGCGTAATTTTCATCATATAATCATCCACAGCAACAGCGAAGTTATAAGTTGGCATACCGTCACGTTTTAGAATAACGAAATCTCCACCTACGCTGTCTGATTCAAAGGTAATATGTCCTTTAACCATGTCATCAAAACTATATGAACGATTTTTAGGAACGCGGAAACGAATAACTGGTGTAATACCTTCTGCTTCTTTAGCTACTTGCTCTTCAACTGAAAGGCTGGCACATTTACCGTTGTAACGAGGAATTTCGCCACGTGCTTTTTGAGATTCACGTTCTGCTTCTAATTCTTCTTCTGTACAGTAACATTTATAAGCTAAATTACTTGCTAATAATTGATCGACTAATGGTAAGTAAATGTCTGATCTTTCTGATTGGCGGTATGGTCCGTATTTACCTGGTTTTTCAGGTGACTCATCCCAATCCATGTTCAACCATGCTAAGTTTTCTAATTGGCTTTTTTCTCCGTCTTCGATGTTACGTTTTTGGTCTGTATCCTCGATACGAATTACAAAATCACCATCGTGGTGTCTTGCATATAAATAGTTGAATAATGCTGTTCTGGCATTACCGATGTGTAGATGTCCTGTTGGGCTTGGTGCGTATCTTACACGTACTTTTTTTGTCATGAAAATTACCATCCTTCATATGTCTATTTCAGTTCTTAGCTGTTATGCTTAAATTTTACCCTCATTTGTCTAAATAGTAAAGGTACAATCCACTAGTTATTAGCTTTTGTTTCATTATTTATCGTTGTTTGTGAATGAGAAGGCTTTGCAAAGATCATTCGACCGGCAGCTGTTTGAAGAGCACTTGTCACAATGACGTTAATTCGTTGGTTCATAAAGTGTTTGCCGTCCTCAACAACAACCATGGTTCCATCATCTAGATAAGCCACACCTTGTTGTCTTTCCGTTCCGTCTTTCATCACTAAAACATCCATTGTCTCACCAGGGATGACCACTGGCTTAATCGCATTCGCTAGGGCATTAATATTAAAGACTGGCACATTTTGAAACTCACTAACTTTATTTAAGTTATAGTCGTTGGTTACCACGATACCATCTAATAATTTGGCTAGTTTAATTAACTTGCTATCCACTTCTTGGACATCATCAAAATCACCTTCATACATCTCTACAGAAATACCATCTTCTTTTTGAAGCGCATTTAAAATATCTAACCCACGACGACCACGAACACGTTTTAAACTATCGCCTGAGTCAGCAATATACTGTAATTCATACAAGACAAAGTTTGGAATAAGTAAGGTTCCTTCGATGAAACCAGTTTTTGCGACATCATAAATTCTGCCATCAATAATAACGCTGGTATCTAAAATTTTGTATTTGTTAAAATTATCTGTCACTTTACGCTCTAAAATATCCTCGGTACCTTTTTTAGGTTTTGGCGCAAATAACTTACGCCACTCATCTGTTTTAGTCGTTCCTACTCTAAACCCAAAATAACCAAGTGTTAACATGATTAAAGTTGGAAGTAAAATATGAAGAAAAGCAATTTTTAATGAGTACAAGGGAATTGAAACTAAGGCCCCTAATAATAACCCAATAATCACCCCTAAGCTTCCAAAGACTAAATCTTGTAAGCTTTGTTCACTAATAAATTTTTCAGCTTTTTTAAGGGCACGACCCACATAACGAAAGGTAAACGTAGAAATAATAATAAAAATAATTGCACCAATCAATCCATTCGTTACACCGTTGTTTAACCATTGATTAAAATCTAAATCAAATAATGCCCAGACAGAAGGGACAATGGTCATTCCTAGACTAAAGCCAATAACTGCCATAACTACATAAAATATCTTTTTTTGCATCTTTCTTTTCCTCCTTTCCTACTTGAACACTTGCCTTAACGTTTCTGAAACAGTGGATACACCAATAATTTCGATTCCTTTTGGTGCTTTCCAACCTTGCAAATTATTCTTAGGAACATATATTTTTTTAAAGCCAAGTTTTTTAGCTTCTGATACACGCTGATCAATTCGATTCACTCGTCTGACTTCACCTGTCAAACCAATCTCACCAATAAAGCATTCATAAGGTGAAGTTCCTTTATCTTTGTAACTTGAAGCAATACTAACCGCAATCGCTAAATCAATGGCCGGCTCATCTAATTTCACGCCACCTGCAGCTTTCAAATAAGCATCTTGATTTTGTAACATTAAGCCTGCTCTTTTTTCTAAGACTGCCATGATTAAGGAAACACGATGGCGATCTAAACCAGCTGCTGTTCGTTGGGCATTTCCAAAAACGGACGGTGTAATCAGCGCTTGAACTTCTGCTAAAATCGGGCGCGTCCCTTCCATAGAACAAACAATGGCAGAACCTGTCGCATCAGCTAGTCGCTCTTCTAAAAAAGCTTCGGAAGGGTTTCTAACTTCAACTAATCCTTCTTGTTTCATCTCAAAGATACCGATTTCATTCGTTGAGCCAAAACGATTTTTAACCGCTCTTAAAATTCTAAAGGTGTGATGTCTCTCTCCTTCAAAATAAAGAACTGTGTCTACCATGTGCTCCAACATTCTTGGACCAGCTAAAGAACCTTCTTTAGTCACATGCCCGACAATAAAAATCGTAATTTGATTGGTTTTCGCAATTTGCATCAACTCAGCCGTTGTTTCTCTAACTTGGCTCACACTACCTGCCGCACTGGTAATTTCTGGGTGAATCATGGTTTGAATCGAGTCAATCACCACATAATTCGGTTTCAGATGCTCAATTGTTTGTCTAATCAATCCCATATCCGTTTCCCCGTACACATAAAAGTGATTGTCTGTGGCACTTAAACGTTCCCCGCGCATTTTAATCTGTTGGGCACTTTCTTCACCTGACACATACAGAACATTATCATCTAATTTACTAAGTTGTTGAGAAACTTGTAGTAATAGTGTTGATTTACCAATTCCAGGATCACCACCGATTAAAACCATTGAACCAGGGACAACACCGCCACCTAAAACACGGTTTAATTCTTCTAATTCAGTCTTTACTCGTTGCTCTTTTTGAAAAACAACCTCATCCAATCGCTCAGGTTTAGTTGTTGTTCCAGATAAACTCACTCGACTATGACGCGTTGGTTTTTCTTGAATTATTTCCTCTACTAATGAGTTCCAATTGCCACAGTTAGGACAACGCCCTAAATATTTTGGCGAAACATAACCACATTCTTGGCAGACAAATTCATTTTTCTTTTTCTTCGCCACTACAATATCCCTCACTTTTGTTATTTATCTTTATAAATTAGACTCGTTTATTAACAAGTCTACTCACATTTTAGCATACAATTAAGTCATCCTTTAAGAAAAAGGATGACTTTTTTAAGAACTTTTACTTTATTTACCAGATGAACCAAAACCGCCTGTTCGGTCAGTCTCTGAATGGTCATTGTCCGCTTTTAAGAATGGTAAGAAAATGCCTTGTCCAATACGTTCCCCTTTTTTAATCGTTAAATCTTTTAATCCAAAATTTAAAAATTGGAACATAATGTGACCTTCATTGGCATCGTTATTATAGTAATCACTATCAATGACACCCACACCGTTACCTAATAATAAGAAATTCTTCAAAGGATTGCTTGAACGATTACATAATTGTAAAAATTCTTCTTCTCCCATATAAGCCTTAATCCCTGTTGGTACTAAAACGGGTTTAACTTGTTTTAATGTTTTTTCATCCATTAAGATGTCTTCTTTATTAAACGCTGCTTTTAGAGCGGTTGCGATGCCTGATTTCCAAATTGATGGAACCACAATCTCTTCTGCTGCTTCAAAATCATAACCTGCTGCTTGCTTTGTGGCACGCACTGGTAAATTAATATCCTTAAATGTTGATACTTTCTCAAAACCTCTAATTTTTGACACTAACACTCATCCTTTACTTTCTTTATCTGTTCTATCCTACATGATACGAGTGAAAATATAAAGGGACTTAGGGAGGAAAAATTCTTAATATTTTATGAGGTTGTCTGCTCTAATAACAATAAAACAGTAAGAACCAATCATTTTTTGATTGGTTCTTACTGTTTCTGGTTTCCTCCAGTTGCTTGGAGCAAAACGCCATTTTCATCACTCTGTTGTAGTTCGGGTTCAAATGGCAGCTCCTTCGGCAACTTCAAAAATTAAAATTAATTCAAAAAGCGCGAATTATTTTTAATTTCCTCCAGTTGCTCAGAGCTAAACGCCATTTTCACCACTCTATTTTTATTCACTCTGATTAATCGTCTTCTTCATCAAAGTCATCCACTTGGACTTGTTTTAGTCCTGTGACTTCTTTTTTGTCTCCGATGATTAATGGAACATGCTCCACAATTACGTCGCTGTATTCTAGACCAAACCATCTCGCTGGGTCAAAGGCCATTTTTTTAATACCTAGTTTAAGTTGCATTACAATAGTATCAATTGTACTTAATGACGTAACACGCGTTAATTCTTCTCTAATTAAAACAAAGGCAAAATCGCCGACTTCACGGTCTTTAATAATTGAATATTTTTGTGGTTGTTTTGGTAACTTACCTTCTGCCATTAAATCATTCACTATTTGGCGCAAGTAAACATTCACTTCTTGATTCATTCTAAAACCAAGTCGTAATTGAACGTTCACAATATAATCAGTTCCCATCATATCTACGTAATATTCATTTGTATATGGCTCATCTGTAACAAACACATTTACAAACCAATAAACTTTAGCCTTTTTAGGTCGTTTATCTAAAATCGAATACATGATTTCTCGTCCAACTTGATGCCCTTTGATTTTCGTTGTTAAGAAAACAATGTTGGTTTGATATTGTGGCAAGCTTGGATCTTGACTTAGTGCTTTCAATTGTTCTTTGTAATCACAAACAGAAACCCGATCTGACTCACGTTCTGTGATGACATTTCCACGGTGCCAAATTAACATGATTGCTAAAATAACCACCGCCATTAAAACAGCCACATACCCACCATGTAAAAACTTAGTCGCACTTGAAATAAAGAAAATACTCTCAATTAAACCAAAGAAGATAAAGGTTAAATAAGCAAGTACTTTAGGTACGCCACGTTGCAATAGATAGAACAGTAATAAGAAGGTTGTCATTAACATAGTAATCGTAATGGCTAAACCATAAGCTGATTCCATATGTGCGGACGTTCTAAACGTCACAACAATCGTTAAACAGCCTAACATTAATAATGTATTAACAGCCGGAATATACAATTGACCTTTTTGATCGGTTGGATAAATAATTTTCATTCTTGGTAATAAGCGTAATTTAATCGCTTCTGAAACCAAGGTGTATGATCCTGAAATCAATGATTGAGAGGCGATGATTGCTGCTAATGTGGCAAATAGCACACCAATAACAGCCATTGATTGTGGCATCATTCTAAAGAATGGGTTTAATAATTTCATGTCTTGGTAGACTGGATTGTCTTTCACACTAATTAACCAAGCTGCTTGCCCAAAGTAGTTTAATGTTAAACAGACTTTGATGTATGGCCAGCTCATTCGAATATTTTTACGACCGGCATGTCCCAAGTCAGAATACAACGCCTCTGCCCCAGTAGTCGCTAAGAACACACTTCCTAAAATAAAGATACCGGCTTTATTCTCGTCTGAAAATAACAAATGGAACGCGTAATATGGGTTAAGAGCACGTAAAACACTTAAATTACCTGCAAAATTGACTAATCCCATCACCGCTAAAAAGGTGAACCAGCCCAACATAATTGGACCAAAGGCGGTTCCCACTTTTTGTGTTCCTAAACGTTGAATCATAAATAAACCAAAAATGATAACCATCGTGATTACAACAATCACATGCTGATTATCCCCAAAAGCATCATAAAATATCGGAATCCCCCGCAAACCTTCAATAGCAGTTGTCACTGTAACCGCTGGTGTTAATACCCCATCAGCTAAAAGCGTCGCCCCACCAATCATTGCTGGAAATAACAAATATTTCCCTGATTTTTTTACTAATGTATAAAGAGAAAAAATACCACCTTCACCATGATTATCCGCATTTAAAGCAATCATGACATATTTGACAGATGTTAATAAGGTTAGTGTCCAAAATATTAAGGAAACTGAGCCTAAAATAAAATCTGTAGATACATTGGCTAAACCGCCATTACCTTCAATAATAGCTTTCATTACATACAGTGGACTTGTCCCAATATCTCCATAAACAACACCCATAGCGATGAGCGCCCCACCAACTTTAAACGTATCAATATTCTCTTTGGTCAACTTCTGACTCACTTCTTTTATTCCTCGCTTTCAACAAAACATTTTCACTTTTTCAAAAATACAAACAAGATGAATTATATGCTCTTTCTTTTAAAAGTCAATCACTTTTTTTAGATATGATTTTTTACCCATAAAACCTTGGTTTATCTATCAAAAAATAGGGTGATTTATTGTTGCGATCTTCCTATCTATCATAACAAAAATGATACGTTTATTAAACTTATTTGATTGCCCTACTTAATAAGTGGTATCCACAAAGGAAATGGGGTAAAATTATGAGACTAAAGACGACTAAATTTCACAAAGAATCCGTCTTTAAAAAATCGCAGTAAAAAAGGAAGATAATATGAGTCGAACATCTATTGAATCAGTCAAACGTATTGTAGTAAAAGTAGGCACTAGTTCATTAATTTTACCCAATGGAAAAATTAATCTTCGAGCTATTGATCAAATCGCCTTCACTTTAACCTCTCTTAATAACCAAGGTTACGAAGTTATTTTAGTCTCATCTGGGGCAATTGGTGCTGGTCTTAACCTGTTAGGACTGAATAAACGACCTTCATCTATTGCTAAACAACAAGCAGCTGCCGCGATTGGACAATCTGAATTAATCAAAATATATAATCAACGTTTCCAACATTATCACCAAATCTCAGCTCAAGTTCTACTCACCCGTGATGTGGTGGATTATCCTGAAAGCCGTGCTAACGTCATCAATACCTTATATGAGTTAGTCTCCATGAAAGTCATTCCTATTGTGAATGAAAATGACAGTGTGGCTGTGGATGAATTGGACCACTTAACTAAATTTGGGGACAACGACCAACTTTCAGCCATTGTGGCTTCCCTTTCAGATGCCGATTTGTTAATCATGCTTTCTGATATCGATGGTTTCTTTTCTGATAACCCACAAACCAACCCAGACGCGGTTCTTTATAACCGTATCACTGAGATTAATCAATCCTTAGAAAACTCCGCAGATGGCGCAGGAAGCCGTTTTGGAACAGGTGGTATGTCTAGTAAACTAAAAGCTGCTGAACATGTGTTTCACCGTGATAGCCAAATGGTTCTGGCTAATGGTAAAAACCCAAGTATTATTTTTGATATTTTAGAAGGTAAAAAAATCGGTACACTCTTTGCCAGTGACACTCATTCTTCAAAGGAGGATTAAGATGAACAATTATTTAATAACTTTAGGAAAAAAAGCGAAACAAGCGGCCCGTTTTTTAGGAACGGCTTCAACAACTGTAAAAAATCAGGCACTTAAAGAAATCATTCAACAACTAAAAATGGATAAACCTACTCTTTTAGCCGCCAATCAACAAGATATTTTAAACGCTAAGGAAACAAATTTACCTGAGGCGATGATTGACCGCTTATTACTAACCTCAGAACGAATTGATACCATGTGTTCTGATATTGAAACCATCATCGGTTTAAGTGACCCAATCGGAACTGTGGATAAGATGTGGAAAAACGAAGATGATTTGATGATTGGTAAACAACGCGTTCCTCTAGGTGTCATTGGGATCATTTATGAAGCACGCCCAAATGTGACAACTGATGCGGCAAGTCTTTGTTTCAAAGCAGGCAACGCCATTATTCTTAGAGGTGGAAAAGAAGCCTTCCATTCTAATCAAGCCCTCGTTACTTCTATGCAAACAGCACTTGAAATGGTTGAACTACCAAAAGAATGTATCCAATTAATTGAGGATACCTCTCGCGAAACGGCTAAAGAGTTTATGCAGTTAAATGGTTACTTAGATGTTTTAATTCCACGAGGCGGGGCTAAATTAATTCAAACAGTGGTTCAAACAGCAACCGTTCCTGTGATTGAAACTGGCACAGGTAATTGTCATGTGTATGTGGATAAAGACGCAGATTTAAAGATGGCACTTGAAATTGTGATTAATGGTAAATGCCAACGTCCTTCTGTGTGTAACTCAACAGAAACAGTGGTTGTTCACGAAGATATCGCTGATGTCTTTCTCCCACAATTAGAAAAAGCGTTAGAAGTCTTCAAAGTCGAAATCAGAGCCGATGAAACGGCTAGAAAATTTATTAAAGTAAGTACTCTCGCTACAGAAGAAGATTTTGCGACAGAATTTAATGATTTCATCTTAGCTGTTAAAGTGGTTCAGTCACTGGAAGAAGCTATTGATCACATTGATACATACACCACTCATCATTCAGAAGTGATTGTCACTGAAAACTATACGACCTCTCAAACGTTCTTAAAACAAATTGATGCGGCAGCCGTTTATGTGAATGCTTCATCTCGTTTTACAGATGGCAGTGTCTTTGGTTTTGGTGGAGAGATTGGGATTAGTACTCAGAAACTACATGCCAGAGGTCCCATGGGATTAAATGAATTAACCAGTACAAAATACATTATTTACGGCAATGGTCAAATTAGAAACTAAAAAGATAAAGAGGCTTTTGTCTCTTTGTCTTTTTTTCCTTGCCTATGATAAAATAAAGAAGTTAATTCACCAAAAACGGAGGAATACTCAATTGAATTTTAATCAACTAAAAAATTATTTTAAACGTGAAGGAAAATATGGCCTTGCAGCCTTTGCCATCCCCTTTTTCATCATGATGTTTGTCTACCTTAGTCTTGGAATATATTGGGGCAGTGATCGCAGTGTTCTAGCCAGTGATGCCTTTTCCCAATTTTCAAATTTCCATGCTAGCTTCAACAACGTACTTCACGGGGACCAAAGTATCTTTTACACGTGGAATGCGTCACTTGGGCTTAATTATTGGTCCTTGATTTCTTATTACTTGGGTGGTATCTTTACGCCAATTGTTTTCTTCTTTAACAATGAAAACATCCCAGACGCACTTTATCTATTAACCCTAATTAAAATTGGGAGCGCGGGTTTCGCCTTTTGGTATTATGCTAAAAATACTTACAAAATACCACAGTGGTCTCATGTGACGTTAAGTGTTTCTTATGCACTGATGTCATTTATCACCGCTCATTCTGAGTTGATTATGTGGCTAGACATTTTTATGTACTTACCTTTAGTTATTTTAGGGATAAATCGCGTGATGGACAATGGTAAATCTAAGTTACTGTTTGTCAGCTACTTGTTATTATTTATCTCTAACTTTTATTTTGGCTTTATGATTGGAATCTTTTCGGTTTGCTACTTCTTTGCTCGATTAGCAACCAAACCAAAGGAATATAAAAAAGCCATCGTTCCTTATTTCATTACTTCCATCTTAGCTGGTCTCAGTTCAATGATTATGATTTTACCTGCCTTTCTTGATTTAAAAACGAACGGTGAAACATTATCAGAAATGACAAAATTTAAAACAGAAGCCACTGCCTTTTGGGATATTGTGATTAAAAACATGGTTGGGGTCTTTGATACAACCAAATACGGTTCGATTCCCTTTATCTATGTTGGACTCTTGCCACTGATTTTCTGTATTTTTTACTTTGTAACTAAAAAAGTAAAATTAACTCAAAAATTAGCTTATGGCTCGATTTTTGTCTTACTAATTGCTAGTTTTTATTTAGAGCCACTGAATCTATTTTGGCATGGCATGCATGCACCGAACATGTTCCTTTTTAGATTTAGCTTTTTATTCTCTTTCTTAGTTGTGATGTTAGCTGGCTACGGCTGGGAAAAATTCACTAAAGACGACAACGGTGCTTTAGTCAGTATCGCCTTAATTCTACCGATTCTTTTTGTCCTTGCTAAATTGACGGCACCAAAAGACAGTTATGAATTTGCGACACTCACTCAATTACTGGTAACTATTCTCTTTGTTTTACTTTATTTAACAGCAATCATCTTTTTCCAATTAAAAAAATTATCTGGGAAGAAATTAACGATTATTTTATTATTGATGGTTTCAGGTGAAGCTTTCCTAAACACATCTTATATGCTGAACGGCATTTTAAAAGATTGGAATTATGCTTCCAGAAGTTTGTATTCTGAACCTTATCCTAACTATAAAAAATTAGTTGATAAAGCAGATGATGCGAATAAGGACACGTTTTACCGCTTAGAATCGCTTGCTCCTATCTCTTCAAATGATAGCTTTAATTACGGATTCAGTGGTGTTAGTATGTTTTCATCTATTAGAAATCGCCATTCATCTACTTTCTTAAATGATCTTGGTTATAGATCAAGAGGGACAAGCCTGAATACAAGATATCAAAATAATACGCTATTCATGGATAGTTTAGTTGGTATTAAACACAATATCAGTGACCAACCAGTAAATAAGTTTGGCTTTGAATCCACTGGTAAAGCAGGAAAATATCAACTCTATGAAAATGAATATGCTATGCCTTTAGGTGTTCTAACAAACGAGAATCTTTACAAAACCAAGTTCCCTAAAAATGATAATTTAGGAGCTCAAACAGCCTTAATTAATCAGCTGTCTAACTACAATGATACGTACTTTAGTTTTACTAAACCAACACTTGTGGATAGTAAAAACACGACGATTGTTTACAAAGAAAATAACCGAGTTTCTTTTAAAGAGATTAAACCTAATATTGCTAAAACCATAGATTACGATATTTTCGTACCAGCTGGTAACCAAGCATACTTGAGCTTATTCCCAAGTGATTTCTCACAAATCGAAAGCTCTAGTGCCACGATTCGCTCTCAAGGAACCAACTATAAGAGCCAAATCAATATTACTGGTCAATATTATAATCTAGGTTACTTTGAAAAAGATTCCACCCTTCGTTTTACGTTAGAACTATATGGAACAAAAGATGTGGATTTAATCGATCCACCTGTTGTTTTAATGGATACCAACAAATATCAAAGTGCCATGAAGGAAATTAACAATCACGGACTTGATTTCAAGGTTTCTGGCAGAAAAGCAACCGCTACTGTGGAAAACCCAGAAGACCAAGTTTTAATGACAACCATTCCTTACGACAAAGGCTGGACAGCTAAAATCGATGGCCAAAAAGTTAAAACAAAAGACTTTAAAGATGCTTTCCTAACTTTTGATGTGCCAAAAGGAAAACATACGATTGCATTATCTTTCTTACCACCAGGAATTATTCCAGGAAGTCTACTATTTGTATTTGGGATAGCTTCATTTAGTGGTTACTATATCTTTCTTACGAAACGAAAAAAATAAGAGGTTGTGACAGAAGTGTTCAGCTTCAAGAAATAAGAAGCTACTTCTGTAACACCGTTTAGTTTGTAAAAGAGACTGTGACATATGTCACAGTCTCTTTTATTTAAAATAAAGGTAGTAAATACCACATCACCATTAAATCATTACTAGATAAACAGTACTGAATCGCTAGAGACCTTTGACCACTACCAAATTCATACAAATCAATCGCGCTCATGCCGATTGAACTAAGAACACCCTCACCGTAAATATCCACAATCGTGTAATCTACAGCTCGGTATTCAAAAGGTCGTCCGTTGCCATCCGTTACCGTTACGATAGATCCGATACTTAGATTCTGTTCCATATAATCCATGATTCCCGGGTTGTGCCCACCAAAATAAGTAGTTTGATTTTCATAAGGATTATAAGAACCCACAGCAGCAATTAAGTTACCACCATTAATATATTGTTCCACCACTTCCACATGATTTCCCCGACCAATTGGTAAGTAGTTACGATAAATTCCGTTAATCCCTAAACTATTTGGCATGTATTGTGGTGTTTTTTCCACCATTCGTCTTTCTTCAACAACTTCCTCTATGACTTCTTCTTTCACAGGCTCGACAATTTCAACCACTGACTTAACTTCTTCTACCGGTTTTTCAGGTTCTTTGACTTCTTCTTTCTTCTCTGGTTCTTTTGTTTCCTCGGTCGAAGAACTGCTTTCTTTTTTATCCTCTGTTTCTGAACTAAGAACGACTTTTTCTTTAGTTGTTGATTGAACCTCATACTGCTTAGCAATCGTTATGACATCTTTCTTTTTTTTCCCAATCGTCATCATTTTTGCTTCTACCACAAAACCTGTGATTCCAATAATAACTAACATCACAGAAACAACTTTCTTTAATCTTGACATCTCGAGTCCCCCACCCTTAATTATTAACTTCACTACTTATATCGGTAGTTTCTTAAAATAATTAATGAAAACAAACAGGTTTAACGTACTCTTAATAACAGTTTTTAATACCAAAAAAGACTAGCGACAATCAGCTAGTCTTTTAATCATTTTTATAATTCAGGGGCAGTTCCTAATTCAGCATGAAGCATCCAAATTGTTTTCTCAATATTGCCTTTCATATCAATAAAGATATCTTGAGACACATGATCACCTTCAGCTTCTGTTACTTCAATTCCCTCTGTACAAAGGTTTCTTAAGTAATGGAACCCTTCTAAAACAATTGATAAACGCTCAGTCATTGTTTTATCATAAGAACCAATTTCATCTTTGATTTTAGTTTGTTCAGAAAATTCTTTTAAGGTCGAAAATGGGCTACCACCAATTGTGATTAATCTTTCTGCCACAACATCAAGATAGTCATTGACTTCATCCATAAATTCGTCCATTTTAGGATGTAGTGCTAAAAATGATGTCCCACGCATGTACCAATGTGCTTGGTGGATAACAGCCGAAAATTGACTCAAATCTGCAACAGTTTGGTTCAGTACTTCTTTTGTTTTTACATTACTCATAATTAAAACTCTCCTTACATGATTTAATATATTCAGTCTACCACTTTTTAAAGGTAGTGGACAATGAAATGATTTAAAGGGTACTTTCAGCTTGAGAGACGGAACGTTTAACGGTTTTAGTCATCTCTTTGTTGTAATCATCTTTATCATTATAGCCAGAAATAAACGCTAACAGTAACACTTCTAACGTTTCATCCTGCTTATCAGCTAGTTTCCATTTGCCCTTTTCTTTTTCAAATTTGACTGAGACTTTGGCTTCTTTCTCCATTGCTTTTCCCTTATTTAAGGCTTCCGAAAAAGAGACTAGAATCATACGCTTAATTTCATTGGCTTCTTGGCTGCTACTTCTTTTAATTTCTTTAGAGACACCATTTAGCGTTGTTTCAACTAAATCAGAATAATCAAATCCCTTAATTTTATAAGTAACTTTGATACTATTCTTTGATTCTTCTTTAACGGTGTATTCATATTTACTTTTTTCCCTTACTTCCTTCATCAACCCAGAAGAAATTTCTTCTTTTTCTTTTGTCGATAATGCTCCTGCAATAGGGTCAAACACTTCTGAAAAACTCTCTTGAAAACCATCTGTCATAATACTCAATTGCTTACTTAAAATATCACCTTGAACAAAATTTTCTGTAAATTTATCTGCTTCTTTTTCATAAATAAAATTTTCAATAAATAATTTGGAGGCTTCTTCTCCATCGATTCCTTTTTTCCCACAACCTGTCATACCTAATAAAGTAATCAAAAAAGGAATTAACAATAACCATTTCTTTTTCATTCTTTTTCTCTCCTAATATCCCATTAAACACAATATAGCACAATTTCTTGAATATATTATGATTTTTAAAAGAAAAAGTGCTTTTTTACGTAAATTATATTTTAAAGGAGGAAAAACATATGATATTTTATTTTTTTTACGGCATTATTCTTGGTTCATTTTTAGGTGTATTAGCAAAAAGAATTCCCATTCATAAAAACTTTGTCTCTACTCGCTCAGAATGTGATCATTGCCAAGCAACACTGAGCCCCATAGATTTAGTTCCCTTTTATCGACTTGTTTTCCACAAGAACAACTGTCGGCATTGCAAACAGAAGATTCCCCTCTATCACAGTTTATTCGAGTTATTAACAGGGAGTTCAGTTATACTGTTTGAATTAACTATCGGGATTCACATAGATACTTTATATCTCTTAATACTGTGGATAACAGGACTAACACTTAGCTTAACTGACTACCTTTATCTACTGGTTGAACCAAACATTCTATATTCGGGCTCATTAACTGCTCTTTTATTCTTTTATTTCAATCACGCTTTTTCTGTCCACAGTTTATCCACACCTTTAATAATTTTAAGTTTCTTTTATTTACTTACTCTATTGTTGCCTAACAGCATTGGTGGCGGTGATATTAAACTCTTAGTTATTTGGGGAATATTCTTCCCACTTGTCGTCTGTTTAAAAATAATTTTAATCGCTTCTTTATCAGGTATTATTTTTATATTACTTTACCAAATACTCTTTAATAAAAAGATTCAAAGATTGCCATTTGTTCCTTTTTTGACATTTGGTTTAATTATCATCACTCTTTTTTT
Source organism: Vagococcus hydrophili (assembly GCF_011304195.1). Taxonomy (NCBI): domain Bacteria; kingdom Bacillati; phylum Bacillota; class Bacilli; order Lactobacillales; family Enterococcaceae; genus Vagococcus; species Vagococcus hydrophili. Next base: position 1,513,877 of record NZ_CP049887.1, on the reverse strand, counting down.
AAAATAATAAAAAAGCCATTTCTCACCTAGTTTCCTAGGGAGAAATGACTTTTACAATCTGCTCTTTCGGTAACTTCAAAGACCTCAAGCAATCCAAAAAGCGGATTGTTTGAGGTCTCTTCCAGTTACTCAGAGCAAAACGATTTTTTATCCACTCTGATTAGTCTTGTGATTTTAATGCATCTGCTGCTGCCATTTGTGCTTCAATGTCACTGATACTGTAAACATTTTCGCTAGCAACGCCCACTTCTTTTGGTTCCATGTTACGGTATTTTGGCATACCAGTACCGGCAGGAATAATCTTACCGATGATAACATTTTCTTTAAGTCCAAGTAAGTGGTCTTTCTTACCGCGAATTGCTGCATCCGTTAACACACGTGTTGTTTCCTGGAATGAAGCCGCTGATAAGAAACTGTTTGTTTCAAGAGACGCTTTTGTAATACCTAATAACACTGGACGACCAGTTGCTGGTGTGCCACCGGCTACTAAAGTATTGTAGTTACGTTCTTTAAACTCATTAATATCAATCAATGTACCTGGTAAGATATCAGAATCACCTGGATCCATGATACGAACTTTACGTAACATTTGACGAACCATTACCTCGATATGTTTATCGCCGATTTCTACCCCTTGCATACGGTACACTTTTTGTACTTCTTTAAGTAGGTAGTTTTCCACAGTTAACACATCAGTAATTGTTAATAAGTGTTTTGGTTCAATTGAACCTTCTGTTAATGGTGTTCCACGCTCGATAATGTCACCTTCAGCAACTTTCATACGAGATGTATAAGGAACGCTGTATGTTCTTGTATCTGTTATACCTTTAACAATAACTTCTTTCGTACGATCCGTTGCGTCTTCAGAAATTTCAATAACTTCTCCAGCAACTTCAGAAACAATGGCAACCCCTTTAGGATTACGTGCTTCAAAGATCTCTTGGATACGAGGTAAACCTTGAGTAATATCATCTCCGGCAACCCCACCCGTATGGAAAGTACGCATTGTTAACTGAGTACCAGGCTCACCGATTGATTGAGCGGCAATTGTACCAACTGCTTCCCCAACTTCAACTTCAGAACCTGTTGCCAAGTTACGGCCATAACAGTGTTTACATACACCATGTTTTGTATTACATGTAAAGACTGAACGGATTGAAATTTCTTCAATACCCGCTTCAATAATTTCTTTACTGATATCTTCAGTAATAATGTCACCTGCACCAATAATAGTTGCGCCTGTTTCTGGATGTTTCACTGATTTACGAGTGTAACGTCCTAACATACGCTCTTCTAGTGTCTCAATAACTTCATTACCTTCTTTAACTGCTTTAATATCTAAACCACGGTCAGTTCCACAATCTGTTTCACGAATAATAACATCTTGGGCCACGTCAACTAAACGACGAGTTAAGTAACCTGAATCGGCTGTTTTAAGGGCCGTATCCGTCATACCTTTACGAGCACCATGGGTAGAGATAAACATTTCTAAGACCGTTAATCCTTCACGGAAGTTAGATACGATAGGTAATTCCATGATTCGACCATTCGGTGCAGCCATAAGTCCACGCATACCAGCAAGCTGAGTAAAGTTGGAAATATTACCACGGGCACCAGAGTCACTCATCATGAAGATTGGGTTACGATCGTCTAAACTTTCCATTAACTTAACTTGGATAGCATCTTTCGTTGCGTTCCAAATAGCAATGACTCTTTCGTAACGTTCATCATCAGTGATTAAACCACGACGGAATTGTTTTGTTACAGCATCCACTTGTTTGTGGGCTTCTTCAATCATACCTTGTTTTTCATGTAAGACTACAATATCTGCAATCCCTACAGTCATACCAGCATATGTTGAGTGCTTGTAACCTAAATCTTTCATTCTATCTAACATTTTAGAAGTTTCAGTAATCTTGAAGCGTTTAAAGACTTCAGCAATGATATTACCTAAGTTTTTCTTCTTAAATGGTCCAATTTTCTCTTGAGCTTTGATGTGTTCTGGAATATTTGTTCCAGCTTCTACAAAGTATTTATCAGGAGTTTGAACTGTTAAGTTATAATCAGTTGGTTCATTTAAGTATGGGAATTCTGGTGGCATAATTTCATTAAAGATAACTTTACCAGCAGTTGTAATTAAGATACGATCACGTTGCCATTCAGTGAATGGTTTTTCAGGCATTGAGCTTGTTTGTAAACCAATACGAGAATGTAAGTGGACGTAGCCATTTCTCCATGCGATAACAACTTCATCTAAGTTTCTAAAGATCATTCCTTCACCAATATGTCCTGGCTCTTCCATTGTTAAATAGTAGTTACCAAGAACCATATCTTGAGATGGTGTAACAACTGGTTTTCCATCTTTAGGGTTAAGGATATTTTGAGCCGCTAACATAAGTAAACGAGCTTCTGCTTGTGCTTCTTCACTTAAAGGAACGTGAACCGCCATTTGATCCCCATCGAAATCGGCATTGTAAGCCTCACATACTAATGGGTGAAGACGAATCGCGCGACCTTCAACTAAAACAGGCTCAAACGCTTGGATACCAAGTCTATGTAACGTAGGTGCTCGGTTAAGTAAAACTGGATGTTCACGAATAACATCTTCCAATACATCCCAAACAGCATCTTCTTGACGCTCAATTTGGCGTTTAGCATTTTTAATGTTACTTGCGATTTCACGTTTAACTAATTCGTGCATAACGAATGGTTTAAATAATTCAATCGCCATTTCTTTTGGTAAACCACATTGGTACATTTTTAGGAATGGCCCAACAACGATTACCGAACGACCAGAATAGTCAACACGTTTTCCAAGTAAGTTTTGACGGAAACGACCTTGTTTACCTTTAAGCATGTGTGATAAAGATTTAAGTGGGCGGTTACCTGGTCCAGTTACTGGACGGCCACGACGACCATTATCAATCAAAGCATCCACAGCTTCTTGTAACATACGTTTCTCATTTTGAACGATAATTCCTGGTGCGTTTAAGTCTAATAAACGTTTCAAACGGTTATTACGGTTAATCACACGACGATATAAATCGTTCAAATCACTTGTTGCAAAACGGCCACCTTCTAATTGAACCATTGGACGGATATCTGGCGGGATGATTGGCACAACGTCCATAACCATCCAACTAGGATCATTTCCAGAAGTTCTGAAAGCTTCTAAAATATCTAGACGACGAATCGCACGTGTTCTTTTTTGACCTTGAGCTGTTTTCAACTCTTCTTTTAACTCAACAACTTCTTTTTCTGGATCAACATTTTCTAACAAGCGTTTAATGGCTTCAGCACCCATTCCTGCTTGGAAACCTTGTCCATATTGTTGACGTTTTTCACGGTATTCACGCTCTGTTAATAATTGTTTTACTTCTAATGACGTATCTCCTGCATCTGTTACTACGTAAGACGCAAAGTAGATAATTTCTTCTAAAGCACGTGGGCTCATATCTAATACAAGACCCATACGACTTGGAATACCTTTGAAGTACCAGATATGTGTAACTGGCGCTGCAAGTTCGATATGAGCCATACGCTCACGACGAACTTTAGAGCGAGTTACCTCAACCCCACAGCGGTCACAGACAATACCCTTATAACGGATACGTTTGTATTTTCCACAAGCACACTCCCAGTCCTTTGTAGGACCGAAAATGCGTTCACAGAAAAGACCGTCACGTTCTGGTTTTAAAGTACGGTAATTGATTGTTTCTGGTTTTTTTACTTCACCGTATGACCAGCTTCTTATTTTTTCAGAAGAAGCTAAGCCGATTTGCATACTTTCGAATTTATTTACATCGATCAAAAGATGTCCCTCCATTTCTTTATCTATCAGAAATAACTATTGGTCTAGTTATTAACTATTCCTTGCCTTCTTGTGCATCTTTTAATGATTGCTCTGCTGCTTGTTTTTCAGCTTGCTCTTTAGCGTATTTAGCTAAAGCATCTACTGTAATTAAGTCATCGTCTTCATCATCCATGTCACGTAATTCAATTTCTTCGTCTTCAGCGTCAAGTACGCGCATGTCTAAACCAAGAGCTTGTAATTCTTTAACAAGTACGCGGAATGATTCAGGTACACCTGGTTTTTGAATTGGTTCACCCTTAACGATTGATTCGTAAGTTTTCACACGACCGACAACATCATCTGATTTGTAAGTTAAGATTTCTTGTAATGTATAAGCAGCACCATAAGCTTCAAGTGCCCATACTTCCATCTCTCCAAAACGTTGTCCACCAAATTGAGCTTTACCTCCAAGTGGTTGTTGCGTTACTAATGAGTATGGTCCAATTGATCTAGCATGTAATTTATCGTCAACCATGTGGGCTAATTTAAGCATGTACATCACACCAACTGAGATACGGTTATCAAATGGCTCACCTGTACGACCGTCATAAAGAACTGTTTTTGCATCACGCGCTAAGTTCGCTTCAGCAACAGTTGACCATACATCTTCCTCATCTGCCCCATCAAATACTGGTGTTGCAACATGAATACCTAATGAACGAGCAGCCATACCTAAGTGTAACTCAAGTACTTGCCCAATGTTCATACGAGAAGGTACCCCAAGAGGGTTTAACATGATATCAACTGGTGTTCCATCAGGTAAGAACGGCATATCTTCTTCTGGCATAATACGAGATACTACCCCTTTATTACCATGACGACCGGCCATCTTGTCACCTTCATGAATTTTACGTTTTTGAACGATATAAACACGAACTAACATATTAACACCAGGAGATAATTCGTCTCCTGCTTCACGAGTAAAGATCTTCACATCATGAACAATACCGCCACCACCGTGAGGAACACGTAGTGATGTATCACGAACTTCACGAGCTTTTTCACCAAAGATAGCGTGTAGTAAACGTTCCTCAGCAGATAACTCAGTTACCCCTTTAGGCGTTACTTTACCAACTAATAAGTCACCGTCTTGAACTTCAGCCCCAATACGGATAATACCCATTTCATCTAAATCTTTTAGTGCGTCGTCCCCGACGTTTGGTAATTCACGAGTAATTTCTTCAGGTCCTAATTTAGTATCACGTGCTTCTGATTCATATTCTTCAATATGGATAGAAGTATAAACATCATCTTTAACCAAACGACGACTCATGATAATCGCATCCTCGTAGTTGTAACCTTCCCACGTCATGAATGCTACTAAAACGTTTTGTCCTAAAGCCATTTCTCCTTCTTCCATAGAAGAACCATCTGCTAATGTGTCACCAGCTTCAACGATTTCACCTAATTTAACGATTGAACGTTGATTATAACTCGTTCCAGCATTTGAACGGTGGAATTTAATGACTGTATATTTATCTAAAGCACCATTGCTACGACGAACGCGGATTTCTCTTGCGTCTACATATTCAACGACACCATCATGTTTACATAAAAGAGCAGCACCAGAGTCATGAGCGGCTTTGTATTCCATACCAGTACCAACGATTGGAGAACGTGGTTGGATTAATGGAACAGCCTGACGTTGCATGTTCGCTCCCATAAGTGCACGGTTGGAATCATCGTTTTCCAAGAAAGGAATACATGATGTGGCAACAGCAACTACTTGTTTTGGAGAAACGTCCATGTAGTCAACTTTGTCTACATTAACTTCTAAGTTTTCACTTTGAATACGAGCCATAACTAATTCTTCTGCAAATGAACCATCTTCATTTAACGGAGAGTTTGCTTGGGCTACCATATAATGATCTTCCTCGTCAGCAGTTAAGTAATCAATTTGTGTTGATACCACTCCTGTAGCACGGTTCACACGACGATATGGTGTTTCAATGAAACCATATTTATTTACTTTAGCGTAACTTGATAAACTGTTGATTAACCCGATATTTGGTCCCTCAGGCGTTTCAATCGGACACATACGACCATAATGGGAATAATGCACGTCACGTACTTCATATCCGGCACGGTCACGTGTTAAACCACCAGGTCCTAAGGCTGATAGACGACGTTTATGAGTTAACTCACTTAGTGGATTGGTTTGATCCATGAATTGTGATAACTGAGAAGAACCAAAGAATTCTTTCATTGACGCAACAACAGGTCTGATATTAATCAATTGTTGTGGTGTTAATGTTTCAGTGTCTTGGATTGACATTCTTTCACGAACCACACGTTCCATACGTGATAAACCAATACGGAATTGGTTTTGTAATAATTCACCAACTGAACGGATACGACGATTACCTAAATGGTCAATATCGTCAACTTGTCCAATGCCTTCTTGTAAGTTCAAGAAGTAGCTCATTGTTGAGATGATATCTGCTGGGCGAACTGTTTTCACTTTATCGCCTAAGTTAGTATTACCAATCACGTTAACAATACGCTCTGGATCTTTTGGTGAAAGAACTTTAATGACTTGGATTGTCATTGGTTCAGTCACAACACCATCTTCACTTGGGTAATAAGTCACACTATTGATTCCAGCATCTAAATGCTCTTCTAATGTGTCCATCACTTGACGTGAGATAACTGTGCCTTTTTCAACGATAATTTCACCTGTTTCAGGATCAACTAATGTTTCACCTAATGTTTGGTTTAATAAACGTGTTTTCAAGTTTAATTTTTTGTTGACTTTGTAACGACCAACAGCTGCTAAGTCATAACGTTTTGGATCGAAGAAACGAGCATTTAATAAGTTTCTTGAACTTTCGGCTGTCTTAGGCTCACCTGGACGTAGTCTTTCATAAACATCTTTAAGAGCTTCCTCTGTACGAGAATCTCCTGAGTTTTTATGAATGTCTTTTTCTATAGTAGCTTGTAAACTTTCACTCTCACCAAAAATTTCCATGATGGTTGAATCTGAACCAAAACCTAAGGCACGAACAACCACTGTAAATGGAATTTTTCTTGTACGGTCAATACGAGCGTATGATAAGTTTTTAGCATCTGTTTCTAACTCTAACCAAGCTCCACGGTTAGGGATAACTGTTGTACCAAATCCTTGTTGGCCATTCTTTTCTGTTTTTCCATTAAAGTAAACTCCAGGAGAACGAACTAACTGAGATACGACAACTCTTTCTGCTCCATTAATGATAAATGTTCCCATTTCAGTCATTAATGGAAAATCACCAAAGAAGACTTCTTGAGATTTAATTTCACCAGTTACTTGATTATCTAATCTTAGGGTAACGTGGATTGGTGCTGAGAAGTTGGCATCATGTGCACGAGCTTCCTCAACTGTGTATTTTGGTGTTTTCATTTCATAATCTACAAATTCTAATGATAATTTATCGCTAAAATCTGCAATTGGCATAATATCTTCAAACATTTCTCTTAAACCTTCATCTAAGAACCATTTGTAAGAATCTGTTTGAATTTCAATTAAGTTTGGCAGTTCCAATACTTCACTAATTCTTGAATAACTGCGTCTTTCTCGGTGTTTTCCGTATTTGACTACGTGTCCAACCAAATTAAGTCACCCCTTCTGAGTTTGCTTCAAAAATAATCTTATGTTACAAATATTAAAAATTCATTACATAGAATGTAATAAAGTGTTTTTAAGTAAAAAAAAACCAAAAATAGAGCTTGAGCATATTGTTATATGGTCGTCCTATCTTTGTTTTCCTATAAATAAAGGGTTATGGACAATATTTCATATCCCTTTTTATTTGTAAACATAAAACCTTCTGCAACTAATCATTTTAACGCCTCAACAGACTTTTGTCAACAAAAAAAAAGCCAGATCCCCATCTGGCTTCCTCCCCATTAATCCTTGCCTTCGTATCAACTCTCATTTCAACGTGACATCCATTTAAAGAGCCCGACTCTTTAAATGATAGGACTATAGTTCCTAGTTTTACATCGAAGTTATAAATATCTCCTGATGTTGTTAAGAAATCATTCTTAACACAGGAAATTTCTAAGAAAATGATATTCAAAAAATAATTAAAGATTACAGTTTTCATCATCGTCCCTTATATGTCTAAACATCCCCATATCGATAATTTCAAACTCTTTAAAAAAATATTTTTACAAATAACACATTTTGAAAGAAAAATCTTTTAAAAATAGTCTAAAAGACAACTAATTTCAACAACGTAAAACACTAATTTGGAACTGCACTTATTATTATATAGTATAGACTCCTAAATTGTTACCACATTTTACTTATCTATGAGCAATTTTTGACTACCTTTTTTCACTTATGCGTTTTTCACAAAAATTAAATAACATTATTCACAATTTAAATTCTTTCTTTCTTTCGAAATATTATTGTTTTATTCACATTAAAACCTAATTAAACTGTTTTAAATTATTAGCGTTTTCATTAATTTTAAGTTTATATCAACAAAAAAGAACATTTTTGTGAATTTTTTTCTTAATAAAAAACCTTTTTGTTATTTTTTTCACATTTAATTTTTGCTTATCACTTTTTAATAGATTATTTATTATCTGCAAAGTAGCTTATTTCTTGCTGTTTTTGCCTATATTCTATTCAAATCCGTAAAAAATATCTATTGTAAATTAAATATTCACAATAGATATCTTGTTTTCTTTATTCTTTTTCACTAACTATTATAAAGTAGCCTTTTTCTTTTTTTACTATTTCAGCATTTCCGAAAACTTCGTCCATTTTTGCTTGAGCACTAGGAGCACCCTGTTTTTTCTGAATCACGATTGTTAAGGTACCGCCTTTAACTAATTTATCAAAGGCTCCTGAAATAATCGTATGGACCACTTCTTTACCCGCTCTGATAGGTGGATTGCTGACAACTGCCGCAAATTGATTGTTTTCAACGGATTCATAAATATAGGAAGGATAAATCTTCACGTTGTCGATTTTATTAAGTACTGCATTCTCTTTCGCAAGTTCAACTGCTCGCTCGTTGATATCAACCATCTCAACCATGCGATTAGTATCAAAGGCAAGCGATAACCCGATTGGACCATAACCACAGCCAACATCTAAAATCCCACCTTCTGGTAAGTTAGTTGCTGTAAATGTTTCAATTAAGACACGTGAACCAAAATCGACGGTTGCCTTTGAAAAAACATTACTATCTGTTATGAAGGAAAATGTTTTGTTTTTTAAAGGAAATTCCCACTGTTTTCTATTGTGTTCGACTTCTGGCTGATTTGTATAATAATGGTTACCCATTCTCAACACCCTTTCTCTTCTTTAATTCTTGATTAATCAATTGACCCAATAATTCATACCCTGCTCTTGAAAAATGAAGTCCATCTTTTTGTAAGTATAAATTTGATTTTTCTTGCATTATATATAGTAGTTCAATAAATGGCAGTTGATAATTAGCCGCAATTTCTTTGGCAGCTCGGTTGTATAGTTCTAATCGTTCCATCCCTCTTTCTTCTTGATAGAGATTTTGGTTACAATATGGAACTCCTAGCAAAATAACTCTTTCTTCACCGATCTGTTTCACGATTAAAATTAAATTTGCTATGTATTCTTCTATAGATATACCCATTATTGTCGAGACATCGTTGGCTCCAAAAAAGACGGTCACCACATCTGGTTGATAACGTAAGACATGCGCCTCTAATCGCTGCAACGCCCCACGTGTCGTGTCTCCTGGAATACCTGCATTAATTACTTCTAACTCTTTAAATTCAACTTCTATTTGTTCGTTCAGGCGAAAGTCAGTGACACCTTCTTCGTAGCCAGCTGTAATACTATCTCCTAATAAAATGATTTTTTTCATGTTTCAACCCTCACCGTTTCTATCTATGGAAGCATTTGTGATATAATCATTAAGACTTTAACATCATAGCATGAATTAAGGAGTTGTAAACATGTTTATTGAATTACCAGAAACAAAAAAATGTCGTGAATCTCGAATTATTCAAACACATCGCGTGTTTCCAAATGATTTAAATTCTTTCGGCGCTTTGTATGGTGGAAAATTAATGTCGTTCATTGATGACACTACCTCTATTGCAGCCTCTAGACATTGTAGAAGACCGACAATGACGGCTTCAACAGACAAATTAGACTTTCTACATCCAATTTATGAAAATCACTCAGTGTGTGTGGAAGCTTACGTTACAGGAACCGGCAAAAAATCAATGGAAATCTTCACTAAAGTTTTAGGGGAAGATTTAGCAACTGGTGAGCGTTACTTAGCTGCTACTTGTTTTATGACTTTTGTCATCGTAGAAGCAGAAGAAAACTTCAAAGGCGTTCCAACTGTCATTCCTGAAACCAACGAAGAAAAGATGATTCATCAAGGATACTCTAAACGTCGTGAAATGCGCATGAAAGAGTTAGAACACAATAAAGATTTAGCTAACCATATTTCTTTGACACTGCCTTGGATGGATAGTTCTGATTATTTAGGAGAGTAACCTCATGGATGAACGAACTAATTATTATCACTTAACCAGACAAGAGTGGCAAGGTTTTTACCGGAACGGGATTGCCCCATTAACGGATGCCGAGCTACAACAAATTAAAAGTTTTAATGATCAGATATCTTTACAAGATGTGCAAGATATCTATATTCCCTTAACCCATTTAATTCATATTTATATGAAGGAATATGAATCACTTCATTTGAGTAAGGGACTATTCATGCAAGAATTTGTCCCGCCAACGCCCTTTATTATTGGGGTTGCTGGTAGTGTGGCTGTTGGTAAAAGCACGACCGCACGTCTCCTTCAAATGATGCTCTCAAGAACATTTAAAAGACGTAACGTTCAACTTATTACCACAGACGGTTTTTTATATCCCACTGACGAATTAAAAAAACGAGGGATTTTAGATAAAAAAGGTTTTCCTGAAAGTTATGATATGGAACGCTTACTTACCTTTTTAAATGCCGTTAAAAATGGGGAAGATAATTTGAATATTCCTATGTACTCTCATGAGGTTTATGATATTATTCCTGATGAATTTGAGACGATTACACAGCCAGATATCTTAATTGTTGAAGGAATCAATGTCCTGCAGCTTCCTGCCAATCAACAAATTTATATTAGTGACTTCTTTGATTTCTCTATTTATGTGGATGCTGACAGTAAATTAATCGAATCTTGGTACTTAGAACGCTTTGAAGCATTATTAAACCTTGCAAAAAATGACAAAACTAATTATTATTATGAATATGCGAATGGTCCTAGAGATGAGGCTATCAATTTCGCCAAACAAGTGTGGCAAGATGTGAACCAAAAAAACTTGGAGAACTTTATCTTACCTACACGAAGTCGGGCGGATGTTGTCCTACATAAATCAGACAATCATACGATTGATAAAATCTCTTTACGGAAATTCTAAGTTAGTAAAACAAATAAAAAGAAAGATAGGGTGAAGCAAGTGACAAACACGTCCGAATTTAAAGACATGGAAAAAATCATCGTTTTAGACTTTGGTAGTCAATACAATCAGTTAATTACACGCCGCATTAGAGAGTTTGGAGTTTTCTCTGAACTTTTAAGCCACAAGATCACTGTTGAGGAAATTAAGGAAATCGCACCAAAAGGAATCATCTTCTCTGGTGGACCAAATAGCGTTTATGATGAAAGTAGTTTTTCAATCGACCCTGCTATTTTTGACTTAGGTATTCCTATTTTAGGTATTTGCTACGGTATGCAATTAATGACTCACAAATTAGGTGGTGTTGTTGAGAGTGCTGATAGTAGTGAATACGGAAAAGCGATGTTAGATGTTACTAGCGCAACGACCGAATTATTCAAAGGACTTCCAGAGCATCATCAAGCTTGGATGAGCCACGGAGACTTAGTAACTCAAATTCCTGAAGGCTTTGAAGTTGTCGCAACAAGTGCTAACTGCCCTATTTCAGCTATGGAAAACCATGCTAAACAATTATACGCTGTTCAATTCCATCCAGAAGTACGCCATTCAGAATGTGGAAATGACTTATTACGTCACTTTGCTTTTGATATCTGTGGTTGTGCGGCTGATTGGTCAATGGAAAGCTTTATCGAAGTAGAAATCAAAAAAATCCGTGAAAAAGTTGGCGATAAAAAAGTCTTACTCGCTCTTTCTGGTGGTGTGGATTCAAGTGTGGTTGGGGTTCTTTTACAAAAAGCAATCGGCGACCAATTAACGTGTGTCTTTGTTGACCATGGTTTACTTAGAAAAGGCGAAGGCGATCAAGTAATGGAGAGTTTAGGCGGAAAATTCGGCTTAAACATCATCCGTGTGAACGCTAAAGACCGTTTCTTAGATAAATTAGCTGGTGTTTCTGATCCAGAACAAAAACGTAAAATCATTGGTAACGAATTTATCTACTTATTCGATGATGAAGCAGCTAAATTAGATGGTATTAAATTCTTAGCTCAAGGAACGCTTTATACTGACGTGATTGAAAGTGGTACTGATACTGCTGAAGTGATTAAATCACATCATAACGTTGGTGGACTTCCTGATGATATGGCTTTCGAATTAATCGAACCATTAAACACTTTATTCAAAGATGAAGTTCGTGCTTTAGGAACTGAATTAGGCATGCCTGATTCAATCGTTTGGCGCCAACCATTCCCAGGTCCTGGATTAGGTATCCGTGTCCTTGGTGAAATCACTGAAGAAAAATTAGAAATCGTCCGTGAAAGTGATGCTATCTTACGTGAAGAGATCGCTAACGCTGGTCTTGACCGTGACATCTGGCAATACTTCACTGTTCTTCCTGGCATGCGTTCTGTTGGCGTTATGGGAGATAGCCGTACATACGACTACACAATTGGTCTTCGTGCCATTACATCAATTGATGGAATGACTGCTGACTTCGCTCGTATTGATTGGGACTTATTACAAAAAATATCAGTTCGTATTGTGAATGAAGTGGATCACGTTAATAGAATCGTGTATGATATTACGAGTAAACCACCTGCAACTGTTGAGTGGGAATAATAGTTGCTTAATTCTATTTTAAGATGTTGATACAATAGGCTTTAAAATCAATTGTTTATTGCATTTTTTTATGAAAATAGATAAATGCTCACAAAATGTAACCCGTTTTGTGACCAGTAAAGTCAGTCGATAAATCGGCTGGCTTTTTTTTGCAATGCCCTACTTCTTTATTGCATTTAAAAAGACTATTCAATTAAGAATAGTCTTTCGTAAAATACTATTTACGCGGTGTTGAAGTAAGTAATACCGCATATGTACGACCTGTGTTTTCGTCATAGAAGAATGCTAAGCCATATTCAGTTGTGTGACCGGAAATCATGTTAGCGTTGTGGTCTTCACTATTATGCCAATCATTGAATAAAGCTTCAGCAGCAGATTCACCTGTCATGTCGCCATACCCTCCAGAAGCGATATTTTCAGCTAAACCATTATAAGATTGACCTCCATCAACATCGTATAAAACTGTATAGCTTCCTTCACCATTAGGTCTGTCATGTCCAAACTTATCAGCTAATTCTTTAGCTCTAATATCAGCAGCTTCCTGTAATACTGAACTGTGTTGAAGAGGGTCAGTGCCATTTTCAGCTCTTAACTCGTTCATGTGTTTTTCGAAATCTTCTTGGAATTTAGCAGCGTGTTCGTCATTATCTTTTACAACAGGACCTTTAACTACGATCATAACGTTTTTGTTTTGCCCTTCATTTTTCGGAGAGTCGCCTTTCAGAGGTCCTCTTGCTAATGAGTAGCTATCATCAAGACCTAAATCTTGTAGTGTAAAGCTGTATTTTCCGCCTGCTTCAACTTCTTTAACAACTTTTCCTAAGTCATTACCAAATTGATCTTTGATTAAGAACGTTACAGTTGCAGTTTTTTTGCTATCATTTGCTTCAGATTTATCTTTAGCTTTTTTCATAATAGTGCTGATTTCTGAAGCTGTTTTAGCTGCATTTACTTGATTCGTAAAATCGGCTTTTTCAGTATCAGATAAGTTTAATTTGTTAATTTCAGTGATTGCATCTTTTTTAGCTTGTTCTAATTCTTTCGAAGTTGCATCATCTTTATCGTTCTTAGTGCTTTCAGCTTTAGCTGCATCTAGTGCAGATTTGATTTCAGCTTCTGTTTTAGCGTTTTTGATTTGAGTTTCATAAGAAGTGTTGCCTTTTAAGTTCAAACCTTTTAACTCATCAAGTGCTGATTTACGAGATGCTTCTAATTTTTTAGCATTTTCAGCATCATCTTTGAATTGAGTATCAGATTTTTTAGCATTTTCCAAAGTGGTATTCACTTCAGAAATCGTTTGAGCTGATTTAATTTCAGCTAAGAATTTGTCTTTCTCACTTTGAGGTAAATATTCTAATGATTGAACATCTTTCTCAGCTTGAGTTTTAGCTTTTGCTAATTTTTCAGCGTTAGCTTCATTTGCATCATTGATGTCTGAAGCTTTTTTTGCGTTTGCAACTACCAAGTTAACGCCATCGATTGATTTAACTTCATTGATTTGTTTTTCAAAGTCAACCTTTTGGTTTGAAGTTAAGTTCATTCCATTTACTGAAGTTTTAGCAGATGCTTTAGCTTCTTCTAATTTTTTAGATTGCTCAGTATCAGCATCATTTTTATCTGATACTTTTTGAGCATTCGCAATAATTAAATTAATTGAGCTAACCGTTGTCGCTTCATCAATTTGTTTCTCAAATTCAATGTTCTGAGATTGAGTTAAATTCATTTTAGCTAATTCATATTTTGCCTGATTCTTAGCTTCTGATAATTCTTTTTCACTTGAAGATTCATCATTTTTATTAGATGTTGCTTGAGCTTCTTTAAGAATTGCGTTGATTTCAACTATTGTTTGAGCCTTTTCAATTTGATTTGTAAACTCTGCTTTTTCAGAAGCTTTTAAATTTAACCCATCTAATGAATTGATTGCTTCTTTTTTAGTTTTTTCTAACTGACTTTGCTCATTTTGATTATTTTTATCACTGACTTGACGTGCATTTTCTAGAGCATCAGATACTTCAGCTACTGTTTTAGCATTGTCTACTAAAGAAATAAATGTTGCTTGTTCTTCACCGCTTAAATTGAGTGTAGCGATTTCTTTTTTAGCATCTGATTTGGCAGCTTCTAATTTTAATTTTTCCGCTTCTAATTTTTTATCATTTTCATCACTGATTGATTTTGCATTAATTAATATATCGTTGATTTCCTCTACACTAACTGCATTATTGATTTGATATGAAAGTACTTCTTTATCTTCACTACCTAAATTCAATTCTGCTAACTGCTTTATAGCCTTAGCTTTTGCTGCTTTCAACTCTTTACTTTCATTCTCAATTGCTTCATTTTTATCATGAGCTAGTTGGGCTTGAGCTAAATAATCATTGATTTCTTCAATAGATTTAGCAGATTGAATCACTGCTGTAAAATCAGCTAACTCTTCTGGTAATAAATTCAATGTTCCTAAAGTATTTAACGCTTTTTGTCTAGCTTCTTCCAACTTAACATCTTCTGTAGGTTTTGTATTACCTTCCAATTTAGCAATTTCTGCTTTTACTTCATCTATCTTTTGTTGTAAACTGTTAATTTCATTATTGATTACATCAATTCCTTCTAAAATTGTTGCTGTATTAATCATTGGTAATTGTTTAGCTTCTTCTAAAGCTTGTTCAGCAGCTATTCTTTGATTTTTAATAGCTTCTTTATTTGCTTGTGCTGCTGCTAATTCAGCTTGAGCTGCATTTAAAGCTTCTACTAGTGACTTAGGTATTTCAGTTTCTTTATCTGTTGGTTGCCATGCATCAATAGCTGCCTGAGCTTCAGTAACAGTGTTTTGTGCTGATACAACTGCTGATTCAGCCGCTATCAATTCCTCATTAAGATTATTGACAGTTATTTGAGCATTAGCTAATATAATTGAGTTTTCTCTATTTTGTGCATTTGCTTCGTTTAATTTTGCAATCGCATCTTCTAATTCAGTCTGTTTGTTTGCTAATTGGGCCTCTAATTCAGCTAATTGTTTTTTTAGTTCTGCTAAACGATTTTCCTCTGGTTTAGGATCAACTGGTTTAATAGGCGTTGTTGGGTCAGTCGGTTTAATTGGCTTAACAGGTGTTACTGGCTGAACTGGATTAGGTTTACTACTGTTGCCACCGTTATTAGTTGAAGTTGACTGATTATTAGTTGATACAGATGTACCTTTAATCGTATCAGATTTTTGGTTTATGAATGGTTGTGATTTATCAATTTTAGCATCATCAGATAGGATTTTTTCATTCACTACCTTACCATCTTTATCTGTTAAAGTTACTTTTCGACCATCAAAAGTAATGGTTGTTCCAACTGGTACCGTATACTGTGTACCTTCTGCAAAACCATTCAATTCCATTAAAACAGTATACTTCACATTAATTGCTCGCCCAATTTCATAAAAAGTATCTCCTTCTACAAAAGTATAAGAAGTGTCTCCTTCTTTAATTTTAGCTCGAATAGTTTCAGCAGTGTTAGGTGTCCATTCTGCTGCTTGAGTTTCTGCTACATTAACCCCCATCAATCCGACCCCAACTAAACTAGCATAAACTAACCCTTTAACAACCCAACCTGTACGACCTTTAACTAATTGTGGTTTATAGTCTTCTTTAATTTCATTAGATACATAACTAAATTTCTTGCTACCTCTCATTCGTAAATCTCCTCACTTTATTTTTTTGTATGCTTTTTAAATGCTTACAAAATGATTATAAAATAGAGTCTATTCATATTATGAACATCTCGATAGTATACAAAAAAATCCGAGTAAATTGATTAAACAACCTACTCGGAATATTTTTATGATAATAACCTTTCCTTAACAGAACCACTTAAAGAATTAAAGACTTTTTGTAATGGTGGTAACTTACTTAATTTCATTACAAGTAAACAAGACAAAATTTTATCTATAATACTGTCTGTAACGGCTCCAACATAAGCCGCAATAAACATTCCTACTCCTGTACTTCTAACGGCAAAAATTAAGACATCTGTGACCGAATTAGACAGTCCTCCAAAAAGAATTAACCGAATACAAACACTCACCATAGAACCGATTAATGAAACTAGAGTTCCAGTAAAAATTGCTTGAGGAACGTCAAATTTTTTTCTAGAACACAGATTGGCTACAATAGCATTTACCATACTTGATAAACCAAAAAAGACGGTTGTTGGTCCATGAATAAGTCCAAGTAATAAATGTGTTGTTAAACCAGTAATAACTCCATATCTCATTTTAAAATTTACTGCAATAAAAATAGTCCCCATCCCACTTAAATAAACAAAAGGAATATTAATAAACGCGACAATTGTACCTAACAAAACATTAATAGCTACTGCGACAGCACATAGTATAAGTACTTTAATATCTATTTTTTGCTCCTCCACTAACTTCACTCCATTTTCAGTATATAGTACGTATGTTTTTCAATATCTATTAAATACTACCTAACCTTTTTTAGAATGACAACTACAAAATTAATCACTTTTCATTTCTACACCATACAATTTCAATGCATCTTTCATATCTTGAATTAAATAATCTCTCAAATGTTTTGGAGAAATCACTTTGACCATATGACTTTGACCAGATAACCACATTTTCATACCATAACCATCATTGCCTTGTATTTCAATTCGAACACTACCATCTTCATTTGCTTGAATAATCTTTGAATTTGGAAAACGATCTAATACATACATTGGGTCATAATAAAAATCTAAAACAATTGTTATCGGATTTCCAAGAAAAGGTAGTATTGTTTGAGTTCTAAAAATTCCACCTTCAAATTTATTTTTGTAATCTATTTTATTTCGAGAAGATATTACTTTAGTATCTACCATACTATGTATTCTAAATTTATTCATTGCTGATAACTCTGTATCATCTTGTGCAGTGTGGGAAGATGACAGCATATAAAAATATAGGTCTGAAAAATAAATAGCGTTTGGAATACGCTGGAAAGTTTCAGTTACACCATTCTTCCCATAAGAAAACTATAACATTTGATGATCAACAATAGCATTCATTACCATTTCTATACTTCCAATGATATTTTCAGATGCTACACCTTGATAATACAATTGTTCATTTCCTATAAATTGCTTTATTAATTCTCTATTATTAGCTATTGCAAGCAGCTTATTAGATAAAGAAAAAAATTCATCTTTATTAAAAATTCTTGTGGATTGTAATATTTTTATTAAAATTAGAATATCCGTATCGGTTAGTCTTTCGAATTCATTAAAATTTTCTATATGCTTTAATTGGTAATTTCCTCTTCCATCACGTTCAATATTAACTGTGTCAGGAAGTGTACTGTTATAAACTTTATTAAGTAGCACTTCTTCTATATAACCAATATCACGTTGAATAGTTGTGCCTTTTTTATCAAATTCCTCCATCAAATCACGTTTTGTTAATTTTTTACCAGTCATTAAGCGAAGAAAAATTGTTAGCATTCGTTGTTGTGAATTCATCAAATCAATGCTCCTTTTATTAGTCATTTAAAAGATATTATAGGCTAAAACACTAAATGATGACAGTTTTCTTTTATTCTAAAATAATCTGATAGGCAATTTTATTTGAAACAATTTCATAATTCCAAAACCCAAGTACTGTAGGCCTTACTATAATATGAGAAATAAGAGTTTTAATCTAATATAACTATCATAATTTTTGATGAGGGTCTCATTTAATATTTGAAAACTTCTGCTATAATCAGTGATGTATTAAATTACATTTTTTTCACTATTGGTTATTAAGGAGAGGTAAAATGGGATTAGTTTTTAAGTATGGGGTATCAATGATTGTTTACATCAGTATTTTAATGTTAATTGTAGAAATCATGAGAAAGAAGTATCGCTTTTCTAGTTGGTTTTGGGCAGCGACGTTGTTAACTTTTCCACTATGGATTATGACTAGTGGCGTATCGGGGTGGTTTAGATGGGTAAAAATATTGAGCGTTATTTTGCCAACCATTGTCCTTGGTTTTGCCAGAGTTGCAAATGCTGATAATAAGATAGGTGGCGTTTGGAGTTTCTTAAGAAAGAATTGGATGTTGTGGTTTTTATATGGCATTTTATTCCTAAATATTACTGAAGCAACCATCAAAGACTTACAAATGGGAAACTTTTACAATGCTTTGGCGGGAGTTATCTTATGTATTACTATTCCATATGCACCAAAATATTGGAATATTGAAAATAAAAATAATGGTGACCTTTTAGTTTATACAACAATTATGTGGAACTTCTTGTATACAACATGGAATATGGCTTTTGTTTATGCAGAAGGAGCAACCTTCTTCGCGAGTTCAATCTGTATTTTACTAGCTGCAGAAGTGTATCCAATTATCAAAGGACGTCCGGAATTATATGTGATTGCACGAGTTTACACACTAGCAACACACCTTTTAATTCGTGCAATTGTACCAGAGTTGTTCCCTAAAATTATGAATTCAAGTACTTGGTTTAACCCAGATGTAATGAAGTACTGGGGAATTGCCAATGCAATTATTGCATTACCATTCGTATTTTGGCATACATGGCAATTACATACTGGAAAAGCCGAGCAATCATTTAGAAGAATTAAAACCATTAAAAATTAATTAACTAGCTAAAAAAAAGAATCAAGTAACGAAATCAATTGATTTACGTTACTTGATCCTTTTTTTAATACACTCGATTATCCGCACCAAAATTCCCGTTTAACTCCACCACTTCGCCATTTTTACGGCGATCTGCAAATTCCACAGAGGCTGTAAATAATAAGTCACTTGATGAATTTAAGGCTGTTTCCACAGAATCTTGGATGACACCAATAATGAAACCAACACCAACTACTTGCATAGCGATGTCATCAGGTATTCCAAACAAACTACATGCTAGAGGAATTAATAATAGAGAACCTCCAGCAATTCCTGAAGCCCCACAGGCTGATATAGCAGCAATAAGACTTAGTAAAAAAGCTAAGTGAATAGGAACATCCATTCCTAATGTGTTAACTGTTGCTAGAGTCATAATGGTAATTGTTATGGCAGCTCCCCCCATATTGATGGTTGCACCTAAAGGAATCGAAACTGAGTACGACTCTTCACTTAAATTTAGCGCCTTAGCTAATCTGATGTTAACCGGGATATTCGCTGCTGAGCTTCGTGTAAAGAAGGCTGGCATGGCACTTTCTTTTAAGACGAAAAAGACTAATGGATATGGGTTCTGACGAATTTGCCAAAAGACAATCGCTGGGTAAACGATCAGAGCCATAAAAGTCATTGTACCAACTAAAAGAAGTAACAGCTGACCATACTTCGCTAAGCCACTAAGACCTGTTGTTGCGACAGAAGTGAAAACTAAACCTGTCACCCCAATAGGCGCTAAATTAATAATCATCTGTACAACTTTTGTAATACCTGTTGAAATGTTTTCCAGAAAATCTTTTGTGTTCTCTGAGCTTTGACGTAAACTAATTCCAATTAATGATGCCCAAAATAGCACGGCTAAATAATTTCCTTCCATCATTCCTTGAATCGGATTTTGAACAACACTTGTTAAGATATTTCCTAAGACGTCACCCAATTGACTTGGCGCAGCGGAAATTTCTTCTGATACATCTAAAACAATTTCAATCGGAAAGGCGTAGCTGATAATGACTGCCACGAGTGCTGCTAAAAAAGTTGCCAGTAAATACACAACCACCACAGGACCAACGTATGTTTTGGCTCCTGCTTTTTGTCCTGCTAAGGAAGCAATAATTAAGACAAAGACTAGCAAAGGAGCGATTCCTTTTAGGGCACCAATAAACAACTCGCCTAGACTGCTGATAAAGGACCATTCAGGTACCAAGATTCCTAAGGTTGTTCCAATCACAATCCCTATCATGATTTTTTGAATTAATGACATTTTTTTTATTGCTTCGACCATACACTTCACTCGCCTTTCAAAAATTAGATTTTTCTCATTTTACCATAATCGTTTACTAATTAACATGTTTTTTTGCGATAAACATTTTAAAAATTTGTTATGTTTTTAACGTATATTAGTTATTTAATGACAAAAAAAATAAGTATTCGAATATTTGAATATCTAGAGCTTGGTTTTATAACCTTTAGCGTTCATTTGAAATATCGACTGGCTTTTATTTTTATTAACTATCTGTTCACTATTAACAAATATTAAGTTTTTTCATCATATAGGATGGCATAAAAAAAAGACTTTCTCTGTTATTCCATTTTGGAATGGCTGGAGGAGGTCTTTTTCCTTTAAATTCCATTGCATAGATAACTTTTTTATTTTTTGTGCGAAAAAAATTTTATCGGCGTTAACTATTTTCTTGTGAAATATCATAATTTTCTCTAATTATTTCTTACTTATTATCGAATCCACAGTCAAGTTGAATCAATGTCAATCTTTTCTGCTTCACACAAGTTAAATAACTATAGGATTTACAAAATAGTAATATATGTTAGAGTTTATCAATTTTTACGTACATAAAGTTAAAAATTGGAAATACAAGTGTTATTTTTATGGTAGACTTAATATGGTGACATAAAAAAAGGAGATTACTTATGGAAAACGAAAATGAAAAAAAAGAAGAACAAAAAAACCAAGAAGAACAAATCACTCAAAAATATTTTTGTACAAACTGTGGTTCAGAAATGGACCCTAATGCGGCTTTTTGTGTTTCTTGTGGGGTTAGTAAAGGAAAAATAAAAAAACACTGTAGCCATTGTGGCGAAACGGTCACTGAAGAACAAGATTACTGTGTTGGTTGTGGAAATAAATTATCCACTAAGCTTAATTTTTCTAAAGGGAAAGAAGCTTTTCAAAAAGTAACTCAATCTACCATAGAAAGCACAACTAACCTTGCTAATACAGCTAGTGAAAAAACTGGTAAAAAAATCAAGCCTAGCTGGCTAATTGGTGGTTTGGGAGCAGTTGTTTTAGTAATTATCTCAATCTTTATGCTTATGCCTAAAGGTTTAAGTGGTGTTTACACCCAAAAAACGAAATTTTTAGGTGTTGAATCCTCTACTTCTATCAAATTTAATGGAGATAAATATGAAGAGACTAAGAATGCAGATAACAAAGGGACATATAAAATTGAAAAGAATAAAATTTCTTTCTTTTCTAAAGACGGAGAAGAATCTATCGACGGAACCATTACAGACGATAGAAAATCATTTAAACTATGGGGGATGACATTTAATAAAGATGAAAAATAATAAAAAATTCTTTTATGCAAGTTTCGCTATGATTGCTTTGTTAAGTTTATCAGCTTGCGAGACTAAGGATAAAAAAGACACTCAAACTAAAGTAACAACTACAGAAACAAAAGGAAACAAACCAACATCTGAAACAACTTCTAAAAAAGAAACTAAAAAATCGACTGATAATAGTAGTGAAAAATTGGCGATGGACATTTCTAAGATTAAGACTGGTGATTTTTCGAGTATCCAAGGCGATTGGCAAGAAGTTATTCATGGTAATAATCACAAACCTGGAAAAGATGGCGTGCAGTATGAGATGGGTGGCACAAATCAACTTTCTATTACCAAAGATCAAATCACTAGTATCGGTCTAACAGTCACTGGGAAAACATTAACTGACAATAACGGTGAGCATGAAATAACATTTAAAGAAAAAGATAATACGCTTGCAGCTTCCCTTGTTGATCAAATGGTCGCAATTAATTGGTCGGTTATGTTCTATCCTAAAGGAACTACGACAGAATTTACCACTGATGAAAAATATGAAACAAATACACAAGATGTCATTGTTGTTTGGTCAAGTAATCTCCAATCAACTTCAGTATTCATTAAAGGTGATAAAAAAGAGGAAAAAAAATCTAGTGAGTTAAAGTTAGATCTTGCTAAGTTAGCTAGTAATGATCTATCAAGTTTAGTAGGGACTTGGAAAAATCCTACTAAAGGAGAAACGCTTGTCATTACAGATAAAATAGAAAATAAACCTGCTGACAGTAAAACTACAATCTCTAGCGGAGCCGTTGTCAGTGGAACTGAGAAAAATGGCTATTCTACTGTTATTTCCCCTGGAACCATTCAAGGTGACTATATGATTGGCAGTATCGGAACGTTTAATCCTAAAATTAAGATGTCCCCTTTTGCTCCTATCGCTATTATTCCCAGCGGCGTTAAAATGTCTGATGCGGATGATTCTGATTCAAGTAAAGACAGATTAATTATGGGTGCTGGACAATCTGGCGTTGGAACAGAAGCTTATTACCGAGAAAAATAACCTATTTGGAGGAGTAAATAAAATGAAAAAGAAATTAACATTCGGACTGACTTTAGTATTATTCAGTTTACTTGTATTATCTGCTTGTGGTTCAAAAAAATTAAGCGGTGATTATACTGCTAAAATAAACCTTCTTTTAACAGAAGAAACCGTCACATTAAGATTTAAAGATGACAAAGTCTTTGAAATTAACGATAGTGGTGAAGAAAAAAAAGAAGCCACTTACGAAATCAACGATAATGAATTAAAAATGAAATATCCTGATGATATAACGGTAGATGCTGTCCTTTCCAAAGATAAAAAATCCTTCACTATCAAAGCAACAGATGACTTATCAGGGATTTTTATTAATAATGTTAAGTTTACTAAAAAGGAAAAGTAATCATTAGAGGAAAGAGGTTTTTTTATGTGTCCAAGTTGTGGGTATGGATTACCTAGTGGATCAGGCGTTTGCCCAAATTGTAAAGCATCTGTATCCGTAAACAATAATCATTCAAATTATTATACTTCTACAAATAATTCAGGAAGTATTTCTGATAGTGCAATGAAACTTGTCCTTCTTCTAGGAGTGATATCCTTAGTTCTTCCAATCGCTATCATAAATCCTTTGTCGGTTAATCATTTTCTGATGAAACAACGGAGATTTCCAAGTATAAGTGAGACAGGAAGAAAATTAGCCTATCAACTATCCTTTGCTTATTCTGCTTGGTTTCTTGTTTTTATTTTAGTAGTATTTGAAAGTGATAATCAAGATATTATTAATTCTTATTTAACTTGGCTATTTCCTATTTATGCAATCATTATGGTTGTCAGCTTCTTACTTTTATTCCGAAACACAATAAAAGAACAGTTTCTCAAAAAGAAAATTGATATAGGTATCCTTCACGTCATAGGTGCAGCCCTACTTGTAATAATTGCCTCTATTCCAATTCCAGTAGTTCTTGTATTTAAGGCAATTCTTATGAGTTTTTAATAAATAATATAACATATAGGAGATAAGTTATTGAAAAAGAAAAATATATTACTCTCTATTATTGGAGTCGTTCTTGCAATTAGCATTTCATTTGCTATCATCTACCAACAAAAAGCTGAAGCGCAACGTATTGCTGATGAGAAACAAGAGACCCTTTTAAAAAAAGAGAAACAAACATTAGAAAAAGCAAATACTTCTGTAGATGAAGCTTATAAAACCAGAAAAGATGATGATATCAAAAAAGCAAAAACTGATATTTCTAAATTAAGCGACAATCAGAAGAAAGAAAAAGAAAAGCTTAGTGACAAATTAACTAAGCTAGAAGCTTTCTTGAAACAAATATCAGAGGTTAACTCATCTTTAGAAAAAGCGACCAAATCAAAAAATAAAGATGATATCACGTCTACTCAAAAATTGATTGATAAATTAACAGATGATTACGTGAAGAAAGATAAAGAAGAGGCTCAGAAGAAATTAGATACTCTAAAAAAACAAATGGCTGAGAATAAAAAGAAAGTTGAGAACGAGAAAAAAACCTCAGAACAAGTCAATAATTCAGCTAACTCTAATCCGACACAAGGACAACAACCTACTGAGCAAATTGTTCAAAATGATCAAGGTGAGGTTAATCATCAAGAAACTGTCCAAGAACCTATACAAAATCAGAATACTGGTGGAAATACTAACAATTCGCCAGCTACGAATAACAATAATCAAAATGCTGGTGGTAATGTAGGAAATAACGCTCAACCAAATGTGACACCACCTGCTCCACCTAAAGAGCCATCAACACCTTCAAAAAATGATGGTGCAATTGGTACTGATGCTCCTAATGGTTGGGAAATGGAGCCTGGTGGGTGGTAAAATTAACTAGTAAAAAGCTCCCTATGAAAAAATCATGGGAGCTTTTCTTATTCTGCTATATTTATTTTGTCGCTGAAGAATTTAAATAGCCTTGCCATTTGCCACTATTATCAAATAACGAATAATAAGTTGTTCCATTAGCGTGTTCATATCTTCCACGAGCTGTGTAAGTCTTACCATACATATTTTTAGTTGATTGACGGTATTTCCAAGAAAAGTTTGACCACGTATTATAGTTTTTATTAACTACTTTAACTTTTCTACCATCAGCTATATATACACCTTCTTTACCATTAGCAACTTTACCTGCTTTTTCATTAATATAGCCATACCAAGTTCCTTGATTATCGTATAATGAAAGATAAGTCGATCCATTAATATGATGATACTTTCCCTTGGCTAAATAGGTTTTATTAGTAATCAAATCAGCTGATTGTTTATACTTCCATGAGAAGTTTGACCATGTATTATAGCTCTTACTAGTAATCGTTACATATTTATTGTAACCAATATACGCGCCCTCTTTCCCATTACCAACTTTTACACCTTTTTCATTGATATAGCCATACCAAATTCCTTTTTCGTCATAAAGTGAATAATACGTTGCTCCGTTTTCATGTTCGTATCTTCCCTTAGCTTGAAATGTTTTATTATATAAATCTTTGCCCGATTGTCGATATTTCCATGAAAAATTAGACCATGTATTATAGTTCGAATTAGTTACTGTGACATATCTGCCATCAGCAATATAATCACCTTGCGGAGTTTCAGGTTTAATTTTCTCATAGTTAAAAGCAATGAAAGCTTCATTTTTATCTACTATCATTTTTTTAGTAGATTCTGGTGTTAACAGTCTATAACCTTCTACCTCTCTCGCATGATAAACTAGTTCTTCCCCTTTTTTCACTGTATATAAATCTGTGTACAAAGGCATTCCTTCTTGTAAATCCCAACCTTCAACGTTCACGTAACACATATCCTCAACTGATGAACTGCCCTTCAATTCAGCACTTTGTGATTCCTGTTCTACTGACTGACTAATCACCGGTGTTTCACTTGAAGCTTCCGCTGTTTGGGAATACAAAACAGTTCCTAACATAATAGGTGATACTGACATAATAACTAATAATTTTCTTGTAATACTCGATTTCAACTCTCTGTTCTTCATTTTAAATACTCCTCCTAAATATTTTCTTTTTTCATTTAGATCCTAATAAATTACTCTGATTCCTAAAAATAATAAAGTATATACTATATTATCCTCTTTTCTTTTTCTTAGTCAATACCTCTTTCTCATAACCAAATAGGTTCTATTTTTTAGATAATTTAAAATCATAACTGCACCTATCACCACAGTTTGATATTGTCTTAATAACTCTAAGAGAATGTCCCAAATTACAGCCATTCTCTTATTCATTTTTCATTCATTAGTTCATTCATTCGTTAGTTCATTTCATTCATAGATTTACTATTTTTTAAATAACCATATCTCCATTGGCATCCACCGGTTTGGCAATAGCTACAATTCCTTCAATAAATCCAACAAAATCTGGGATAAATGTCCAACAAAACAGAAGATAGACAATTCCTGAACCCGTTTTACCACAATAAAATTTGTGACCACCAAGATCTCCTAAAAAAATAGCTAATAGTATATAAACTACTTTATTCACCTTTTTTTCCCAGGTTGAACCTCTAAGATATCTTCTTTGTAGCTACCAATAATTACATTTTCTCCGTCTTCAATAATCTCAACCACATCATCAACCATTGGTGTAAAATTAACTGAATTTAACGGATAATGAACAGTTTGATTATTACTTTTAATTAATATAGTGACGTCATTTTGTTCCTGATTAATATTAATTATTTTTCCAATTCTTTTCATTAACATTTCTCCTTTTCAAATTTTTTATTATTTTATATAACTCAAGTTATAATTATAAACAATAAGATAGTCATAATATGAACATTTGGATACATAAAAAAAGTTTTCAAAAATAGTTACAACCATTTTTGAAAACCTTCTATTTATATTTTATCTAATGTCCTCGACCGAATCAAAAATCTTTGAAGTTGCGGTATTTTACTTAACTGCATAACAAGCAAACACGATAATATTTTATCCAATATACTATCCGTCACCGCTCCTATGTAAGCTGCGATGAACATAGCAACACCTGTACTTCTCACTGCTAAAATCAGCACATCTGTTACTGAATTAGAAAAACCACCATAGAGAGCTAAACGAATCCAAACACTCACAAATGAACCGATGATTGAAATTAAAATTCCTGTGATAATGGCTTGAGAAACATTAAATTTACGTTTAGAGCACAAATTTGCAACTACTGCATTAACCATACTAGATAGACCAAAAGCTAAAGATGACGGTCCATGAATAATGGCCAGTAACAAATGTGTGGAAAATCCTGTTAAAACACCATACCTCATTTTAAAATTAACTGCTATAAAAATTGTACCTATACCACTTAAATAAACAAAAGGTATTTTCAAATAGGCAATAAACGTTCCCAACATCACATTAATGGCTACGCATATGGCACATAAAATAAGAATTTTTAAATCTAATCTTTGCTTCAAAATACTTTGTCTCCTCCAAATAATTATTCTTTAATCCACATCAACTCCGTAGAGTTTCAGTGTATCTTTCATATCTTGAATTAGGTACTCTCGCAAATGTCTTGGTGAAATCACTTTAACCATATGACTTTGACTCGACAACCACATCTTCATTCCATAACCATCATTTCCTTTTATTTCAATTCTAAAACTACCATCCTCATTAATTTGCGTTATTTTTGAATGAGGAAAACGATCTAGAACATAGATTGAATCATAGTAAAAATCAAGAATAATCGTAATCGGTTTTCCTAAAAAAGGTAGAACAGTTTGGGTTCTAAGTAAACCACCTTCAAATTTTTCAGAATAAGCTACTTTATTACTTGATGAAATCACTTTGATTTCTTTCATACTATTAATTCTAAATTTATTTGCTGTAGTAAGTTCAGCATCATCTTTAGCCGTTTGAGAAGATGACAGCATAAAAAAATATAAATCTGAATAATAAATAGCATTAGGTACACGTTGAAAAATTTCTGTTATACCATTTTTAGAATAAGAAAACTCCAACATTTGATGGTTCACAATAGCATAGATAATCATCTCTAAACTCCCCATTAAATCGTCCACAGAAATTCCCTGATAATACAACTGCTCGTTAGCTAAAAACTGTTGTATAAATTTTTTTTCATCAGCAATAGTAAGTAATTTATTCGATAATTTAGATATTTCTTTTTTATTAAAAATTCTAGTTGAATACAAAATTTTTAACAAAATAAAAATATCTGCATCTGTTAATCGACTGATGTTACTAATATCTTCAAAATGTTTTAATTGATAATTACCTTTGCCATCTCTATCAATCCTAACTGATTCTGGAATAAAACTATTATGAATACACGTTTGTAATACCTCTTCTATCACCACAATATCTCTTTGGATCGTTGATGCTTTTTTATCAAATTCTTCCATTAATTCTTGTTTACTTATTTTTTTCCCGTTCATTAATTGTAGAAAAATTAATAATAACCTTTGTTGAGCATTCATTCTGTTCTCCTTTTTATATTCTTCAAAAATTATTATAGATTAATTCATTTATTATTAGCAACCCTTTAATTTTAAAATAGTTCAAAAAAAACAAAATATTAGCAATTTAATCGTCATTTTTATGTAATTTATCCACCACACTCATCTTCCTCATCGTCGCAACAATCCCTAACTTTTTCTCCAAAAAGTTAGTATTCAATCTCTTTTTAGGTGCTTCACGGGGTAAATAAATATACAGACACTAACTCCCTTGATAAAACTCTTCTTGTTGAAAGTCCATATTCTTTATGACATCAACTTTCTCTTGATTTATTTCATCATTTGTAAACACTAAATGAATTCTCGAATAATCATACGTTTCAGCAAAAGGATTTTCAGCAATCGCTATCTCTAATTCTGCTTTTGTTTTCATAATTACTGATAGATCAGCACCAATTTTTTCTTTAATGATGTCATGTATTTTTTGACTCGTTTCTTGTTTACTCATCTCTGTTACTAGCAAAACATTCCCACTTTGAATATAAGTTCTCACTTGCTTCATTTCTGCTGTTTCTAAAATTTCAGCTAAGTAAGACATTTTAGGGATTCTGTTTTTTCCCACAGGTGTCACACCTCGTAATAATGCGATAAATTCCATGTCTTATCTCCTTCTAAAAAGCTTTTTATTCCCACTATTATACCATTTCTATCCAGTTTTTCTCTTTCTAAGCAAACAACTTACTTTTTGTAAGTTATCCAATTATAATACATTTACTAAATAAATTTTGAAAGAAGGATTATTTTATGACAACTAATACTTACAAAGAAATTCCTAATACATTGCCTGTTTTTGATCAAAAAAAAGGCTTAGAATTTGGCGTTTATTCCCTTGGTGAGCATTTAATTAATCCTCACACGAACAGTATATTGACGGCTCAGGAACGAATTAATGAAATTAAAGAAATGGCTGTTTTATCTGAACAAGCAGGACTTGATGTCTTCATGTTAGGTGAAAGTCATCAAGAAGGATTTGTTTCTCAAGCTCATGCAGTCATTTTAGGAGTTATTGTTGAAACAACAAAAAATATTAAAATTTCAAGTGGCGCAACAATTGTCAGTACATCTGATCCTGTTCAAATTTACGAAAATTTTTCAACTCTTGATTTGTTATCAAATGGGCGGATTGAAATTGTGGGTGGACGTGCTTCTCGGGTTGGTTTGTTTAAATTACTAGGGTTTGATTTGAATAACTATGAAGAACGTTTTGAATAAAAATTCGACTTACTTCTACAACTAAATCGGGATGAACGGATTACTTGGCAAGGTGAATTTAGAGCGCCACTTGATAATGCTTTGATTCTACCTCGACCTGTGAACGGACATCTACCAATTTGGCGAGCAGTTGGCGGTGGGGAAAGTAGCGCAGTTAAAGCGGGGCATGCGGGTGTACCAATGAATCTTGCCATGCTAGGTGGTCCCGTTAGTACGTTTAAGAGAACCATTGATGTTTACCGTGAATCTGCTCGAATGGCTGGATTTGATGAAAAAAAATTACCGATTACAACGGGTGGTTTGTTCTATATTGCTAAGGACACTGAAACAGCCTTAAGGGAATTTTACCCTAATGTGAATCACGGCATGTTTAAAGCCAACGGACAATGGTTCCCCAGACAAGCCTTCGCTCACGCTAAAGATCCTAAAAGTGTGATGAATGTGGGTGAAGTTAATGAAGTCATTGAAAAAATTCTTTATCAACATGAAGAATTTGGTAATCAACGTTATATGGCACAACTTGATTTTGGCGGCGTTCCTTTTGACAAAATCAAAGAGAATATCACTATTCTTGGGGAAAAAGTGTTACCTGCTATTAGAAAATATACGACACCAAAGGAGAATAACTGATGAAGACTGTCTTTTTACAGGACTCTAGAGTTGGTAGTAAAACGTTAGTCAGCTTAAGAGAAATCGAAAACAAATATCAGGAAAAATACCCTGATCATGATACGACTTTTATTGATTTAAAGGAATTAGATATTGAATTTAGTGACGGAAGGAACTACTTAGATTATGAGGGAGATACTGGTTATGTGACGAAAGAACTAATGGCAGCAGATATTATTTTCATCGGTTCGCCAACTTTCCAAGCCTCTATCCCAGCAACTTTAAAAAATATTTTTGACTTACTTCCGCAAAAAGCCTTAGAAAAGAAAACCGTTGGAATTGTAATGACAGCTGGTTCGAATAAACATTTCTTAATTGCTGAAATCCAATTAAAGCCAATCTTAGGCTATATGAAAGCTAACATCGTCCCAAACTATGTTTTTGTGAAGGACACAGATATTATTCAGAAAGAAATTGTGAATGATGATGTCTTGTTTAGAATGGATAATTTAATTGAAAACACGGTTGCTTTAGCCACAACTTATCAAAAAGTTTGGGCTGATATTGAAGAAGATTATGGTTTTTAGTGTCTTATCTTGCCAAAATAAGGTATATTAGATTGGAAAGATAAGTAGGTGAACACAATGGGAAAATATCAATTAGATACAAAAGGACAAGCTTCTGTGACGAAATATCACGAAAAGAATCTACCTGAAAAAGCAGATAAAAAACAAGAACTAAAAGCATTACGTGAAAAATATTTGAAGAATAAAAAAAAATAGAGAATGACACAAAAGTCATCCTCTATTTTTTTATTTCGGGGTATCTTCCAAACTCCAAACTAGTTCACCACTATATTTGCTACTAGCATTTCCGAGGTGTTGCTCTAAACGCATCCCTGTATTATCCTGTCCCCTAATATCTAACTTACTTATTGATTTGTCTTCAACTTCTTGAGATGTTAATTTAATACTAGATTCTGTAATTGAACGCTTGGTTCCATTTTTATCAATATACAATAATTCACCTAAGAATGACTCCCCTGAACTTGTATTCTTAATTCCATTTGGTAGCGATGCTTTTAGTGTCCAATTATACCCAAGTAACGTATTGACAATTTGAACCTTATCTTCGGAATTAGTTGCCAGTTTACTTTGTTTATTTCTATCACTTATTTC
This sequence comes from Vagococcus hydrophili, assembly GCF_011304195.1. Taxonomy (NCBI): domain Bacteria; kingdom Bacillati; phylum Bacillota; class Bacilli; order Lactobacillales; family Enterococcaceae; genus Vagococcus; species Vagococcus hydrophili. The sequence continues at coordinate 1,482,237 of NZ_CP049887.1, read as the reverse complement.
TACTTGACCAAAATCAAGATTTGGTGCCTTTTGGAACTTCATTTGCCCCTCGTATTCATAAATTAATTGAAACTCTTTATTTGGTACTTTGTCCGTGTTAGATATCACATTATTAATCTTTACTTTAAAATCCTTCATCTTCACTTGATTATAGCCTACATAATTTAGCTCTTTATCTCCTGAAGTTACTAACTTATCTACAATATTTTCAAGGCTCTCGTTAATTTTTACATAAAAATACTTAGAATTATCCACTGGTTCATCCACTGTCAAATCTTTCAAGATAGGTGTCTCTGTACCGCGATAAACTTGACTAAAGTGCATTTTCACAACATCAATTACTGTTGACACTTCATTTGATTCTTTGCTAATCAATCGATTACCATTTGACTGATACATACTTGTTACTAACGCCTTTAGATTAATTTTAGATTGATTCGGGATATCTTCACTAATTTTTGCTTTAAAAGTGAATGCTAGATTTTCGGTATTTTTAACTTTTTTAGTCAGTGTCCCTATGATTTTTTTTGTTGTTTGATCATAGCGACCTTCCCCTACATTGTTTCCTTTACTATCCTTAATGATTATCTCTTGAAAGTCTTTTAATTGTTTATCATCAATTGGTACTGAAATTGTCAATTGTTGGTAATCGGTAGCTTTAGTCGCATCTTCATATTTCATACCACTTGTAATATCTAACGTGTAGTTTAAAGTTTCACCAGGACTACTGCTAGTTTTATCCACTGTAAAATTCAATTCAAAATGATTAGATTGATACTTAAACACAATTTCCATTGCTTTTTCTTTCACTTTCACAGTTACTGAGCCATCTTCTTTAAGTGTTCCAGGTATATTATCAACACGAACGTTTTGAACTTGGTATCCTGGTACTTTTTTAGCTAACACATTATAGTCATCTCCTGGTTTTGCTTTTTCCTTCTTTGCTTCAGAAATTTCTTCCTCTTTTTCGTTAACGTATTTTATCTTAATATCTTGTTCTATCACTTCGTAGACGAAAGTGACATTTATATTTTTTGTTTCTTCAGGATACTTGCCTTTAATAGGATCACTATCATCTTTTAAAGAAACATATTTGTAACCAGTAATTTCTTTTTGGTCCGAGGTAAAATCATAATTAGACCCAGCTGCCCCCTTCTTTGTAATCGAATCGGCTATTTTCTTTCCTTGCTTATCTACATAATTAATCGTTCCTGTCCGCTCCGCAGATACTTTTACTGGCACGACAAACTCTTTTTCAATGCCTGAGATAGATCCTTTAAGAGTTACTTTGACATTGTCATTCCCCAGACGATCAAAACTTTTTCTTTCCACACTCTTAATAATTAGTTTATCCGATGAAAATGCCCCTTTAGCATTATCAAAAAATGTTTCAACAGGTTGGTTTATCCAATTATTAGTATTCTCAAATTGAGAAACCATTTGTAGTTTAGGTTCTGCAGAAATAAAAGCTTTAACTCTAGCTATACCCATAGTTTCTGGACTTAAATTTGTATTGGTTTGATATTGTACGTAGGCTGGAATATAATAATATCCATCTGTTCGATAGTACTGTGTTAAGTCCTTATTACTTTTTAATTTAGCATCAATCTTAAAAATGTAGGAATTGTCTACAAAGCTATCTGATGATAGAAGCATAGGATTAGTTATATTAACCACTAATTGATTGTTGATTTTATCTGGGACAATTCTAAAATAGCTATCTCTTGATTGCCCTGATAAATCATAGACTTTACATGTTGTTTGATCAAAATCAATAACGTCTGCATCTTTGAATTTAATGTCTAATCTGTAAGATATAGGATAGAATGTTTTTTTTACTTGTAGTGGCATATCTTGAACAGCTTCGTATTGAACGTCAGGCGCATTGGTTGTTTCTCCAACTATTTGTGGTGTTGGTAATTCCATTTGAGCAATGGGATCAAAACTGTACTTTGTGTAGGTGGGCGTTTTTAAATGATCAATCACTTGATATAACTCCCCACGATTCGTATCAAATAGTACAGAGTAAGCGTTCTCAATAACGTTTTGCTGTTTCGTATTTGTTCCGAAAACTTGTAAGTTACTGTCATTATAATTATTATATTTCAGCGCAGAATTATAGTACGCATATACATCATATAGTTGATTTTTAGGTAAAGAGATTGATTTATAGTTAGTAATCCATCGATAATTCCAAGTTCCAGAGTAATCGACTTTTTCTTCCGTTCCACTTTTATAATATTCATACTTAATGACTGTTTGTTTATTGGCTCCAGCAGTGTTAATACGTAAAAAGTCTTCCATTTTGGTGTTTGCTCGATAGTTAGGCGTATACACTCTAACTGTTCCACCTGTTGTACTCTCTATATTGACACGCAAATCAATTCGATTGCCTTGATAAATCGCCACATTATTGAGCTGAACATAATGTGGTCCTGGTCGCTTTAAAACTGCAGCCGTAAAATACGCAGAACCACCTGCTCCTCCAGAACTATTCCCCACTATAGTGTATGTCATTCGACTATTAGGGCGGACTACTGTGGCATAATCAGCTGGGATAATTTTATTTGTATTAAAATTAGCATCTACTATATTAATATCGGGGTATCTCAATAAAGAAGGGCCATCCAACGCAAAAGTATTTTCTGTTGAAATAAAACAAAAAATAGGGGCGATAATCATTAATAAAAAGAATTTTAACTTCTTCATACAACTCATCTCTCCTTTTTTATCATCTTACACTTTTATTATACACACAAAACTATTAACAGACAATTTATTAGATATAAAAACACTTTTAAGTTCATTTTAAATTAATAAGGTTATTAAAAATCAATCGTTATTTAACTAAATAATGTCTTCTATCCAAAAAAAAGGTTGAGAATAATTTAAATTATCCTCAACCTTTTTTTAATTCAACCATTCAACTAATTCATCTTGATAAGTAATCATTACTGTCTTCATTGCCCTTGAAACAGCTGTATAAAGCAATCGTTTATCCTGATCTGTTTGATAATTTTGACTAGATACATCATAAAGTAGGACATAATCAAATTCGAGACCCTTAGCTAAACTAATAGGTGTCACTTTTATCTTGCGACCTCTTAAGTAATCTTCGTCTAACTCAGCGGTTAATTGCTGAGTTTCTTCAATTGTTTTTGTGATGATTCTTGTATTTTTGATATCTTTTGACTCAATTAAATTCTTTAGATTTTCAAAGTCATTGAGAGAAACATAGCTTGGAACTTCTCCTATTGGTTGAATCGGAATAATATCCTCGTGTCTTTTTCCTCTGAGTTTATTGAAAGTTTGGGTAATCGCACCACTTGAACGGTAACTTTTTTGTAAGTTGTACGTTTTAGGTGCTCCTTGATAACTTTCAAGAATTTCTTCAATTTGAGTAAAATCAATCACTGAATTAAAAATTCCTTGGTCCTCATCTCCCACCATGGTCATTTTTGCTTTTGGAAACAACTCTTTAATAAAGCAGATTTGAGCAGATGTATAGTCTTGGACCTCATCAATAAATAAAAATTTTAATCTTGGCGCATACAATTTCTCAACAAATAAGTGTTGCGTTAATAAATAGATAACTTCTGAATCCACTGTTTCTTCGCCTTCTTGATAGGCTACTCCTGTATATGATTCATACAAAATTTCCATTAATTTTTGCGTATCTAACCATTCTAGTTCTTTAATTTTTTCAGGAATTGAACGATATTTTTTGCGCAGCATTTTTTTGGTAAAACGCATAATTTGCTCTTCCGTATCTGGAATTAATTTCCCAAATAATTGGCGTTGTTCTTGTTCCGATAGTAATTGTAACTGGTCTTGATTTTTTGATTCCAATGATTCTTTGTTCAATATTTCTTCCCAAAGACTTTCTAAGTGCAACTTCACACCTTGAACTTGATCTAAGAAAGACACTGTTTTAGGTGCATTTTTAAAGTAATCAAGAATCGTTGCGGCTTTAATTAGAACTTCATCCTTTAGATTAATGCCACTTACCGGTAGTTCTGATGAAGATAAAATATCATTCCCCTTCTCTTTTAAGAACTGAACAAATGCCTGACTACGTAAAACTTTGGTTTGTTCACTGACATCTAGTTGAGTAATTCGATTGAAATACGTTTCTTCAGTTTCGGTTTCCGTTAGGGTTAACTGTTCTAATAAGCCTCTAAACGTTAAGTTCAGTGGGTTCTTTTCTCCTAAAGATGGTAAAACTTCTGAGATATATTTAATGAAGCCTTCATTAGGTGACAAAATCAACACATCATCTTCATTGATATCTTGACGATTTCGGTAAAGTAAGTAAGCAATTCGCTGCATGATGACCGACGTTTTACCACTTCCCGCCACACCATTCACGAGCATTAAGGAATTTTTTTCATCTCTGATAATTAAGTTCTGTTCTTTTTGAATGGATGCCGTAATATCTTGCATGGCATTTGTGGCATCTTTTTCTAAAACTGACAACAGAACTTCATCATCGATAGCCACTGCTGTATCAAAAACAAATTTTAGAAGTTCTCTTTCCATAACCAACTGACGTCTATTTTCAATACTGACATCAATGTTATTCCCATTCACTTCATAAGAAGAGTCACCAAGTTCATTATTATAAAATAGCTCAGCAATCGGTGAACGCCAATCATAAATTAAATTATTATGGCTTTCATCTGTAAATCCATTAATACCAATGTAAAAAGGCTCAATCTCTTCGTCCTCATCAAACAAGACATCAATCTTTCCAAAATAAGGTGATTCTAGTAAGCGATTGATTTGAGCTAATCGTTTCTCCGCCATTTCAATCGCAAAACGACGTTGATCCATCTCTCGATTCTTCATCTCAATTACCGCAAAAGAATCTAGCCGATCTCCCCAGTTATCGTTACTCATTCTGATATCATCTTGACTCACATCAAGATCTTTTTGTCCTTGTTCTAATTCTTTTTGAAGTAGTTTCTCACTTGCCTGTTGTGCCTGCAATAATTTTTCATACGTTTTAGTTAATCGTTCTTGTTCTAATGCTTGAATTGTCATCGACACACGCTCCTATTTTAACTTGAAATTATATACTACTACCATTTAGACTAAAAAACCAGTCTACCGAATCACCTTTTTTTGCGGTATAATAGATATAAAGAAACCACTGAGAACTAGATTTAGTTTTCAGTGGTTTTTTTACTTACCAACTCTTAACTATTTATTCATGTGAAAATAATCTCAAACTTGTTTTTCTATGTTAGGATAAAGATAGTTAAACAAAAGAACGGGAATAAAAAAGGAGTTTTTTCATGAATCAATACTATATCAAAGCAAAAGAGTTTTCTGATCAGCACATCGCCCCTTTCGCTCAAAAAATTGATGTAGAAGGAATGTTTCCAAGAGATATTATGGATTTAATCGCTGAAAACGGCTTTTTAAAATTAATTATCCCTAAAGACATGGGTGGTGAAGGTGCTGGAATCGACGCGCAAGCCTATGTTAGCCAGGCATTCGGCGAAGGCTCTGCGACTGTTGGTTTGTGTTACACCATGCATAATGTGGCACTTAAATTTGTATTAACTTTTGGTAATCCTGAATTAATAGAATTTATCACCACAGAAGTCGTTCAACATAATAAAATGCTTTCTCTTGCGAGAAGTGAATTTGGTACTGGGGTTCACGTTTTTAAATCAGAAAGCAGTGTCCAAAATTTTGAGGATTACTCGATTATTAATGGAACTAAAAGCATGATAACTTCTGCCAACTATGCGGATTATTACTTAATTTCTGTACCTAATGATGACCAAAATCGCGCCGTAAACTGGTTAGTTCCTTATGAAACAGAAGGGTTAAGTTTTAAAGAGAATGACTGGAATGGTTTGGGGATGCGTGGCAATATTTCTTGTCCCATGGTAATGGAAAACATGAAACTTGATAATCAATTTGCTGTGTACATTGACCGTGAAAAAGCCAAGCAAAAATATCCTGTTAACATTGATGTGATTTACTTCATGACTGGATTAGCTGGTGTGTATTCTGGAATGACCCAAACGATTTTAGAAGCTACTATCGATCACGCCTTATCTCGCAACTATCCAGATAAGAGTTTAGCCAATATCGAAACCGTTCAAATCCACTTGGCTAATATTTACGCTAGCATGTTAAGTGCTAAATCTAGTTTAGATAATGCTGTTGACGCGTTAACAAATGAAGAAGAGGATGGGTTGATTAAAATCATGACTGCCCGTATTATCGCCTCAGAAAATGCCATAGAAGCGGCACGTCTGGCTATGCGTGTAGGTGGTGGGCATGCCTATAACAAACAAGGTCCAATTGAAATGTTACTTCGAGATTCTTTTGCTAGCCAAGTCATGTTTCCATCCATTGATGTTCTTAAAACTTGGGTAGGACGAGGGATTAGTGATCAGCCGATATTATAAAACGACCAAAAGAAGAATTGACAGATTTTATATCTGCCAATTCTTCTTTCGTTTATTCCGATGATTTTGTAAGATAGTTAAATACTCATTAGTTAGAGATTTTACACTCTCTACTGATTTAGTCAACTCGCCACCTGCACTAATCATCAAGGCTCCTGCTTCTAGCCAGTCAGTCATATTGTCTAAATTAACACCGCCACTAGGCATGATATTTATTTGAGGTAATGGGGATTTAATCGATGAAATAATTTCTGGTTTATAGTGATTACTTGGAAATAATTTCACTACATCAACGCCAGAACTTAGTGCTAGTTTCATCTCTGTTACAGTCATACAACCTGGGATATAAGGTGTTTGGTACAAATGACAGAGCTTGCAAACATCTAAATCAAAGACTGGACTCACAATAAATTCTGCACCTGAATTTATTGCGATAGCTGCCATACTTTGATCAATTACCGTTCCAGCGCCGATAATCACTTTTTCATCTTTACTGTATGTTGCTTGTAATTCCTTCATTATCTCTAAGGCATTTGGCGTTGTTAACGTCATTTCAATTGCTTTTATTCCTTGATGAATCAAATTTTCAGCTATTGCTAAACCTTCTTGTTGCGTACGCCTTCTAACAACTGCAACAATACCAGCCTGCTTAAGTTTTAGTAATATTTCCACTCGTTTCATCGTTAACCTCGCTTCTTACTCAACATTAACATGACCTGCTAAAGCTTCTTGATTAGAGGTATTATCTCTTTCAGCTAGCTTTAAGGTTAGAGCATCTAATGTAATGTGGACTGTTTGATCAAACAAAGATGAAAGCAATTGTTGTGATTTAACGCCTGCTCCTGTTTTGGTAGCACCTGGGACAATGATTGTATGATCCGCTAATTGAGCTAATTTTGATTCTTTATCACTCGTTAACACGATGATGTTTAATCCTTTAGCTTTAGCCACTTCCGTCTCCATTAAAATTCCTTTAGTTGTTCCTGACCCTGAAATTGCCACCCAAGTGTCTCCTTCTTTAATCGAAGGCGTAATTGTTTCACCTAACACATAATCAGTGTAACCAATATGCATTAAACGCATAGCAAATCCTTTAGCTTGAAAACCACTTCGACCTGCCCCTGTAATAAAAATTCGCTTTTCCTTTGTAAGAAATGGTAGAGCTGCATCCAATTCTTTCTCATCTACCAAATTCATTACTGTATTTATTTCTTCCATGACTAATTTAATTGCGTCCATTAGGCAATTACCTCCATAAATTTTTTAGCTTCCCTTATTGAATCGACTGCTTTTGTGATACTTGATCCCACAATAATAATTTCCATCAACCCTTGTTTTTTTAGCGCTTCTGCTTGGGACAAATCAATCCCACCAGCAATAGCTAAACGCTGAATTTCTGGAAATTTAGCATGAAACTCAGAAACCGTTTCAACCACATTCCAAGAGTCTGATTTGTCAATTGAATGGTGTAAACAAAAGATTGCCGACTTAAATTCTTGTAATTTTTCTATTTTAGTTTCTCCCACTTCTAATAAATCAATCATCATCGTTTTTTGATACTCTTTAGATACTTTCTCGCATAATCTAATAGTATCAAGAGATGAAGCTCCCATGACGGTTAGAATATCTGCGCCATTTTTGAATCCTTGATTAAATTCATATTCCCCTTCATCAATAGTCTTAATATCTGATAAAAGCTGACTATCTGGTAAGGCAGCTCTTAGTTTGACAATCGCCTCATTGCCGTAATCTTTGATCAAGGAAGTTCCCATTTCAATGATATCGACTTTTCCATTTAATTGACTGGCTAACGTTACTGCTTCTGCTAAACTCACTCGGTCTATCGCTACTTGTAATTTCATTTTAAAACACCTTTTCTTCTGCCAAAAATTTTTCTAACATCTTAGGTGTTGGATAACCATCGTTGTCTCCCGGTGTTTGAACTGCAAATGCTCCTGTCGCATTTCCTCTGATAACTGCTTCTTTTATACTTAAACCTTCCATTAAAGCGCTAATTACCCCAGCCGCAAAACCATCTCCTGCTCCAACAGTATCAACTACTTCTGACACTTTAAACCCTTTAACAACAAAACTATTTCCATTTCTTTCTTTAACAAACGCTCCTTCTGCTCCTAATTTAACAATAACCGCTTCTGTTTGATTACCATTTGTCAGATAAAAATCAGCAATCACTTCAGGATCTCTACTGCCAACTAAAATGTCACCTTCGTTAATACCTGGAAGAATAATGTTAGCATGAGAAGCTAATTCATTAATTGTTTCAACCATCACTTCCTTACTTTCCCATAACTGAGGACGTAAATTTGGGTCGAAAGTTGTTTTAATGTTATTTTTTTCTAATAGTTCAACAAAGTATCTAAAGCTTTCTAAAGCTTCACTTGATATAGCTGGAAAAATGCCTGATAAATGAGCCATTTTGACTTCTGAAAAATCAATATGGTCTAAATTTTCTTTCTTGAAATGAGCAGCAGCCGAACCTTTTCTGAAATAATGAATACTTGGGTCTCCATGACTCACACGATCTTTTAATTGAAAAGCCGTCCAATACTCGTCTGACTCAGAGATATAATTTGTTCCGATATTATTTTCCACTAATTGATCTTTAATAAAATCACCAAAAGGATCTTTTCCTAACGCTGTAATATATTCCGTACTGTGACCATATCTTGAAACACCGACAGCCACATTAACTTCCGCTCCTGCTAAAAATTTCTGAAAATATTTAGCGTCCTTCAAGCTCTTGTCAACTTCCTCTGACCCAAAAAGGGCGATTGGTTCTCCGATTGTTAAAAATTCACTCATGATTCATTCCTCCATTAATTGTTATAGTAAAAAATAAGCGGCAAATAAATTCAAGACAGTCGCTACCCATGCCCAAGGTAAGCCTGTTAAAAGAAAAGTTTTCGTATCAAGTTCTGCATATTGAACAGACCATAAATTCCACGATTGAGTAATACATGCTGACACTCCCATCATAGAAGGAACGACTAACAAACCATATAAGAAGTACTGATCAAACATACCGGTTCCAACAAAGATAGCAGCCGTCGCAGCACCTGCTCCGTAAAGCATTAACGGACCTCTAAAATAAGAAAGCGGGGCTACTATTGCCACAATAATGACTAACACCAATTTGCTACTTGGTAAAATCGCTTGAAACACATCTGTAAAACCTGACATGGCATGAATGGCTGCTGATTGAAACATGGTTAAAACAAATAACATAATAAGCAGACCCGCAATATCACTAATCGCATGTTTAGCGGTTTCATTCATCTTCGTCACAAATCTTGTATAGCTTTTCATGTTTCCAGTAGTTAAAAATGCTATAATGATTGAAATCAATAAAGCTGGTATCGCATCCCACTTAGCAAAAATACTTAAAAGAACTGGCAAAACAGGCAAGATATATGTCCATTTAGAAACCTCAACTTGTTCCTCTCCATCTTCAGCTGTTACAATAATCGGCTCACCATTCTTAATTTTTTTAGCATTAAATAAAATAAATAGAATAACGATAGCCATTTGAATTCCCATAGCTACAAAGCCAAATCGTTGGTAGTGGCTCCCCCATTCAACTTTAGGAAAGAACACTTGAAATTGAACAAACAACACATTATTGACATACATCGCCGCACCAATTGACATCGTAAAAACGGTTACAGCAATATGTTTAGGAACTCCCATGGAAAACATAATTGGAAGCAGTATCACACCTACTGCAATGGCAGATCCCACACCATAAGAACTGGTAAAAATTAGCGCAATCACTAATGCAATAAGAATTGTCGCAATAACTGGACTTTTCTTACCCACTTTTTCAGTTCGACGACTAATGCTTCCTGCAATTCCTGTATCCACTAACACTCGACCAAACCATGAACCAAAAATAATATAGGACGCTGTTTTTCCGTAATTTAAAACAGGTTCAGTAAAAATTTCTTTAATCGCTTGATTAAAAGGAACCATACCGATAATTGTCCATAAAACTGCCATGACGAAAAATCCAACAGTTAAATTGCCACCCTTCATGGCATAAATAATAAAGATGATAAATGTGATAATTAGTAGTATTCCTGTTACTGCACTTGCCACAATAAAACCTCCCCTAATTAATATTGATTGAGTTCACTTAATATTTTTTGATATGTTGATACTTCATGGTGCTGTTCTTCTTTAAAGAATGTATTTTCTAAGTTATTAAATCGTTGGGCGATATAGTAAGCTGTTAAGTAAGCAGCTAATGATTCTTTGGCTGCTTTTTCCATTTCTTCTGTGCCCATATTCGGACGTTTAATCGTATCTACAAAATGATAAGCAAATTTTTCTGGGTCGATTTTTGTTTGATTTTCCATGGTTACACTTCCTCTAGTAGTTTTTTCGCTCTTTTTATTTCTTCATCCTTTGTTGTCGGATATTCGATAGCCACTGGCACATTCGTTGGTAATACTTCCAGAATATCTCGCCAATTGATTTCTCCCTGATCTAACCCTGCTACAACTGGTTTACCCGTTGTCATATCGACATCCTTAACGTGAATATACGTCACATACTCTTTTAATTTTTGAGCGGCTTTCCTCTCATCTTCCTCGACAAAACGCCAATTACCTAGATCGTAAACATAACCAATGTCTAACTTCTTATTCGTTACCGCTTTCATAAATTCTTGAATAGATTGAATTTTTCCTGAGATTTCAGTCTGATCATTTTCGATAGTTACGTTGATTCCCATGCCTGTTAATTTTTCTAATTCATTCAAATCTCCTGTAAAATTTTTAAAATCACCGATATTCCACTTGATATGACGAGCACCCATTTCTTTAGCCTCTAATAGATATTCTGTCAATTTTGGATTAATGTTACCTTCTACAAAAACTTCTTCAGGAACACTATAAAATAACTCAAGGTTATGATTTTTAACAAGTTGATTAATTTCTAACAACTCACTTTTAATATCTCTAAAGTACTCTCTTCTGACTTCTATTTGATTAAAACCTAATCCAATTCCCTTTATAACGAGTTCTTTTTGCATTTCGCCCTCAGTAAATTGTTGATTAAACACTAACAAATTTAATACGATTTTTTTCATTTTTCATTGTCCTCTCAATTAGTTAACCGGTTTCTATAAACAAATAGTAAACCGGTTAACTAAATAAAGCAAGCGTTTTCTTTTTAAAAAACATCAAAAAAAATAAGCCCTTATTTGGAAACCGATTTCCTAAATAAGAACTTACTTTTTGTTTTTTATTAAATAACATTTCTATAATGAGTTGCGATTCATAATATCAGCTGTTACAATCCTTGTTTCATCTTTTTTCTCTTCATCTTCTAAATACGCCAACATCTGCTTCCCTGAAACATTTCCAATTTTCTGTGTTTGTTGTTCGATACTTGTGATGCCTGGTCCAACAAGTGCCGAAAGATTCCAATCATCAAATCCTGTCACACCAATTTTTTCAGGTATCTCAATCCCCTCAGTAATTAATATAGTTAAAATCTCCATTAACATTTTACCGTTAGAAGCAAAAATGACAGTTTTTTCACTATAACTTAAAGATTTTTTTATCTCATTCTTCAAATTAGTTTCTTTGGTCACTTCCACTAAATTAAGTAAACATTTTCTGCGTTTCACTGTTTCTTTAATCGATTGGTACCTAATTTCTCTTGTCACGATATCAGCTAAGGGTTCACTAATAACTACAATTCGTTCATATTTTTTTTCTAAAATAAGAGTTAGCATTTTTTTTGTTGCATCTTCATTATCGGTTGTTACTAACGGGAATATTAATGGTTCAATACCTCTATCTACAAGTAACAATGGAATATTTTCATCTTTAATAAATTGATAATGACTAGCTTCTCTTGATGAAGGTTGTAAAATTATGCCCTCTACACTTTGATCAATCAATTTATGCAATAAATCTTGCTCTTTTTCGATGGAGTTAGCAGCATCCATAATAATCATTTGATACCCCGCGTCTCCTAAAACTTCACCGATTCCTTTTAAAAGGAGTGATGAGTACATGTTTGAAATATCTGATACAATCACACCTATCAAATAGCTTCTTTTAGATTTTAGCGCCTGTGCTTGGCGATTCGGGCGATAATTTAAATCAGAAATAACTTGCTCTATTCGATCCTTCGTTTCAGCAGACATATTACCAAACCGACCATTTAAATATCTTGAAATAGTTGTTTTTGAGACTTCTGCTTGTTTAGCAACATCAGAAATAGTGACGTTTTTTTTCATACATTACCTCTTCAATGAATTCATTTTCTTTTAACTTAATTGTACAATAAATCTCTACGAAATTGGGTGTTATAAGAAAAAGAATTTCTGGATTTGTTTCCTTTTGATATACGACAAATTTTTAAATTTGCGCCAGATTTGGCGTAAATTTAAAAATTTGTCGTATGTAGATACCTTGCAAAACTGTTAGACCGTTAGTTTCTTTTATGTGCTATGATAATAAAAAGAAAAAAGGAGTCACTAAAAAAATGATTGTATTAGCTATTTTAACAGGCAGTAGTTCGTTGTACCTCTACTCTTTAGTTTATCAGGGAACTGTTTCTATTTTTCCTGCAATGATTGTTCAAGGTATTTTACTACTAATTACTTTAATCGCGATTTTTTCTTATAAAGGCAAACGAACAACGCGTAGTTACGATGGTGGCGGTTACCGAATCTGGACATTAAGATTTGGTATTATCGTTCTATCAACTTTAGGAAACGTCTCAATTTTTGTTCTGTATTTACTGAATTTTTTGGAAATTATCCAAGCATTATAAAAAAAACAGGAGGTAGACTTTAAAAAGTCTCCTCCTGTTTTACGCTTGTTCAGTTAGGGTTCAAAAGGCAGCTCTCACGACAACTTCAGACACGAAAATCAATTCAAAAAGCACGAATTATTTTTCATGTCTTCCAGTTACTCTGAGCAAAACGATTTTTTATACACCCTATACTGTAAATAAATAGGCTATTGAGATAATCGTGATCACGTGCATGACTGTTGGGATTTCTTTTACTCGACCTGCAAAGATCATGCAGATTTCATAGGCTAAGAAACCTAATACTAATCCTAAAGCAATCGAACCTGTTAGTGGCATCATCACAATGGTCAAGAAAGCTGGAATGATTTCTTCAAAGCCGCCATCCCATTTAATACTTGTAATATTTTGCATCATGAAAATTCCAATGACCACCATAGCTGGTGTTGTCACTGCTGGTGTCACTAAGGACAAGACTGGATAGAAAAAGGCTGATAATAAGAAAAGTCCTGCGACTACCACACTCATTAAGCCTGTTCTAGCACCGGCAATAATACCTGATACTGATTCAATGTAAGTCGATAAACTAGACGTTCCAAATAATGAACCAAAGAATGTACCTAAAGCATCGGCACTATAAATACGTTTGTTGTCTTCAAAATTTTCTCGTTTAATATCAGATACTTGGGTTGCCGCTGCTGAAAGAGTTGTTGCTGTTCCAAAGAAATCTAAAAATAAAAATGTTAGAATTACAACTACAGAATCAAGTGATAACATCTTATCTAGATTTTTAATAGCTACTAAAAATGTCTCATTTAGCATCGACTCCATTGGCACTGTTGGCACCACAATTGGTGAACCTTTTGGTAATTGAGGTAGAGTCGCTACCACGCTCTCACTTAAATGGAACCAGTTCATCGAAGCGCCTAAACGGATAAACAGCCCACAAACTGCTGCTCCAATCATTCCTAAAAAGACCGCATATTGATTTTTACGAACTAAGAAAAAAGCTGCCGTAATAATTCCAAAGAAGGCAATAATTACATTAGGATTATCAAAACCACCAAATTTAATAAACATTCCTTCGTCCGGCACGATAATTCCTGAATTTTTAAAACTAACAAAAGCGATAAAAATTCCTAATCCTACTGTCCCCGCTTGTTTCACTGTCATAGGAATTGCTTTAATAATTTTTGATCTAGCGCCTGAAAAAGCTAGAATCAAGAATAATACCGAAGCCACTAACACACTCGCTAAAGCTTCTTGCCACGTTTTTCCCATTTGTAAAACAACTGAATACGCAAAAAAAGCATTCATCGACATACACGGTGCTAACCCTAGTGGAAATCTCGCCCATAATCCCATAATTAACATGGCAATGGCTGATGAGATAATCGTTGACATAAAGACGGCATCTTTTGGCATTCCTGCTTGTCCTAAAATAATTGGATTCACAAAAATCACGTATGACATGGCTAAAAATGCTGTAAATCCTCCTGTTACTTCTCGTTTAAACGTAGACCCTGATTCGGTAATTCCGAAAAATTGATCCATTCTTTCTTTCATTTGTCCTTCTCCCCTTTTTAAAAGTGAAAAACCACCTGTCACGGCAGAAGGACATAACTTGACCTTTGCCATAGTAAGTTACTTTACGGGTAACTTGTAGAGACTTCTAGACCGTATTACTAGAACTATATGGTTTTCTTACTTGGTTATCATAACAAGTATAATTTAAAATATCAATGTAAAACCGAACAAAATCAATCAAAATACAATTAATGTTATTTTTTTATAATTATTACGACTAGATGAGCTTTTCTTTCTTTTCATCATTGATTACGTTAGAATAAGCATGATAACAATAAAGGCGGTTTATTATGAAAATCATTATTTCTCCAACTAAACAAATGAGTTCCGAGCAAGACTTCTTTTTTCCAGAAAGTCAGCCTCAATTTTTAGATAAAACAAAAAAAATACTAACTGAATTGAAAAAATTATCTTATGAAGAAGCTAAGTCACTTTGGAAATGTAACGATAAGCTAGCTCAGGAAAACTTTGAGCGCATAGAACAAGCTGATTTAGCTAAACATACCGTGCCTGCCATCATGAGTTACAAAGGGTTACAGTATCAATACATGGCACCTGACTTACTCACAGAAGAAGCCCTTCATTATTTACAAGAAAACCTGCGCATATTATCTGGCTTTTATGGTGTTTTACGACCTTTTGACGGGATTATTCCTTATCGTTTAGAAATGCAAGCTCCACTTGCTGTTGATGGGTTTAAAAATCTCTATCAATTTTGGGGAACGTCTCTTTATGGAGTTCTATCTGATAACAATGAACCGATTATTAATTTAGCCTCAAAAGAATATTCCAAAACAATCACACCTTTTCTTAATGAAAACCAACCAATGATTGAGATTGTTTTTGCACAAATCATCGATAACAAATTAAAAGTTAAAGCCACCTTGGCTAAAATGGCTCGTGGTGAAATGGTTCGCTTTTTAGCTGAAAACAACATTACCACACTAGACAGTATTAAGCAGTTTAATCACCCTGATTACCTTTATTCTAATGAGTATTCAACTGAAAATAAGTTCGTTTTTCTCTATCAAAAATAAATCAATTAATTATAGGAGGAATTTTATGTTAGATCCAAAACAAATTATCACTGATTTAAGAAATTTAGGGGTAGAAAAGGATGATATTATCGTTGTTCATTCTTCTTACAATGCATTGCGTGGTGACGACCAAATTGAAGGTGGACCAAAAGCTGTCATTGAAGCACTGAAAGAAACAGTTTCAGAAGGAACACTAATTATTCCAACCTTTAGTTATAAAAATGTCTTACCTGAAAATCCGACGTTTGATGTGGTGAATACACCTGTTTGTATTGGGATTATTCCTGAAACCATGCGTTTATCTGACAATGTTTATCGTAGTTTACACCCAACTCATAGCCTAGCTGCATGGGGAAAAGATGCGAAGAAATTTACTGAAAATCACTACAAAGATCACACACCTGTTGGGGTTAATTCACCTTTAAGTGAAGTCTATCGTCGTGGCGGAAAGATTGTCATGTTAGGGGCACCATTTGCTAGAAATACCAGCATGCACGGCGTGGAAGAAAAAGTATTACCTGAGTATTTATTTACTGAAAATTATCCTTATAGGATTGTTAAAGAAGACGGGGAAACCTTGACAATGAATGTCTTACGCCATGATTTTAATGGCTTTGAACAACGTTATGATCGTGTGTTAGATATTTTAGATGAGGGGATTGATTACAAAGTAGGGAATGTTTTAAATGGCCTTTCTTGTGTGATGAATTCCCCTGCGGTTTGGGATAAGGCATTGATTAAATATAAAGAAGAGATGCTTTACTTTACTGATCCAAGACCAAGAACATAGAAAAATAAGCCTTTGAGGAACTGTTCATAGTATCCTCAAAGGCTTATTTATATGGGGTTGATTAAAATAATTTAGTTTGAGTATTCTCTGAAAAACCTGGGTAGTATGATGTTATTTTGGGTTCATTATTGTTATTTAAGTCTTTATAATTTAAACAATACATTTCTCCCATTCCAGTATTATATAAAACAACTAAATGTGTTGGAATATTCACTAATTCTCGTTCATTTAACGTAACCCAGACTACATCAGGAACACCTGAGTTTTCAAAATCTTCTCTAAAAACGCCATAAATTTCGATAGAATTAAAAGTTATAGTCCCTTTTTCTATCACCTATTTATTGATATTCTCCTTAATATCCTCTAAACCTTTCATCAGTGCATCTTGTATAACATCAACAGTTGTTTGGTAGTTAGAATCTTTTGACTTAACAATATTCACAAATTCTTTTAGCATACCATCTACCATAATCGTAATACCTTCAACTTTTTCTCCAGTTTGCTCATTTTCAAATTCTTCTGTCATGATTGAAATAGTTTTTTTCATTTTTAAATATTCCTTTCTAAGCTAGTCATCAAGTAAATTATTGCCAATTTAACTCAAGCAATATTTTTACAAACACAAAATATTTGTATGTAGAATCTCAAGATTCAGGAGCATAATCTTCATATGAAGATAGTTCTGATAGTTTCATTTATTCTATTTTACCATTTTTAATCCCTGCATATTTCACCTGATGTATATTAAATCTTTTGTTACAACAATCATCAACTTACCAATCAAGTCTCTATCTTCTTGGTTCACGCCAATCGTTAGAGTGATTTTATTATTTATTTTGTTTTAAAAAAACTTCTAAGACTCTTTTCACTGGTAAACTCGCATTTTTTAATAAGCTTTCTGCTTTATCAGTTATTGTTGTATCAGAAATAATCAATTTTTTATAAGGTTCTTTATCGAATGATCGCAATGAATCTATCACACATTCAGCTACTTCGTCATCTTCATCAAGTAATCCTAATAATAAATTAAATCCATTCATGCTTGTGTCTTCGTCTATACAATATGCCAACCTAATTTTGTATTTATTATTTTTACTTTTTAGAGTAGTTATCAATTTTTTCCAATCATTATCTGTAAATTTTCCCAATAACTCCTCAGCATAAATACATCCCTCATCATACCAAGAGTTTTCTGAACTATCTTCCAATAATATTTTATTTAGTTCATCAAACATACTTTAACACTCCTTATTTACTGAATTATCTTCATTATATACATAACTAAAATTAGTTACTAGGTAATTCTAAATAAAAAAACTTTTTTACTACTCCATTTAAAGAGTAAGTAAAAAAGGTTTTCTATTAACTCGCAGCGCCTTTTGCCTGTAAATGATACATCTCTGCATAATAACGATCCAAAGCAAGTAAACTTTCATGGGTTCCTTGTTCTTTGATTTCGCCATTATCTAAAACTAGGATTTGATTCGCGTTTTGAATCGTTGATAAACGGTGGGCCACGATAAATGTTGTTCGCCCTTCTTTCACCACTTCCATAGCATGTTGAATAATTTCTTCAGTTTCCGTATCAATGTGAGACGTTGCTTCATCTAAAATTAAAATCTTCGGATCACTAGCTAGTGTTCTCGCAAAGGCAATCAATTGACGCTCGCCTGATGAGAATGCCTGACCTTTTTCAACGACTGGTTCATGAATACCTAGTGGGAGTTTTGCAATAATATCTTTTCCCCCCACTTTTTCAAGGGCATCTAGAATCATCTCATCTGTAATCTTTGGATCATTCATACTAATATTAGTTGCGATCGTTCCGCTAAACAAGTAAGGTTCCTGTAAAACAATGCCCATATGAGATCTAATACTTTCGCGATTTTTCTCCACTAAAGGTTGTCCGTCAATTAAGACTGCCCCCTTTTGCGGATCGTAAAAACGAAACAGTAAGTTGATAATCGAGCTTTTTCCTGAACCGGTATGCCCAACTAAACCAATTGTTTCCCCTTTATCTGCTGAAAAATTAATTTCTTTCAAGACAGCTTTTTCAGGATCATATCCAAAAGTCACATGGTCAAATACCACATGCCCTTCTGTAAAGTTAAGCGGTTCTGTGCTGTCTGCTTCGATTGGTTCGTCCAATAATTCAAACACACGGCGACCACCAGAAAGAGCTTGTTGCAGGGTTGACATCATTCGAACAAGTTCCAAAATCGGATCAAATAAACGAGAAATATAATTAATAATCACATAAATCGTTCCGATTGAAAAGCCTAGCACCCCGTCAACGAACTGTGTTCCGATAAACAACAGCACACCAAACATTACCAAGTTTTTAATCAAGGCTGAGAAATCCCAAGATAAGGTTCCGTCTAAGCGAATCGATTTAATTCTTGTGTTTAACCAGGTTTGATTGGTTTCTTCAAATTCTTCTAGCATGCTATCTTGTTGATGATAGAGCTGAACGATAGAAACCCCTTGAACGATTTCTGCTGTATGACTGTTTAAATCACTGACTGATTCACGCCATTTTTTATTGATCGGTGTCGCAAGTTTCACATAAATCCATTGCCAAATTGCAAAGAATGGGAAAAGTAGTAATAAGGCTGTGCCAATTTTAGGTGTCACAATAAATAATGCCACATAAATTGAGCCCACAGTTAAAATATCAATAATGACTGCATTACTAAAGTTCATGTAAAAATTAGTTCTTAAAAGCTCCACATCATTAACGATTCGAGCTGAGATTTTCCCTGCTGGTTTATCATCAAAATAAGAAACTGGTAATTTCTGCATGTGGTTAAATGCTTCGTCACGTAATTTTTTACTTACTCGGTTAGACGCATAGGCTAACAATAAGTAACTAGCATAACCACATAAGCTACTAAATAAAATCACTAACATGAAAAAGCCAAATTTTTGCATAATCCAACCAAATTCAATTGTTTGATGATTACTCACTTGCTCTGAGATATAATCAATCATTTGCTTACCGATCATCGGCGCATAAATTGAAGTCCCTGCTGATAAAAGTGAGAGGAATATTCCTAATGTATAGAATTTCCATTCGTATTTATAATAACTAAGGGTTCGATTAAATAGTTTCATTTTCTTCCACCTCCATTTGTTGTGTCATGTATTGTTCATAGTACCAGCCTTTAGAATCTAGTAATTCTTGAGGGGTACCTGCTTCGATAATTTGTCCATCTTCAATCACTAATACTTTGTCTGCTTGAGCCACTGCTGATAAACGGTGTGTGACAATCACATTCGTCTTATCTTGTCTGACTTGACGGATGTTTTCGATAATTGCACTTTCTGTTTTCGCATCTACTGCTGATAAACTGTCATCTAAAATTAGTAATTCAGGTTCTCTAATTAAGGCTCTGGCAATCGATACCCGTTGCTTTTGACCACCAGAAATCGACACCCCTTTTTCACCAATTAAGGTTTCCAAACCTTCTGACATTCTTGCCACGTCTTTTGTAAAGTCAGCTGAATCAATCGCTGCATTCACAGCTGTGTCATCTGCTTGTCGATTACCAAAACGAATATTGTGTCCCACTGTTTTAGAGAACAAGATGTGCTCTTGAGGAACATACCCGATTAAACCTTCTAAGTCTCGAATACTGTAGTCTTGAATCAAACGACCATTAATTCGAATAGCTCCCGTTTCACTAATCGGATACTGACGGAGTAATTGACGCACAAGTGTCGTTTTACCACTACCCGTTTTACCAACTATTCCTAAAGTTTCGCCACGATTTAATTCAAAATCAATTTTCTTTAAGGTTGTTGTTTCTCCTGTAGGATATTGGAACACATAATCTTTAAACTCAATTTGGTCAATTTTATTGATCTCGTCTTGACCCACTTTTTCTAAACTATCATCTGCGGTTAGTAACTCATCAATTTTTCTAAAAGATACGGTTCCTTGTTGGTACACCAAAACAATATCAGATAATCCCCAAACAGCACCACTTAGCATTCCCAAATAAATTTGGAAAGTAATCAATTGTCCAATCGTCATTTGCCCTTGATTGATTAAGTAACCACTGAAAGCTAAACCAACCGCTGTACTTAAACCAATTAAGAACTTTGCCACTTGACCAATTGCCCCGTTATAAACGACTAAATTATTGGCTTTTTGTAATACTTCTGAGGTTCTTTTTTGGAATCTTTCTTGCTCCAACTCTTTTTTCCCGTAAGCTCGCATCACACGAACTCCGTCGACCATTTCTAGTACTTCATTGCTTAACTTCGCCACATTGTCACGATTATCTTCGTATAACACGTCAACTTTTCGCCACAATAGAAAAACAATATAACCAAAAAGAATCAATGGTAACACACTCACTAAAGCCGCTTTCCAAGAAGTCGTCACGATCATGGCAATTAAAATACTCACTGCCCAAGTAATATTTGAGACAATTAGCATGAAACCATAACCAATGGCATCTCCTAAATAGTCCACATCACTGGTCATTCTTGTCATCAAATCCCCAGATCTAAAACGCTCATAAAAAGGCGTTCTTAAACTAAGTAATTTTTGATAGCTTTTTCTTCGTAACTCCGATTGGAATCTGAAAGACTGACTAAATAAAGTCACCACCCAGATTACATCCACAATATAAATACAAAGAATACTAACTAAGAAAATACCTAAATACTGCCATAAACTTTCTTTTGATAGTGAACTTGCGACAATCGCATCCACCAATTGTTGAATAATTAAATTAGGAACTAGTGTTAGTCCTGATGAAATAATAGCAAATACCGTTGCTAACCCGTACGCAAAAGGATGTTTCTTAATATACACCCACAATGTTTTTAACATAAACTTTTCTTCCTCACTCTCTCTAACAGAAAATAAAATCTGCTTTGTTTCTCTTAAAAAAGCGCACAAAAAAACCCATAAAATGTAGAATCCTATCGCTCCACAGTTTATCGGTTGATACGTTTATTTTTATCTAGATTCATTTTTAAGTACACTTAGGCACACAAAGAAACGACGCTAAAAAATAACAGACACCGGATAAGGAGTACATGGATTCATTTCTGCTCTATTAAATTGGTTTTGATTAATTAATTGAATAGTCATCATGAGTCTTGCTCCTTTCCATAATTTTTTCGCTTTTTCTCTTGACTTCTACAATTTACTACAAAGAGATTAAAAAGTAAAGTGCTTTCTTTAATAAAATGTTAATAATCATAAAACAAGAACAGCAAAGTAGGCCAGTTTCACAAACAGAAAAATAACAAATAGCTATAGTAGCTAATAATAATAAAAGATAGAATCTGCTAGAGAAAAACAATTTTTAATTCCCTCTTTTTTTATAATTCGTGATACAATAATTTAGTAGAAAAGTTTATGGTGGTTGCAATCCTTGAGTGGAGGTGGTGTTTTATGAAAATAAACACTAAGTCTAGGAAAGGAGAGCCTTTTTTTGTCAGCATTAGAAACAATTCAACTGATGTTAGCTTTTGGCATGTTTGTCATTGCGTTAATTAAGTTGATTGTCGATATTGTCAATCAAGATAAAAAAAAGTAAACCACTAAACTTTCGACGTTTTGGTTTACTTCTAAGTAAATTAATATTGTAGCCATCTTAAATGGCTCTACACTAGAGGCGTATTGACCTACGTCTCTTTTCTTTTATCATTATAACACAATTATTATTTTCTTACTAACTTCATCTTTCGCCAACTAAGCGTACATCTTATCTGTTTTACTGCGTTTCATCTCTTTAATAATTTTTAACGCCCGCTTTCTCGTCTTGATATTTGGACTTTTAAGCCTGCGGTACGCACTTGAAATATCGATCTTTTCCACTTACTTTCCTACTCTCTACTTTTATCTTGAATCTCTTTAAAACTGCGCTCTAAATACGCTTTATCTAAATTCTTCCCTATGATAATTAATTCATTGACTTTGTCCTGTGGTATACGTGTGGTCATATTAAAATTAAGCAATTGATTCACACTTTGAATTTCAGTTTGAAAATCCTGATCCTCAATTAAAACGAAGCCTTTCATTCGGTAAATATTTTCTTGATAATTCATCATTAAACCAGATAACCAATTTTCTAGCAAACTTTTCTTAATTGGTCTATCTCCCTCTAAATAGAGAGACTGGAACTCATGATGGTGGTGGTGATGATGACTATCTTCTGATTTTGTGAAATCCGCTACCTTACGAAACAGTCCATTATTTAAGACATTTCTAGCTAACATCTCAGCTGAATCATCTAATGAAAATGGATAAAAATCAGTCAATGGATTCATACTTTCAATTTTTTCAATCATTTGATGGTCAACTTTTATTTCGTTTTTTTCTGAAATAAAAATTCGATCCGCCATCGCAATTTGTTTCATCACTTCTGGATAAACTAAACTGTTTTCAAAATTTTCATTATCAACCACAACCAAAACGCTATCCAAATAAAAATGACTGCTAATTTTCGGTGCACTAACTAATGTTTGAATAATCGGCTGTGGATCAGAAATACCACTCGCTTCAATAATGACTTGCTTAATCGGGTTACCTGTTTCCACAAAGACATCTAAAACAGAAGTTAAGGCACTCATTAAATCAGTTCGTAAACTACAGCAAATACAGCCACCATTCATTTGAAAAATATTTTCTTTGGAATGAATCAAAAGCTCATGATCAATTCCTTTTTCACCAAATTCATTTTCAATAATAACGACTTCATTGGGTTTTAAATCAGACCCTTTTAATACTTGATTAATTAAAGTCGTTTTTCCAGCTCCCAAAAAGCCAGATATGACGGTTACAGGAATACTCATTTTATTTCCTCCTAATAGATTCAACGTTTTCTCTGACTCTATTTTAACATTTTTACAGCTATAACTACCAACTAGCCTTTTTCACGCCTGGTAAATTTCCTTCATGAGCCATTTGCCTGAATTTCACTCGTGACATACCAAATTTACGCATGTAACCACGCGGACGACCATCTGTTTCATCCCTTAATCTCAAGCGATTAGGATGTGAGTCTTTTGGTAATTTACTTAACGCTTCATAGTCACCTTTTTGCTTTAATTCATAACGAATGTCTGCATATTTTTCAACTAAAGCTTTTTGTTTTTCAAATTTAGCAATTTTAGATTTCTTTGCCATGTTTTTATCCTCCTCTACTTTGTCTCTCTAAATAAAGCTTTTCGCTTTAATTTTGGCGAGTATTTTTTTAATTCTAAACGTTCTGGTGTGTTTCGTTTATTTTTACTTGTTAGGTATAAACGTTCTCCTGTTTCCACACATTCTAAAATAATATTCTGACGCATCACAATTCTCCTCTATTTCATTTCTGTTGTTTTGCTTAGAGCTTCTAAATTTTCAGTCATGATTGACACATAGTTTTTGCCAGCTTTCATGTCTTTATCAGATACACCTTCTAAAGTATTCAATACTAATAATTCAACCTTAGTTTCTTTAGCTAAAGTTTTTGCCACAGCATCTGAGGCATTTGATTCAAAGTAAATGTACTGAATGTTATTTTCATCCACATATTTTTTAAGTTCTGCTAATTTAGCTGCCGAAGGTTCTTGATCTGGTGAGAGTCCAGCAATGGGAACTTGTTTTAAACCATACTCTGAAGCTAAGTAGCCAAAAGCAGCATGTTGTGTGACGAAGTTTTTCTGTTTAGCTGTTGAAAAAGTTTCTTTGTATGCTTTATCTAACTCTTCTAATTCTTTAATATAGGCTTCTGTATTTTTAGTAAAGACTTCCTTTTTGTCTGGAAATTGTTTAATCAACTGTTCACTAATTTCCTTCACTTCTTTAATAGCCAAGCTAGGTGCTAACCAAACATGTGGGTCAAAGGCATGAGAATGTCCATGTTCTTCTTCACTGTGATGGTGTTCCTCTTCTCCCTCATGATCGTGATCATGTTCATCACCTTCCTTGTGTTCATGATGATGGTCTTCTTCATCCCCAGGTAATAGCTCCATCTTTTCAGTTGCCTTAATGACTTTAACTTTACCTTCTTTCAACGTTTCTGCCATTGCTGGAACCCACGTCTCCATGTTTTCATTGTTGTAAACAAAAGCATCTGAGTCTTGAATTTTCTTCATGTCTTTAGCTGATGGTTCATAATCATGAGCTTCTGTTCCAGCAGAAATTAATAAACTCACCTCAGCTTCATCTCCCACAATATGTTTTGTAAAATCATACATCGGATAAAAACTTGTCATAATTTGCAGTTTATCCTTACTAACTTCTTTTTTATTTCCAGCACCACATGCACTTGCCATACCAATTAATCCTATTAAAAATATTCCTAAAAATAGTCGTTTCTTCATTTTCCATCCTCCACATCTTTTTCAAATCGTAACGATTACGTTTTACAAGATTGAATATTATCAGACTATTTTTAAGATGTCAACGGTTTTTATAAAAAAAGAACCTCTCATAAAAGAAGTTCTTCAAGTATTTCTATTTTATCTTCATCAATCGTAACCCATTCAAGGTCACTAAAATAGTGGCTCCCATGTCAGCTACAATAGCTAACCATAATGTTAACCACCCTGGAATAATCAGTAATAAAGCGATTAGTTTAATGGCTAAAGATAAAGTAATATTTTGCTTAATGACACCTAATGTTTTACGACTTAATCTAATTAAGAAAGGTAATTTTTCTAAGTCGTCTCCCATTAGAGCTACGTCTGCCGTTTCTAAAGCGGTATCCGTTCCAGCACCACCCATGGCAATCCCCACACTAGCTGCCGCAAGAGCCGGGGCATCATTCACACCGTCTCCCACCATTGCTACTTTTTGATAAGAATTCTTCAACGATTTAATATAATCCAATTTATCTTGTGGCATTAAATCACCTTTAATCTCTGTCACACCAACCTCTTGACCAATAGCTTGGGCAGTCGTTTCATTGTCTCCCGTTAACATAATCGTGTGCTTAATTCCCGCCTCATGAAGTTCTTTGATAACTTGTTGACTCGTTACTCTGACTTCATCTGCGACAGCAATCATACCTAAAATTTGATTTTCTTCACCAAAAATCATCACAGTTTTTCCTTGTGCTTGAAGTTTTTCATAAGTAGTTTTTAAATCAGTTGCTTGATTTAAACTTACTTCAAATAATTTAGCACTTCCTACATAATAAGTAACGCCCTCAATTTTTCCTTTAATACCTTTTCCTGTAATAGAGGAAAAGTCTTCAATTTTCACATGATCTACTGATAATTTTTTTTGCTTTAATTCTTTCATAATCGCAGAAGCTAGTGGATGACCTGAGTAACTTTCAAGAGCGGCAATCATTTCAAAATAGTGATCTTTTTTAGCATCCTCTACAACGATATAATCTGTTACAACAGGTTCACCTTTTGTTAAGGTACCTGTTTTATCAAAAGCAATTGCTTGAAGGCCACCAACTTCTTCTAAGTAGATACCACCTTTAATTAAGACACCATTTTTTGCGGCATTACTAATCGCTGACACAATAGAAACGGGTGTTGAAATTACTAAAGAACAAGGACAACCAACTACGAGTAATGACAATCCCTGATACAACCAAGTGTTCCAATCCCCGTTAAATAAAGTTGGCGGAATGACTACCACTAAGAAAGAAATTAACATAATAGCTGGTGTGTAATATTTAGCAAATTTATCCACAAAAGCTTGAGCAGGCGCTCTTTCTCCTTGGGCCTCCTCCACTAAATGAATAATTTTAGAAATCGTCGAATCTTTGACTAACTTAGTGACTTTAACTTCTAACATTCCCTCTTCATTCAAGGTTCCCGCAAAAACATCATCTGCCACATTCTTTTCAACTGGAACAGATTCACCTGTAATGGCCCCTTGATTCACTGATGAATGACCTTTAACAATGACACCATCCATCGCAATTTTTTGTCCCGGTTTTATCAACATGATATCTCCAACTAAAATATCTTCCACATGAATCGAAACTTCTTTCCCATCTCTTACAACAAGCGCTTCTTTAGGGGCAATATCCATTAAAGAACGGATAGATTGTCTCGCTTTATCCATGGAGAATT
The DNA here is from genome assembly GCF_011304195.1 of Vagococcus hydrophili. Lineage (NCBI taxonomy): Bacteria > Bacillati > Bacillota > Bacilli > Lactobacillales > Enterococcaceae > Vagococcus > Vagococcus hydrophili. The sequence continues at coordinate 1,455,562 of NZ_CP049887.1, read as the reverse complement.
TTTCCAACGCTTCACTAATCGCAAAGAGAATTACAACCACAGAACCTTCTGCCCATTGACCAATTGTTGACGCTCCGATAATCGCAATGGTCATTAATAATTGCATAGAAAAATTAAGTTTGAATAAGTCCTTGATACCTTCAATAAATAAACTAAAACCGCCTATCACAATGGCACTTAAAAATAAACCAATGGTAAGATATGCTTGCTCTCCGTTAATACTTTGAGAAATTAATGCGCCGACAATAAACATTAAGGCAAGGGTTAACGTCCAATTTTCTTTTACTTTACTTGTCTTTTCATGACTCACTTCTCTTTGACTCTCATCAATGATTTTTAGATTTTCAAAAGCGCCAGCTGCTTCGATTTCTTCAATACTTGCTTTGCCTGTAACTGTAATTTTTCCTACTGCAAAATTAACACTTGCTTCACTAATACCAGCAATGTTTGCCACGTTTTTTTCAAATTTTTTCGAACAATTTGGGCAACTAAGACCTTCAATTCGGTATTCTTTTGTTTTCATCTCTATTCTCCTTCTTGTAAACTAATTCCTAGCTGAATTAATTGAACGAGTTCTTGATTTTTTATAGAGTAATACAACATTTTTCCTTTTTGACGATGATCCACAGCCCCAATTTTTTTAAGCTGTTGCAAATGGTGAGACGCTGTCGCAATACTTGAATCTAAAATATTGGCAATATCACAGACACACAATTCTTTTTCTAAAGACAAGCTATAAAGTATTTTAAACCGCTTCTCATCTGCAATCAGTTTAAATTTTTTTAATACTGATTCTAAAGCAACTTTCTCAATTTCTTCCTTACAAAAGGCTACATCTTCCTGATGGATTAAATCCACATCACACGTATTTTTTGCCACTTCCATCTCTCCTCGTTCAAACTTATATTTGAATGATAGCACAACTCAACCCCTCATTCAAATCTATTTTTGAATGAAAGGGTAAAAAAAGAGATTGGCTATCACACCAATCTCCCTTATATTTTTTTACTTCTCCCAAAATCTAATTCCACAATTAATACGCCGATAAATATGAATAACCCGCCCATTAACATATTCATCGATACTTTTTCACCAAGTAATATGACAGAACCTAACATGCCAAAGAAAGCTTCTGTTGATAAAATAATGGCTGCTTCTGAACTGGTGGTATATTTTTGTGATACTGTTTGAAGGAAGTAGGCGAGTAAGGTACTTGCCAACCCTAAATAAAAAACTGGTAATAAATTGACCGGCTGATAATTAATGCTTGTTTCACCTGAAATAAAGAGGGTTAGCCAAGAGAGTAAGGCGGCAGCTCCCATTTGAAGTAACATCAAAGCCCATGTTTCCTCCTCAGCCACAAAAAGATCCGTTACAAAAATTTGCAAGGCGAAAAAAACAGCACAAATTAAAGTTAGTCCATCACCTAAATTAAATCCTCCCATCGTACCGGTTAAAGACAACAAACCAATACCAATAAGCGTCACAAAACTTCCTACAAAATTTTTCAGCGGCAATTTATTTTTCAAAATTAAATAGCTTAAAAAAGGTACGATGATGACATTCACTGCTGTTAAAAAAGCATTTTTTGACGCCGTTGTATATTGAAGTCCAATCGTTTGAAAGGCGTAAGCTAAAAATAAAACAGTTCCTAGTAAACTGCCTCGTCCTAGTGTTTTTAGGGAGAGTAAGCGCAGTTTTTTTAGATTAACTAATAGTAAGACAACAAATGCTACGGTAAAACGAATAGCTAAAATTTGATATGGCGTATAATTTTCCAGGGCTAAAGCTGTTACTACAAATCCAGTACCCCAAATAATAGCTACAATAACTAAACCAATTTTCCCTATTCTTCGTTTCATTAAACACCCTCCTCTTTTTTCATCATACGATATCAGCCACTATTTGTACACGCTTTCTTAATTCAAAAAAAGAATAGCGACTATTCCACAATAGCCACTACTCTTTTGGATTTTGGGTTACTTGGAGCTAAGCGCTTTTTTTATTCACTCTTATCTAGTCTGGATTCAAATGGCAGCTCCTGAGGCAACTTCAAAAATAAAAATTAATCGAAAAGTGCGTCGATTATTTTTTATTTCCTCCAGTTGCTTGGAGCTAAGCACCTTTTTCATCACTCTTATTAGTCCAGGTTCAAATGGCAGCTCCTTCAACAACTTCAGAAATGAAAATCAATTCAAAAAGCGCGAATTGTTTTTCATTTCTTCCAGTTGCTCGGAGCTAAACGCCATTCTCACCTTTCTTATCTAGTCCGGGATTAAAAAGCTGCTCCTTCGGTAACTTCACTAATTTAAATCAATCCAAAAAGCGGATTGTTTTAAATTACCTCCAGTTACTCAGAGCATGACGCTTTTAAATCCACTCTAATCTAACTTCTTAATCCTCTTCCTTTTTCGATCAAATACCAACAAACGCTGTATAGTACGATGATGAAGACGATTAGGATTGACATTGAGATTGCTAATGGTACATCTTCCATTCCTAAGAATCCGTATCTGAAGCCTGATATCATATAAACGATTGGATTGATTTTTGAGACTGCTTGCCAAATTGGTGGCAACATAGAAATCGAGTAAAACACCCCACCTAAATAAGTTAAGGGTTGTAAAACAAAGGTTGGGACAATTGAAACATCATCAAATGATTGGGCAAAAATTCCGTTGATTAGACCTGCTAATGAAAATAGAATGGCTGTCATTAAAAGAGTCACGATGACAATTGACCATGAGAAAACATTTAATGGAACGAATAATAGAGAAATAATGGTTACCAGAGTTCCAACTAGTAAACTTCGTCCTAACCCACCAATCACAAAGCCCCAAATAATAATGTGTGTTGGGACTGGCGCCACTAGTAACTCTTCAATATTCTTTTGAAATTTCTGTGAGAAAAATGAAGAAGACACATTGGAATATGAACTCGTAATGGCCGACATCATGATAAGCCCTGGCACGATAAATTCCATATAAGAGAAACCGCCCATTTCGCCAATACGTCCGCCAATCATTTTACCGAAAATAATGAAATATAATGACGTTGTAATCACTGGTGGCACCAAGGTTTGAACCCAAATTCTTAAGTAACGGTTTGTTTCTTTGACCGCCAAACTTTTTAATGCTGTCATATACAATTTATTCATGATTTGCCTCCACGTGTTGCTCCTCTGTAATTTTTAAGAATAATTCCTCTAAACGATTTGATTTGTTTCTCATAGAAAGAACTTTGATGCCTTGCTCTGTTAATTGCGTAAAGACATCATTCATTCCTTGATCTTTATTAACCTCAACAGCTAAAGTCGCTTCATCATCCATAGTTGTCACGTAACCTTTAATTTTTGGTTGTTTTCCTGTTGCCTCTAAATCTAAAATGAACGTTTCTGATTGTAGTTTGGATAACAATTCTTTCATACTTGTGTTTTCAATCAATTCTCCTGATTGGATAATTCCGATATTTCGACAAAGCATCTCTGCTTCCTCTAAGTAGTGAGTGGTTAAAATAATCGTTGTGCCTGCTTCATTTAACTCACGTAAAAATTGCCACATGTCACGTCTTAACTCAATATCCACACCTGCTGTGGGTTCATCTAAAATGAGTAATTTTGGTTCGTGCATTAAGGCTCTAGCAATCATCAAACGGCGCTTCATCCCACCAGATAACATGCGGGCACGAACATCTCTTTTTCCCCATAAATCAGATTGTTTTAAGTATTTTTCACTTCGCTCCAAAGCTTCTTTTCTTGAAACCCCGTAATAACCAGCTTGGTTTACCACAATTTGTTGGACTGTTTCAAAGGGATTGAAGTTAAATTCTTGTGGTACTAATCCAATTTGTTGTTTTGCTTGAACTAGTTCTGTATCAATATCGTAGCCAAAAACTTTTACTTGTCCTGCTGTTTTATTAACTAATGACGTAATAATACCGATTGTTGTTGATTTTCCTGCCCCATTTGGTCCAAGTAACGCATAAAAATCACCGTCTGTCACAGTTAAATCAATGCCTTTTAATGCTTCTACACCTGTCGCATATTTCTTTTTCAAGCCTTTTATTTCTAATGCTTCGCTCATTCTTCAAACTCCTTTTTTGATTGTAATAACGTTTCGATAATCACCATTGTCTGATCTAAAAAATCCTCTTTTAACTCATAATGATGCCATTGTCCTTTTTTGTTAACGACCACAATGCCTGCTTTTTCTAAGACTTTCATATGATGAGACAAAGTTGGTTGCGTGAAATCAAAGTGCTCCAACACTTCGCAAGCACACATGGTTCCTCCAGATAAAAGATGAACTATTTTTAACCGCTTAGGATCTGCCACTGCCTTTAACATGATTGAGACCTTTTCATAATCCATGGGATTCCTCCTTACATAGATACTTATCTATGTAAATATAAAAGAGATTCCTGTTTGAGTCAAGCAACTCGTTTTCTAACTGTTCGTGATTTTTTTCACTTACATAAGTTACATTAGTTTCACTTAATTACATATTGTTCACTTTGTCACATACTCAGGTTAAGATACATATATCAAGAAAACACGGCCATGTTTCTTATATTAACTATTGTGAATAAAACCACAAATCGGAGGAAAACCATGAACTTTGGAGAAATTATAAAAGCTACTTTAACAGATATGAATATTATTAGTGCCATTACATCAACGATCTTTATCATCTTACTCGGATTCTTTTGTCGTAAGAAAGGCATCTTCACTGATCAAGTCGGAAAAATATTAACAAAAGTAGTTCTAACAGTTGCTTTACCTGCCTTAGCATTCAACGCATTCATGCAAGACATTGACGGTGACATCTTGAAACAAGGTATGAACGTTTTAATCTGGGGATTAATTATCTATGTCATCTTAATCTTTGCTTCTAAGCCATTATTTATGAAATACAAAGGTGACAAACAAGATACTTTACGTGTGTTAACTATTTTTGGATCAACTACATTCTTTGGTACACCGATTGTTAGTGCTATCTATGGTCCAGTTGGTGTTATGTTCAGCTCAATCTTCAACATTGGTTACCGTATTTTCTTATACTCATATGGTTACATCAAAATGAGTGGTTTAAAAATGGAATTAAAAAATATCAAAACAATGTTCTTAAATCCAATCGTTTTAGCAACATTTGCTGGTCTTTTCATCTGGGTTTTCCAAGGTTATATGCCTCAAATGTCAGTCGCTGGTGTTGACGGTGCGATGCATGATGTTGCTTTTTTAAGAATTGATCAAACAGCTGTCTGGTTATTCAAACCAATGACTTTCTTAGCTGGTTTAGCTTCTCCACTTGCTTGGCTTGCTATCGGTGCCACTCTTGGTGAAGTAAGCTTTAAAGACGCTGCAACTGACAAAACATCTTGGTACTACAGTTTTGCTAAAGTTATCTTAGTTCCAGCTTTAAACATTGTCCTACTTGCTGCTTTAACACTAACTGGTATCTTACCTGTAAGTTTTGAAGCATTAGCTACAATCGTTATTATGATGGCAACACCTACTGCCACAGTCGCTGCCGCCTATGCGATTAGTTTTGACAAAGAAGCAATACTTGCCTCTAACTGTTCACTGATTTCAACAGTTACCGCAGTTATCATGACACCAATTTGGATTGTCGTATTAGAAATTATTAGTAAATCAGGATTATTTTAATTAAAAACTAAAGGGGATATTTACCATGACTTTTAAAATAGCTTGCTACGGCGTAAGAGAAAACGAAGTACCATTCTTTAATAAATTAAACAAATACGATTTTGAGTTAACTTTAATCGAAGACTTATTAACTTCTGAAAACCCAGAAACATTTGCAAACCATGATGCAGTATTATTACGTGGAAACTGTACAGCGGACCGTACCAACATTGAAAAGATGGCGAAAGAAGGCATTAAATATGTCTTCACTCGTACAGTTGGTTTTAACCATATTGATTTAAAAGCGGCTGAAGAATTCAACATGTCAGTTGCTCGCGTTCCTTCTTATTCTCCAAATGCGATTGCTGAATTATCATTAACACTTGCCATGATGTTACTTAGATCAACGGCTCACACAACTATGAGAACAGCTAACAAAAATTTCAAAGTTGATGGCGAAATGTTTAGTAAAGAAATCCGTAACTGTAAAGTTGGAATTATCGGAACTGGTAAAATCGGCTTAACTGAAGCGAAACTTTTCAAAGGTTTAGGCGCTGAAGTTTTAGGTTATGATATTTATGAAAACGAAGAAGCTAAAGCGACATTAACTTACAAAGAATTAGATGAATTATTAGCTGAATCTGATATCGTCAGCTTACACGTTCCTTACTTCCCAGGAAAAAATGACAAAATGGTAGACGCTGAATTTATCGGTAAAATGAAAGACGGCGCAATTTTAATCAACACTGCTCGTGGAGAGTTACAAGATAATGAAGCCATTCTTAAAGCCTTACAAGCAGATAAATTAGCAGGTTTTGGGACTGATGTGTTTGCTAATGAGCAATCATTGTTCTTCAAAGAATTCAAACCTTGGGAACCACTACCAGATACAACGGTTCAAATGTTAGTTGATATGTACCCACGTGTTCTTGTTACACCTCACGTTGGTTCAAACACTGATGAAGCCCTATGTAACATGATCGAAACAAGCTACGAAAACTTCAACGACGTCCTAACAGTCGGCGAAACAGCAAACAAAGTTGTTTTAGCGTAAGAGGTTATAACTTTGAGAAATAAATAAGAACTTCCTATAAAAATCTAATGACTGATTTTTATAGGAAGTTCTTTATTTTTAATTACGTTTCATACTCTTAATACACTCTCTACAAATACTCCCCAACCTTCTCTTCATAATCTTCTACCAATTTGTACAACGTAATCGGTCGTCCTATTTCTCGGTAGTGCATGGTTTCTCCCAAGACGGCTATTTCTGTTAAAAAGGTGATATATTTTTTAGTTGAGATACGAGATAAGGCTATTTCTTTCGATAGATTTTCCGTTGAAAAAGGTTGTTCCATTGTTTTAATACCTTCGATTACTTTACTAAACGTTAATTTCGACAAGCCTTTTGGTAACTCTTCTCCGCAATGGATTTCTTCTTTTTTTGTAGTCGTTTGGTTAAAAAAAGCATCCAAAGCTTGTTGGTTCGTCGTTGTTTTCTTATCAGTCATTTCATCTAAAATATCAAATTTTTGAAAAGCTAGTTTAAAGCGCTCAAAGGTAAACGGCTTGATTAAATAATCAATCACATTGTATTTCAGCGCTTCTTCTAGCGTGTGCATATCATCTGCTGCGGTAATTAAGATAACTGGAATATTTATCTCTAATTGATGTAACTCTTTTAAAAATTCGAGTCCTGTTTGCTCTGGTAAAAATACATCTAACAAAATCAAACGAACGTTTTCTCTTTGAATAATTTTTAATCCGTCCTTTGTTTGACGAACGTTTTCGATGTGAGCCTTTGGTAATATATTCTCAACAAACTGTTGATTCAGTGATGCCACCATTGGATCATCTTCAATAATTAGTATGGTCATGCTCTTCCCCCATCACTGGAAATTCAACATAAAAGTGTGTGCCACCTTGTTTTCTTGCTGAAAATTCAATGATTCCCTCTCTTGATGTGACTGTTTTATTGACTAAGTATAAACCGTAACCTCGGTCATGATTTTTAGTTGAAAAACGATTATTAAAAATTTTCTCTTCAATCTCTTTTGGTATACCAGTTCCGCTATCCATCACGTCCATCATAATAATTTGTCCCTCTTCTTCATATTTTATTAAAAGAGACACTTCTTTTGTTTCTGCCAACTGAACAGCGTCAAAAGCATTCGTTAAAATATTGCCTAAGACTTGTAATAATTCATGGATATCGTTATCTGTTACTAGTTCTGGCAGAAAAGATTCTGGAATCATGGTAAAATTAATTTTCTTCTCTTCGGCTTCCCCAGCTTTACCCAGTAAATATCCTGCAATTGCTGGTGATTTAATCTTATCTGTAATATAACCCACATCACTTTGGTAATTTTGATGTAAATCTTGCATATAATTGGTTACTTGATCGTATTGTTTTAACTCAATCATTCCCATAATCACTTGCATTTTATTCATAAATTCATGGGTTTGAGCTCTGAGTGAATCAATGTACTGCTCTGTTCCACTTAACTGCTGAACAAGATTAGTCAACTCAGATTGGTCCCTAAAGGTTACCACGCCACCGGCAAAAACTTCTTTTGAAAAAATCGGTGACATATTCGCCACAATCTCAATATCTCCTAAAAGAAGCCTTTGATCTTTGCTCTTTGTTTTTTCTGTAAAAGTTGCCGCAAAAAGCACCTCGTAGATTTCAGCTGGGATTTTTTGATTCATTTTCACATCAAAATTAGCATCCGTTTTTTTGATTAAGGAAGAAGCTTCTTTATTCATTAAAATAACTTCTTGCTCTAAATTAATCGCTAAAATACATTCAGTGATTTCATTTTCCACAACTTCCTTATCATAAAGTAAATTCGCAATTTCATAAGGTTCTAAGTTAAATAATATTTTTTTTATGCGACTTGCACCGTAAATAGCACCTATCACACCAACACCTAAACCAAGTAATAACCCGTATATCAACTGACTTTGGGCTTCTGCAATATCTGAGTCAATTGTTTTCGAAATCAAACCAACACAGACCACACCAATAATTTCTCCTGATTTATTTTTAATTGGCTCAAAATAGCGGGTTCCTTTACCTAACACCCCGTCCTCAGTAGAAAAATGACTTTCTCCTTCAAGTGCCCTTCTTGCATCGGGAAGATTAGAAAACGGTTGTCCAATAACTGTGACATCAGGGTGGGATAGTCGAATCAAGTCTTTATCTAAAACAACCACAAAATCCACGTTTGTTGCCTGCCTAATTTTTAAAGCTATCTCTTGAACGTTATTCTTAGATTCCTGATTCTCTATCGCCTCAATAATTTCTGGCTGATTGACTGTTACTCTAGCCACCGAACTAATTTTATCTTTGGTTTTCTTCATTTCTTGGTTAATCACATAGTTTTTAATCAAAAGATTTGAAGCAATTAACGAAATCAATATTGAAAAAATAACAATAAAAATAATAATCACACGCAGTGAAAAGCGTTGTTTCTTTTTAATCTGTAACGCCATAGGTTCACTCATTTCTTTTCGTATATCCTTTTTTCTCTTCATAATAATACAAGAAAAGAGATCATTTTTAAAGTTTTAACCATTAGGCCATACTCTTTTTATCTACTACTAAGTTAAAAATTAAACCGCACAATACCAAACTACCACCAATAATTTTGTTTACTGACAACTCTTGTAATAAAACATAGTCAATCAGCATCCCCACAAATAATTGTCCCACAAAGACAAAAAGAGTTTGATAGAAAACAGAGATTTTAGGTGTAATATAACTAGATAAAACAACTACTAAGATACTTAAAACTCCACCTAAATAGGCCCAGTATGGTATTTTTTCCACATTACTTATGGAAAAACCTAAGAGCTCTCCACTAATCAAAAGAATAATGATAGAACTTCCTAAGCCCGTCAAATAATTAAAATAAGTACTTTCGAATAAACCAATTCGCCCTGCTAATTGGGCATTAATAATTCTCGCTATGACAATTGAAACACCTGCTAAAAATGCGAGTAAAAAATAAATTAAAATCATCTAATTCTCCTCCTAAACCAAACTCATAACAATAATTCCAAGTAAAATAAACACAATACCGATTATTTTTTTTGATTCAAAGAGAGCTTTATTCATCCCTAATAAACCAAAATGATCAATCACTAACGAGGATAACGACTGACCTAACAATCCTAGAGATACTGTCAGTGAGACTCCTAAGGCAGCAAAACTAATATTATTAAAAATCACGGTGAATACGCCAATTATTCCTGCACTATAAAAATACCAGCGTAAATTATTTCTGTATTTAATTTTTGTTTTTGTTACAATTAAAATAAAAATCATTCCGATTAAACCTAATAAATGAATGATGACACTTGAAACATAATTGCCTAAATATTGAGATAAAATACCGTTTAAGGCAATCATAATTGTGATTAACGCACCGATAAAAATTGATATTATTTTCATTTTTAAAAGACCTCCTAAATTATTAGTAACTTGTCTTCACTTTATCATGGTGCTACTCATGGCTATTAGGACAAATGTCCTAGCGAAAGGAAGTTTAGTATGAAAAAAATCAATCAGCCAACATTGATGAAGCAATACATGGAAAAATACCACCTAACTGACTACTTCTCTCAAGATGTGAGTTCTCATTTAAATTTGTATTTTTGGAAAAAAGGCGAGCATATTTGTCGTGAAGAAGAAAACAATGACTATCTTTTTTTCTTTGTGGATGGCAAAGCGAAAGTTTACACTACACTAAAAAATGGGAAATCACTTTTAATTTGTTTTTATGATGATTTTAATTTAATTGGCAGTTTAGAAATGATGGATCACCGTCTGTCAACAGCTAGTATTCAAGTAATTGAGGACTCCTTTTGTATCGGCATTAAACAGCGAGCTGTTCAGAAATATTTATTTGGAGATGTGGTTTTTTTACAATTTATTTTACGTTCTTTAAGCACTGAATTAGAACGCTCTACTAAGAACAGTTCAATTAATTTACTCTATCCATTAGAGAATCGTTTGGCGAGTTATTTATTTGCCACAAAGGAAGAGCCAGATTTAGCGATATCAGCTTATCCTGTTTTCAATGAGAATTTAACGTCACTGGCTGAACTTTTAGGTACTAGCTACCGTCATTTACATCGGTCTTTAAAAGTTCTTGCCGACAAAAAAGTAATTAATAAAACGGCACATGGTTTTGAATTGATTGATTTGCCTCAATTAGAAGAACTAGCCGCTGATTTATACCACTAAATAATTTAGAAAGGTTGTTGTTTATGGAAATAATAAAAGAAATCCCTACGCTATCTGACTACCGAATGCTATGTTCTGCTGTTGGTTGGGCTGAGGTTATGAATTTTGAAGCGGCTGAAACGTCACTTAAACATTCTCTTTTTGGGATCACGATTAAAGAAAATGAAAAGACAGTTGGGATGGGACGGATTATTGGCGATGGCGCCATTTATTTCTACATCCAAGATATCGTGGTTCATCCTAAGTATCAAAAACAAGGTATTGGTCATTTAATTATGGAGACTCTTATGGCTTATTTAAAAGAAAATGCTCCTGATAAAGCTTTTGTCGGTTTGTTTGCATCAGAAGGAAACGAATCATTTTATCAAAAATATGCTTTTGAAGATTATTCACCTAATATGACAGGGATGTTTACGGTGATTGAAAAGAAATAAAAATACCCAACACAGAAAGAGTAAACTTTTCTGTGTTGGGTAATTTTGTTAGATTATATTTTGTTAACTAAATAGCCATATACTGAGTAACATAATTACAACTACAATCAAAACAAATACTATTACAATCAAATTCTTTTCCCAAAAATCTTTTTTCTTATCTCTCTTCCCTCTTATTTTAGCTAAATCTCCGCCTTCATAAAAAGCTATAATTTCTCTGTATGTTTTGATATCTTCTTTTTTCTTAATCTTTTCTAATTTGAGAGCTGTTATCATCCCAACTAACCACAAACAAAACGGAATCAATAGTAACCACATACTGTCATCCAAATAGTTAAAAATCACACCAACCGATATTGCCGCAAGTCCTATAAAAACAATCATAACCCACGCTAACTGATCCAATTTCTTGTTACTAATTTTTCTCTTCATCATCTCTACGTCTCCTTTGACTAATTCATCCAAAGAAACATTAAAGAGTGTACTTAAAAGCAAAATATTATGAATATCAGGATAACTTTTTCCCGTCTCCCAATTTGAAATGGTTTGTCTCGAGACATATATTTTTTCTGCTAACACTTCTTGGGAATAACCTTTTTGTTCCCGATACTTTTTTATTTGATTATTTAAGTTCATCTTTTTTCCTCCTTCGGTAATTTTAAAGTAACGCAGAGTGAGTTGATTTGCAGTCAAATTCCCTTGATTTTAGCTTTTTTAGGATGTCAAAGGTAGTTGACAAGGTTGATATAACAGAGTTTATGTCTAATTTTAAAAAATCAAACAAGAAGGAAATAACAAAAGTTTGAAAAGCAACTTCTGTCATTCCCTTCTTAGTTACTACCCTTTTTCCTCAACCACTTTTTCCTTCTTCTTAAAATACATGGGTAAAAAGATACAGTGAGCAATAAATACGGTAGCTAAAACAATTCTCATAATGAGTGAATCAACGAGTAAAAATGGAATGCCTAGCGTTAAAAAGACAATTCCCAATATCTTTCTAAGTTGGCTTGAACTCATCTCTCTGTTCTCAATAATTCCTTGCATATGGGTTTTATACCAAGTTGTCTGCGTAAAGTAGTCATGCCATTTTTGAGAACTATTAACCCATAAAAAGGATGTCGCTAGGTAAAATGGAACTGTTGGTAATACTGGTAAAAATAAACCGATTGTTCCTAAAACAAAAGTTAAACAACCTAAAATAAAAAAGATAACTCTCTTCATATTACTGATTCTCCATTTCTAAATAACCACTATGATTATTATGTATTATTTGAATATCCTCACCGTTTTCTCTAGCTTTGGCGACTTTTTCTTCGTCCCAGATAGACATGGCAACTAAAATATCTCGTAATCCCTTACCCTCTTCAGTCAAAGAATAGATAACTTTTGGCGGAACTTGATTAAATACTTCTCTTGCCACTATTCCGTCCTCTTCTAATTCTCTAAGTTGCTGCGTTAACATTTTTTGAGTCACATCAGGAATTCGTCTTTTCAATTCACCTGTACGTAAATTTTCATGCCCTAAATGACATAAAATAATAGGTTTCCATTTACCACCAATCACATCTAACGTTGCTTCTATTCCTAATTGATAAATTTTTTTTGCCATATTCTTCCCGTCCTGACTCATTAGGTACTTTTTAGTAATTATAGCACTCTTTTGTGCGTACTTATTTTTTTATCTTAACGGGATTATACTAACATACATAAAGAAACACTGACAATTTTTTACTATCTAAAAAAGGAGAAATCAATATGACAAACTATCAATTTCTAAATTCTTATACTTTCAACAATGGGGTGACGCTTAAAAATAAAATCGTGATGGCTCCTATGACGACTATGGCAAGCTTCCATAATGGCATGTTAACGCAGGATGAGCTAGATTATTATGAAACAAGATCTGGCGGTCCTGGCATGATTATTACCGCTGTTGCTAATGTGAGTGATAGTGGTAAAGGATTTGAAGGGGAATTATCTGTGGCTCATGATGAGATGATGGATGGATTAACACAGTTAGCATCAGTTTTGAAAAAGAACGGAAGTAAAGCTGTTCTACAAATTTTCCATGCTGGACGTAAATCAACCACAAAAATTTTACGAGGAGAAACGCCAGTTAGTGCCAGCGCTATTGCTGCTGAATTTCCTACAAATTCAGAAACACCTCGTGAGTTAACTCATGAAGAGATTGAAGAAATCATAACTGATTTTGGTGAAGCTACACGACGCGCGATTATTGCTGGTTTTGATGGTATTGAATTACACGGTGCTAATACTTATTTACTTCAACAATTTTATTCTGAGCATTCTAATCGTCGTAGTGATGAATGGGGTGGCTCTCGTGATAAACGGATGACTTTTGCTTTAAGAGTGATTGCAGAAGTTCAAAAAGCAATCGATACCTACGCAACAAAGCCATTCTTACTTGGTTACCGTGTTTCTCCAGAAGAAGTTGAAACACCAGGTATTCGGTTAGAAGATACTCTTTATTTTGCTGAAACAATCAAAGATAAAATTGATTATTTACACTTATCTATGGGTGATTACAAACGAACTTCGATTAACAATCCTGATGATAAAACACCTATCATTGAACATTTTACTAAAACTATCAACGGTGATATCCCCTTAATCGGCATCGGTTCTGTGGAACGTCCAGAGCAAGCAGATGAAGTTTTAGAACTCGGTACTGATTTAGTGGCGATTGGTCGTGAATTTCTTCGTGAACCTAAATGGGTACAAAAGGTAATGGCACAGGATGAAGGTAGTATCAGAACGCAAATTAGTCCACTTGATTTAGACGAATTACGAATTCCAAAAGTGACACAAGAGTATTTAAAAGTAGCATTCCGTTCAGTGATGCATTTTACAACTGATCCTGATGAGTATGTTAATTATCAGAATCAGCTAGCACCAATGGAAGGTATTGAGAAGAAAATCTAAAAAAGAGCAACTGCCAATTTTGTCAGTTGCTCTTTTTCTAATGTTTTCCAGTTACTCAGAGCTAAACGCCTTTTTCATCACTCTTTATAGTCCGGGTTCAAAAGGCAGTTCTTCGGTAACTTCACTAACTTAAATCAATCCAAAAAGCGGATTGTTTTAAGTCAGCTCCAGTTACTCAGAACTAAACGCCTTTTTCACCACTCTGATAAACAACCATTTCGATTTCGATATCCGCTTCTAATGGTAATTCTTTAACTGCGACACATGTTCTAGCTGGATATGGCGCACTAAAGATTGTTTCATATACAGCATTCATTCCTTGAAAATTTTTCATTGTTGTTAGATAAACATTTACTTTAACCACATCATCAAAAGTAACATTTGCTGATTTTAACACTTGCTCTAAATTTTTGAAACATTGTTTGGTTTGCTCTTCAATACTTCCTGTGACTTCTTGATAATCTGGGGCATTTTTAGCGACTTGTCCGGAAAAAAAGATGGTATTGCCTGCATCCACTGCGTGAGAATAAGGTCCTGAAACTGATACACCTTCCCCAGTATATATTTTGCGACTCATATTACTCCTCCTCTAACTATTTTCTATCATAGACGCCCCAATTAAATTAGCATCATTCCCAAATTGACAAACAGCTAATTTAGGAAATAACGGCGCACGTTGCCCGAAATCCATGATTTTTTGTAATTGTTCCTCTACTTTAGCCACTAACTCAGATTGAGCAGAAATGCCACCACCAATAATAATCACTTCTGGATCTAAGATATATTGTAAATTATAAATACCTAGTGCCAAATAAAAATAAAGCTCATCCACCTTGTTTTGTGCAATTTGATTTCCATTTTTAGCTAGTTCAAAAACTTCTTCCCCTGACACTTCATAACCTAGTTCTTTGGAAACTTTTCTTGCCATATGAACTGCCGAGCCAAGTTCTGCCCATTCACGCCGACCATCTACTAACATCATACCAAATTCCCCTGCAAAATGATGTTTACCTTTTTGAATCGTGCGATCATAAATCACCGTACCACCAATTCCCGTGCCAATGACTAAAAAGAGCATGTCTTGGCAAGTTTGACCAGCACCAAAATGCATCTCAGCAAGACTCGCACAATTAGCATCATTTTCAAAATAAATCGGACGCTTAAAAATTGTTGATAACTCTGATATAAAGTCTGCTTCATGAAGATAATGAAGAGAACTCGCTCCGTCAATCCGTCCCGTTTCTTCATTTGGAACCCCTGGGACACTTAGATTAACTGACTTTATTTTTGGAAATTCTGATGCATACTCGTCTATCATATTTTTGAAGATTAGCGTCATTTCTTCCCATTTAGATGGTGATTTAACTTGCTTTATCTTTGATAGTTTACCATTTTCACACAACGCATACTTGATACTTGTGCCGCCGATATCTATGACTAGTTTCATCTCATTTTCCACTACAAATCCACCAACCGTATCTTCAACATATTCTCATGTGTCGCTAAATCTTCAATTAGCTCATATACATTGTAACCTTTTGGCATCTCAATCGTATAAGTAGTCGTATAAATTCGATGATTATTCTCTATTTCCACATAAACGTTGGTTCCTTTAACAACCACTTTATTTTCTAGAAAGTGGTTAGCAATAAACTCCTGTGTTTCTGCCTTATGACGATACCTTACTTCTAAATTCTTCACGGATGGTACAACAATTATCTTATTCAACAAAGAAAGTGTCAGTTGAATAATGATAAAACCGATAATACTCAAGGTATAATGACCCATCCCAATCACTAACCCAAGACATGCCACTGTCCAAAGAGAAGCGGCTGTTGTAAGTCCAGCAACAGAACGTTTAGTTACAATAATTGTTCCTGCGCCTAAAAAACCAATGCCACTTATAACTTGTGCAATCAGCCTTGTTTGGTCGACTTTAATAACTGTTGCTAATTCTGCATTTTTTGAAATCTGATTGATTGCATCTATATATAGTTCTGTTTGTAATAAAGCTATCATAGTTGCTCCCACACAGACTAAAATATGTGTCCGCATACCAGCTGGACGGCTTTTGAATTCTCGATCATATCCAATCGCACCAGCCATTAAAACGGCTAATAATAAACGTTGACTAATTTCTAAATAATCGATAGAAATACATCCCCTTCCTGTATTTTACTCCCCTTAATTATAAGGCTAACTTCACTAAAAAGAAAGAAGGGACAGCAATATGCCATCCCTTCAAAAATTATTTTATTTTTCGCTGTTTCTTATCTTCTTTGGCTTTTAAAAAAGCTAATTCCCGTTCCATTTTTAAGTAGCTTTTAAAAATCATCTCATCTAGTTCACCAGATTCAATTGCCTTTTTTACCCCGCAACCCGGTTCTGTCTGATGCTGACAATCTGAAAAACGACACGTTTCAGCTAAATCATATATCACTTGATACTGATGATCGAAGGCACTGGTAGAAACAGTTTCTAAGCCCACTTCTCTCATTCCTGGGGTATCAATCACCATAGCACCATTTGGCAATGTAAACAGATGGCGACTGGTTGTAGTGTGTTTTCCTCTTGCGTCATCTTCTCTAATTTCTTTTGTTGTCTGAACTTCTTCTTGAAGTAACTGGTTTAAAAGAGTCGACTTGCCAACACCAGATGACCCAATAAACGCTACAATCTCTCCTTTGTTTAAGAAAGATTTTAAATCTTCATTAATTTCAGTGTAACAATTTGTTTGGCACACTGAAATTCCATAAAAGTAAGTTTCTAACTCATCGACTAAAGAACTTAATTTATCTGCTGACACCAAATCTGTTTTCGTTAAGACTAAAACCGGCGTTGCTCCACTGTCCCAAACAATCGTAGTAAATCGTTCTAAGCGTGATAGATTAAAATCTTCATTGGCACTGGTTGTGATAAAAACAGTTGAAACATTTGCTGCGATGCCTTGTTCATCTTGTCTATTTCCCGCTACTTTTCTTTGTAGAAAGCTTTTTCTAGTTGTCACTTCTTGAATAATCATCTGATCTACATCAGACATGTGACCAACTACTTCATCTCCCACTACAGGATAATCGCTTGGTTGCATTACTTGTTTTCTGAATTTACCTGAGACGCGACCTGTAATCATTGTCCCATCTACTTGTTTAATTTTTGAGATATCTTGTCCTTGAAATACGACAATACCTTTTGTTTTTTCCATGAAATCCTCCGTTATGTTCAGAGGTTTACACTAAAAAGAGAAACCTCCATTATTTTTTACTGCGTCTTTTACTTTTTTCATAAAACATCTCTCCTTTACAAAAGTTTGTCGCAATTTCTTGCGTGATTTTATTATATCATGTTTTTTTACATTTCGATTAAATATTATATTTCATTAAAATACTCATATATACTAATAAGCAGATATCTATAATCCCAACAAAAATTAATAATTTGTTTAAGGGAACAATCTTATAACCTACATCATTACTTTTTAAATCTTTCACCAAGTGATAACCACCTAATGTTAGAACACATACGCACATTACTAATATAATAATAAACCAAATAATCAACATGATTTGTATTCCTCCTTTGGTAGTTTCTGATGTATACTTCTTCTTAATCTTTTAATGATTACAACTACATTTAAAACCGCAATGAAAAAAATAATTAGATATAATAGTTCATGATTCCCCAAATTTTTGTTTTTCAAAACAATTCCTTGATTCTCTAATTCTTTAGTCATTTTTACTTCCAAAGCTTCATTCCAAACCCACTCTTTAGTGCTATTTTTAGCTACTATTTTCACGTCATAATATCCCAAATTCATCTTCTGAATATCCCAAGGTATGCTTAATTGAAATTTAGACTCTGGGGCAATAGAGCATGATTCTAAGAAGTACTCTGTAATCACCTTCTTCTTTCCTTTTTTTCTAATTTCAATGTTTATATCTACTTGTTTAATAACTTGAGGTTCTTGATTTGAAAACAATAAATTTATTGCTTCAAATCCATTATCAAGCCCTGCACTCACTGAACGTAGTTTTAAACTACCTGTTTCATCGTAATTTTTTCGATCTTCATTTAACAATACACCAATTCGATAACCGTAATCATTTTCTCCAATTTTATCTTCTCCAGATTTAATAAAGGTAACAGCGCCTAATTTAATCCCGGAAAATTCTTTTTCAGGCGACTTAATTGTTACTGACACTTCTTTTTCTTCAAATCCTTTCAGTTTTACCTGTTTAAATTCTTCATCCACCATTATTAGATCTGTTATAGATAGATTACGTGGGTCAAGCTCCATTGGTTTTTCTTGACCATAATCAATCTTTCCATATCGATTCGTTGTGGCTTCTGTTATTCCTACATCAACCACAATAGGTTCTTTTGTTAAATTTTTTACTCTCAGTAAAATTTTTTGTTCTGTATTTGGTTTAATCATTAAGTCATAATAGGCTAAATTTTTATTCACTTGATTGTCTGGAAAAATAGGTTCTACCGTAAAATCTACTTTACTTATCTCTTCAGCATGAACCGTCTTCATTTCATACAAAAATAGAATTGGTACATTCACTAATAAGAAAACCAACTTAAGAATTCTATTCAAATCCCTCATATTTCCTTCTTTCTAAAAAATAAAAAAACGACTTTCATCGTTTTTTTATTCTATTCTATTTTTTTATCCACAAACTTGGCGCTGAAACAGGATTCCAATTAGTATCACCATAATTATTATGAGTAACTAGAGCCATATAAGAATTCCCTTGATATTGAATCATTTCTCCTCTTTGATAATTTTCAGGTTTTGAAAATGTTCCAACTTTCCATGTTCGACCTTCAATTGGTTCGGTTACTTCTTTTTTAGTTGTTATTAAAAGCTCATTACTTAATTCTGATTGAATCCCATCATTACTAATCGCTCTCACAGTATATTTATAAGAAGTATCTGCTTTTAAACCACTATCTTGATAACTTAATTGTCCTGTTGTTTTTATTAATTTACCATCACGATAAACTTCATATTCTTTAATTCCTTCTGTATGTGTTGATGCACGCCACATTAACGAAGCTGTGTTTTTATCAACGCCCATTGAATGTAAATTTTGTGGGGCTGTTGGTTTCTCTTTAATATCTTCAGCTATCGTTGTTATTTTTAACTTCTCGCTCTTAGGAGATTTACTTCCTGAAGTTGAAATGGCTTCAACTTCATATGTATACTCTTTACCAGCTTCCAAATTTTTATCCTCAAACTGATTACTTGAAACGGTAGATATTAACTGGTTATCACGATAAACATTAAAAGATTTAGCAGAAACTTGAGAGTCCCATGTTAACATTGTTGATTTTTTAGTTGTATTTTTTGATTGAAGATTCGTTGGTTTATTTGGAATATTTGGTATTGTATCATTTTTAACATTTACATCAATAACATTATAGAAAGCATTAGATGTATCTGCTACATCCCAAACAGATAAAATCACATGGTAACCTGTTCGATCTTCTGGAATCGAAATTGCGTGACTTAAATTATTTGTAGACATTGTTCCATCATGGTTGACTGTTCCAATTAATTCTAGTTCATCTCTATTTAATGGTTTGTTTTGATTCCAACCAGACTTTGTCATGTAGTAATGCCATTTGGCTGTTTTGTGAGGCGCTGTGTAGTGCCAAGTAAAGATATTTTCACCTGTGTTCACAGCTGTTTTTTTCCAACGATCACTTGTTTGATTATCTAAGACAAAATCTCCAATTTGTCCAAATCCACCATTAGCAGAAGCGATACGACCATCCTCTGGTCCACCTTTTGGAAATCCTTTAGGTGCTTCAAGAGACTGTGGGTTGGTAATAACATTGCCGTATAAATTTAAAGCGCCTGACCAACCTAAAGTATTTCGATCTAATTGCCCTTGATAACCACGAGCAGCTGGCGTTTCAACATAACCATGTGCGGAAACTTTTGTTTCATTTAATAATAAACTTCCTCCTAATAAACATGTTGCAATAAACATTGATCCTAATAATTTTTTTCTCATTTTCTTTCTCCTTTTTATATAAAAATTTTTTAAAATTCTGGAACCGCGTCTAATGTCCATCGTAAATGGCTTAAAAACTCTTCATCACTCACTACTTTATTTCGTGGTACTTTTAATTTCATGTCTGAAATTTTTAATCCGTACTCACCTTTTAATGGCTCTTCACCTAATGCTCCTAAATTCATGACTGATATACTAGCGTTATCTGTATAAAGTTCAATGTGTGAATTAAAATTAGGACGTTGTTTTTTATTATCTTTAAACATCATTTCAGATGTTTTAAAATCAAACATTGCTTCTTCAATTTCACGACCATTTCTTTTACTCGTTAAAGGTTTCGCTGAAACATTCAATGACCAAGCGGAAGTCACACGTCTTTCATCACTAACACTAATAAATTTGTCTTCTTTATCCTTAGGTTCTAATACAACGGGTTGCCATTTATCTTTAATTCTTGTTTCAAATTTATAAACCTCTGGATACTGAGATAAATAAATGTCACCTACTAAAGGTTGCCACACATAGATATCTGTCTGTTTGAGGCTTTCTTGTGTTCTTTTTTCTAATTCTATGGATGTTCCTGACCAAGTTCCTTTAGGATTTTCAGTCGTCCCACGTCCTACTGTCTGCCATTTGTCTGTATAATTATTTCCTTGTGGACTAGTTAATCCTGTTCTAGATAGTAATTTCGTCTGCTTGCCTAGATGAAGTTCTCTTAAATTAGACATTTTCCCGAACATATTGTTCATGTTCGAAGCTTGAGACGTATTCCATGTCGATAAATCTAATTGTTTTAATTTCGATGCATTTAAAAACATATTTTCATAATTTGCTATGTATAATGTATTTAAACTATCCAAGCCAGTTATTTTTTCTAAATTTAACAGATACTTATTAGGATCTGCTGACGAGAATAAATATTCTGAATTATATGATGTTAAGGTATTCCCATTAATAGTTAATTCTTTTATTAAGTTTCCTTTAATCTCATAACCATCATTTCGATTCCACGGCGATTCTAAATAATCACTTAAATAGGCATCGTTCACTTCATCACCATGAAGAACTAATTCTCCTGACTCAAAATAACTCCATGGGACGCTTCCCCATACCACTAAAGGTTCCCAAACATAAATCTCTGCCCTTGTTAATTTTTCTTGTGTTCTAGTCTCAAGTTCTAAAGCACTTCCACGCCAATCTCCCTTAGGTTTAGCTACGCTTCCACTAGTTCCTACGGTTCGCCATTTTTTAGAATAATTAGAGCCTTTAGGGGAGGTTAACTTGGTCCCTGTTTTTAATTTAGTCTGAATACCTAAATGAAGTTCTCTTAATGACTCCATACCATCAAACATACTATCCATCGTTTTAACTTTAGATGTGTTCCATGTGGATAAATCTAATCTTGATAAATTAGACACCTTATAAAACATATGATCTGTTCGAGTAACGCTGCCCATTTCTAACGTATCTAAATTTTTAATTTCCTCTAAATTTGTGAGATAGTTTCCATTCGTCTTACCATCTGAAAATAAATAATTAGAATCGTTACTAGAGGTAATTTTTCCTTGTAAATTTATTTTTTTTATTTCTGTAGCTTGCAATACATAGTCTTGTCTGATATTCCACGGTGACGTTGTAAAATCACCTAATACGGGACTTGTTACTTCATCACCATGTAACATTAATTCTCCAGAATCATTAAAACTCCAAGGAACGTTCCCCCAAGTTAAGAGGGGTTGCCACACATAAGTATCTGCTGAAACATTTTCTTCTCGTGTGTGTTTTTCTAATTGAGATGTCGACCCTTGCCAATTTCCACGAGGTCGATTCTTAGAGCCAGATCCTACTGTTTGCCATTTACCAGAATAATTACCTGTTTTCTTAGCGACTAAACCAGTATTATCTAATAATTTAGTTTTTTCACCTAATGAAATTGACTTTAAACTCGTCATCCCAGAAAATGTGTTAATCATTTCATAATCACCGATTACTTGAGTTGTGTCCCAGTTTGATAAATTTAATTCTGTTATCTTTTTAGCATGGAAAAACATTCCTCGGATATCTCTGGTTTGAGAAACATCCAAAGACTCTATATTTTTTATTTCTTCTAAGTTCACTAAATAATTCCCTTGCTCAGCCCCTTCAAAATACGTGTCTGCAAATAAATACTGAGCATTCACTGGTGTTTTTATGTTACCTACTAAATCAATTACTTTAATCTTTTTATGGTCTATTTTTTGATTGTCTCCTCGATTCCATGGAGATTCAAAAACCGTTCCTAATTTCGCTTCCGGTACTTTATCTCCATGTAAATTCAAAGTACCGGAAGCTTCATTAAATGTCCATGGTACATTTCCCCAGTAATTATAATCACTCTCATAAATAGCAACTATGTCCTTAGTTTCAGTTGTTACTTTTATTGGAAATGCTTGTGTTTCATCTTCTAATTTTATAAAAGTATGTTTTTCAATTACTGGTAGCTTGGTAGCATCTTGATATATCATATCTCCTAAATGATAAAACTCAGGCCCAACTTGATATCTCTCTTGAACGATATTTCCCATGGTATCTTTAATTGTCAAAAACGTAGGTTGGGGAATAGATAATTTTGGATTTTTAGTTTCTGGAACGCCTAAATCTTTATTTGTTAAATTAAATTTAATTAAATATTTGTCCATCACATTTGGTACTGAACTTGCTGCTTCGTCACCTTTTATATACCCATCACTTGTAGCTATATAGTTTGAACCTAACATTCGTTTAACAAAACTTCCTGCATCTTGATCTTTTTTAGTTTTCAAACTATTCGTATTTTTATAGACATATTTATTTGAAGTATAGTCTACTAAGGAATTTACTACGCCATTTTCTCTAGTATTTATTTTAACGAAATTCTGATCATACAGATAAGGCATAAAATAACCTGTCAGACCATATTCATCAGAATCTTCATATAAAACTACGGCATCATTGGATAATTCAAGCTGGATGACATCTATTTCCATTTGATCCTTCATATCAGGGTTAAATTTAAATTTTCCATATCTTGATATTAATTCTTGCATCTCTGCGTTCGAAAGAATTCCGTTAGGTAATGGATTGTTTTTAGAATTCATATTATAAATTTGATAAACATTTTTAGTTTTAGTTGTATAATCAATTTTTTGCCACCCATTATACTCACCAATAGCATCTAAATCCCAAGTGATATATTTTGGCGTCGTAAAAGTGATTTTAGACACAGGTTTACTCAGAGAAATAAAATCAATATAATTTTTTTCAAAAAATAATTGATTAGTATTATCGTTTCTTGAAAGCATATTTTTTGTTTTTAATTCATAGACGTTTGATGTTGGTTGTTTTCTTACATACATGATGATATTTTCATTATCAAAAGTATCATCATACTCATATTTACCTGATAATTTTCCTTCTATTGAAACTACATCATACCCTTTTGGCGGACTGGGTGAAAAGTTATAGCTCTCTCCTATGACTCCTGTTTCAATATCACGACTCTTGACCTCTTGATTTGTATTGACATCTTTATAGACTAGACGTTTAAAACGCTTTGGAGTGTAGCTTATACTTTTTATGGTTATTTTATGAGTTCCCGTCGATCCACCTGTGGAAGCTGTACTAGCAAAATAGAAATATTCTTGTGAAGGTGGCACGTAACTTTTATGTTCTTTACGTTTCCCCCCATCATCAATTTTGTAAGTAATATACCTGGTGACAGGATTATAACTCACTTCAATACTTTTAGAATTCCTCAGACTTTCTAAAACCTTAAACTTAGATCCTGTTGTTTCTCTCTCACCTTGACCTCTGCTATTCGTTGACCATACTTGATAATAGTATTCTCCTGCTGTAATTGGATCTCTTTTATGTGAATTATTAACCCAAGCATTCCCTGGATACGTATCACCAGCGTTATTATTGGCATAAGTATCAATTACTAATCCATGAGCATTAGATAATCCTAAAACACCTAAACTAGAACCATAATATCCTACCATTTTTTCATCATCATTATGAAATATTAAACTCATTCCATCACCTAATCTTTCAAGATACAAAATATTCATAGCTTTAGGATTACTAATTTCTATGCTCCCATAAAATTCAAAGGGATCTCTTGTTGATAATCGGTCAGTCATCCAAATAGCGCCTGTCTTATTATATTGAGTATATTGGGTCAACGTATAGGTAGGATTAGAAAAAACATCATAGTCTGGACCTGTAGCAACTCCCGTTTTATTGATTCTTTCTCCTATATCTCGTCCTGTGACTGTTACGGATCCATTGGAATTAACATCAACTCTAGCTTCTGAAGTATCTGGGTGTATAAACAATAGAACAAAAAATACTGCGACTAATATCAATATTTTTTTCATTTAACTACCTCGTTCCAAATACTTACACACTGTCCCGATCGACACTTGACAAGCCTCTGCAATTTCACGATATTTCATTTTTTTTGCTTGTCTTAAATAATTGATTTTTGCAACAACTTCATCATCAACAACTGGTCTTCCATTAACTAAGCCTTGTTCTTTTCTTTTTCTCAAAATAGATTTATTTACTAAACTATGAGCTTGTCTGCGACTATTAATGTAGCACGTTAAATTATCATAAAAATGACAATGTTCCTCTTTTGCTGTGTCTATCTCGGAATCTATAACAATCAATCGAATCGACATTTCTTTAAATAGTCGGACTGTTTTTTCTAAATTATTCATACCAATTACTAAAGGAACTAAATCATAGATAATCACAGTATCCTTTTCTTCTAACTTTCCTAGCAAAATATCCAAATTTTCAGTGGAATCTAATGGATCAACCACCACATCACATTCAGAATATCTTGTAAATAGTAAACTCATATTCATCACTTGACCGTCAATTGATTTCAAATAGCCATATTCCATCTTGTTTTCCTCCTAACATATTTTAAGAAAAAATCTCTATTTGTTTTTTCAATATCATAAACAAATAAATAATCAACCCTGTACTAATCATTGAAATAAATAGTAAACTAAAATTTAATATCAACTGCTTTTTATCTTTTTTTAACTTTCTACAAAATGATAAGTCCCTATTGAACGTCAGTAAAAAGAAAAAGACTGATATTATCGCTATACTACTCAATATAAATACCCATAGATAATAAATCATTTTCTTTTTTTTCCTTTCTTCCTTCTACTTTTTCGATGTTTCGATTCCTTTTGCCACTTATTTTTACGTTTTATTAAAATTATAATAATGACTACTACACTAATTCCAAGTAAGATACTTAGAAATTTTACCCACTGAGGTGTATTAATTCTAAATGGACTCTCATCATTTAACTTTTTAGCTTGTTCGTTATTAATTTTAAAATCTTTCTCTAAATCCCATTGATTATCGACATTAGTAATGGTCATTTTCACTTTATATTCACCAGGCTTTATATTACTAAGACCTAAATCAAAGATAAAAGGTAGAACTGAATTGGGAGCTAATCCATAATCAATGGTATGGATATTTTTTATTTCTTTGTTATTCTTTTTATCAATAAGTTTAGCTTTTATTTCTAAATTTCTAACGAGCTTGGATTCAGGATTTTGAATTTCCGCTTGAATCACTTTTCGCCCCTTATTCAATTCAGGTCCTACTTTTTTTAATTTTAAAACTTCACCATTTCTAAAATCATCACCATTTTCGGACAAAACAACATCAATTTTATAAGAATTGTATACTGAAACCATACCATTAGCTTCTTCTCCAGATTTGTTCTTAAATGTAATAGCACCCATTTTAACGCCTTCATAGTGGTCTTTTGAAGGTTTCATAGAGAATTCAACTGTTTTGGTTTCATCAGATTTTAAAGTTATTTCCTTGTCTTTTGTTGTAATTAATTCTTCTACTGAATTTTTAAGTGACGTCTCTTTAACCAAAACCTCTTGAAAATCAATTTGTCCATTTTCTGTAGACATCGCATTAGCAATATTAATTTCAATTGTTTTTTCTTCCTTGGTTGTATTTGTTACATTAACTTTTAAAATTTGTTCTTTTTCAGGTTCCGTCTTAACATAAAAAAAACTTCTACTTAAATCAAGTTGTGTTGCTGGTGTGACAGGTGTCACATAAAAACCAACATCGTTTTGGTTTTCTGTTGCTACCACTTGTTTTTCCTTCATACCACAAATTCCTAGTACTATAAAAAGAATAATCAGTGCTTTATTCTTCATTCCAACCACCTGTCTTTTCTTTTTCATCAAATTCAAGAAAATATTTATTTTTTTCAATAGTTGTTCTTTTTACTAATTGACTGATATCATACGTCTCAACTAACTTATCTTCATATCTATCTACTTCTTTCTGACTATTAAATGGACCATGACAACCGACCACTTCTTCTTTCAAAACTAATCTTTGCCTAAATCTATGTTTACTAATGATATAACTCATATAAACAATCAAGATTGAGATAACTGAAATAGGAATCGTTAAAACATAAAGTACATTGATATTTAGTAACAACAAACTAATAAATAATTGTATAAAGGAAACAGCTATTATTATTTTTCTATTCGCAATGCTTTTGATTACCACAATTACAAACACATTAATCACTAATAATACAAAGGCAAAACTCAAAAAAGAAAAGGTTTCTTGACTCCGATAGATAAGTATAAAAGAAAGTTTGATTGCTTTACTTGATTCTTCTGCCCCAAATTCTAGAGCATCTTTATAAAAAATATAAAAATGATGAAAATACAAAACCCACATACTTGTAACCACTGATTCTAAGAAACAAAATCTTTTTAGCTGTTTATTCATACTCCTATTTACCTATTCCTTTTACTTTATTTAATTAGCTTTCTATTACTAAACATCAAGATAAAAATAGGAAGAATTTGATTCATTCAACAAGCTCTTCCTATTTTACTTACTACTTATTTTTTCTATGGTCTGACAACATCATCAAAAGTCATTGTCCAAGTTAAGTTTGCAATATGAGTAGACCCTTTTGTAGCCCCACTTTTTACTACTAATTTTGGAGAAGTAAACTCAGTGACATATCCTTGTCCACCTTTTTTTACTCCAAATCCGTCAGTTTTAGTATGATCTGGATCTAGTCCCTTAACCTTTTTGTTAATCATGTTAACTGACGATCCACCGGCTACTAAAGTAACTGGCCCAGATGCTGAAGTAATAACTGGTGAATCTGGATTCGGTGTATAAGGTTTCACTACATTACTTAAAGCTGCTCCCTCTAAATAATTTGGATTAAGAATTTCATAATCGCCTAAAGCCTCACTGTATGCACCAATATGATATTCTTGTAAGCCTTTTGTATCTAAAATTAAATCCGCTACTAAATTACTTTCTTGATTACTTTTTGTATCCATGAATTTACTTAAGTTAGCATCTACTTTCCAAGTACTTTGTCTTTCATCAGGACGATCATCGTTGACAACAATGTAACGAGATTCATCAAACATGTCTGCCTTAAAAATCGCATTTGATCCAGCTTGAGGCGCTGTAAAACCTTTTCCTTTTTGATCACCACGACCATCAGTAAAACTGATTTCTGTTGGTGTTGCCCCCATAATTAAGTTGTTTTCAGCTTTATCATCAAAACCGTTATCTTTATCCTTGAACTTAATTTCTACATCCGTTGTTTGCTTTCTTTCTACTGTTGATGCAGCTTCCGTCACACTAGGTGCTAAACTTACCACTACTCCTGCTAATAATACTGTTGAAAATAAATATTTTTTCATTTTCCAAAACCTCCAAATTTTTATCTATATAAATATTTCATTTATATCTCTTGTAAGTAATTCTCATAAAAAATTAAATTAAACAAATAAATTCCAATGGTTGTCATAACAAGCATCATTCCAAGTAGAATCATAATTAAGGATGCGATAATCTCACCAGTTTGTGGTAAATCCTGTCTTTTCTTTATTTTTTTTTGAGGTTCCTCTTTTTTTACTGTAGATTCTTGTGTCCCCTCATCAAATGTAATCCCTACATTGGTACCATTTACCGTCACTTGTGGATAAAAAAAATTAAGAAAGCAAAATAATACTAATACCATACTAAAAAAAAATTTTCCCTTTCTCATAAAATTAACTCCCCTTTTTTGAATGTATGACCACATAAAATAAAAAAGAAGGGAAACAACTAGCTAAAGTTGTTTCCCTCCTTTAAAATATCCAGATTGCTCCACAAATAAGCTACATAGATTAATAACTCAACTAATCAGACCGAAAATAAAAAAGCAGTCAAAAAAGTCGAAATTCTTGAAAGAATTTGTTATAATTCTATGTATTGTAGAGATTTCTACAATATTTTAAAGAAGCGTCACTAACCTTCAGATTACAGCTGATTGTTGGTGCATAACATTATTGCTATGCTAGCTAAGAGACGCCAATCTCCTAGTTAGATAAATAACGTTATGTTGCTTCTTTATTTATTGGTACAAAAATAAATTTGTTTCGATATAACTTTGTTTATATTTTGATTAAATCATATATTTTTTATTTTTTCAATTATTTTTTCTGATTGTTTTTAATTTTTATGAATAAAAACATTTGTTTTAGAATCATTTTTTTATTTTTAGTGTTATTTTAAATTTATTTGCTACCTTTAAGCTAGTATATACATGTAAAAAATAAACCCTTGTATCAAAATATTAGTATAAATAGAAAAAACAGCTGATTTTTTTTCACTCGTTATTTAAACACACAGACTTAATTTTTCAAAAAAAAGATGAGATACCTATTTTTTTAGGCGATCTCATCTTTTTTTAATCTTTAGGTATCACATGTCCACCAAATTGATTTCTAAGTGATGCTATTATTTTTTCGCCGTATTTTTCTTCATCCATGGAAGCATAACGCGTTAATAAAGATTGCGTAATCACTGGAGCAGATTGTCCTAGTTCTAACATTTCTTCCACTGTCCACTTACCTTCACCTGATGATGGCACTTGACCGCTGATGCCTTCCATTGTTGGGTTTTCCATTAATGCTTTCTCTGTTAATTCCATTAACCAACTACGAACGACTGAGCCGTTATTGAAAACACGAGCAACTTGCTCTAAATCGTAATCATAGCGAGAATGATGTAACAAGTTGAATCCTTCTCCGATTGCTTGCATCATCCCGTACTCAATCCCATTGTGAACCATTTTTAAGTAGTGACCACTACCAGCTTCTCCGCAATATAGATAGCCATTATCCACACATAAATCTTTGAAAAGTTGTTCAATTTTTTTGAAGATTTCCTGATTACCACCAACCATCATACAAGCCCCATCACGAGCACCACTCATACCACCTGATGTTCCTACGTCTAAGAAATGAATGCCTTTTTCTTTTAATAAGTGATAATGATAAATGCTATCAGCAAATTTTGAGTTACCGCCATCAATTAAGATATCGTCCTTGTTTAAGTTATCTTGGCAAGTTAAAATCATCTCTTCTGTAATTTTACCTGATGGCAACATCATCCAATAAATATTTTGTTCTTCTTTATTGGTGTTAAAGAAAGATGTTAAATCTTCTGTTGGGTGCGCGCCTAATTCTTTTGCTGCCTCTCGTGAAGATTCATTGATATCGTAACAAATAACTTCATGTTTGTTTCCGACAAGGTTACTCACTAAATTTAAGCCCATTTTTCCTAAACCGATAATTTTAATCTTCATTTCTTCCCCCGATAAGATCAATACATTTTATGTATTGGATTTTTGTTTGTTCCTTACAAAAAAGAATTCTAACACTAATAGATAAAAAACTCAATTATATCTTATAATTAAGTTTTTATTACTTTTATTATTCTTTTTAAGTTTAAACAACCTTTATTATTATGGCGAACATCTTTCAAATCATTCATTTTGATAACGTTTTCTGATATTTCTGACTTTTAATAAAAAATACCAAAAAAAGAAGAAACTGACTAAAATTAATCAATTTCTTCTTTTGAAAAGTCTATTCTACTTCTTTATTTCTTTTAGCAAGTGAAAATATAATTGATGTTGTTAACAATAAACTACCTAAAATAGCTAGGTTTGGATTGGTCACTTCATTGGTTCTTGGAAGTCTTGATTTACTTCCTGGTGTTTTTTGGTTTCCATTTGAAGATCCCACAACATTTGTTGTCCCTTGACCTTTGCCTCCTGTTGTTCCTTTATTTAAGAGTTTGTTGTAAACAGTATCCATTTGTTTTTTGCTATCTTTCAATTCTTTAGCAATGTCTTCTAATTTAACACTTTCTTCAATTGCCTTAAGTCCTTGTTCTAACAGCTTGTCAATTTCTGACTTAGCAGCTTCTTTTTCTTTGTCAGAAAGGTTTGTTAATTTATCAATTGCTTTTTTCGTTAATTCTGCTTTTTCTTTTAATTCTTTTTTAGCAGCATTTTTAGCGTCTTGTAGTTTACTATTCGTCACTACTTTTTCAATGTTAGCTTCACCTTTTGTTTGCGCTGTTGTAATGCCTTCTGGAGTTGTGGCTTCATTGATCGCTTTTTTACCTGCTTCTAATTCTTTATCTACTTCAGCTTTTTGTTTCGCTTTTTCTTCATCTGATAAGTTCGTTAAAGCATCAATCACTTTTTTCGCTTCTTCGGCTTTTTTCGTTAATTCAGACGTTGCTTTTTCTTTAGCTTGTTCAATATTTTTATTGCTATCTGTTACTAAGCCGTTATAAACATCATCCATTTGACCTTTACTCGTTGTTACTTGAGTAGTAACAGCATCAGCATTTTCTGCCTTATCGATATTTGTTAAGCCTGTTTCTAATAATTTATCGATTTCGGTTTTTGCTTTTGCTTTCTCTTCCTCTGATAAACCAACTAATTTATCAATGGCATCTTTTGTTGATGTTGCTTTTTCTTTTAACTCTTTTTTCCCTTTGTTTTTAGCGTCTTGTAATTTGCTATCTGTTACTTCTTTATCAATATTACCCTCACCTTTTGTTTGGGCTGTTGTAATGCCTTCTAGGGTTGTGGCTTCATTGATTGCTTTTTTACCTGCTTCTAATTCTTTATCGACTTCAGCCTTTTGTTTCGCTTTTTCTTCATCTGATAAGTTAGTTAAAGCATCGATCGCTTTTTTCGCTTCTTCGGCCTTTTTAGTTAACTCAGCTGTTGCTTTTTCTTTGGCCTGTTCGATATTTTTATTACTTTCTGCTACTAATCCGTTGTAAATATCATCCATTTGACCTTTACTTGTCGTTACTTGAGCTGTTACTTCAGTAGCATCTTTAGCTTTGTCAATCCCTGCTAAACCTGTTGCTAATAACTTGTCGATTTCAGCTTTGGCTTTTTCTTTCTCTGCTGTTGAAATCCCTGTTAATTTATCTATTGCGGCTTTTGTTGATGTTGCTTTGTCCTCTAACTCTTTTTTCGCTTTATTTTTAGCGTCTTGTAATTTACTATCTGTCACTTCTTTTTCAATGTTACCTTCACCTGTTGCTTGGGCCGTTGTAATTCCTTCTGGAGTTGTGGCTTCATTGATCGCTTTAGTTCCAGCCTCTAAATCTTTATCCACTTCTGCTTTTTGTTTTGCTTTTTCTTCATCTGATAAGTTCGTTAAAGCATCAATGGCTTTTTTCGCTTCTTCGGCCTTTGTTTTTAATTCAGCAGTTGCTTTTTCTTTCGCTTGTTCGATATTTTTATTGCTATCTGTTACTAAACCGTTATAAACATCATCCATTTGACCTTTACTCGTTGTTACTTGAGTAGTAACAGCATCAGCATTTTCTGCCTTATCGATATTTGTTAAGCCGGTTTCTAACAATTTATCGATTTCAGCTTTGCCTTTTTCTTTTTCTTCATCAGATAAACCAACTAATTTATCAATGGCATCTTTTGTCGATTTAGCTTTGTCTTCTAACTCTTTTTTCCCTTTGTTTTTAGTGTCTTGTAATTTGCTATCGGTTACTTCTTTATTAATATTACCTTCACCTGTTGTTTGAGCAGTCGTAATGGCTTCTGGGGTCACAGCCTCATTGATCGCTTTTTTACCTGCTTCTAACTCTTTATCGACTTCAGCTTTTTGTTTCGCTTTTTCTTCATCTGACAAGTTCGTTAAAGCATCAATGGCTTTTTTCGCTTCTTCGGACTTTTTCGTTAATTCAGCGATGGCTTTTTCTTTGGCCTGTTCGATGTTTTTATCATTTTCAGCAACTAAATTATTATAGATTGTGTCCATTTGACCTTTATGATCAGTTGTTTGTGTAGCTACATCTTCTGATGAATTGGCATCAGTGATTGCTTTTAAGCCTGCTTCTAAGACTTTTTCAATTTCTGATTTAGCTTTTTCTTTCTCTTCTGCAGATACACCTGTTAATTTATCAATCGCTACTTTTGTTGATTTAGCTTTTTCTTCTAATTCTTTTTTTGCAGCGTTTTTAGTGTTTTGTAGTTTACTATCTGTCACTTCTTTTTCAATGTTACCTTCACCTGTTGCTTGGGCTGTTGTAATTCCTTCTGGGGTTGTTGCGTCATTGATGGCTTTAGTTCCAGTCTCTAAATCTTTATCCACTTCAGCGATTTGTTTCGCTTTTTCTTCATCTGATAAGTTCGTTAAAGCATCAATGGCTTTTTTCGCTTCTTCGGCCTTTTTCGTTAATTCAGACGTTGCTTTTTCTTTGGCTTGTTCGATGTTCTTATTACTATCTGTTACTAAACCGTTATAAACATCATCCATTTGACCTTTGCTTGTTGTTAATTCTTTTCCAGCATCTGTTTCATTTTCTGCTTTTTGGATGTTTGTTAAGCCGGTTTCTAACAATTTATCGATTTCAGCTTTACCTTTTACTTTTTCTTCATCAGATAAACCAACTAATTTATCAATGGCATCTTTTGTTGATTTAGCTTTGTCTTCTAACTCTTTTTTCGCTTTGTTTTTTGCATCTTGTAACTCACTATCTGTTACTTCTTTTTCAATGTTACTTTCACCTGTTTTTTGAGCTGTTGTAATGCCTTCTGGCGTTGTTGCTTCATTGATAGCTTTTGTGCCTGCTTCTAAATCTTTATCTACTTTTGCTTTTTGTTTCGCTTTTTCTTCTTCTGATAAGTTCATTAAAGCATCAATGGCTTTTTTCGCTTCTTCTGCTTTTGTTTTTAATTCAGCAGTTGCTTTTTCTTTCGCTTGTTCGATATTTTTATTGCTATCTGTTACTAAGCCGTTATAAACATCATCCATTTGACCTTTGCTTGTTGTTAACTCTTTCCAAGCATCTGCTTCATTTTCTGCTTTTTGAATATTTGTTAAGCCTGTTTCTAATAATTTATCGATTTCAGCTTTGCCTTTTACTTTTTCTTCATCAGATAAACCAACTAATTTATCAATGGCATCTTTTGTTGATTTAGCTTTTTCTACTAACTCTTTTTTCGCTTTATTTTTAGCGTCTTGTAATTCACTATCTTTTACTTCTTTTTCAATGTTGTTTTCGCCTTTTGTTTGGGCTGTTGTAATTCCTTCTGGGGTTGTTGCGTCATTGATGGCTTTAGTTCCAGTCTCTAAATCTTTATCCACTTCAGCGATTTGTTTCGCTTTTTCTTCATCTGATAAGTTCGTTAAAGCATCAATGGCTTTTTTCGCTTCTTCGGCCTTTTTCGTTAATTCAGCCGTTGCTTTTTCTTTGGCCTGTTCAATGTTTTTATTACTATCTGTTACTAAACCATTGTAAACATCGTCCATTTGACCTTTACTTGTTGTCAATTCTTTCCCAGCATCTGTTTCATTTTCTGCTTTTTGGATGTTTGTTAAGCCGGTTTCTAACAATTTATCGATTTCAGCTTTGCCTTTTACTTTTTCTTCATCAGATAAACCAACTAATTTATCAATGGCATCTTTTGTTGATTTAGCTTTTTCTTCTAACTCTTTTTTCATTTTATTTTTTGTATCTTGTAACTCACTATCTTTTACTTCTTTTTCAATGTTGTTTTCGCCTTTTGTTTGAGCTGTTGTAATCGCTTCTGGGGTTTTTGCATCATTGATAGCTTTTGTGCCTGCTTCTAAATCTTTATCTACTTTTGCTTTTTGTTTCGCTTTTTCTTCATCAGATAAGTTGGTTAAAGCATCAATGGCTTTTTTCGCTTCTTCGGCCTTTTTCGTTAATTCAGACGTTGCTTTTTCTTTGGCTTGTTCGATGTTCTTATTACTATCTGTTACTAAACCGTTATAAACATCATCCATTTGACCTTTGCTTGTTGTTAACTCTTTCCCAGCATCTGCTTCATTTTCTGCTTTTTGAATATTTGTTAAGCCTGTTTCTAATAATTTATCGATTTCAGCTTTGCCTTTTGCTTTTTCTTCATCTGATAAACCAACTAATTTATCAATGGCATCTTTTGTTGATTTAGCTTTTTCTTCTAACTCTTTTTTCATTTTATTTTTTGTATCTTGTAACTCACTATCTTTTACTTCTTTTTCAATGTTGCCTTCGCCTTTTGTTTGGGCTGTTGTAATTCCTTCTGGTGTTGTAGCCTCACTGATGGCTTTTGTACCTGCTTCTAAATCTTTATCTACTTCAGCTTTTTGTTTGGCTTTTTCTTCATCAGATAAGTTCGTTAAATCACCGATATTTTTTTCGCTTCTTCTGCTTTTTTAGTTAATTCAGCCGTTGCTTTTTCTTTAGCCTGTTCGATGTTCTTATTACTATCTGTTACTAAACCGTTATAAACATCATCCATTTGACCTTTGCTTGTTGTCAATTCTTTTCCAGCATCTGTTTCATTTTCTGACTTTTGGATGTTTGTTAAGCCGGTTTCTAACAATTTATCGATTTCAGCTTTGCCTTTTGCTTTTTCTTCATCAGATAAACCAACTAATTTATCAATGGCATCTTTTGTTGATTTAGCCTTATCTTCTAATTCTTTTTTCCCTTTGTTTTTAGCGTCTTGTAATTCACTATCTTTTACTTCTTTTTCAATGTTGTTTTCGCCTTTTGTTTGGGCTGTTGTAATTCCTTCTGGGGTTGTGGCTTCATTAATTGCTTTTGTGCCTGCTTCTAAATCTTTATCTACTTCAGCTTTTTGTTTCGCTTTTTCTTCTGTTGATAAGTTTGGTAGTGCGTCAATTGCTATTTTTGCTTCTTCAGCTTTTTTCGTTAATTCAGCGGTTGCCTTTTCTTTCGCTTGTTCGATATTTTTATCATTTTCAGCTGACAAATTATTATAGATTGTGTCCATTTGGTCTTTATGTTCAGTCGTTTGTGTTGTCACAGCATCTGTTTTGTCTGCATCATCAATTGCTTTTTTACCTGCTTCTAAAACTTTTTCAATTTCAGATTTTGCTTTTTCTTTCTCTTCTGCTGATACACCTGTTAATTTATCAATGGCTGCTTTTGTTAATGTAGCTTTTTCTTCTAACTCTTTTTTTGCTTTATTTTTTGCATCTTGTAATTCACTATCTGTCACTACTTTGTCAATGTTACCCTCACCTGTTGTTTGAGCTGTTTTAATTTCCTCTGGTGTTGTTGCATCATTGATAGCTTTTGTGCCTACTTCTAATTCTTTATCCACAGCTAATTTTTGTTTCGTTTTTTCTTCTGTTGATAAGTTAGATAGTCCATCAATTATTGCTTTTGCTTCATCTGCTTTTTTCGTTAAATCTGCTGTAGCTTTTTCTTTTGCTTGTTCCATATTTTTCTTATCTTTTGCTTCTAACTCCTTATAAATTGTATCCATTTGATCTTTATAAGAATTCTCTTGCGTTTCTACATCAGTAGCATTCTCAGCTGCTTCAATTTTTTCTAAACCAGTTGTTAATAATTTGTCTATTTCAGCTTTAGCTTGTTCTTTTTCTTCAGCAGAAATCCCTACAAATTGATCAATCTTTGCTTTAATTTCTGTTGATTTTTCTGTTAATCTATTTTTAGCTTCTGATTTGTCAATCAAGTCATTATATTTTTTAACAAATTGATCTGTTTGAGCACGATCATTTAGCGTTTCACCGTCAATTTGAGCAAGTAATTGTTTTTTTTCTGTTTCTGTTAAATCAACACTATTGGTAACTCTTTCCTTCATTTTTTCACGTTCTGTAGTAATATACGGATCTACTATTTTAGGTGTGATTGGATCTGAAAACATATATTTTATGTCATCTGATGAACGGTATTGTAAAACAATACTAATCTTAGTGTTTGGGTTATAACTATCTTTACTAGCTAAAATTTTCTCTAGCTGTCCTCTAGGTGTAATGGCGTATTGCATAGTTCCTGTCATTTTAATGTCATAGCTATTGCCATAGTTGTTATACCATTCAGTCACCCCATTAATTGTCACACCAATCGCATACATTTTATTTGGTGTAAATGTTTCTGGATACGAATTAGTAAGATTAAATGCCACTTGTTTTGAACCAATTGTAAAGCCTTCAACAGTTGGTATATTTAAACTTGTAGATCTAGATCCTCGTGGTAATACAGTATGTTTGTACGTTTCTTTTTCTGGATATTTATAACTATTATCAATTGCTCTTTCTGTAGCAACCGGTGCACTTGCTGCTCTGGCACTCATTTTTGGAGCTTCTTTAGTTACTTCTTTTTCTTCACTTTGTAGTGTTTGGGCTGGTTCTTTGACTTCATCTTTTGATTGTTCAGTTGTTGGCTTCGTTGTTTCTGTTACTATTTTTTGATTCTCTTCATTGAGATTTTGATAAGTTACTAATAATTCTGACAATTGTTCTTTTTCTAATTTAATTCTATCCGTTATTTCTTGTTCACTTGATAAAGTTAAAATATCTTTCGTAAATTGTGTCTGTTTTGTACTTAAAGAAGTCTTTGCTTCATTTTTTTGTTCTGCTGTCAAAGCTTGTAATTCACTAATTTCTGTCTCTTTTATTTTAAACTGTTCAGTTAGGTCTTTCTTAGCAGTTTCTTTTATCGTTTCTATATTAATTACTTGTTTATTATTAGAATCAACCAGTTTGATTTCTTCAGTACTATTAGTGGTTGCCGTTTCAGTTACAGCTATAGTTTCCACTGTTTTTTCTGGCAATGTTGCTAATGCCACTCCAGGTGCAATAACTCCTGATAAACCTAAAATCGACATAGAGGCAATAACCCAACCTAACCTCGATTTCTTCATTTTCTTTTTATTAACCGTTTCCATTCTTAAAACTTTCTGTTTCCATTGCTCCATTTATAAACACTCCCTTAATATTATTAATCATTAACACAACTAAACAACCGATTTGTAATAAATAAGATTAATACAATAGTCATTTCAAAAGAATAGTAACATAAAAAAAACACTATAAACTAATACAATGCTTACATTTTAAGTTAAAAAACACACATATCTTAAAGTCTTTTTGATAGCGTAAAATATTTTGTGTAAATAGAAATTTTAGGTAGATAAAAAGAAAGTCCATTCTGTAAAATTAAAGTTACCACAACCGAAATTTTATAGGAGGACTTTCTCATGACTAATTTTACTACAGAAATTATGGAAACACTAATCAATAAAGGTGATTTGGATGACTTATTCCGTCGTCATCTAGAATTAGCTATCAATACACTGCTACAAGCTGAATTAACGGCTTTTCTTGATTATGAGAAATATGATCGCACTGGTTTTAATTCAGGTAATTCCCGAAATGGGAATTATTCTCGTTCATTTAAAACAGAGTATGGAGAATTAAATTTGGCAATTCCTAGAGATAGAAATGGAGAGTTTTCTCAACAAACGTTGCCTGCTTATAAAAGAAGTAACGACTCTTTAGAAACCACCATTATCCAATTATTTCAAAAAGGAATCACTATGTCTGAAATCTCTGAGTTGATTGAAAAAATGTATGGTCATTACTATACACCACAAACCATTTCCAATATCACTCAAATAGTATCTGAAGATGTTGTTGCTTTTAAAGAAAGG
Organism: Vagococcus hydrophili; assembly: GCF_011304195.1. Lineage (NCBI taxonomy): Bacteria > Bacillati > Bacillota > Bacilli > Lactobacillales > Enterococcaceae > Vagococcus > Vagococcus hydrophili. The sequence goes on along the minus strand of NZ_CP049887.1, from coordinate 1,417,386 downwards.
TCCTTAGAATCCCAATACTCAATCATTTTTATGGATGCTACTCACATTCCTTTAAAAAGACAAACTGTCTCAAAAGAAGCTGTATATATTGTCATAGGTATCCGACTGGATGGGACCAAAGAGGTTCTTGGGTTTAGTATTGCTCCAACTGAGTCTTCGTATGTTTGGAAAGAAATACTTCAAGACCTAAAAGACCGTGGTTTAGAAGAGGTTTTATTAGTCGTAACTGATGGTTTAAGCGGCATTGACGATAGTATCCATAGTATTTATCCAAATGCTCAATTTCAACAATGTTGTGTCCATATCTCTAGAAATATTGCTCATAAGGTTCGTGTTAGTGATCGACAAGAAGTCTGTAATGATTTTAAATTGGTTTATCAAGCAGCTTCAAAAGAAGAAGCTATGAATCAAATAAGTTTTATGATAGATAAATGGAAAAAGCAGTATCCACGAGTAGTTAAATTACTCATGAATCCTGCTATATTAACCTTTTATAATTTTCCTCCATCAATCAGAAGAACCATTTATTCAACTAACTTGATTGAAGGTTTTAACAAACAATTAAAGAAATATACAAAAAGAAAAGAACAATTCCCTAATGAAGAATCTCTAGAGAGATTCTTAGTTTCTCAATTCAACAACTATAATCAGAAATTTTTGTGTCGGATTCATAAAGGTTTTAAAGAAATACAAGATACATTAGAATCAATGTTTTAACTTAACCGACAGAATGGTTTTTTCCATTTACACATAATTCTTGACGCAACCGTCTTTTTTCACAACACTAACAAATAAAATTTATGATTTTTATATAAAAAGTCTTTTTTATAGTTATTTTTATCCAATCCCTCCTTTTTTTATGTTTCTTTAAATAAATATTTTTTGCACATTTGTTTTATTTAAGTCTCTTTTAAAAAATAATAAAAAAACATACTAATCAAAAAATGATTTGCATGTTTTTTGTGAAAGTTAATAGCCCATTCTTCACTTTTAGATTGAGTGCTCTGTAAATAAAAAAGGGGTTAAGAAACAAATTTATTTCCTAACTCTTTTCAGGTTTCACTTGAACATCCACATCAAAAATATCAAATCGACTCGTTAACTCACATTCGATATTTTCGGTAATGACTGCTGCGTCTTCAATGGTTAACTTTTTATCTACTTCGATTGTGATATCCACAGCAATCGCATCACCAAACATGCGACCAGTAATATCCACAATTTTTTCCACACCTGGTAACATCTCAATCACATGGTAATAATTTGTAATCATCTCAGGATCAAAACCACCTGATAAGTAAAACACATTTTCTTTAACAATCTTGTAAGACATATGCACCAATATAATTCCAAGTAAAACCGCTGTTAATCCATCAAAAACCGGATGAATTCTGAGTGTTAAAAACAAACCAACTGCTGTTCCGATATTCATTAAAAAATCACTCAAAGAATCCTTCTTTAATGTATTTACCGAAGTATTATTTATTTTTTTGTATATCTTTGAATTAAATAAATAAACTACTAACATAATACTTCCTGCTAGTAACGCAATATAAATTGGCAACTTAGACGGCGTGGCTGCTTCTCCTGAATAAGAAGCATAGACAGATTTTAATCCTTCAATCACAATGTAAGCTGACATGAGAAACATCACAAATGAACTAAATAAATTTCCTAGCGTTTCAAATTGCTGATACCCTTTACTATGAGAATGAGAAGGATCTTTTAAGGCAACCTTCAGACCTAAAATAATACCAGTAGCAATAACAATACTAGATAGGTTATTAAAACTAGCCGCTAGAAGTGCTTTTGATTCACTAATTTGAGCAATCAGCAACTCAACTACAAAAACTACAACTAAAATGATCAAATTCAGATATGCTATTTTAATACTCTTTGTTGTGTTATCCACATATTTTTTTCGATTAATTAATGTTGGTTTCATGTTACCTCTCCTTGTCTACACAACACTTTTTGGTAACTTTCTTACCAAATAATTTGCTTGAATTCCTAAGATAAAAATTAATGCAAAAATCAAATTAAAACTATTTCCATGACTAAATAAGGTTAAATCCTTCCCGTAAATAGCACCTAAAAAAGCAACACCAATTGATTTAGACATCATAAGTACGAAAGAATTCACTCCCATCACACTGCCTAGTGAGTTTTTTGGCGCATTAAATTGTAAATAAATCATCATAGATGAGACTGTTATTCCCATTCCGATTCCAATTAATGCCAAGACAAAAAACATCATGTTTTCTTGAAAATTCATCACCATATTCAGTAGTAATGTTCCTACTATTAAAAAAGTTGTACCCACTAGTAAATTCATTTTAATCGACCATTTTTTAATTAAATACGTATTCGCTACTGTGCCACCTGTCCAAAAAATTAGAAATGGTGTTAAAAGTGACCCCGCTTTTAGTGGTGTCATTTCCATCAGTTCTTGCCCCCAAAGTGGCACGTAGGCATTCACTCCAGCAGCAATTATGCCAGTGGTTAATGTTAGTAAATTAATTCTTAAAACATGTTTATTTTTAAGTACTTGAATATCAACTAACCCATGACCACTTTCTTTTTTCTCACGTTGAAACCATAAGTAAAAACTTAAACATGTGATTAAACCTAAAATAAAAATCAACGCATTATCACTAACATACAAGCTACCAAATAGCGTCATTGAAGCTAATAACAAATAAAAACTACCTAAGTAATCTAAAGTTATCACTTGTTTTTTACTAGGTTCATCCACAAATATAAGTAATAAAATAATAGCTGTTAACGTTAATGGAACATTCAGGAAGAAGACAAAACGCCAGCTAAAATAATGTAAGATCACACCACCTAAAAATGGTCCTAGCAATCCTGCAATTCCCCAAACGGAACTTTCGATACTTTGCGCTTTAGCTCGAGATTCTTTGGTTTCAAATAAATGGCCAACCATCGCTCTTGATACAGGAACAATTGCTCCAGCACCGATTCCCTGACAGGCTCTAAAAATAATTAATAGGAGCATATTATTCGCTGTCCCACACAGCAAAGAGAAAAATGAAAAAATGACCAAACCTGATACTAACGTGCCTTTCCTACTCCAACAATCTGCTAACTTCCCAAATAATAATGAAAAAACACCACTAAATAATAAATACACAGAAAAAACTAAAGTAAGTGAGATTCACTACTTTAGTTCTCGTAACTTCTCATTCAATTTTCGGTAAATATTTTCTCTAAACCAAATTTCACTAGATGCTTCGACTGCCTCATCTAAAGTAAACCAGTCTACAGCACTATTTTCATCCTCTTTAGTACTTAATTCTTCTTGTTCATCTGCTTCAATTAAGTACGTTATATTCAAATGTAAATGTGATGATATGTAGCTACCTTTTTTAATATGACCGTCTACTGTTAAAACTTCTAAAGAAAAAATTGATTCACTGACAGGATGGGTACGTTTTAATCCACTTTCTTCTGACACTTCTTTTAATGCCACCCTCAGTAAATTTTCATCACCGTCTGCGTGCCCTCCTAGCCAAGCCCAAGAATCATAAATATTGTGATAAGCCATTAGTGCTTTTGTTTTCTCAGGATTAACAACCCAAGCTGACACGGTGATATGCTTGGTTGATTCAGCTCTTTCAAATATCAGCTCTTCTGACAATAACGAATCTAAAATCACTTGTCGGTCCGCTTCTTCTTGTTCATTATATGCTCGGTACATTTCTAGTTCTTTAATTAGTTCTTTTCTCACTTTAGTCATCCTTTCTTATACTAAGAATCACTTCAGTTTACTCTATTCTTGAATCAATTGATAGGTAAGGCAAACTGGTCTTTCGCTAACTGGTTCTTCAACTATCGTCGCTTCTATTTGAAATACATTCTTAAGAACCTCTGCTTTAATCACTTCCTTGGCGTTTCCTTTTGCCTTTACTTCCCCCTCATTAACAGCGACAAGATAATCTGAAAATCGAGATGCTAAATTTAAATCATGCAACACCATCACAATAGTACATCCTTGCTGTTTATTCAAATCTTTTAATAACTCTAAGACTTCCAATTGATGAGCCATATCAAGGTAAGTCGTCGGTTCATCAAGTAAAATTAGTTCAGTCTGTTGAGCAAGTGCCATAGCGATCCACACGCGTTGTCTCTGTCCTCCTGATAAATTATCAATTTCTCGGTAACGATAGTCCGTTAGTTTAGTGACTTCAATCGCCCAATCCACTATTTTTTTATCTTCGTCATTTAACTTTCCGAAGCCTTTTTGATGTGGAAATCGACCATAGGAGACTAATTCTTGCACTGTTAACCCACTAGGTGCTGTGGGTGTTTGAGGTAAAATAGCCATTTTTTTGGCAATTTCTTTTGTCGTGATTTTCGCTATGTCTGCTCCATCTAGTAGGACGTGTCCTGATTTTCTTTTCAATATGCGGCCAATGGTCTTTAAAATAGTTGATTTACCGCAACCATTTGGTCCAATAATTGAGGTGATTTTTCCCTCTGGTATCGCTAAATCAAGAGAATCAACAATCACATGTTCATCATAGGCAATGGTTAATTTTTCAGTTTCAATTCGGTTCATGATTTTCTCCTAATCTGATTTTGATAGTAAATATAAAAAGTATGGGGTGCTTAAGACAGTAATTACAATTCCCGTTGGAATATCACTGCCTAAACTCAAAGAACGTGTGATAGTATCTGCTAAAAGAATAATAATCGCGCCAATTAAACCACTTGCTGGCAACACATAAAAATGATTGGCTCCTACAATTTTTCTAGCAATATGAGGAGCGATCATACCCACAAAGAAAAAATTTCCGCCAAGAGCAACACTACCTGACGATAAAGCAACCGCAACCAACATTAATACAATAAATTCTTTTTTAACAGAAACGCCTAAACCTTTTGCCGTCTCATCTCCTAAATGAATGGCATTTAAGACTTGTGATTTATAAATAGAATAAATCACTAAAATCGTAATCCAAGGTATTAAGACTTTTAGGTACACCCAGTCGTCTCCCCATAGGTTACCTGCTTGCCACTTCTGCATGAATTCCATTTGTCTTTCATCCATCCGTAGACTTAACATTGTCGTCAGAGCACTGTAACCACTACCGACAGCAACACCCGTCAAAATCAAAGTAGTCGGTGACATCTCTTTATTACGCTTATAGGAAAGAAAGAAAATAAGTAATGCTGATAAAATTCCGCCAATAAAAGACAAGATTGGCAAAGCGTACGATGCAAAAACACTTTCAGAATGAAACACAACCAGATAAATTAAAACAAATAAACCAGATCCAGAACTAATACCTAAAGTTCCAGGACTTGCCATATCATTTTTAAGTAAACTTTGCATAATTACCCCAGAAATTCCCATACCAATACCAACAAAAATAGCTAAAACAATTCTTGGAATCCGAAATTCAAAGACAATCAATTGTTGCTGAGGCGTTCCTTTACCTAAAAACACTTGCCAAACATCAAATGGCGCGACACTCATTTTTCCTGAATTAATACTAATCACACTAATGACGAGCATAAATATTACTAATATACCTAATACCATTATTTTTTTACTGGTTTTCATTAAAATTCACACCTTTCTTTTCTTACTAAATATAGGAAGAAAGGCACGCCAATTAATGAAAAAATAATGCCAATCGGTGTCTCGAAAGGACGATTAATCACTCGTCCAATCAAATCTGCTGTAACCGTTAAAACCGCTCCATATAATATACTTGCAGGAATAATATAACGATAATCAACACCCACAAAAAAGCGAACGATGTGCGGCACAATTAATCCCACAAAGCTAACTGGACCAATAACGACAACTGACAGTCCCGTTAGAATAAGAACAATAATCGTTGAGATAAGTTTTACTCTTTGCGTATTTAGCCCTAAACCAACTGCTACCTCTTCTCCTAAACTTAACAATGTAACCGAAGGAGATAACATCACAGATAAAAGTAAACCCACTAAACAAAAAGGTAAGATGATTAAAAGTTCACTCCACTTAGCCCCAGCCGTTCCACCAGCAGTAAAATACATCAACGCATGACCGAGCTTATACTTAATCGATAAGTAACTACTTAATGCGCCAAATAACATAGAGATAGAGATTCCTGCCAAAACTAATCGTTGAGGGGTCATTCCTCTTTTCCCAGAAGATGCCACAAAATAAGTTAAACCAGTAGTCAAACTAGCGCCTACAAAAGAAATCAGTAACATCTGAAAATAACTGAAATAAGGAAAAAGAGCTAAGACAACTGCCATGGAAAAAGTTGCTCCTGAGCTAATTCCCATTAAACCTGAGTCTGCTAAAGGATTTTTCGTTGTTCCTTGCATGATTGCCCCGCAAACAGCCAAACTTGCACCGACTATTATATCCGCCACCGTTCGTGGTAAACGTAGCGTTAATATTGTTTGATGCTCTGTGGATCTACCATCAAAAGAAAAAATAGCTTGCCACGCTGTTTTCATTGATATATCAGCCGCTCCATATGAAACAGATAAAAAACAAACCAATATAAGCAAACAAATTCCGACCAACATATACATCATAAAATTGACTGATCCCTTATTACCTTTTGTTGCCTCCATCTAACCGACCTCTCAAAAATAGGTTGCTTCTTTTTATATTAAGATAGCAACCTAATCTATTATTTCTGAATTAATTTATCAAATTGATTCGTAAAGTAGTCCAATTGTTGAATCATACTTAAAACATCTGAATAGTAAAACAAGCCATTCATTTCACCTGGAACAATTAAGACACGGTCTTCTTTCACCGCTGGAATGGTTGACCAAATTTTTGTTTTTTGAAATTCTGATTCTTTAAAACCAGGTTGTAAGAACCAAATCACGTAGTCACCAAAATAATCCGCAGCTACCTCATATGATAAACCTTCTCGTGTTTGGTTCGTTTTTTCTACTAATTCTTTTATTTTTTCAGGATAAGTTAATCCGATGTAATCATATAAAAGAGTCCCCCCACGAGAAGCTGTTTCATAATAAACACCATAAGAACCACTGCCCCAATCTTCAAAAATACTAAACGTTTTGTCTTTAAATGCTTCTTTTTTAAAACTTTCTTTAGAAGCTTCTAGTTTTTTATTAAAGTCAGTCACTAATTTATCAGCTTCCTGCTCTTTACCTAAAACATCCCCTAAAATTTCCAAGCGTTCTTCAGGTGTCTTCTTCTCTGAAATCACCACAACTGGCGCAATTTTTGAAAACTTTTTATAATCTTCTTTATCATACGTAATAATCAAATCTGGTTCATAAGAAAGTAACTCTTCTTTTTCCCACTTTTCAATGACTGGAATTTCTTTCATCTCTTTATACATCGGCATAGCTTCTTGAGCCCAACCTAAATAGCCAACTGGTGTCACACCTAAAGACACCACATCATGAATGTACCAGTTCACCAATACTTTTTTAGGTTTTGTTGGAATTTCAACCTTTCCCATCTCAGTTTCCACTGTTTTGGTCGTTGCTTCCTTAGCCCCTTCTTCTGAACCCTTACAACTCACTAAAAATACCATTACTAAACTTAAACTAAGCAATGATAGAATTTTTTTCCACACTCTAACTCCCCCTTATAATAACATGATCAATTTTTAACAAGTTTGTCTAAAAAAACAACTTGTCACTAATTGATAATGAATCTCACTATCAATTATATCGATATTCCATCTAAAATCAACTTAATTAGTTAAAAAAATAAATCTTATTTTTAGAATAACTTATAGTATGATACAATAATCAGTAAAAATATTAGAGGAGTTGTTAGTAATTATGGGAAAAACAATTATTCCAACGGGATATGAATCTACATTGAACATCTATGATACACAAACGGCGATTGGATTTATCAAACGTTGTTTTGAAGAAGCTCTAACTGGTAGTTTAAAATTAAAACGTGTGTCGGCACCTTTATTTGTCGATGAGCGTTCGGGATTAAATGATAATTTAAGTGGAAGCGAACGTCCGGTTACTTTTGACGTTCCAGCATTAGATGATAATGGGGAAGTGGTTCATTCATTAGCCAAATGGAAACGTGTGGCACTTAAACAATACGATTTCCACTCAGGAAACGGACTTTACGCAGACATGAATGCCATCAGACGTGATGAAGAATTAGATAATTTGCATTCAATTTATGTGGATCAATGGGACTGGGAACGTGTGATTACAAAAGAACAACGAACAATTGACTATTTAAAAGAAACGGTTCAAGGTTTAGTTAACGCCATGGCTGAAACAGCTAGTCGTTTACATACTAAATACCCAAGTATCCATACTTCTATTGATACAAATATTTCTTTTGTCACAAGTCAGGAATTAGCTGATCTGTACCCTGATTTAACTTCAAAAGAAAGAGAACATGCTTATGTGAAAGAACACCCAACAACCTTTATTTTACAAATTGGAGATATCCTAAAAAACGGACAACCACATGATAACCGCTCACCTGATTACGATGATTGGTCATTAAACGGTGACTTACTTTTTTGGCACGAACCATTACAATGCGCTATGGAATTATCAAGTATGGGTATCCGTGTTGACGACAAAGCCTTGCTTGATCAATTAGAAAAAGCCAATGCCAATGCTCGTTTGAAATACGATTACCATCAACAAGTCGTTAACCACGAATTACCACTAACAGTGGGTGGCGGAATCGGCCAAAGCCGCATGTGTATGCTTCTTTTAGGGAAAGCACACATCGGAGAAGTTCAAGTATCACTATGGGATGAAGAAACCATTGATGCTTGTAAGGACAAAATTTTCTTACTATAAACGTATAAAAGAGACTGTGATAAGTACGTCACAGTCTCTTTTTTTACAAACAAAACGATGTCACATAAGTAGCTTCTTCGGAAATAAGCCGAACACTTCTGTCACAACCTCTCTTCTATTATAATTAATCTTCAAGAGTCACTCGATCATCTTTTGAAAGTGATCTAAAGAAATTAACGCTCATTAAAATGATAATGAAAATAAATGGAAATGAGGCTAAGACAGACACAGCCTGAAGTGCTTTTAGTCCTCCTGCGTATAATAAAACAATCGCTATCGAAGACTGGATCAATCCCCATGTCACCCGAATCCTCTTACTAGGTACTAACTCTCCTCCAGAACTAAACATCCCTAACACAAAAGTGGCAGAATCAGCAGATGTAATAAAGAAAGAAGAAATCAACAGCATAGATAATCCTGTTAATATTTTGCCAAAATCCCCGTAATTTTCAAAGAGAGAGAACAGACCTATTTCGACACCTTCACTATTGATCACGTTAAAGATATCCACTTGATTAAATAGCTCTTGATAAATAGCTGATCCGCCAAAAACGGTAAACCATAAAAAGGCAAACACCGTTGGAATAATCAAAACGCCACCGATAAATTCTTTAATCGTTCTTCCTTTTGAGATACGTGCTATAAAGCTAGAGACGTATGGTGACCAAGAAATCCACCATGCCCAGTAAAATAAGGTCCAACGATTAATCCACTCCCTAGCTTCCACATCAAATGGAGCCATTCTAAAACTAAGTGAAGGTAGATTTTGGATGTACTGGCCTGTACTCTGAATAAATAAATCTAATAAAAATGAAGTTGGACCAATAAGTAACACCACTAGCATTAATAATATCGCAAAAAATACATTCGCATTACTCAGTATTTTTACACCTTTATCTAAGCCTGACGTAGCACTAATCAAGAATAAAATAGTGACAATGATAATGACAATCAACTGCGTAATAAAGCCATTAGGAATTCCTTTATTTAAATAATTCAATCCACCTGAAATTTGTTGGGCCCCTAATCCTAGTGAAGTTGCTACTCCAAACACAGTTGCAATAATCGCTATAATGTTAGTTATGTCCGCCACTTTTGAACGGTGCTTTTCTTTAAATAAGGGCGTCACACTTTCACTTATCAGTGCTGGTCGACCATGTCGAAACGTTTGATACGCAATAATCAATCCAAGAAAAGCATATAATGACCATGGTTGGAGTCCCCAGTGAAAAAAAGTATAATTCATTGAATTTTTAGCATTTTTTATGGTGTCGGTGGATGCTATTGCTGGCTCATGTAAATGCATGATTGGTTCCGAAACACCCCAAAAGATTAATCCGATTCCCATACCTGCACTAAACAACATGGCTAACCAAGAAATATAACTAAATTGTGGCTTATCCTCGGGTTTACCTAATTTTATTTGCCCATATTTAGAAAACATTAGATAAAAACATATAACAATAAATGATAGCATTAACAAAGTATATAACCAACCAAATTCATTCGATATAAAACTTTGAGATTTTGCCGTCACATTCCCGAGAGTTGCCTTTCCTAATATTCTTTCTGGTAAGATCCCCCATAAAGTGAAAAATACGCAAATAATTAATGAAATATTGTAAACTTTATAATTCTTCTTTTTTAACAAATAACCTCTCCCTTACGTTTCTCAAACAAAAAGGATACATGTAGGTGGTTACAAACTCTTTTAAGAATTCATAATGCCTTACACATATCCTTTTTTCACAAAATCTCTATTAAAAATTATAACATACTTTTTTTCTTCATGTAACCTTGTTGCTTTCTCTAGCTCATTACCAAAACTACTACAATCGGAATAATCAAAATCGATCCTAAAAACACCCAGGTTTGCCATCTTGCAAAGTTAGTTGTTACTCCTAAGCCCATTCTTTTTTCAACCCAAACAGATGGATCTTCCGCGTTGTAATAAAACAAGCCCCATTTCCAATGCGTGTCGTCCTCAAAAGTTTGAGTGATTTCCTTTAAATCAATCGATTCATTATTAAGTCTTACTTTTTTCAACCGGCTACCACCTTGACCATACACAGCAGATACCCAGATAACCATTCCAACTAACAAAACGGTAAAAATAATTGAGGCAATCATGGTTGTTTCTGGCTCAATGATTTGAAAGACTGTGGAAAATTGGACAAACATCAGTAAAATTTGGGCAATCACTGAGATGATAAAGTTCATTAAAGATGATTTTTTTCTAAAGGCTTTATTTTGTGCTGCTGAAACTTCTGGATTGTTCACATCTAAGCGTTGTTTTGCTTTAAGGAACGAATGGTTAGCAATGCCCATTACACTAGCAATAAATACTTGCATCATCGGTATGCCAAGAACAGTTAACCAACTTTTTTGACTCCACTGAACAGGATTCATATTTGTATCCCATTTAGTAACGAATGTTGCTGGAATATCTTGATAATGAAACACTGTATAAAGAACAGTCACCGCAATAAAAACAAGATTTAAAATGATCAAATAGCTCGTTGGAAATACTAATTTTTGATCTCTAAAAGATAAATCCACAACGACTTTTTGAGAAGAGTGATTATCACGTCCTAGCTCTTTTTTTAATTGTAAAAGTTGTTTATTTTTTATCACATAAACAACCAAGGAAACAATAATTTGAATGAATAAACCGCCTATACTTAGATAAACTAATTGCTCTAATTTAAGTTCATTCTGTGTCAATCCTACAACTAAAATAATCAGTGTTAAAAGTAAACTGATGCCAATATTTAGCATTAAATAACTTTTCTTTTGATGCTTAACGATGTCTCTTGTGTGATCATCTAGTGACAACCCCACTCCAAACGGTAAACTTTCATGACTAATAAAAGGAGTAATCCCAAGTAGTACACCTATCATTAAATTCAGAATCACTAATTGTATTAAATCAAACATCTGCCCCATCTCCTTTTAAATTTTCTTTCATCTCTTCAAGTAAACCATCCACATCAATGTCAAAAACAGCTGCATCAATCATTAAATCGAATAGTTTTTCTTTAAACTCTTCCTTGTATGACTCACTAATTTTTGGTGGTGTTTCTTTGGAAATTTCGTACCCTTTTTTTACTTGAGTCACGACACCCTCACCAACTAAAACTTTGTACGCTTTATTCACAGTGTGAAGATTAATCCCAATGTCTCCTGCTAAGCTTCGAACACTTGGTAAACTATCTCCAGGATGTATCTTCCCTTGAATCAAACCTAGTTTTATTTGATAAACTAACTGGGTGTAAATCGGTGTTTCGCTTGTCATATCAATCTCTATAATCATTTCATCACCTCTTTGTTATATACATAGTATAACAAATTTCGTTCTATGTCAACTATAACAAAATTTGTTTTATTAATTGTTTTTAATAAGGTATAATACTAAGTAAATACACAGAGGTGATACATATGACTAGTTACTATTGGCAAAAATCCGAATGGTTAATGAATACTTTATTTCCACTTTCTCTTTTAATTGCTCTTGTTCTTTTGTTTTTTATCCTTGTTGCTCTGCCTTATGCCAAACGGAAAAAAATAAGCCTCATTGTTTCTCTTACTTTGATCTTCATCGAAAGCGGTCTTCTTCTTTACTGTTTTTCATATAGCCAGGATTATCGAAAACTACAAGTATTTGAGTCTAGTGTCAATCGGGGGATTGAATCTCGTACTTTTGGCTATGAAGATATTAGTCAGCAAAAAAAGGACCGATTGACAACGACTGATTTAGAACAAACGATTAAACTTCCTTTTTATCACTATAAACAGGAAAAAATCGATCCGCTTACTTACTTAGGACAGAACGACCATTTTTATTTTTTTGAAAGAGAACAGTTTATCTACAATGTAGCTAAAAAGAAATTACTTGTTTCCTTCGATCAAACAGGTGATGCGATGGTGGTTGATTTTAGATCTGCTGTATTAAATGAGCCCAGTTTTGAAGAGATCGGCTTTTATCCACGAGTCGGACCCACTATTTTTGAAATTCATTTACCTGAAAAAGATAAAACACTAAATTATGAACCAACCGTTAAAACATATCCTCTTTAGTAAAAATAGGTTAACAGTTTTTTTATTATTTTTCGCAAAAATTTTTTTATCGATGATACCCTTGTTTTGGATTATTTTTCCTTGATTTCACTGCACTCTACAAAAAAGCCACAGATTTGGCTATTCCGATTTGGAATAACTAAATCTGTGGTTTACTTTATTTTATACTCTTTTCTTGACTTCTGGCCAAACATTTTTCAACAGGATATTTCACGGCATTTTTTACAAGCTTCTCTTCGATAATTTCATCAATATCAAATCCTAAGTTATCTGCCATCATATACGAGTAAATGAGGACATCTGCAATCTCTTCTTTTAAATGTTCCACATCTTGATTTCCCTCTTCGGCACTTCTCCACTGATATATTTCTAATAGTTCACTGGCTTCAAGAGAAATTGACAGAGCTAAATCTTTCTCATTATGAAATTGACGCCAATTTCGCTCTTCTCTAAAGTCATTAATTTTTGCCATTGTTTGCTTCATACTCATTAAAATCATTTCCTTTCAACTCCTGTATATCATACCACTTTTAACAAAAAAAAAGACACCGTCTCCTTAATAGACGGTGTGAATTCTTTTTTTAATATCTAAGTGTCTCATTCTTTTTCCCCCATATTCCCTTTAAAAAGAATGATTATCTCGATATTGTTTCCCTTACAACTAATAGTATACTAATTTTTTCATTATCTTTTTTCTTGTTTTTGTCTTTTAAAAAGACTAATAACAGATAAAACACCTGTTATTAGTCTTTTTTTTAGTTTTTTATCGCAGCTTGATGCTCATTTTTAACCTCTTTAACTAATTCTGGGTTAATAAATAATTCTAAAGCTGTTCTTGCTAACAACTCTGCTCCTATCCCAATGGATGCTAAGCCTTTTTCACTGCGGGCCGCTGCTTTAAACTCAATACTATGCCCAGCTATGTATGTATCTGAAATAGAAACAGTTGGCTGAATCGTTGGAATCACTTGACTCACATTACCTACATCGGTTGACCCTAAACTTATGGGGATTTCTGTTTCAATCTCTATTTCTGGTATATTTAACGCTTCAACTTGCTTGAAAAATAGTTCATCAAAACTTGGTGTTACAATCGTATCGTCTACTGAATTTTGAAATAACCCAAATTCATAGGTACAGCCTGTTTGAAGAGCGGCTCCTTTCACGATATTCTCAACTTTTTCATAGACTTCATTTAAAGTAGTACGTGTGGCTGCTCGTAAATAAAACCTTGCTGAGGCAAATTCTGGTACGACATTCGCTGCCACTCCACCATCAGTAATGACACCATGAATTCTAACATCTGCTGGCAAATGTTCTCTCAAAGCATTGATAGCATTGTACGTTTGAATGACTGCATCTAGGGCATTGATTCCTTTTTCAGGAGCAGCTGAAGCATGAGAAGCTCGTCCGAAAAATTTAATATCCACTGGATCATTGGCAAGAGACGGCGTTGTTTTACCGTATTTATATGAAGGATGGACACATAATGCGGCATCCACATCTTCAAAAAAGCCTTCTCTGACAAAACTTCCTTTGGCTGACCCATTCTCTCCCCCTCCTCACCAGGGGTTCCATACACTCGAATTTCTCCACCAATTTCATCGACTACTTGTTTCAAGGCACTAGCTGCTAGGACCGAGGTTGTGCCAAATAAATTGTGCCCACAAGCATGTCCAATACCAGGTAATGCGTCATATTCTGCCAAAAATACTAAGGTTGGTCCTATCTTTTCGGATTTATAACGGGCATCAAATCCTGTTCTGTGCCCTGCTACATCGTACTGAACTTCAAATCCTTCTGCTTTTAGTTGCTTTACTAAAACTTCTGAGGAATAAAACTCATAATTACTAACCTCCGGATGATCGTGAATATCTAAAGCTAAATCTTGGTAAGTTGGTAAACTCTCCTTAATATATGATTGAATTTTTGTGATGTTTGACATGTTTATTTCCTCCTTTTTTTATTTTAATAAACAAAAAAAGCCTTCATCCTGTAAAGGACGAAAGCTTGAGCTTCGTGTTACCACCTTAGTTTATGGAAAATAAATTCTCCACCTCTAATCTCAGAACCAAAAACCGATTCCTACCGCTTTATCGGGCGGACCCGTTGTCAGCTTGTGTTTAACACTCACCTTCAATGAAACTCAAGGACCATTTTCAAATAACGTCAATTACTCAATTCACACCAACATGAGCTCTCTTTAAATCGCTGCTTATTTTACTTATCCCGTCATCGTTTTTTTATTTATTAAAATATATTAAGAGTATTATTCATCATTTCCTCATATTTGTCAACTTTATTTATTTAATAGCTAAGTATATCTTGGCACTACCATCTTCTAAGTAACGTTCAAAATCTGTTGTAAAAGCTCTTTGTTCGTAAATTTCTTGATTAGACCAGATAGTTTGCCACGCTGCGCCAATTAATTCCGGTGTTCCTTTTTCCACATCCACCACTAGATACTTACCAGGTAACAATTGAACTGTCTCTTCACATGTATTGTTAGTACTTCCAATGAGTAAATCATATTTTCCTGTATGATCTGATTCATAATTATAATACACAGCATAAACTTCTCCCACTAAATTCAATTGTGGTACTTTCATCCATAAAGAAACAATCTCTTCCACATGTTGGTTATCCGTTCTGATTTTTCCACCTTGTATTGTCATTTCTGCAAAATTTACTTCATTCATCTTATTTCCCCTTTTCTTACTTTTGTGATACTTTGATTGTAATCACCATCAGTGACAAAACCTGTCACCGTTAGGAGAATAAATATGAAGAAAAATGAACGACTTATCGCAGAACTCTTTTTTATTAATCAAAAGAAACAATTCAACCTCAATGACTTAGCTACAGAATTTGATATTTCTAAACGAACAGCATTGCGAGATATCGAGGCTTTAGAAGAAATCGGCGCCCCGATTACCGTTGATAAGGGTAGATACGGTGGTTACCAAGTTCTTAAAAATAGCAGCCTACCTCCTGTCTATTTTAATCAAAATGAATGGTATTCCTTGTTTTTAGCCTTACAATTATTTAAGCATCTTAATGATAATCCTTTTGACCAATCATACACAGATTTAAAAAATAAATTACTGTCCATTGTTCCTTCCACCCACAATTCTTCGACTCATCGTTTAGATCAGCTCGTTGTATTTGAACAATTCCAAACACCTGAGCCTTGTTTTGTACTAAGTGATTTATTTCAAGTCATTGTTGAGCAGAAAGTCATTACTTTTAACTACACTAGATACACACAAGAAACCCGGATTTCACAACCTTTACAGCTTATTTTGAACTACGGAGAATGGTACTTACTGACTTGGGATATGGATAAAAAAGATTTCCGAAAATTCCGTTGTGATTCAATTGAGAACATCACTTTATCTAATCTTCCTTGCTTAGATGAGTCAACTGGGGATTTACTAGAAAAATATCATCAACAAACCAAATCAATTCCTTTTAAATGTTTAATCAAAGAAGATTCTGTCTCACTTTTTAAAAATCGTCAGTATCCACAAGTAAAACTCCTCACTGAAAAGAACCAAACTTTTTTAGTCGGAACCTTTGACAAAGAGGAGCTCACTTTTCTAATGAACTATTTACTGACTTTTGGGAATGCTATCACTATTTTATCACCAGACTTTTTAATAACAGAGTTTTCAGAATTTTTAAACCAGATACAAAGGAAATATCAATAGCATGGTGAAAAAAGCCACCTACAGAAAAGTACAATCTGTAGGTGACTTTTAGATTTTTTTATTAGTTATTTTTTTTGATTAAGACTGCACTTCCTAAAATAGCAATTACACCACCGACAACACTTAAGCCAATTGTTGCGTTTTCTCCTGTTTGAGGAAGAGCACCTGTTTTCTTAGTTGGTTTTGTTTCATCTTTTTTAGTAACAGCTGTTCCTTCGTCTTTTTTGCCTTCTTCTTTTGTGTTTTTATTAGCACGAGTGAAGACCGCATCTCCAGAAACTAAAGTATCATCTTTTTCGTTATAATCAAACATGATTGGTTGTGGGTTGAAATTACCTGGTTTTCCGTAACGGTTAATATAATCATCCACATCCCACATTAATGAATAATTAATACCTTTGATACCATAAGCATCAATTTTATACTCTAATACGCCATTTACATTTAAACTACGAGCTCCTATTGTCCACTCGATTTTTTGACCTTCAACTGTTGCAACCCATTTATCTTGTAAGAATCCTGGTAAATCTTGGTTTTTAACGTATTTGTCATAGTCTTCTTCGTTAGTATCTCTGTCGTTTCTTGTGTACACTAATCCGCCACTTGTTGTGATGATATCTTTATTAGCGTCATAACTAAAAATAAATGGTTGTGGGTTACCTAGAGCTTCTTTTCCATATTTTTCAGCAAAAGCATCCACATCCCAAGCAACTGTATAGAAACCATCTTTTAGGTTATAAGATACTACATTATATTCTGTTCCTTTACCATCAACATACATATTTCCTGAGATTGTTAAATCTAATTTTTGTCCTTCATTGTATGCCACCCACTTACCATGTAATTCTTTTGGTAATGTCATCGCAGCTGGCTTTGTTTCTTCCTTTTTAGTTTCTTCTTTTTTAGTCTCATCTTTTTTAACTTCTTCTTTTTTCACAGAGGATTCTGTTGTTTTTGGTTCTTCTTTAGTTTCAGAGGATGTTTCTTTCAATTCTTCCTTTTTAACTTCTTCAACAGTTGCTTTTGTTCCTTGTTCTTCTGCTCCATATACCAACAATGGGGCACTCCCTAGAATAACCAACCCACATACCAACATTAACTTATTTTTCATTTTCTCTTCCTCCTGTTTTTTATTTCGTTCATTTCTTTATATTACGATTATATTACAAAAAGATTACAAAAACAATCAAAACAAAAAGATTGAAGAAAAATCCTTCAATCTTAAACATTTCTTAATTAATTTAATATTTCAAAGCAAACCTCATGACTACGCAACACATTCTTTTGACGCAAATCACTCCTACCTTCTCCAGCCATTCTTTCTAAGAAAACTTTCAACATTGGTTCGAATCCTCTTGTAACTAATGTTTTCTCCCAATCAGAGACTAATTTTTCAGTTATCTCAGTCCCTTTTTGATGAGTTGTTTTAGCTAAATTAGATACTGTCACAATCCCCTCATCACTTGTTACACGATACAATTCAGTGTTAGCGCCACTCTTCATATCCATTGTCACAATCGCTGTGGTTTGGTTTGGTTTGCTTGGAGTGTTAATGTAACGTAGTCTAGTGTATCTGTTTCTTCAATATGCGAAGAAATAATCTTTATATTTGAACTATCTAGCAAATAAACGGCTGTATCAACGAGATGTAAAAACAGATCGTACACAGCAAATTTAGAGTCGTATTCAGAAAATACTCGATTTTTTTCTAAGTAGATCACCCGTTTGTTTGAGAGTCCTTTTAAAACATCTACATTTGGCGCAAAACGGCGATTGAATCCGGTCATTAATGTGACGTTCTTTTCTTCTGCGAGCTCAATTAACTCTTTTGTTTCTTCATACTCTTCACTAAGAGGTTTATCCATCAAAACATGAATGCCTGAATTTAAACATTTCTTCGCTACTTCGTAATGAGCAACGGTTGCTGAGTGGATCATGCACGCTTCAATTCCCAAATCTAGTAAATCATCTAGAGTCTCTACAAAATTGGTAAAACCATAATTATTTTTCAACCTATTTTTTGTTTCTTCATTTTTACTTGCAAAATAATACGTATGTAACTGTCTATTTTCTGATAAAGTTGGTAGATAGGCTTTTTGAAAAATATTGCCTAAACCGATAATCCCGATTTTCATTTTGAGTGAGTCTCCCTTACGCTTTTATAGCTAAAGTATAACCCAAAAAGAAAAGGAAGTAATCTCTTACTCCCTCACATCCTTCTTCATCTTCTTATTAATCACCACAGCTAGTAAAATAAAGCCAACACTATAACCAATTAAAATCAAAATTGAATTCACTGGTACTTTTCCATCATTAATATACCCCACAGCGAGTTCTCTAAATTGATACGTTGGCATCGCTTTTGAGTACGGTTGAATCCACTCTGGAAATTGACTCGTTGGCATCCACAAACCACCTAAAGCTGCCATTCCTAAATAAAGAATATTTGAAAAAACAGAGGCTGTTTTGATTTCTTTAAATAAACTCATGATGACGCCGATTCCTAAGAAAAGAATGCCACCTAACAATAATACCAACCCTGAAACACCCCACTGTTTAGCTGTCATCTCAACACCTTTAAAATAACCACCCACTAAAAAGACAGACGCAATTGCCACAATATACATCACAATCATCTTAATCATTTTGACAAAATAAATTTCAAAAGTACTTAAATTAACGTGTTTCAACCGCATACTCCACCCATTTTTTCGATCTTGAATAATATCAAAAGGAAAAGTGAATAAAGAAAAGCTACATAAACTAAAGGCTGTCATAGAAATTAAATACTCTCTATAAAAAGTACTCTGATATTCTTCAGGTACTTGAATTAAAGAGGTAAAAACAAAATACATAAAGATTGGCATACCAATACTCATAATAAACGTCGTCTTATCCCGCATCATTCGTTTGGCTTCGATTTTCATTAAAGCGTTCATTTAGATTTCCTCCTCTTCTGATAATTCATTGGCAAAAATAGTATTAAGTAAGGATGTATTGGTTACTTCGATATTTTCAAAAGACAGACCTATTCGTAACAGACTTTGAATGACTTCATTTGAAAGATTATTCTTAAATTCCCAGATGATAATATCTGATTTCTCTGAAACAGTGATTTTAAAACTGTCCGCTACTTCGTTTAGTTCTTTTTCAAAAAGAGTATACGTTTCTTTTTCAATCGCTACTCTTTTTCGTTTGTTCAATGTTCGCAAATGATAGGGCGTATTGTCCGCCCTAATGACACCATCATCTAACAAAACAACTCGATCCGCACAATAATCGACTTCTTCCACATAATGAGTGGTAAATAAAATCGTAGTTCCCCGCTCTTTCAATTCCTCCATTACCTGCCAAAAATGATTACGTGTTGACGTATCCATTCCCGCTGTTGGCTCGTCCACAATCAAAAATTTAGGTCGGTTGATAATTGCTAAACACATATCAAACAAACGCTGTTCACCACCTGAACAAGTATGAATTAGTTGTTTGTATTTACTTTCTTCAAATTTTAGAATGTGATCAATTTCCTCTTTATTTAACGCATTACTAGAAAAACTAGCCACAAAACCCAGCATCTCTTGAATCGTCACATCATCAGGAAAACGCGTTTTTTGAGATAGAAATCCAACTTCTTCTTTTTTATCGTATAATTCAATTTCTCCTTCATTTGGATAAAACAATCCCAAAATCAGACTAATTAACGTACTTTTCCCCGCACCATTTTTACCTAAAAGCGCCACACACTCCCCTTGATTTATTTCTAAGGAAATATTTTTTAAGACTTCTTTTTCTTTAAATTTTTTAGTTACATTGTTTAACGTTATCACTTGTGTCATTTGACTCACTCCTTTTTATTTAACTTTTCATTGATTTTATCTAAGCTTAACTTCACTCGCATCATAGAAATAAAGGCAATCGTTGCATAAATAATAATAAAAATAATCGTAAATTCTAGCCAATCTCTTAAGGTATATGAAAACCAATTAAGCATTAAATTTAATGAAAGTAGCCCGATATATGTACTGATAAAATGAATACTCATTTGTTTCAAAATTGACCAGTTATCCTTTTCGTAAATTAAACTGGCGAGAGAAAACATCATCCCAATCACACTCCAAAGAATAATACTCCATCCCAAAGCTTCTAATTCTGTATCAAATTGTGCCATAAAGGTTGGCGTTCCTGGGTAATACTTTCCTAACCCAACTCGCCATGAAATCACAAAAGAAATCATCAGCCCGATAAACGTTCCTGAAAAAACACCAAATGATAAATGATGAATGACCTTTCTCATAGCCCTAACCTCCTTTTGAATTCTTTCATGTACCTTCTAGACGTGTGACTACAAGTACCATTTTTAAAATTAACTTTAATCGTTCCTGTTAAGGACAACTCTAGATTTTTTATATAATCTGGATTAATCATTTCACTGTTCGATATTCTGATTAACTGACTGTATCTCTCTTCTAATTTATAAAGAACCTCTTTAATAATGACCGTCTCATCTTCCAACTCACAATAGGTTTTCTTTTCCTGTGAATAAAAGCGAATAATCTTCTCCTCTTGAATGGGAACAATCCGCTCACCAATATAGCCAAATAAAGCAGATACTTGTTTATTACCCTCAGAACAAATATCAATAATCGCTTGAATCTGCTCAGTCATCTGACTGGCATAAATTTCGACCAACGCTTCATCGTAACTTGAATCAATCTTAAAAGTCACCTTCATCCCCTCAACTCCTAACTTATCTTTATTTTAGACTTTTCAGGGATATTTGTCATAAAAAAATGATAATCGGTACTTTTTTAAAGATAAGTGGGTAATCAGAGTGATGAAAAAGGCGCTTTACTCCAAGCAACTGGAAGGAACGAAAAATAATTCGCGCTCTTTGAATTAATTTTCGTTCCTGAAGTTGTCGCGGGAGTTGCCTTTTGAATCCGGACTACACAACGTGATGAAAAAGGCAGTTAATCTCAAGTAGTTGGATAAAACGAAAAAAAGACTACGGCATCAACCGTAATCTCTAAAATAATCTTTATAGTGGTAATCGTATAACAATCTTAAACATATCCCCATCCACATCAATCGCCATTTGTCCATTATGTAAAACCACAATCGAATTGACAATCGCAAGTCCCAATCCAGAACCTTCTGTGTGACGAGAGCTGTCACCACGTTTAAATTTCTCAACTAAATCTTTCGCATTTTCATTTAATTCATACTCTGAAATATTCTTTAACTCAATACGAGCTTGCTTATGTTGTTCCTCAATTTTTAAATAAACCCGTGTATTTGGCATCGCATATTTAAGCACATTGACAAGTAAATTATCAAAAACGCGCCACATTCTTTCCCCATCAATAGTTGCGTAAAGATCTTTTTCTGGCTTATTAAAAACCATTTTCAAATCATGTTCTTTGAGTTCTTCACTGTATTCAGAAACAGATTGTTGTAATAACTGGCTTAAATTGACCTCAGACTTTTCCAAAATAATCTCGCCGTTATTCATCTTCGTCACCTCAAACAAATCATCAATTAAATGTTTCATTCGTTTGGCTTTTTGATTAATAATCTCAACGTATTTCTTTTGATCTTCAGTCGTTGTTTTCGGTTGATTAAGAAGCTCGCCGTACGTAATAATTGAGGTTAATGGCGTTCTTAAGTCATGACTCACATTCGTTAACAGTTCCGTTTTCAGTTGTTCACTTTGACGACTGTCTTTTTTAGATGATTGAATCATCTCATCTATTTGTTCTAATTGATGGGATAACTCCGCTAGACTTAATTCAGCATTTACTTTTTGTTCTTGGCTCAATAAAATTTCGGCTGGTTTTTTTATTAGTTTCATCAGTACTTTTGAATATTTCCATAAAAACCAGGCTTCTGTTGCTAAAAATAGTAAATTTAATATTAAGTAAATAGGATTAAGATAATTAAAACTTGTCATTATTAACAAAACAACAAAAGCATTTACTCCCAATAAACATAAAACTAAGAGTAATTTAATCGCCATTGGACTTTTCACAAAAATATTGCCAACAGTGTTTAAGACTTGATAAATCAAGCTACTTTTGACTAACTCTTTTCCTGTTTGCGTTTTATGCTTAGGTAATAATTGCCACCATATTAATTTTAAACTCATAAAGCTCAATGTCATTAAACCGATACTAAGTACTATTGGAACAGCGTACATCTGTAAATTTTCTAATCCCCCATAATTATAAGGATGAATTGCCTCTGTAATCATTGCTGAAAAGAACCCACTTACTAAAAAGATCAATAATTTCAAATCAATGGGAATTCTTTGACCTTTAGCAAATAAACTACCTGAGATAATATCTGATTGGAGGTAAAAGAATAAGGTTATCACACCTATAATCATTAAGAGAAAACCTACCCAAATCAGTTTACTAAAGCGTTCTTTATCACGTATTCCTTGTTGAATTCTTTTATCATAAACAGAGTCTTTTTTTATCACACTATAGCCTTCAAAATCTCGGCCTTCATTTAAAAATAATCCTAGTGAATTAGAATCTGCATCTCCAAACGACTGAATAGAACCACGGGCTTTATCTACCATTACTTTATTGCCTTTGTCTTCAGATAAGCCATCTAATATTTCTTGCTTAGTAGAATATTTATTTAGACCTAAGACATTCGTTAAAACAACATCCCCTGTCTCATCTTTATAAAAATAGCGATAATTCTTATTAACATCTTCCACCTGAAACTTAATCCGTTCAGCTATTTTTTTCTTGTTTTTTTCCACATAATCCTTTTCTTCTTTAATTATTTTATCTTTGACAACATTATCATCGGTAAAGTTTTCGATAATTGCCTGAATTTTTTTATCTTTTTCTTTTTTTAATTCCTCTACTCTTTTATTGTCCTTACTTGCTTTTGCTTCATCAATTTTAGTTTGATATTGATTTTGAATATCTGTTAGCTGGGTTCCCATTCCCCATATCTTGTTCGATACATCTCTATTTGTTCTTTCGTAATATCTTCTTTATCAGTTGCCAAATCATTTTTCAGAAAATATTCGGTGTAAATGGCATCTCTCATTACATATTCATCATAATTTCTGTCACCTTCTGTAAACATCTGACGATTATAAGAAACTGTTGTCAATAACCATCCACCTAAACAGAGAATAACCGAAGCTATCAGCAGTAAACTATTTTTCCATTTTGTAGCCAATGCCCCACACCACCTTTAAATATTTTGGTTTTTTCGAATCTGATTCAATCTTTTCACGAATCTTCCTAATATGAACGGATACCGTATTATCAGAATTAAAGCTTGGTTCATTCCACACAGATTCATAAATATTATCCGTTGAAAAAACGCGTCCTGGATGAGACATTAACAGTTTAACAATTTCAAACTCGGTTTTAGTTAAACGAATTTCACGCTCATTAACGTAAATCATTTTCGTGCTTAAATCTAATCTCAGATCACTTAAGACAATCTCATCTCCAGTAAGCTCTTTTTCAAATTCACCTAAAGTAAAGTAGCGTCTTAACATAGATTTCACCCGTGCTAAAAGTTCCATTGGACTAAATGGTTTCGTTAAATAATCATCTGCTCCCACTTGAAGACCCTTAATTTTATCTAAATCCTCATTTTTTGCACTTAACATTAAAATTGGCACGTTGTTATCTTGTCTGATTTTATACGTTGTCATAATTCCATCTAAATTCGGCATCATAATATCTAAAATAATTAAGTGAATCACATTCTTACCCAGAACATCTAAAGCATGTTGCCCATCAGTTGCTTCTAACACTTGATAGCCTTCTTGTTCTAAATAAATTCTAATACCTTCTCGAATTTCCTTATCATCATCAACCACTAAAATAACCGTTTCATTTTGATTCATCTCTTCACCCCACACTTTAATTACACTCTTACTATAGATTATAGTTCTTAATACTCTCCTAGTAAAATTCTTAAAAAATTATGAAGAAATACAGAGTGAATAAAAAATCGCTTTGCTCCGAGTAACTGGAAGAAATAAAAAATAATCGGCGCTTTTTTCGATTAATTTTTATTTTTGAAGCTGCCGCAGGAGTTGCCTTTTGAATCCAAACTAAAAATTAAGATTCAATAAAAAACCATCTATATCTTTTTGTTCTGAATATAAAAGTGTTACTCCATTCCCAAGCTCAATTGAAAAATTCTCTTTTTTCTTATCTATTTTAGTAATTAATTCGAGTGGTTTATCCGTGATTTTAGCGTCCATTAACATATTACTCATCGTAGCAAAAGCAAAGTCGCTATTGGTTATATCTTGATTAAATTTTTTGTTTTTATTCTTAACCTCAATATCATAGGCTATTGGTAATTTTTCATTTTCAATAGTTGTAATTCTTTCGACCACCATTCCTTCCCCGTAAGTTAATTGATACTCTTCATAATTATCTATGTCAGTATTCTTTATTAATTCTTTTTTTATTTCTAGTTTCTCTAATTTTTTTTGTAAACTAATATATTCATCCACATTAACACTTAGTTTTTCCGGGTGTTTTAATCCTTCTGTTTCTTCATCTATAATATCTTGACTCACTCGATTTTCCTTTAAATTACTAGAATCTTCTTTTTTAACTGTTTCACTAGCTTGTCTTATTTTTTCTTTTACTCCACAACTTGTTAACAGTAACAAAGGTAAAAGTAACACCATTGCTTTCTTATACATTAACAACACTCCTATTTTCTATTTTAAAAATATAATCATTTAATTTTTCAATATCTCGGTCATCGTGACTAGTTAATAAAATCATTTTCTTCCTTGCTTTTAGATCTAAAATAATCTCATGAACATCTTGAACTCCTTTTTCATCCAATCCGTTAAATGGTTCATCTAAAATATAAATAGTCGGATCTTCCATAATAGCTTGGGCAATTCTTAAGCGTTGTTTCATTCCCAAACTGTAATTCTTAAATTTTTTCTTATTTGCCTCCTCTAATCCAACTTTCTCTAAACAACTGTTAATCTCTTCATCTGAAATTTTTTTAGTTATTCCTGCCAAGCATTTTAAATTATCAAATCCTGATAAACTAGCAATAAACATAGGTGATTCAATAATGACACCAACATCCTTCAATGGATTTTTAGGATTTATTTCAACACCATCTATAGAAATCATTCCCGATTCAATTTTTAACAAACCACTAATCGCTTTAAATAACACCGATTTTCCTGAACCATTTCTTCCAACAAATCCATAACATCTACCATTCTCTAAATTTAAGTTAACATCTTTTAATATAGGTTCATTTTTTATACTAATATTTACTTTCTCTAATTTAATCATTGTACACCTCCTGTACCCAATTTTTTTTCATTAAGATTCCTAAAATTAAAAGTAAGCTAAATCCCCAAAACAACAAACTATCTAGAAAATAGTGTGTTGGATCAAACAAAATAAAGTTGATGCTACTCACTGTCTTGTCTAAAATATTTAATAGCGTTATCCCGACACTAACACCTGCAACAGACAAAATAGCTTTATTATTTAAGTAACCTAAAAAGATAATCAAAGTACATGTGAAACACAAAAAAAAATACATCACACAATACAACATCAAGATAAAAGAAAAATCGCCTTCTGAACTATTAAAGCTACTGATTGGAGTAATAATTTGAGATACCGCGACATTAAATTTCATCAAAAAAAACAAAAAGATTGCATATGCTAAGATTAACTTTATCGATTTTTTTAGAAAAAAAAGATAGTATTGTTTCTTACTGATTGCCTTATTTTTTATCAATGAATGAAATGATAACGGAATTTTTATGAAATAAACTGACAGAAAAACGCCTGTTAATTGAAAAACTAAAGGTGTAAATAATAAAATTGGATCGTACATATTGAAATAGGTTTTCTTACTGCCAATTTCAAAAGACATTGGATAGCCTAAAAAGAGATGCAGTATATCCCAGCTGTTTATTTGATCTTTTTGATTAACAACATAATCCCTAAAAAAATTATCTGGCACATTTTTAGTTAAAAGATATAGTACGACAAATACACTGATAGTTAGAAGATAGCTTTTTTTACTTGTATTCATCATTTTCACCCACTCGCATCAAATGAA
Organism: Vagococcus hydrophili; assembly: GCF_011304195.1. Classification (NCBI taxonomy): domain Bacteria; kingdom Bacillati; phylum Bacillota; class Bacilli; order Lactobacillales; family Enterococcaceae; genus Vagococcus; species Vagococcus hydrophili. Next base: position 1,390,687 of record NZ_CP049887.1, on the reverse strand, counting down.
CTGCTAAACCTATTACAAAACCAATTAAAGGAATTACTGTATATTTCCAGATCTCAAATACGTTACTATAATAGCCCAAAAAAGGAACAGACAAATCACCATATTCAAAATTCAGACTATTACTTCCATATAGTAAAATAAAGGAAAATACAGTAGGGAAAATAGCAAATAAAAATAAATTATTTTTTAAATATACTGTGGAAACACAAAAGAATAACGTATAAGAAAAAATAATCGGTATATCATTCAATATGACCGTCGTTAAAAAATAATAAACAGGGTAACCCTCAAATAGATTACTAGGTACCATAAAATTAAATAGGTAGCTCGTTGATTCTAATGAAATATCTGTTGTGAGTGGCGTTATCAGATAAAAAATAATATAGATTAAACAATGTCCTAATGTAAAAATCAACGACATAGTTAGCGAATAAAGTAACATTGTTCTGACTAATTCTTTTCCATATGAATCAAAACGATTTTTTCCAAAAATAAAATAAGTTTGTAAATCTTCTTTAAAATTTAGCAATCCTATAGTAATACATATCGGAAATAACACTGGTAGTAAGTAACACTCACTGTTTATTCTACTCCACTGTAAGACAGACACAATAGCATGACTTCTTAAACTAAAGTTCTTCTCTACATTGTAATCTTCTGGTCCTGTTATAATGCTCCAAAGTGGTAGAATCACATTTATCACATAACTTGCATAAACAACAAGCACTACTAACAACATAACTAATAACCACTTAGAATTAAAAATTACTCTTTGTCGGTACATATGGCGCCTCCTTTTCAATAAAAATAACTTTTCACCTCTGTAACTATAAAAACTCTTTCCACAAATTAAGAAAGAGACTGACGTTTTGGTCACTCTCTATTCTAAATTTATTTTCAAGATTCTATTTTAATAATTTTTTAGATATTAATATGAGTCAGGTGACCATGAACCTGTTACTGAAAAATTATCCTGTCCCCATTTTTTATTAGACAATTTCAAATTATAACGTCCGCCCGGTGCTGAATTATCTGAAAATGATTTTCTAGTATTTGTCCAACACGTTGTACTACCTACCCACTTACCCCCAGTTGAATAATTATCAACATCCACTCTTTTTCCACCACTCGTTTGTTGCAAATTAATTACTGTATTAGAAGAAGTATATTTTTTAGCTGCCGGTGTATAGCTCCCGTTCGATGTTACTCTAAAATTTTTAATTTCAATTACATCTCTAGCTAACGCTGTATTAGCTACACCTCCCATAATACCTAATGACAACAATGACACAATAATAAATTTTTGTTTCTCCATTTTCATCAAACCTTCCTTTATTTTTTTGTACACCCTTAGATTACAATAACAACCAAAGTTATATATAATCTATTTCTGATATATTTCTTAAAAAATTATGAACTTCTATACAAAAAAAGAATGAAACCTTTTTCTTAAGTTTCATTCCATCTCTTTACATTCCCTCAAACACCTCAACCACATATTTTTTCTCTTCTTTCTTCAAAGAAAAATACTCTAAATAAGTATCTGTTTTCTTCTCATAAAGAGCAGGTGTAATTTTGTAAATGTTTTGATTGTCATCTAGTTCTAATTCGTTATCTTTGGTAAAAAAGTAATCTGTTTCTTCCACATTACAGGTTAAGTTTTTCAAATAAAACCCTTTGTTAAATAGAAATGAGCGAACTGCCTTATCTGGTGTAGTACACGTTTTATTTTTTAACGCCATTCCTGCCCAACCTAAAACCACCAAATAGTCTAACGCGGCAAACCCTAATAAAATTTTCTGCATGTTTTATCCCCCTAATTTAAACTCTTTCTTTTAATTTAAATCGGCAGAAATAAAGGAATTTTTAATATTAATCTTACCTACAAAAAAATAAGTAAGAAACTGACATATCTTTCAGCTCTTACTTATTTCTTAGTCTATATACTGAATTGTACTTTCCATAGCAACTAAATTCTCACGATATTCTTTCACTTCATTACGATCCATGTCACCTCTTTCAAAGGCTTTTTGGACTTTATCACGTTCAATTTGAATAGCGTACTCTAGCCATTCATCTGTACTTTCAAAACTTTCCTTATTCAAGTGACGATTTTTTCTTGAATAACGAGATTTATAAAAAGCAATCATCTCTGGTGAAAATTCTTCTGGGTCCAACTCATCAAGTTTTATCATGATATAACTCCAGTTACTTTCTTTTAAGAAACGACGTTGCTGACGTTTCTCAGCATAACTTAAAGGAACCAACGTTCTTAATTTAATCTTTTCCTTAATGATTTTTCCGTAAAAGATATTAAATTTATACGTTTCATCTTTAGTTAAGTGATACAGTAACTTATTCAGATGTCGAATGTGTCTGAACGCTACTTGTAGATTGACTTGTTTATCATGAAGCTGTTTCAAGGTATCCACAAACTGCCATTTTAAAATCAATTCTTTTAAATGATCTAGTCGGTCACTATCTTCTTGTTCTTGACTTAAATTTAAAATACGTTCGTTGTAAATATCAATGACTTTAGCAATCGCCCCTTGATTTTCAATGGTCGTGTGCTTATCTAATTCTTTAATGACATCTCTTAAAATCTCTTTTTCTTTCTGATTATCAATGGCACTCTCTGTTTTTTCATTCTTCTCAGCAAATAGTGGCATCGCAAAGTTAGCTAAAAGAAGGGTTGAAATAATGACCCCACCGGCAATACTGATGAGAAGTTCTCTTTCTAGAAACATCGAGCCATCACTAACAATCATTGGTAAACTCAAGGCACTGACTAGAGTGATTGTTCCACGAACACCAGAAATAGTATATAGCGCACTTTGTTTCAAACTCTCTCTCTTATTCTCTTGATTTTCTTTTTCAAAATTTTTGAAGACAGAGAAACATATAAATCGAATGCCTAATAAAATGGTCGTAATCACTAAAATGTAAAAAATTAACATTAAATTACTAATATTATTGTTTTCCCACACTGTTTGAATCGCTGCAGGTAATTGTAGTCCTAACAATACGAAAACTAATCCATTTAAACTAAAGGTAAAAACGGCCCACGTATTTTTAGACAGTAGATGTAACTGAGCAATTTCAGGATTGACTTTTTTATAACTAAATGAATAAATCAACCCTGCACTCACAACAGCTAAAATACCATTAGCATGAAATTCTTCTGCCACTAGGAAAATACCAAAGGGCAAAATTAACTCGAGTAAGATAAAAGAAATCGAGTTTTCAATCCCTAAACTTCTTAATAATTTCACCACTTGAATCACAATCACACTAAGAATGGCACCGATTAGAACACCACCTAATGAAATCAGTACAAAACTAATACTTGCATCAATTAATGAAAAAGTCCCTGTTAAAAGGGCTGCGGCTGCAAATTGGAAGGAAACCAAACCTGACGCATCATTAATCAAGGACTCACCCTCTAAAGTGTGCATCATTTTATGCGGAATTTTCACTTTTTGAGCTAAAGCTGAAACTGCTACGGCATCCGTTGGGGCAAGAGCCGCTGCTAAAGCAAAACTCCCCGCCCAAGGCATACTTGGAATTAACCAATGAATCACACTACCTAAAAGCCCAACCGTTACAAAAACTAAGACAATCGATAACATGCCGATTGCTTTTCTTGCTTCCCATAAAGCATGTTTATCCACAGTAACACCATCATTAAACAAGAGCGGTGCTAAAAATAATAACATAAAAAATTCTGAACTTAATTCAAAGAATTCTAGAGAGGTAAAAATTGCTAAAATAATCCCTAACCCAACTTGAATTAAAGGTACTGCAATGGTTGGCATAAATCGATTTAAAACATTCGATATCAACACCACCGCTAGCATCACTAACACTGATTCAAATATAACCATAAAACACCCACCTAACCATTCTTTATTTAACATAAAAAAGGTTGTCGTAGAACGTTTCTACCACAACCTTCCTCATCTATCCTAATTGTATATCTGCCATTTTTTGAGTGGCTAACTCTTCTAACTTATTGCTCTTTCTCGTCCAATAATCCAGAACAGCTGCAATACATAAACAAATTGCCGCCTCATCATCATCTTGAATCACAATCTTATAGAAATCACCTTGATGACTTACTTCTTTTGTCATGGACATTATTAATTCATTGAAACGATAAATCCGATAGTCTTGATGAGGAATATCACCAATAGCTACCCATCTCAGTTTTTTTACATAATAAAAATCACGATTGATTGAAAATATACGACTTAAACTTCCCACTTTTTCATGAAAACGATAAATATCAAATTGAGATTTCACCGCAAATTTAGTTTGCTTTGCACTCCCTAAGATACCACCCTCTAAATTATAAATAGAAATACTATCTCCTCGTGTTCCCCAACTACCAACTAATAAAAAGACAGAACGTCCTTCTTCATCCTTGATAACCGTTCGTACCTTAGCAGACAATAAGCTTTGTTGAATATAATATATCGTCATAGTTATCAGCTTCTTTCATTAAAAACTAAAGATTCTCTGACATCGCTCTCTCAATGGCTTTACCTACGCCATCATTCACATTGGTTTCAGCTATATATTTAGCAATTTCCTTCACGCCGTCCTCAGCGTTACCCATTGCAAAACTCACACCGGCAATTTCTAACATAGACACGTCATTAAAGTTATCACCAATTGTCATCACATCTTTTAAATCAATCCCACGCTCTTTTGCTAGTCTAGCTACAGCGACACCTTTTTGAGCGTCACGATGATTGACTTCAATGTTGTTAGGGAATGAAGACGTGACATGAACCTCACCTAATTTACTAATTTCTTGAGCAATAGGTTGCAAGACTTCTTGTCCACCTTCACTAAAAGTGATAAATTTTAAAATGTCCATCTCAGGATCTTCAATTAAGGTGTCGTAAGTTTCTGTGTAAATAACTGGCAACATATTAATATGCGTCGACGCCATCGCAATCGCCATTTTAAACGTAATATGGGGAATATTTTCAGCTAACATCGTTGCAAAATTTTCTAAACGTTGGGGCTGATTATCTGAATAAACCCCTTTTGACGTCATAATTTCAAAGTAAAGATTATTTTCTCTAAAAATGGCGATAACTTCTTTAGCCGTTTTTTTATCAATATCAATGGTAAAAATAACGTTTCCCTCTGCGTCAAATGCTTGGGCACCATTTCCTGTTACCATACCGCAATGGATTCCCATTTCTTCTAAAGGTGGTTTCGCCTCTGTGTAAGCACGACCAGTTGCTACCATAAATTCAATTCCTTGTGCTTGTGCAGCGAATACTGCTTCTTTGTTTTTCTCAGAAATAGACAGATGTGATGTTAATAAAGTTCCATCCATATCAGATGCAATCATTTTAATCATAAACGTATGTTGCCTCCTCTAATTTAGTAATTATAGTTTACCATTTTTTGATTAGTTAAGCATGTCTTTGTGATAAACTACTATTTGAGGTGAAGCACGATGACATTAAAACTTCCAAATGATTGGAACAATTTATTAGAAAAAGAAATAAAAAAAAATTATTTTACCGATTTAACGAATTTTTTAGATGAAGAGTATCAAACACAAAAAATTTTTCCAGAAAAAAGCACTATTTTCACAGCCTTTGAAGCGACTTCTTTTAAAAACGTTCAAGTCGTCATTTTAGGACAAGACCCTTATCACGGGGATAATCAGGCGCATGGTTTAAGCTTTTCAGTCTTACCAGGTGAAAAAATCCCACCTTCTCTTAGAAATATGTACAAAGAATTGGAAAGTGATTTAGGCATTTCTATGCCTACAACTGGCTTTTTACTACCTTGGGCTACACAAGGTGTTTTTCTCCTTAACACCGTTTTAACTGTCAGAAAAGGTGCGGCAAACTCCCATCAAGGAAAAGGTTGGGAGATTTTTACCGATGCTGTCATCACAGAATTAAATAAAAGAGAAGATCCAATTATTTTTGTCCTATGGGGAAAGCCTGCCAGTCAAAAGAAAAAAATGATTGATCCATCCAAACATTTTATTATTGAAGCCCCCCATCCAAGTCCTTTATCAGCTTATCGTGGCTTTTTTGGTAGCAAGCCTTATTCAAGTATCAACCAATTACTGAAAGACCAAAATAAAACACCTATTGACTGGCAATTGGGCGATTCATTGTTCTAAAAAACAGGAAATCTATCTGTATTAAAACAGGTAGGTTTTCTGTTATACCCACTTTTTATTAAGCTTAAATAATTAGCCACTTTTTTATTAAAAACAGGAAAAAATACTGTCTTTTTTATTCATTTAGTTGTATGATGAAGTTATGATTTAAAAGTATAATAAGTGGAGGGTTTCTTTGTGGAACTATTTGATGGATTAAAAGAAAATATCGGCGGAAAAAACGTGCGTATCGTTTTTCCAGAACCAACAGACATTAGAGTTTTAGGCGCTGCTGTACGTTTAAAATCTGATGGACTAGTAGAACCAATCTTAATTGGTAATGTAGATAAAATTAAAGAAGTTGCAAACACTCGTGGATTATCTGTGGACAGTTTAGAAATTATCGACCCTGAAAACTACCCAGCCTTTGATGACATGGTTACTTCATTCATCGATCGCCGTAAAGGTAAAGCAACTGAAGATCAAGCGCGTACCATCTTAAAAGATGAAAATTACTTTGGAACAATGTTAGTCTTTATGGACTTAGCAGATGGTTTAGTAAGTGGCGCGGTTCACTCAACAGGTGACACAATTCGTCCAGCTCTACAAATCATCAAAACAAAACCAGGCGTAAGCCGTACAAGCGGTGCCTTCTTAATGGTTGGTAACCGTGACTCTGAAAAATATATTTTCTCAGATTGCGCAATCAACATTAACCCAGATGCACAAGCTTTAGCTGAAATCGCTGTTGAAAGTGCTAAAACGGCTGAAATTTTTGGCATCGATCCTAAAGTTTCATTGTTAAGCTTCTCAACGAAAGGTTCTGCAAAATCAGACGAAGTAACAAAAGTCGCTGAAGCAACTAAAATCGCTCAAGAATTAGCTCCTGAATATGCTATTGATGGAGAATTACAATTTGATGCATCTTACGTGCCTTCCGTTGCACAACAAAAAGCACCAGGTTCATCTGTTGCAGGTAGTGCTAATGTCTTTGTCTTCCCTGAAATTCAATCAGGAAACATTGGCTACAAAATCGCTCAACGTTTAGGTGGCTTCCAAGCGATTGGACCAATCTTACAAGGATTAAACAAACCAATCTCTGACCTTTCTCGTGGCTGTAATGAAGAAGATGTTTACAAATTATCAATCATCACTGCTTCACAAGCTTTACAAGAAAAATAATCTAAAAAAGTCATGCTAAGCATGGCTTTTTTTTTATCTTCCCTTTATACTTACAGATGATAAGGAGGCGCACATGAAAAAAATACAACTAACAAATGAAGCAGAGACACAAAAATTAGCCTTTGATTTAGCAACTCTTTCAACCTCAGGAGATATCTATCTTTTAACTGGTGACTTGGGCGCTGGTAAAACAACCTTTACAAAAGGATTCGCTAAAGGTCTTGGCATTGAACAAATGATTAAAAGTCCGACCTATACATTAATTCGTGAATATGATACAGGCAGACTTCCTTTATACCACATGGATGTTTATCGTCTAACAGAAGGCGCTACTGATCTTGGCTTAGATGAATATTTAGAAGGTGACGGTGTTTGTGTCATCGAGTGGGGACACATGATTAAAGAAGATATCTACACACCTTACATCGAGTTCTTTTTAGATAAAGTATCAGATGAGGAACGCTCTTTTTATATGGAAGGAACATCCTCTGTTGCAAAAGAAAAGAGGGATCAACTTCAAAATCAATTGATTGTTCTTGGATGGGAGTTTCAATGAGCGAACTAGATATCACCTTAAGAGAAGCCACACCTAGTGACGCGAAAGAACTACTACGCGTCATGAATATCTTAGATAAAGAAACACCTTTCCTACTTGTTAACCCAAACTCTCTCAAATTAAAAGAAGAAGCTATGGCGGATCAAATTGATTTTATTTATGAAACAGATAATCAACTGATTTTGCTTGCTTTTAATCATGATGAATTAATCGGGGTCGCGACTGTTACAGGTGAAAATGATCAGCCGGTCAGACACATTGGAGAAATTGGCATTAGTATTTTAAAAGAATATTGGGGTTACGGTTTAGGTTCTATCATGTTGGAAGAAATTATTTATTGGGCACAAGAAGCTCAGGTAATCAAGCGCTTAGAAATCAAAGTTCAAGAAAGAAATGAACGTGCCTTTGCTCTTTACCAAAAATTAAATTTTGAGATTGAAGGAACCATCAAATGTGGGTTCTTGTCAGAAGAAAACGAGTATTTAGACATTATTTTAATGAGCTATATTCTATAATAAAAATGAGGTGATCGACAAATTACGTCAATCACCTCATTTTTATATAAGTTTCACCAATTTCTTTAAAGGATCTACACCAAACTGATTTTCTTGTTGCAACAAAATATTGGCACAAGCTAAGCTATCATCTAATGCATGGTGATGATGATCCAACCCAATTGATAAGTAATCACAGACTGTATTAAGACGGTGATTATCTAGTTCTGGATAGAGTTTCCGACTGGTTCTCACTGTACACAGTGACAAAAAGTGCGCTTCTGGTAAATCATAATGTGCCAAACAACCCGCTAACACCCGGTTATCAAAGGAAGCATTATGGGCCACAATCAGACGATTATCTTCAAAATACTGACCGATTTCTTCCCAAACTTGATCAAACGTTGGTGCGTCTTGAACATCTCTTTCATGAATCCCATGCACCTGGATATTGCGCCAGTGAAATTCTGTTTGAGGATTGATCAATGAATAATATTCCCCTACAATTTTACTGTCCTTTACCATGACTAACGCAATAGAACAGGCACTATGGAGTTGTCCATTTGCTGTCTCAAAATCATAAGCAATAAAATTCATGATCATCCTCCTTTATTTCTTAGAACTTTTCTTTCTTTTTTTACCACTACTAGAACTTGATGAACGGCGTTTTTTAGATGGCTTAGTTGTTTGTTTCTCTAATTCTGAATCGATCAATTGATCCAAACTAACATCCTTTTTAGAATGGCTTGATTTAGCATGTTTGCCTTTTATACTCGTCTTTTTACCATCTTTGAAAGCCTCATAAAGATCATCTTCAAAATCAGCATCTAGTGATTCTTTGCTTTTTTTCTTTTTGCTACTAGAGCTACGTTTACGCTTTCTCTCTGCAGCTTCTTCTTTTTCAACTTTTTTCTTATACCAGAAGTAACCGCCAACTGCAGCCCCTCCCACAACTAAAATCGCTAAAAGAGTCCATAACCAGACCAAACTTCTTGGTTCTTCCTTTTTGTCCCCTTTATAGTTTTCAGAAGACACGGTTAATTCTTTTGAATTACTTTCTCCGTCTTTCTTATCTTTAGATTCTTTGGTTGAATCAGACGTCGATTGGCTCTCTTTATTATCAGAGATTGCTACATTGCCTTCTTTACTGTCTTTATCTTTTTTTGTGTCTTTTGAGCTACTTGCCTCTTTATCAGAAGTTTTTGTTGAATCTTTGGTACTTGCTTCTTTTTCTTCTTTTTCGATTGTATTTTTTTCAAAATCATAACGAACATCCGTTGAATTATTACCTTCTGCATCTAACATTAGGATGGGTGATTTTTTCATATTCTTAGGAATCGGAATTTCAAAGCCACCTTTATCATCGGCTACAACACTCCCTGCCACGTCCTTAATATAAATATTCGCATTTGGTTTCGTTTTTCCTGATAAAACACTCTTATCTTTATCATATTTTAAATCATATAATAATTGATCGTCTTTTTTATCCTCAGCTACGCCCGTCAGTGTTGAAGCTGAGAAGAACATCATTACTAATAAAATCGGTGCTAGCCACTTATATGTTTTTTTCATACGTTCCTCGCTCCTATATCGTTATGGTTAATTCAACAGGACAATGATCGCTCCCGTGAACATCTTTTAAAATTTTTGCGTCTTTTAGTTTGTCATTCAAACTTTCTGACGTACAGAAATAATCAATACGCCACCCTGCATTATTAGCACGGGCATTAAAACGGTAACTCCACCAAGAATAAGCCCCTTCAAGTTCTGGATAGAAATAACGGAACGTATCGGTAAAGCCATGGCCTAAAAAGTTGGTGAACGCTTCACGCTCAGCATCAGAGAAACCTGGATTTTTACGATTAGTTTTCCAATTCTTCAAATCAATGTTTTCATGCGCCACATTTAAATCTCCACACAAGATAACTGGTTTTGACTCTTCTAATGTTTTTAAATACGCTAAAAAGTCTACTTCCCACTGCATACGGTATTCTATTCTTTTTAATTCAGCTTGTGAATTCGGCGTGTAGCATGTGACTAAATAAAAATCATCATACTCGCAAGTAATCACGCGACCTTCTTGATCGTGCTCTTCAATACCGATACCATAAGCCACACTTAGTGCTTCTTTTTTACTAAAAACAGCTGTTCCTGAGTATCCTTTTTTCACAGCATAATTCCAATATTGGTGATAACCTTCTAATTCTAAATCAATTTGACCCTCTTGTAATTTTGTTTCTTGCAAGCAAAAAACATCTGCATCTATTTCGTTAAATATATCAATAAAGCCTTTTTTTACGACAGCTCTTAAGCCATTCACATTCCAAGAAATAAGTTTCACTGAATAAATCCTCCTACTTTACGTTTCTTCTCATACTGTTTATTCTAACACAGAAATCATTCTTCAAAAATAAATTATCCTTTAAAAAGCCCAGAATTCTTTTTTCTAAGATAAACCTCAAAAGAAAAGCTTATTATGACGAGTTATGATAAAATAGGCAAGACGAATGATGGACTAAGGAGATAAACAAATGAATACTGAAAAAATAATAACTGACTTACATCAAATCAAGCTTTCTTTTAACGAACCACTCTCACAGTTTACCTATACAAAAACAGGTGGACCGGCAGATTGTTTACTTTTCCCAAAATCAACAGAAGAAGTAAAAGAAATTATCGATTATTGTAATGAAGAAAATATCGAATGGCTATGTTTAGGAAATGCTAGTAACTTAATCGTTAGTGACGGTGGGATTGCTGGTTTTGTGATTATGCTCAGTGAATTAAATCAAGTAACAATCACTGAAAATACGATTATTGCGGATGCTGGGGCTAAATTAATCGATGTCACTAAAGAAGCATTGAACGTGGACTTATCAGGACTTGAATTTGCTTGTGGTATTCCTGGTAGTATTGGCGGGGCAGCTTATATGAACGCTGGGGCTTATGGCGGAGAATTAGTAGACGTTTTTGAGTCAGCAGAAATTATTTTAGAAGATGGAAACATTGTTACTTACCATAAAGAGGACATGGATTTTTCTTATCGTCATAGTGTCCTGCAGAGTATGAAAGGTATTGTTTTAAATGTTACTTTTACTTTAGAACATGGCGATCATACTGAAATCAAAGCTAAAATGGATGAATTGACTCATCTAAGAGAAAGCAAACAACCTTTAGAATATCCTTCTTGTGGGAGTGTCTTTAAACGTCCAGAAGGTTATTTTACTGGTAAATTAATTCAAGATGCTAATCTACAAGGATTGAAATGGGGCGGTGCTCAAATTTCAACGAAACATGCTGGTTTTATCGTTAATATTGATCATGCAACAGCCACTGATTATGTGGAACTCATCCAACATATTCAAGAAGTTATCTTGAAAGAATTTGGTGTCACATTAGAACCAGAAGTCCGTGTGATTGGTCGCGAAAAATAAAAAAATCGTTTAGTTCCGTAATGGAGCTAAGCGATTTTTTGTTTACCATAAATGGATTGATTATTATTGCAACAATAGGCAACACTCATGGTAATGAAAAATAGAGGAAGTAATTGATATCCGAAAACTTCCCCACCAATTAAGATTGGTGCCAAGAAGGTATTCGTACCACTACCAAAAACCGCAATATAACCTAAAGCTCCTACAACCTCGATTGGTAAGCCAACAACAGGCGCTAAAATCACCCCAAGTGAGCAGCCGATTGCAAATAACGGCGTCACTTCTCCGCCTTGAAAACCAATTGACAAAGTAAAAATAGTTAAGATTAATTTCAAGATGAAATCATAAGGATAGATCGATTCACCAGTCAATCCCTCAACAATTAAATTCGTACCAAGACCGGCATAACGTCCACCGTGCAGTAGAAAAATGAGCAGTGCGACTATAATTCCTCCAAAGAAAATTCGGTAATAAGAATTGCGCCAAACCTTTTGCATTAATTTCTTACTTTTAGCTAAAGTTAACGAAAATAATCTTCCTACCAAACCAAAAACAATACCTAACGCAACTAATTTAGCTATTAAAAAAGGATCTAAGGACATCTTTTCTTGAACATGAAAACTAAATTTTTCTAATCCTAAATAGGAAGAAACAAAAAAAGCTGTGAAAGAAGCAATACTGGCAGAAAGCATGGCTTTCATTTCAAGACGACCTACCACTAAGACTTCAAGAGCAAAAAGAATAGCTGCAATCGGTGTTTGAAATAACCCTGAAAAACCTGCTGCCATTCCTGTAATTAAGGCTATTTTAGACATGTTTTCAGTTGGAAGGTACTTAGCTAGTTTTCCCTTACTAAAAAAGTGTGACAAGGCGCCACCAATTTGCACAGCAACCCCTTCCCGACCGGCACTCCCACCAAATAAATGAGTCAACCACGTAGAAAACATAACAATCGGAATCAAACGTAGCGGGATATCCTTTTGTTCTCCGTGACCCACATCAAAAATTAAGCCCATACCTTGCCTTGATATTCCTCCAAAGCGTGTATAAATAAATTCAATCAGCAGTCCAGCTAGGGGAAGTAAGAATATTAAGTAACTAAAATAAGATAATCGCCATTCAGTTACTTGGATTAACACTTTTCCAAAGACCACTTCTATCCCACCGACTAGTATCCCCATCCATAAACTAAATACAATTAAACCAACTACTTTTTTCTTTTCTATCATTTTCTCTAAGCTCCTTTTAACATAAAAAAATCTACATACCTAAATAAAGTATGTAGAAGTCATCAACTATTTCTAGCGGTTTTAACGTCACGTTAAGGGAGATCATCATTCCCTAATTTATAGCATTAATTTTACTCTTATTTCTTCACTTTTTCAAGGTGACGTTCTTTTAAAACATCATGGTGGGAGGAAACTTGACCTCGATCACTAGCTGCCGGGTCAACCATAACTTTGACACCATTTGATGCATTAACTGCATCATGAAAAGCTCCGGCAATAAGTTTCACTTTACCCTCATAAGAAGCCGCATCTCCTGCTACAAAAATATTTTTAACAGAAGTCTGCCCCTTTTCAGTTGCTTCAAAGAAAATATCATCTATTAAAGCTAGAGAATTATTTTCAGCTTTTACTAATGGATTATTTTTTTCAAAACCATGACAAACAAGTAATTCATCAATTATGAAATCTTGTTGTTTACCTGTCACATTCTCTGTTACTTCAACAACTGAAATCGAATAATTATCCTCTGTTTGTAATCCCGTAATCTCCATCTCAGTCAGACAAGTAATTTTCTCATGTGATAAAACTTCCTGAACTTCGATTTCATACCCTCTAAATAAATCTTTTCGGTAAACTAAATAGACATGCTCAGCTACATCACTTAATGTTTTTGCCCATTGAACAGCACTATCATTCCCGCCTGAAATCATCACTTTCTTATTCTTAAATTTTTTGATATCTTTCACTTCATAATGCAGATTAGTTTTTTCAAAAGATGTTGAATAACTAAATGGTAATCTCTTTGGTTTAACAATCCCAGTTCCTGTCGCAAGGATGACTGTTTTAGCTACATATTCTTTATCATCTTCTGTAACCACGCTGACGCTGTCTTGATTTTCTTTTATTTCAACAACTGATTTTCCTGTTATTATCTTTGGTTCAAATGTCTGACTTTGTTCCTCTAACGAAGCGATAATTTCTCCAGCTTTCATTGGTGTAACCCCACCAATATCCCAAATCAATTTTTCCTTGTAAACATTTAATTTACCACCTAAATACTCTTGTGCTTCAACCACTGTGACATCAAGACCTCTAAGACCACAATAAAAAGCACTATATAAACCAGCGGGACCTCCGCCAACAATAATAACATCTAACATTTTTTTCTCTCCTAACAAAGATAATGATAATCATTCTCAATAGAATTTTTAAAATAAACATCACAATTTGTGATGTCATTCATAAATTAACATACTTGTTTAATAATAGCAAACTTAATTATAAAAACGTGAACATATAGTTATTAAATATTTATTCAGCCAAAATTAAATAACCAACATAATTTTTATTCCACGTTCAAAAACATACACTTAAAAGCTTTGTAAGCGAATGTCAAATGTTAATAAAACATTAAAATTTTGTTACTGTTCAAAAAAAACTCGTTTTTTTCTTTTCTGTTGTTGTTTTTTATGTTAGAATTTCCTTAAGTAAAATATGGCTATTTTGAATGCAGCTATGCTAAAAAAACGCAGGCAGGTGTTTTTTTTAACAAACTTGTTCAAATTCCGTATTAGCTTGAACAAGAATGTTGAAAAACATAAATCAGGAGGAATTTTATGACGTTATTATTAATCGAAATCACCGTTATGATTGCCATGATTGTCTATGGTTTGATTAAAGGTGGAGCTCTAGGTTCTGCGGTATCTTCTATTGTTGCACTTTTTATTATGTTATTTATTTTTAAACTGCCACCTTCAGAGCCACCAGTTACAGCTGTTTTAATTATCATCTCTATCGGAATTGCTAGTGGAGCCCTACAAGCTTCTGGCGGTATGGACTATATGATTTCTGTTGCTACAAAAATCATCCGTCGTTTCCCTAAAGCAATCACACTTGTAGCACCACTTGTTTGTTTCTTATTTGTATTCGGAATGGGAACTGCAATGATTAGTTTATCTTTAGAACCAATCATTGCTGAAACTGCTACAAAATCAAAAGTAAATCCAAAAGGCGCTTTAATCGGATCTGTTTTAGCTTCTAATATGGCCCTTTTATGTAGTCCTGCCTCTTCATCAACAGCTTACGTTATTATGATGTTAATGCCATTTGGTGTATCACTTATTACTTATTTAACCATTGTTTTACCATCAACATTAGCTGCGATTGTTATTCTAAGCTTAATCTTAATGGCTATTGAAAAACGCGTGCCATTTGATGAAAGTATTTTAGACCATACACAAGAAATCACTGAAGAAGTGACTCATGATAAAAAAGCAAAATACTCAACTTTTGTCTTCTTAGGTTGTGTGGTTGCTATCATCATTTTCGGACTCTTCCCAGACTTACTTCCTCAATATACAGTGGATGGAAAAAGTGTTAAAATTAAGTCAACTGACGTCGTACAAATGTTTATGTACTTATCAGCTGCTGTTAATATTCTAATCTTTAGAATTAAATCTAAAAGTATTTTAGCTGCACCAGCAACAAGCAACGCACTTGGAGCTTCACTTGTTGTTCTTGGTTTAGGATGGGTTGGGATGACTATCTTCTTCTCACCTGGTAACCAAATTGTATTACAAACAACTATTGGTGAAGTTTTAGCCAACTATCCATGGGTTATTATCTTAATTTGTAGTTTTGTTGCCATGATTATTGGGGCTCAGACAGCCGTTGCTGCGATTGTCTTCCCGTTAGCTTTAAGCTTGAACATCTCACCAATTTTCTTAGTGATTATGGTTCAATGTTTAAATGTTAACTTTATTATTCCAGCACAACCAACTCTATTATTAGCCTGTGAATTAGATAGAACTGGTCGTACGAAAGCTTTTAGTTTCATTATACCTGGTGTTATTATCACAGCGCTTTCTATGGCGCTTGCTTACGGAATGACACTATTTATTTAAAAGACCCTATTAGGAGGAATTATTATGTTCAAAGAAATCGAGAAATTAATTGAAAGCAAACAAGAAGAGTATTTCACTTTAAGTGACCGTATTTGGGATATTGCAGAAACAAAATTCCATGAACAAGAATCTGCCAAAACTGTGATTGCTGTTTTAGAAAAAGAAGGTTTTAGCATTGAAGAAAACATCGCTGACATCGATACTGCTTTTATTGCAACTTACGGATCAAAAGGCCCAATTATCGGTTTCTTAGGTGAATATGATGCTTTACCTGAATTAAATCAAAAAGCAGGTGCAACTCACAAAGAAACTGATCCTAGTTTAGGAACGACAAACGGTCATGGTTGTGGACATAACTTACTAGGAACAGCTTCTCTTGCAGCTGCTGTTGCCACAAGAGATTACATCAAGGAAAACAACATTGACGCTCAAATCAGATATTATGGTTGTCCGGCTGAAGAGGGTGGTTCTGGTAAAACTTACATGGCTCGTGCTCATGCTTTTGATGACTTAGATATGGCACTTTGCTGGCACCCAGGTACGGATAATGCGATCATCGCTTCTCCTACTTTAGCTAACATTCAAGCTGTTTTCGAATTTAAAGGAAAATCATCTCACGCTGCAAACTCACCAGACATGGGACGTAGCGCATTAGATGCTATGGAATTAATGAACGTTGGTGCTAACTACTTACGTGAACACGTAACTCCAGAAGCTCGTTATCACTACGCTGTTTTAGATGGTGGTGGGATGCAACCAAGCGTGGTTCAAGCTCACGCGAAATCCCTTTACTTAATTCGCGCACCAAAAGCGTTCCAAGTAAAAGATATTTATGATCGCTTATGTAACTGTGCAAAAGGTGCTGCTCTTATGACTGGTACGGAAGTTGAAATCCATTTTGACAAAGCTTGTTCTAACTATATGCCAAATAAAGTTTATTCTAAATTAATGTCTGAATGTATGTTTGAAGTTGGTGCACCACAATTTGACGAAGAAGATATTGCCTTTGCCAAAGAAATGCACGCTTCTTTAACTGAAGACGAGAAAAAATTCATGATGGTTCCACCTGTAACAGCCATTGAAAAACAAGTTTTAGGCGCTAACCAAGGGAAAGTTTTAGCTGACTATATTTATCCATTCAACGAAGCTCTAACAAACCTTACTATGCCTGGATCAACTGATGTGGGTGACGTAAGTTGGGTTGTACCAACAGCACAATGTGTTATGACAACCGAAGTTCTTAACACAGCTCTACATTCATGGCAATGGGTAGCAAATGGAAAAACAAACATTGCTAAAAAAGGTATGCTTCAAGCAGCCAAAGTTATGGCAACAACAGCGATGAAAGCAATCGAAAACCCAGAATACATCAAACAAGCAAAAGCAGAACTAGCAGAAGTAACAAAACAAACACCATACGTAAATCCAATCCCCGCTGATGTAAAACCAAATAGCTTGGGATTATAGAGTGATGAAAAAGGCGTTTAGCTCTGAGTAACTGGAGAAAATTAAAAATAATTCACGCTTTTCGAATTAATTTTAATTTTTGAAGTTACCGAAAGAGCTGCCTTTTGAATCCGGATTAATAAGAGTGAATAAAAAATCGCTTTGCTCCAAGTAACTGGAAGAGAGCTAATAAAAAAGACAATGCTGTAAGTTTAACCACTTACGACATTGTCTTTTTCTTTATTTACTTTTTCTTCTATTTTTAAAGATTGACACAACAACTAATAGGATCATTCCACTTAGTAAGAATAAGCTATTTGATTTGATTTCACCTGTTCTAGGTAACATTTTTTTGTTGTTAGTCGTTCTAGATTGACTGTTATCTTTATTCGGCTCATTATTTAAATCATTCGGTTTATTCGGCTCTGTTGTTGATTCACTTGGTTTCGTCGGTTCTGTTGTCGACTCGCTTGGAATTGTCGGCTCCGTTGTCGGCTCACTTGGAATTGTCGGCTCCGTTGTCGACTCACTTGGAATTGTCGGCTCCGTTGTCGACTCACTTGGAATTGTCGGCTCCGTTGTCGACTCGCTTGGAATTGTCGGCTCCGTTGTCGACTCACTTGGTTTCGTCGGTTCTGTTGTCGACTCGCTTGGAATTGTCGGCTCCGTTGTCGACTCACTTGGTTTCGTCGGTTCTGTTGTCGACTCGCTTGGAATCGTTGGCTCCGTTGTCGACTCGCTTGGAATTGTCGGCTCCGTTGTCGACTCACTTGGAATTGTCGGCTCCGTTGTCGACTCACTTGGTTTCGTCGGTTCTGTTGTCGACTCGCTTGGAATTGTCGGCTCCGTTGTCGGCTCACTTGGAATTGTCGGCTCCGTTGTCGACTCACTTGGAATTGTCGGCTCCGTTGTCGACTCACTTGGAATTGTCGGCTCCGTTGTCGACTCGCTTGGAATTGTCGGCTCCGTTGTCGACTCACTTGGTTTCGTTGGTTCTGTTGTCGACTCGCTTGGCTCTGTTGGTTCTGTTGTCGATTCACTTGGTTCAGACGGCTCGGGTTTCACTGGATCTACCGGTTTTTCTGGAATAATTGGTCTATTACCAAAATTATGTACTTCAAATCCGGCTTGTGAGATAAGATTATTCACATAAAGTGAGCCATTTAACGACCCACCTTTTGTATCTAACGTCGCATTAGGTGCGTAAACATCACCAATCACTCCATATCCTTCAATACTCATCTCCACAGCATTCGGCAATACCCAAGTAACTTTATCTGCTAAATCAAACAACATTGGATTATTCGGCATACCAGTATCTACGACTTGCCCATTAGATAGAATACTTCCTCTTGAAAAAGAAACAGATGGTTGATCAGAGTAAATAATCACATGAGAAATATCTTTTAAATCAGGTAAAAAGATATCACTTAAATTATTATTTAAATCTGAAATATCCACATACACAACGTTTTTATTTTTAGCTGAATACATTAAGTTAAAGCTTGATTTAAAGTGTTCTTCTCCTTGAAAAATCTCTGACCCTTCTAAATAAGACGCGTAATCTGACATTTGACCATCGACTTGCGCTTTAAATGAAGCAAATATACTGTTCACTTTATCTTCTGATAATTTTTGAGTCACGTAATCTGGATCAACATCAATTTGAGTAAAATCATCAAAAACTGACGTATGAACAAAATCGCCACCTTCAACGATAATTTGACTATCTGTATAATACTCAATTGTTTTTCCTAAAAGTAATCCCGGTGTATTGGGATTAAGTGCCGGTGTTCCAATTATATTTGGCGCTTGACTGTCTGCTCCTGCATACGTAAATCCACCATAACTAATCACATTGCCCCAACTGCAACTGACCCTTCAATATCCGCTGTATAAACGGTATGATCATTAAAAATAATACTGTTATAGTCTCTGTAATTTTGTGAAATCCCTTCTCCTTCACCTTCTGCAAAAACTAAAGCTGGTTGAACCATTAACATTGTCGCAACAATGCCTGTCATCCCTTTTACTACCTTTTTAAAACCTAATAACATCTTTGTTCCCTCCCCTTAAAAGTAACAAAGTCTACTCTAACTAGTATATACTTGAAATTCAACCAAATCGACTTACTTTTAGTAATTTATAATTAAAAAGGAGGGTTAATTTTTATAAAAAGGTAATCACTGTTCGACCTGAATGAGTTCCTTCCAATACTTTGGTAATTATTTTTTCACTATCTTTAAACAGAACTTCTTTTGCTCCGATTTTTTTAAGTAACTCCTTATCTATACATTTTGCCATTCTCTCCCAAATAGCTTCTTTGATGTCATTAGTTAATTGTACAGAATCAATTCCAATCATTGTCACACCTCTTAAAATAAAGGGCAGAACGGTTGTTTCAAATTTGATACCACTCGCATTTCCGCATAAAGCAATACTACCTCCATAACTAATTTGAGGTAAAATGGCACCTAAAGTTTCTCCTCCAATCGTATCAATCACAGAATCAAAGTTTTGTTTTTGAAGAGGCTTAATTTTTTCTTGAGTAAATTCATCTAAACCAATCACACAAGTTGCCCCGATTTCTAGTAAAAACGCTTCATTTTTCTTTCTTGAAAGAGCCGTAATATTTTTATAGCCCAAACTTTTTAGCATGGCAATCGCTAAACTACCAACCCCACCAGTTGCCCCTGTTACTAAAATATGGGCTGATTTATCTGATAAACCGTGACGTTCTAATTGGTTGATTGCCTCCATCGCGGTTAATCCTGCTGTTCCTATTACTGCGCCTTCTTTTGCACTTAATTCCTTAGGCAAAGCAATTGGCCACTCACTTGGAACACGTAGATATTCACTAAAACCACCAGTATGGCTCACCCCAAACGCATTCCCTGTAAGAACAACCTGATCCCCTACTTTAAACGTGCTGTCTTCGCAAGAAACTACTTCTCCAACAGCGTCCACACCAGGAATCATGGGGTAATTTCTAACAACTCCGCCATTTTTTATTGTTGCTAGGCCATCTTTAAAATTAATTGCTGAGTATAGGGTCTTAATTACGGTATTTCCACTTGATAAGTTTGATAAATCACAATCAGTAATACAAGCTGATACATGTTCATTTTCTTCTGTCACCACTAAGGCTTTAAATCCGTTAACTGTCATTTAATCTCCTCTTTTCTTCTACTTTTTAACTTCTCTAATTATACCTTATTTTTAATGGAATTCTTACACCAAAACAATTGAAATATCCTTAATATTCTTGTATAATTCCGTTGTTAGTAAACTACATGTTTAATTATATTAAACTTTTGTGCTTTGAAGTTTAGTAATTATAAACTTTGAAACGAGGAAAATAATGAATATTGGAAATAAAATTAAAAATTTGAGAATTCAAAAGAGTTTAACTCAAGAAGAACTGGGAGAACGTACCGATTTAAGCAAAGGTTATATCTCTCAGCTTGAAAGAAATTTAAGCTCCCCCTCAATGGAAACTTTCTTTTCTATTTTAGAAGTGTTAGGCATCTCACCAAAAGATTTTTTTGATGAGAAAGAACAAATCCAGCAAGTGGTTTACCAAAGTGAGGATTACACCGTTTATTATGAAGAAGAAAAAGGTTACGAGATTAAGTGGCTCGTTCCCGATTCTAATGAACAGGAGATGGAACCGATTATTTTGTCTCTTGATGAAACAGGAGAATACAAAGAATTCGAACCTTCCCTATCCGATACATTTGCTTATGTTTTAGAAGGTAGTGTGTGTATCAAAATCGGGAATGACCATTACTATGCCAACAAAGGAGAAAGCATTTATTACCAAGCTTTAAAGAAACATCAGATTACCAATCATTATGACGGCGTTAGTCGTTTATTATTAGTCGCAACCAATTCATATTTATAAAAGGGGTGTAACAATGAGTCATACAATTATTCGTTTTGATAATGTGGTCAAAGAATATGATGAAACAGTGGTTTTAAAAGAGGTTAGTTTTGAGATAGAACAAGGGAAATTCTATACCTTACTCGGACCTTCCGGATGTGGGAAAACAACGATTTTAAGATTAATTGCAGGTTTTTCTGAGCCAACTAGTGGGGATATCTACTTTGATGGTAAAAAAATTAACACGGTTCCCGCCAATAAACGAAAAGTGAACACTGTTTTTCAAGATTACGCCTTATTCCCACACATGAATGTCTTTGATAATGTGGCATTTGGCTTAAAAATCAAAAAATTACCTAAGCAAGAGATTGAAGTTAAAGTGAAAGATGCCCTTCGTATGGTGCAACTTTCAGGCTTTGAAGAGCGTCAAATTAGTGAAATGTCAGGTGGGCAACGACAACGTGTGGCCATTGCTCGCGCTTTAGTCAATGAACCAGATATTTTACTTCTTGATGAACCGTTATCTGCTCTTGATTTAAAACTTAGAACAGCCATGCAATCAGAGTTACGTGATTTACAAAAAAGATTAGGAATTACTTTTATTTTTGTGACTCATGATCAAGAAGAAGCTCTTGCTATGAGTGATGAAATTTTCGTTTTAAATGAAGGTAATATCGAACAAAGTGGAACTCCTGGGGATATTTATGATGAACCAATTAACCGTTTTGTGGCAAATTTCATTGGCGAAAGTAACATCGTTGATGGCGTCATGAGAGAAGACAACTTAGTGGAATTTGTGGGCAAATCCTTTGAATGTGTGGATAGCGGGATGCGCAAAAATGAACCTGTGGAAATCATGATTAGACCGGAAGATTTAAGCATTGTTCCTATTGAAAAAGGCAAACTTGTCGCCACTGTAGACACAATTCTCTTTAGAGGGGTTCATTATGAAATTTTCTGTGTGGATAAAGAAGGAAACGCGTGGACGGTTCACTCAACCAAACGCAGTCAAGAAGGACAAGAAATTGGGATTTATTTTGAACCAGAAGATATTCACGTGATGCGTTTTGGAGAATCTGAAGAAGATTTCGACGCAAGACTTGAAAGCTATGACGAAGATTAGGGGGAAATGTTAGATGGCTATTAATAAAAAATTCTATACGATTCCTTATGTTATCTGGTTGCTTTTATTCGTTATCGCTCCTGTTCTTTTGATTTTTTATCAATCTTTCTTTGATGCCAGCGGTGCCTTTACATTAGGTAACTACAAACAATATTTAACCAGTGGCACTTATTTAAGAATGACCTTTAATTCGGTTTTTTATGCTTTTATTATTACGTTCTTTACCCTTTTAATTAGTTATCCAACGGCTTATTTATTAAATCAAACGAAACATAAACAACTTTGGCTAATGCTAATTATTTTACCAACATGGATTAATTTATTGCTGAAAGCTTATGCCTTTATTGGAATTTTCAGTATTAATGGCAATATTAATCACTTTTTAGAAATGATTGGGATTGGTTCCAAACAAATCCTGTTTACTGATTTTAGTTTTATTTTTGTGGCAACTTATATTGAGATTCCTTTTATGATTATGCCTATTTTTAATGCCTTAGAAGAAATCAATCCTTCTCTTCTTTCAGCAAGTCGAGATCTAGGGGCAAATGGGTTTGAAACCTTCAGACGTGTCATTTTCCCACTGTCTCTTAACGGGGTAAAAAGTGGGGTTCAAGCGGTCTTTATTCCCTCTTTAAGTTTGTTCATGTTAACTCGCTTAATTGGTGGAAATCGCGTAATTACGCTAGGAACTGCCATTGAGCAACATTTCTTAGTCACTCAAAACTGGGGCATGGGGTCAACGATTGGGGTTATCTTGATTATTACGATGTTTATCATCATGTTCTTAACAGGAGAAAAGAAAAAAGGAGGTAAAAAGAAAAAATGACAAACAATAAATTTAAATGGTCACATCTCTATTTAGTGGCGGTCTTTATCCTTCTTTATATCCCAATTTTCTATCTAATTTATTATTCTTTTAATGCTGGTGGAAACATGACTAAATTTACAGGCTTCACCTTGGAACATTATCAAGCTGTCTTTGAGGATATCCGTCTAATTGGTATTGTGGTTAATACGTTTTTACTTGCCTTCTTATCTGCTTTAATTGCCACAACCATTGGAACACTAGGAGCTATGGGGATTCACTACACGAAAAAACGTGGCATGCGAAACATGATTTTAAGTTTGAATACTATTTTAATGGTTTCACCTGATGTAATTATCGGAGCAAGTTTCTTGATTCTCTTCACATTTTTAGGCACGTGGTTTGGCTTTAAATTAGGCTTTATGTCTGTTTTACTTTCACATATCGCTTTTAGTATTCCAATTGTTGTTCTGATGGTGTTACCTAAAATTCAAGAGATGAATGAATCTTTAATTGACGCCGCTCGTGATTTAGGAGCTAATAGTTGGCAAGTCTTGCGCCAAGTAATCTTACCTTATATCACACCAGGTATTATCGCTGGTTATTTTATGGCTTTCACCTATTCATTAGATGATTTTGCGGTTACCTTCTTTGTCACAGGAAATGGCTTCAGCACTCTTTCTCTTGAGATTTACTCCCGAGCAAGACAAGGAATTAGTTTAGAAATCAATGCCTTAAGTACTCTACTCTTCCTATTCTCGATGATTTTAGTCATTGGTTATTACTTTATTAGTAAAGAAAATACACCGAAAAAAAATCGTAAGAAAACCACACATTAAGGAGGCTAGTTATGAAAAAATTAAATTCACTTGTTATTGGTATCATTTTAATCATTGCTTGCCTTGCTTTGACAGCCTTTAATTTAGAAAAAAAATCTGGAAAATCTGGAGCAAAAGTTTTAACGATTTATAACTGGGGCGATTACATTGACCCTGATCTTTTAAAGAAATTTGAAAAAGAGTATGGTTATAAAGTGATTTATGAAACCTTTGATTCGAATGAGGCCATGATTACTAAAGTTGAACAAGGTGGAACCGCCTATGACATTGCGATTCCTAGTGAGTACATGATTCAAAAAATGATGAAACAAAATCTCTTACTTAAACTAGATCATTCAAAAATTAAAGGATTGGATAACATAGATTCACAATTTTTAGATCTTGAGTTTGATGAAAAAAACCACTATTCAATCCCCTATTTTTGGGGAACTTTAGGAATTATCTACAACGATAAATTTGTCAAAAAAGAAGATATGCAGCATTGGGATGACTTATGGCGCCCTGAGCTAAAAAACAATGTCATGTTAATTGATGGAGCTCGTGAAGTGATTGGACTTTCTCTCAATAGTAACGGACATTCTCTAAACAGTAAAAAAGACGCTGAATTAGAAGAAACTTCAAAAAAATTAACTACCTTAACAGGCAACGTCAAAGCCATTGTCGCAGATGAAATTAAAATGTATATGATTAATGAAGAAAGTGCTGCTGCCGTTACTTTTTCTGGTGAAGCTCGTGAAATGCTAGATAATAATGAGCATCTGCACTACGTTATCCCAGAAGAAGGCTCTAATTTATGGTTTGATAATATTGTGATTCCAAAAACCGCCAAAAATGTAGACGGCGCCTACGATTTTATCAACTTCATGCTAGAACCCGAAAACGCAGCCGCCAACTCAGAATACATCGGCTACTCAACACCAAACAAAAAAGCCAAAGAAATATTACCAAAAGAATTAACAGAAGATAAACAGTTCTACCCTGACGAAGAAACAATGAAAAACCTAGAAGTCTACGAAGACCTAGGCTCAAAATACCTAGAAATCTACAACGACCGCTTTTTAGAATTTAAAATGTATAGGAAATAAAAGGATGATAAAAAAGGCGTTTAGCTCTGAGTAACTGGAGGAACTTAAAAATAATTCACGCTTTTCGAATTAATTTTAAGTTGTGAAGTTACCGAAAGAGCTGCCTTTTTTATCCCGACTACAATAGGTGATAAAAAAGGCCTTCTGCTCCAAGTAACTGGAGGAACTTAAAAATAATTCACGCTTTTCGAATTAATTTTACTTTCTGAAGTTACCTTTTTTACCCCACTTATCTACACTAAAAAAGAGAGACAGACATTTTAATTAGTGTTCGTCTCTTCTTTTTGTTAACAATGATTTAAAAGTCTTTTTTTTTAATGTATAATTAGAGTAACTATTCATTTACGTAGATAAGGAGATGACGCTATGGAAATCATCGAAAAAGCACCTGCAAAAATCAACCTCGGCTTAGATGTTTTATACAAACGAGACGATGGTTACCACGAACTTGAAATGGTCATGGCCAGTATCGATTTATCAGATCGTTTAACCTTTAAACGACTTCCAAAAAACGAAATTATTATTGAAACAAATAGTGGTTTTTTACCAACAGACCGTAAAAACAATATTTTTCAAGCCATTGAAGCGATGCAAAAAACGTATCAATTCGACGGTGGCGTTCACGCTATTCTACAAAAAAACATTCCAGTTGCCGCAGGTTTAGGTGGTGGTAGTAGTGATGCTGCTGCTACTTTTAGAGGAGTTAATCGTTTATTCGATTTAAATGCCAATCTAGATGATTTAACTCGTCTAGCAATTCCAATCGGCACTGATATCCCTTTTTGCTTACAAGGTGAAACTGCCCTTGTTACAGGTCTAGGCGAAATTGTCACACCCTTAAAAAACCCGATTCCACAATGTTGGGTTGTTCTAGTTAAACCTAAAATAAGCGTCTCAACTCCTCGTGTTTTCTCAAAAATTGAGGTTGATTCTTTAAGCCACCCAGATATTTCATCACTCAAATCAAGCATTGAAATGGGCGATTATCAATCGATGACACAACATTTAGGTAACTCTCTAGAAGATTATACAACTAGAAAATTTCCTGTGGTACAACATATTAAAGACAAGATGATTCAATTTGGTGCAGATGCTGCAGTAATGAGTGGAAGTGGACCAACTGTGATTGGTTTATGTGACAAAAAAACGCGTGCTCTTCATGTGGCAAACTCCCTCAAAGGATTTTGTCAGGAAGTTTATGTTGTGAGAACGTTAAATAAATAGAAATAGACTGTGATTCCTAAATGAAATCACAGTCTATTTTTTTATGGCTTCGGACTATCTTCTAAACTCCAAATGAGTTCACCCTCGTAATCACCATTACTATTACCAATTTCTTGTTTAAGTGTCATCCCACTCTTACCAGACCCTCTAACATCCACTTTACTTAAAGACATCATCTCCGGTTTTTGTTCCATGATTTTTTTTCCATACTTATCAATCACTGTTTCTTTTCCTGCTGAATCAAAGTAAACCAATTGCCCAATAAATTCTTCTTGAGTCTTCTTGTTTTTAATTCCTTGTGGTAAAGAAACCTGTAAATTCCAGTTGTCATTAAGAAGAGTATTAATCACTGAAACGTCTGATTCTGAAGTACTTACTAACTTGTAAGACTCTTGTTTTTGACTCGTTTCAATTTTTCCAAAATCAAGATTCGGAGCACTCGCAAATTTCATTTGTCCCGTGTAATTATAGACTAATTGAAAATTTTGATCAGGAACGACAGAGGTCTTAAGCTCATTTCCATTCACAATTACCTTATAATCTTTTACTTTTACTTCCCCGTATCCAGTATAGTTAAGCGTCATTTTTTTATCCGTTATCATCTGATTCACAATCGTTTCTAGATCATCACCAATTTTAACTTTTTCGATTTTCGAATTATCTACTTTAGCATTATTCGTTAAATCAATATAAATAGGTGTGATTGTCCCACTATAAACTTGATTTGGATTCATCTCAACTTCTGCTGGCACTAAAGTAACACGAATAACTTTCGTATAAGATTTCACTTTAACTGTTATTGGATAGGTCTTCTTAGGTTCCCAGTTATGTCCTGAAAAATTAATTCCTAATTTAGAAGGAATATTCGTGATATCGATTAAATTTTGTCCTGTAATCTCAAAACCTCTCAAATTACCATATTCCTCAGAAATCATTAATTGACGTTTTCCTGCATCATTCGCAGAAACCCAGGTATCAAAATCAATTTCAAAATCTTTCCCTGTAATGAAACCGTCTGTAATTACTTCGGGTGGTTCATGAACAATGACTGGTGCTTTAATAATGGTGTAGTTACCTGCTAAGTCTGAAAGTTTCACTTCGACTTCATAAGTTCCCACTTCTGACACCATTTTCTGACGATCTTCTAAACTTGTCACATATTCATAGATTAATTGATTGGTCGGTGTGGTTTCATCTTTAGAGTTAAGAACCGCATACTTAGGATCAGTTAAATTAGTCATGTCCCCTTTTTTAGCTTTAATCAACCGAGGATCACCTGTTGGCGGAACTTTGTCTTCAATCAAGACAGGAACTATTTTACTAATCCGTTTATCCTGATCTATCATGCTCAACTGCCCATATGTACCACCACTGACTGAAGTGATATCTAAATTATTAAATCGCCAATTACCATTACTGTCTGTTACTGTTGTATATTTTCGACCCGCTAATTCAAATAAAACGGCCGCGCCTGGTGCTGCTTGACCAACTAAAGAGCCATCTGGTAAATAATAATCGGTGCTCCCGTAAAAACTTGTGGCATTATTTTTTAAAACTACCGTATTTCCAACCTGAAACTCTTCATCTGGAATAATAATCGGTAATTTTATATCATTAGAAATCCGACTGTAGTTATTAATTGTAAAACGATTCGCTAAATCATTATTACTAGACATCGCTTTAGGATTCCCTGAATTGGTAAACCCTCGAATCATCATCCAATCCACATCTTGCCAAATGTCATTTGGGTTTCCAATTCCCTTACGACTTTTATCCCAAACCGCAATATTAGAATTCTTAATGTTCAAATTACTTCCCCACGATTGGCCCAACTATAGAAAAATTGACCTGTTCCAAAGAAGCGAATATCAAATATTTTGGGATTATCTACATTAATATCTAAAGAATACGTAAAAATTGTTCCGTAATTCGTATTAGTTATCGCTGTGGATAGTGTTTTAAACGTCGAACCTGGTCGAATATTAATTTCGGCTTGCCCACTTGCTGTTCCTGCCCCATAATCATACCTTGAAGCTGTCGTTCTAAGAGTTGTTCCGATAGCCTCAGTATCTAAACTACCATCCAAATTAATCACAGCAAAGTTTGCAATGTTATTAGCGTAAGCACGACTATTAGAGGTTGTATTGTTATCATTTTTTAGTTTTACTTTGGCATTTTTATTTATATTTAGTATCCGTTGCCCTGGACCTCTAAAATTCTCATAACCATCAAAGCTGAGGTTTAACCCTCCATTTCCTTGACTCCAATCATTCGGTTCCCCATTGGCTGAGGTGTAGCCATAAAAATCAGTATTTTCTGGGTCCTCTTCATTTAAAGGGTTTCCATAAAAATCCATGTTTTTGGCTCTCACGTTAAACTGATCGTTATTCAACGTTACTTTCCCTTTAAAAACGACTTTACTTTGTTTCCCTTTATAAAAGCCACCCTGACTGGTATGAGATATATCCTGAACCGTTGTGACTAAATTAGTATTGGCACTATTATTAACAGATATGACACCAATAATACTACCGTGAGAACCTAACCCTCTCGTATCTCCACCGGTGATGACACCATTTTTAAGCCCAAAACGTAGATTATCTGAACGATTCAAGTAAAATTTACCTACATTTCCTGAATCACTTGCACCTGTTCCAAGCATTAAATTCTTACCATTTAAATTCAACTCTTTATTTCCAACAACATCAATTCTTTGATCTAAATAGATATCATTAGAAAGAATTACTTCATCATCGGCCGTTTTCGTTAATGCTGTGACTAAATCATTTTTAGTGCTTACCCATGAAGCTGCGTCAGTATCGATTGACGTTGCTGTCATTAAAAAAATGAACCCAATCAACAAAGTTAAAGGATATAAGACTCTTTTCATAGTTCCACACCTCTCTCTACTTAAATTAGTATTTTTTAACCTCTCGTTATATTAATTATACACCTTTTACGAACAAAAAGAAATAGAAAAAGGTCTAGAAAAGTTGTTTTCTAGACCTTTTATACTAACTAGACATCATAACTACTTGAACGTTTTACCGTTCATAAACGAACTTATTTTTGAGCTGCTAAAGTCCAAGTGATAGTACCATCGTATGTTCCAGCTTCGCTAGCGTTACCTGAAGCTACGTTAAAGTCAACATCACCTAAATTAGTGAATACACCATGTGGATCTGTTACATCAGTATTTGTTGATTCTAAGAATTTAACCGCTGTTCCAGCTGCATCTAAAGAGAATTTTGGTTGTAATGTATATTTAGTTGCGTCTGCTTTAGCTGCATCTGCTTTAATTGCAGCAGGAGCGTAATCTTGAACCCCATTAGGTTTTGTTACTAATTCACCAATATCATATTGTTGTAATTCAGATGTTTTAAAATCCATTGTTCCAGCTAAAGTTTTAGTTCCTTCTTTAACTTCAGATAATTGACCTGTTAAAGTCCATGGACTAGAAATAGCTTCTTTTTTATCATTTTTACGATCATCGTTAACTGAGATAAATTGTTTTGCTTTTTCTGGGTGTTTGTTTTTTAAGTTTAAAGAACCTGTTGTTGTGTCCCCTTCAAACTTAAAGATTGTTGGTTTGTGAACAATTGCAAGTTTATCTTTAAAAGGACCTGTTCCTGGTTCGTGACCATCATCTTTATTTAATTTAACTTCCACTTTTGAAGTTTCTACTGATTTACCATCTTTATCCTCTACTGCTAAAGCTGTTGGTGCTGCGATTGAAAGTACTAAACCTGATAAAAGAGCTGCGGCTAAAATATTTTTTTTCATTTTAAAACTTCCCTTCTTTTTTATTATTTATTTTTAACCAAAGTAACCAGTAGTCCGTACATAACTGTTGTTTTATACAAACAAGCTACTGTAATTAAATAGAAAACATTAGAGATCCAATACATAATAACTATATCACTACAAATCCCATGATAAACGTATGTACTAATCTCTACAAATACATATTAACATACTCTCGTATTAAAATCTAATTTTTTTAATAATATTTGTTAAAATAATTCATATAATATCCTTTTTTTTAAAATAACTAGCTTAATTTTTTCACATATTAATTAATCATATTAATTGTTATTTTTTGTACACAAAAAGACATTCTAAGCATAAAAAACCCTACCTTCTTTTGTTTTAACAGTATAAAAGTCATAATTTCATCATTTTGATTAATAACACATTTTTTAATCTTTATATTCATTAACACTACATTAATCAAAATTAAAATAACAAAAAAAGCTAAAAATGAATTGAACCCCTCATTTCTAGCTTTAGACTACTTTGTTTTTATAACTTACTAAATACTTCAATCTGATGTCTGATATCTTGGAGTAAATAAAAGCCAATACCTATATTAGCTAATCCAATAATTAAGACCGCCACATTGAGTAAAATATGTGCTTTTTTCTTCTTTAATTTTTTAATTAACGTCGAACTTGTTGCAATTGTCATAATAAAGTAGATAAAAGCAACTAAAGCAAACGTTCCTGCGACAATAATCCATAAATAATCTTTCATTTCTTAATAATCCCACCTAACATCAATTTTAGTCGCTCGATTCATCAACATCCCTAGTATAAAAATCAAAAAGCATAAGCCAATAATAATATACATGAACGACGCTACTATTTCTCCTGTTTGAGGGAGAAATCTAACTGGTTTTGCTTTTTCAGGGGTATAAATTGATTCTTTCGGCTTAGTTGGTTTTGGTTCTGAGTCTTTGGTCTTCTTCAAGATAACTTCTGCTTGAGTTTTGTGATCATCATTAGCAGATACTAGACTAGGTACTGCTAGACTTAAGGAAATAAATAAAAGGACAAGGCAACTTAGCTTAAAAAGCTTCATACAACACTACCTCCTATTCTTTTTTTATTTTGTTTTCACTTTCTTTCTACTTTTACGTTTTTTATTTGTTTTTAGTTCTTCAACCCATTTTTTATTTCTGACAAAAATAGTACCACATAAAACAAGTAATAATGCATTTAATACCACGATTAAAATAATCATTTTAGTTGGTGTTCCTACAGAAAAGGCTGCTTCATTATTTAATTTCTTAGCATCTTCCCCACGGATTTTAAAATCTTTTTTAAGCTCAAAACTCTCAAAGTCATTACTTCCAGTAAAGTAGAAGGTGTACTCGCCTGTTTCAAAATTACTCAAGCCCCAAGGAATGGTATACATTACTTTAGAGTTTGGTGCAAAAGAAAAGTTATCGATATTTTTTTCTTTAATTCTTTTCTTATCACCCTTTTTAGTCACATAAGATCTAACTTTTAAATTTTCAATGGTTTTAGGTGTTGGATTAACAATCTCACCTTGAACTAACTTACTTCCGTTAACCACGTTTGGTTCGATTTCACCGTTTAACTCTAATTTATCTCCGTCATTAAAAGGTTTTCCTGACTCAGCAGTAATGACACCCACGGCATATTGATACTCTTGGTTAATCCCCTTGGCATCTTTTTCTTTTTTCTTCTTAACAAGAATACGACCCATTTTTAATCCATCATAAGATTTTTCTGGCGGTGTTAACTCAAAATTAACAATTTTTTCTTCCCCAGCTTTCACTTTAACTTCTTTAGTTTTTGGTTGTAGTATTTCTGTCATCGGATTAACTAAAGACTCATGGATTTTTTTGATATCATCCGTATAGTCAATATTACCATTCGTTGTTGAAATAGCATTCTCAATGACTAACTCAAGAGTCACTGGTTTGTCACTGGTATTTAAAAGTGACATCTCTAACTTCTGCTTCACACCTGGTTCGGTTTGTAAGTAGTAGTAGCCTCGATTTTGCTCAATTTGAGTACTTGGGAAAATCGGTCGAACCTCATAACCAATCCCTTTTTCTGCTGCTTGACTTGTCACTGAAAATGAAAAAATGACAGCTAACGCAAAAAATAGTTTAATTAAATAATTAAATTTTTTCATGAAAGTTAAATTCTCCTTTATTATCTAGAATTATTCTGTCATTGGCATATATTTCAAAAAAATATTGTTTATTATCTTCGAAAACCTCACCGTCCAACTTCGACTTAGCTTTCTTATCTAACTGATTTATTCGGTTATTTAAACTGTCTTGAGCAAGATCTTCTGTTTCAAAAGCTTTACTCGTATAAACAACTTCACCTTCATCAAATTTTACAGCTGATCCAAAAAGAACACTGGATACATAAACTGACGCTGCAATAATGAGTAAAGATAAAACTGTTAGTATCAAATAAACAGACCAAAATATATTAGCTATCACACAGATGATCCCGACAAACACAATATTAATGACAATAAGACCCAATAACACTTTATTTTTAGTATACTCTATTGTTTTATAAATATATAGAGATAAAATACTACTAATTGATGTTAATAAGAAGAATTCAATTAATATAAAGGATAATTGCTCTGCTCTGTAATTTGTAAACTCTAAAATTTTCACGATATAAGAACTACCTGGTGTTATTAAATCAGTAACTTCCGCAAAAATTGGATAAGCTTGATAGTAGTACACACCCCAGATAACAGCTAAAACAACTATTATCGCAAGTTCTTTTCCTATTTTTTTTATTTTCAAAATAAAATCACGGCTTCCCTTCTTAGTAAAGTCCACAATACTTAATTAATGAGAAAAAGAAAAAACAGAAAAACACTTATTTCTATTTTTTCTCCTCAATCATTTTATTATGGTGTTGGTGCATCTTCTATCATATAAATCAGTTCCGCGCTATAGGCGCCAACTTTTTGTCCTGCAGGTACATTTAATTGGATACGGTTGTTACCTGAGTAAGACATCGTCCATTCACCGTAGCCTTTACCTTTTTCAGCTACCGCAATTTTTGTTGGAACGTTATCATCATTAACAATCGTCCCTTTTAAATCATCTAAGAATGAATCTTGTGCTCCTACTGTCACAGGTGCCTTTGTGCTCGCATCTCCACCTGTTGTCGTTGTCGGTGTCACAATCGGATAAAACAAACGGGTTCCGTTAGCTTCATCAGTACCAGATTTAAATTTGTCTAATTTTACTTTTAAGGTCCATCCTGGGCGGTTTCCACTAAATTCGGTCACTTTGACTCTTGTATCCTCTTTAGTTTTAGCATTGATATCGGATGGTAGTAGGGTATGATCACCAAATCTAAGAAGTTCTGCTTCCACTTTAATCGTTCCATTTTCATTTTCTGTTATTTGAAATTCAGCTTTTTTCTGGCTGGAATCTTGTTGTGCCGCATCAACACTCATACCGCTAATGGTTAAAAAACTTAACATTCCAATCAAAAATGTTACTTTTTTCATTTTACTCCCCCTTACTATATATTTATTCACTATTCATTATATCATTAAGTCTCATTTTTGAAAAGAAGCATCCATTTTTAGGCATCTTTGACTCATTAAGTTCTACTTGTTTTTTTATTGCACCTATTTGAGTTATTATAGCTAAAACTTATCTTTTTTAAATCATTGATATTCACCTAGCAGTCCTATATTATAGAGGTATATTACCATTCCTGAACCAAGAAAGGACTAGACATGTGTAAATTAAGAAAAATAATACTCGTTGCTCTTTTAATGTTTATCACATTACAATTTCACTCAACAACTGTCTCCGCCGATTCAGAAAATATGAATTTTTCCATAAGTGTTACACCACCAGCTAATCAGTTCAAAAAAGATGTGACTTATTTTGATATGATGGTCAAACCTTCTGAAAAGCAGAAATTAGAAGTGAATGTTAGTAACACCGGGAAAACGGAAAAGAAAATCCGAGTAACCCCTACTAACGCCATTACCAACGCTAATGGATTGGTAGATTATTCTAAGCAAAAGAAAGATTATAAATACGATGAATCACTAAAAATACAATTCACTTCATTGGTTTCAAACCCTCAAAGCATTACAGTGAAGCCTGGTAAAACAGAAACCCTAATTTTTGATTTTGAAGCCCCAGCTGAAAGCTTTGACGGGATTATCTTAGGTGGTTTTGTTGCTGATTTGGACGATGAAGGTAAAACAGAGAAAAAAGAAGAAAATATTAGTTTTGTTAATAAATTTCAATTAGTCAAAGCAGTGGTTCTTAGAAGCTCTGAAAAAGAAGTGGAACCTGTATTAAAAATTAATGATGTCAAACCAGCACTTGTCACTTACCGAACAGCAGTTGTGGCTAACCTTCAAAATACAACACCTATTCTCTTAGGCAAAGTCAATGTAGACGCACAAATTACTAAAAAGGGTTCAACAGACGTCTTAAAATCTGAAAAACGAGATAACGTTGAATTTGCGCCTAATTCAAATTTCAACTTTCCAATTATGTGGGACAACACACCACTTGAAGCTGGTAAGTACACCCTAAAAATGACGGTGACTGCCAATAAAAAGGACTTTAAATTTGAAGAAGATTTTACTATTTCAAAAGAAGATAGCTATAATATTAATAATAAAGCAGTGGATTTAAAAGAAGAGCCTAAAGATAACACTCTTTGGTATGTGTTATCTGGTGCCTTTGTCCTTATTATTTTAATTTTAGTCTTTGTGATTGTTAGAGAAAAAACGAAGAAGAAGAAAAAAAAGAAAAGTAGCTCTTCAAAAAAGTCTTCAAGTAAGAAAAAATCTGGATCTAAGAAAAAGAAAAAATAAAAGATAACCTGAAACGTCATTTTGCTGATTGACGTTTCAGGTTATCTTTTTTATTGAAGCATAACGACTTTTATCTCACGCTTTATTAACAGTGTTACAAAAGCAGCTTCTTCGGAAATAAATCTAAACGCTTTTGTAACAACCTTATTTTGGACCGTCTTCTAATGTCCAGACTAATTCTCCGCTGTAGTCGTTTCTTGTGTTCCCTATGTGTTGTTCTAAGCGCATTCCTGAGGTTTGGTTTCCTCTAATATCAATCGTACTTAAAGATTTGTCCGTTGATTTTTGAGAAATTAATTCAGCACCCGACTTATTAATCGAATGTCTGACACCCGCACTGTCGATATAAAGTAACTCACCTAAGAACTCTTCCCCAGATTGTTTGTTCGTAATTCCTTTTGGTAGTGACGCTTTTAGGGTCCAACCATAATCTAAGAAGGTATTAATGATGGACACTTGATCTTGAGACGTCGTTGCTAACTTGCTAATTTGATCATCTTTACTCACTTCAATTTTACCAAAATTAAGATCTGGTGCTTTATCAAATTTCATCTGACCTTGATATTGATAAATCAATTGAAAGGCTTGATCTGGTACTTTCGTTGTCGCAACCACATTATTATTCACTTTAACAACAAAGTCTTTCACGCTCACTTGATTATAACCTGCATAATTTAATTTAATTTTTCCGGTTGCAATTAGATTATTCACAACCTCTTCTAGAGAATCACCAATTTTCACTTCGTATTCTTTCCCATTGTCCACTGGTTGATTAGCAGATAAATCTTGATAAATTGGTTTGTCTGTTCCTGAGTAAATCTGCTTAACGTTCATTTTCACAGCTGCAGGAATTAGCGTGACATTCACTGTTTTTGTATATGACATGACTTTTACTTGAATCGGATAAGTTTTCTTAGGTTCCCATGTGCGACCAGAAAAATCGATGGTCATTTTTGCTAAGATATTTGAGACATCCGTTACTGTGTTTCCTTGAATTTCATACCCTTTTAAGTTCCCGTATTCTTCTGACAACATAATGCTGCGTTTCTGAGCGTCTGTTGCTGATACCCATTTATCATAATCTATTTCAAAATCCTTAGCAGATGCAAAGCCATTTGTAATGACTTCTGTTGGGTTATGGACAATGACAGGAGCATCAACAATCGTGAAGTTCCCTGCAGCATCCGTCACCTTAATTTTTACATCATATTTCCCAACTTCTTTAAGCATTTTTTGGCGTTCTTCTAAGGTTGTGACATACTCAACTTTCAAGAGACTTTTTGCTGTCGTTTCATCTGAATAATCAACAAGTGATAACTTTGGATCATTTAAATTGTTCATATCATTTAGCTTAGCTTTAATTAATTTTGGTTCAGCTTTAGGCGGCGTTTTATCTTCTAACACCACATAGGCTGGATTACCGTAACGTTTATCTGCATCAACTAAGGTAATTGTAGCCGTTGAGCCACCACTAACTGTTGAGAGAGGTAAATTATTAAAGCTCCATTTACCGTTCTGATCTGCTGTTGTTGTGTAGTCTTTACCACCAACAATCATGGTCATTTTTGCTCCTGCTGCAACTTTATCGACTACTGTCCCATCAGGTAACACATACTCAGTTCGACCGCTGATACTCGTTTCGTTGTTTCCCACTACCTTTTTATCCGGAACGATTTGAGGTAGGGCAACGTCGTTTGAGATACGGCTGAAATCGTTGATATAGAACTTAGGCGCGATTTCTGCTGGGTTAGTTGTTGTTTTTTTTAGTAAACTTGCTTGACTATCACCATTATCAAATTTTAGAATTTCTATTAATTTTACATTTTGCCATAAATAGAGTGGGTTTCCAATTCCTTTTTCTTTTTTAGCCCAAACACCTACATCTGAATTGTAAATCCTAAAATTATTTTTATTTCGCTCAGGCCAACCATGGAAAAAACGACCATTACCAAAAGCTCGAATATCAAAAATTTTTGGATTATTAACATTAATATCCACTGAATATGTGTAAATCGTTCCATAAGTAGAATTCACATCAAAAGAAGAAATTTTAAAAATTGAACCTGGTTTAACATTTACTTCAGATTGATCGCTTGGTGTTCCCACTTGATTGTTATATCTAGCCGCTGTTGTTCTAAGTGGTGTTCCTTCTGCTTCTGCTATAAATTCACCATCTACGTTAATTTGAGCAAAATTACCAACATTATTAGAGTACTCCAAATTATACTTTTTTTGTTTATTAACTAACTTTACTTTAGCATTCTTTGGAACTTCTAAATTTTTAGTTGTTTTGCCTATTGCTGTAGCGTTATTATGGTCATAACCATCAAAACTTAAGTTGACTCCACCTTGCCCAATTGCCCAAGGATCTGTTGTACCTTCAAAGTCTACATATCCATAAAAATCAACATTTCCAGGATCATTTTCATTAAAAGGATTCCCAAACATTGTTATATTTAGAGCCCTTGCATTAAATTTAGTATTTTGAAGATACATCTTTCCCTTAAAAATTAAATCTGTACTATGACCTTTAAAAAAGCCATCACCATCATGCCGGATATTTTCCGCAGTTACTTTTAAATTATAGGCTTTATCTTCAGCAAAAATGACACCGGCATTGCTAGAATCAGCGCCTAAGCCATTCGTTGGTCCTCCTTGAATAGAACCATTTTTAATCGTAAAATCTGTGAAATTTTGTGTGTTTGTTAAATTAAATCCTCCTGAGCTAGCGAAAGCTCCTGTTTTTGCCAGAAGAATTTGATTATTCAAATCTAGAACCTTATTTGCTTTTATCGTAATTCGACTGTTTAAAATTATCGTACTACCTAATGTGACTGTGTCACTGCTTGGTAACTCTAAATACTGTTTTAACTGAGTCTCATTGTAAGCTGTATAATTGGCAGCTTTTGTACTTGTTGGAAGCCCTATAATAATTAGTAAAGAAAAAAAAGCACACAATATAAAGCCACGTTTAGCATTTATACGCATTCTAACTCCCCTTCCTTAGGTTATTTATTTTTATCATTCAACTTTTTAATTTTTATTACTCATTATATAACGTTTACTCTCCACATACAACAAATATGACTCATTAAAATTAAAACTCCTCATTTAATAAACAAATATTTTTTATTTATTTTTTAAATTCATTAGGTGAAGTTCCTTTTGTTGTTATTTAACAAAAATAAAGAACAAAAAAAGCCACAAAACGTAAATGTTTCATGACTTTTACTTATTAAATTACTCTTTTGGTCCATCTTCTAGACTCCAAATAAGTTCACCACTATACTCATCCTTGGTATTACCTATATGCTGTTCTAAACGCATACCTGAATTTTGATTCCCTCGAATATCAATGGTACTTAATGATTTATCGGTCTTCTTCTGAGAAGTCAAATTAGCACCCGAATCAGTAATCGCATGTTTCTCTCCGTCATTATCAAAATAGAGAAGTTGCCCTAAGAACTCTTCACCTGTTTGTTTATTAGTAATCCCTTTAGGTAAAGATGCCTTCAGTGTCCAACCATAATCTAAAAATGTGTTAATAATTGACACTTCATCCTGAGATTCACTCGATAACTTACTTATTTTATCTTTACTACTGATTTCGACGTTACCAAAGTCAAGAGTAGGAGCCTTAGCAAATTTCATTTGACCTTCATATTCATAAATTAATTGAAACCCTTGATCAGGAACTTTATCTGTTTCAATTAGTTGATTATTAATTTTCACTTTATAATCTTTTATTTTCACTTTATTGTATCCTGAATAATTCAATTGAAATTTCCCAGATTTGATCATCTCATCAACAATTGTTTCTAACGAGTCTCCAATTTTAACTTCAATTTCTTTTGAATTATCAATCGGCTTATCCTCGGATAGATTAGTAAAGATTGGTTTATCCGTTCCCTTATACACTTGTTTTACATTCATCTTTACAGCAGCTGGAACAAGCTTCACATTAATTGTTGTTTTAAATGTCCCTACTTTCACTGTAATCGGATATGTTTTCTTAGGTTCCCACTTATGACCAGAAAAATCGATAGTCATTTTATCTGGATTATCCGTTACTTCAGTGACTTTATCACCAGAAATTTCATATCCTTTCGTAGCACCATACTTTTCATCAATCATAATTTGACGTTTCTCAGCGTCTGTTCCCTTCGTCCATTTATCATAGTCAACTTCGAAGTCTTTTCCAGATGCAAAACCATTTGTCGTTGGTGGATTGGTCGGTTCATATACAATAACAGGCGCAGTTACAGTTGTTGAATTGCCTGCTTCATCTGTCACTTTAACTTTTACATCGTATTTACCGACTGCTTTAACCATCTCTTCACGTTCTTTTTGACTAGTCAGAAATTGGATATCAAACTTAGTACTGGTTTCGTCTGAATATGAAGCTAATGCATTGGTTACTGTTTTTAAATTATCAAAAATATTTAACTTTTCTTTAACTAGCTTAGGTACTACTTTTGGAGGAATTCTATCTTCAATTGTAATATAAGCAGCATCTCCGTACCTTTGATCGGCATCAACCATTGTAAAGGTTCCAGTAGAACCGCCTTTAACACTTGTTAAATCTAAATTATTAAGTGACCACTTTCCATTAGCATCCGTTGTTGTATTATATATTCCGCCACCATCAATCTTTAAAGTAACTTTAGCATTGGCAGCTGGTTTATCAATCACTCGTCCATCTGGTAAAACATATTTGGTGCCACCACTAATACTTTTCTCGTTGTTTCCTACTGTTTTTTTATCAGGAATGATACGAGGTAAGGCAACATCGTTTGAGATACGGCTGAATTCATTGATGTTAAATTTATCTGGAATATCTGGATTACTTGAGGATACTTTGTCAGTTAACTTATTCCCTTTCATTTTATAGTGAAAATCAAGAATAGTTGTAAATTTTACATCTTGCCATAAATATAACGGATTACCAATTCCTTTAGAACTCTCTGTCCAAACGCCTATATCGCTATTGTATATCCTAAAATTATTGTACGGTCTATTATTCCACCCATGAAAAAAAACGCCACTACCAAAATTTCGAATATCAAATACTTCTGCATTATTTACATTGATATCCACATTATAAGTATAAACAACTCCATGGGTATTTTTCTCATTAACTGTTGAAATCTTAAAAATCGAACCAGGATTTACGTTAATCTCTGATTGATCTGATTTAGTCCCTACTTCATTTCTATCAAATGCTGAGGTTGTTCTCAAAGACGACCCTTGCGCTTCAGCAATAAATTCTCCATCTATGCGCATCTCAGCAAAGTTCCCTACATTATTTCTATAAATTAAGTCTTTATCTGGTTTATCATTTTTTAACTCAACTTTTGCATTTTTAGAAACATATAAATTTTTAGTAGGCTTACCTATGCTTCTAGCAGAATTAATTTTGTATCCATCAAAAGAAAGATTTACTCCTCCTTTTCCCGTTGCACCTGGATTAGCACTACCTGGAGCATCCACATAACCATAAAAATCAGTGTTATTGGCGTCATTAGGATTAAGTGGGTTACCATACATTGTCATATTTAAGGCCCGTGCATTGAACACTTCGTTCTGCAAATCTATTTTTCCTTTAAAGACTATATCGCTGCTTCGACCATAGAAAAATCCTGGTCCATCATGTTTCATATTTTCTGCCGTAACCGTTAGATTATACGCACTAGCATCCGCAAAAATTAACCCTTGTAATTTTGCATCTAAACCTTCAGTTGGACCTCCTGTAACAAGTCCATTTTTGATTGTAAAATTAGTAAAACCTGTTGTATTTGTTAAATTAAAGCCGCCTGACCTACTAAATGACGATTCATTTGCAGTAAGCACCTGCTTATTCAAATCCAATACTTTATTTGATTTCACCGTAATTCTACTATTTAAACTAATTGGTCCACCTAATGTAACTGTATCGCTAGTGGGTAATTCTAAATACCTTTTCAAATCAGATTCAGAGTAGGCTGTATAATTCGCTGCTTCTGTACACTCTGGCTTAATCGTGATTATAAGTATGGAAAATAGGGCAATCAGAACCAATAAAAAAGTTGGTTGTTTCTTCATTCTCATCTTCTCCTTATATTTTTAATGCAATTATCATTTTTAACATATATATTTTAGTACAACACAGTACTATATATACTGATTTTGCTTATCAGTTAAGTATATACAAAATATAAGTTTAATTCAATGAATTATAGCTTTTTGTATTTTAATAAGAGGAGTATATGAACGTTAAAAAAACAAAAAAATCATGTTAACAAATTTCGTTAACATGATTCTCTCTTAATAATGATCAATTCTCTTAATCGGCAGTAAGGTCATCGGAACTTTTCCTTTGATATCATCCTTACTCACCAATCCATAATACCGACTATCTGTCGCATGAGGACGATTATCCCCTAAGACAAAATAATAGCCTTTTGGTATCTTATCCACTTGAAGGAGCTGATCACTTGATTCTCCTTCAGTAAATGTTTTTCCATCTTTATTATATGTATTGATTGTCTTGATTAAAAATTTTTCGTCCACTGGTTGTTCGTTCACATAAAGATAATCTTCCTTATAGCGAACACTCTCACCAGGTAAGCCAATCACACGAACAGCACCGTCTTTGTTACTACCTTCTAAAAAGACAACATCAAATCGATTGAGTTCTTTGAATCGTTTATTCACTAGAAGCATGTCATTCTTCTCAATCACTGGTGCCATTCCGTTTCCTGTCATCCGTTGGAAGGAATAAACATAAAAGAATATCATGGCTCCAATAAGCGTCCCTACGATTAAAGAAATTGCCAATTCTTTTATCACCAGAGTCACACGTGAATTCTTTTTCTTGCGTTTTTTACGTTTCTTTCCTTTAGAATGGACTACTCTTTTATGGCTCTTCTTTTTCTGGTTTTGTTTCTTCTTTTTTTTCATAGGATCAACCCTACTGT
Organism: Vagococcus hydrophili; assembly: GCF_011304195.1. Taxonomy (NCBI): domain Bacteria; kingdom Bacillati; phylum Bacillota; class Bacilli; order Lactobacillales; family Enterococcaceae; genus Vagococcus; species Vagococcus hydrophili. Next base: position 1,348,746 of record NZ_CP049887.1, on the reverse strand, counting down.
TAGACTTCCTTGGCTAAAGATTTTTCGTCCACTTTGTAGAATTTAAAGACTTCCGCCTGATAGGTTTTAGCCTTCTTAATATCTTTTCTGAAAGTTTCCAACATCTCTTTATTTTCAACGATTTCACTTGCTTGAGAGCTACCATTGACACCTAACTCTTTCACCACATTATAGTAGCGGTTAAGAACGATTTGTCCCTCTTCTTTGTTAAGGTGACTGGCTTTTAAGACACCGTAACTCGCCATTTTACCAGATAAACTTCTAATATTATCAACACTTTTTTCTTTATTCTCTGCTTTTTCTGCCTTTTGAAGTTCTTTATCAAAATCTTCTAATAAATAATAGGCAGAAACCACTGATTTACTATCTTTATCACTTAGATTGACCGCTTGGTAATAAGAGGTATAGCCTGACGCTGAGCCTAATCCTAAAGCTAGGATAAAGAACGTGATAAAAGCAATCAAACTTCTTTTCTTCACTTTTGCTAACTGCTTTAATTCTTTTCTTCTTGCTCTTTTCTTGGATTTACTTTTTACTTTTTCTGATGCAAGGTGTTTATACTTTTTCTTATATACCACAAACAAAGCAAGAAATGTCACCGATGATAATAAAGTTATCAGCGCACCAATGAAAGTTATTAAAAAGATCCATTCTAAATTTGTCATTCTATTTACCCCTATCACATACTCTATCTAGTTACTTCTTTTTACTTTTTGATTTTTTCTTACTTGATTTTGATTTCTTATTATTTTTTCTAAGAAGATGCACTGCAATAAAGATTAGAACAACAACTACAAAGAAGCCAACAACGATGAGGATAATCATCTTCCAGTTCAATCCTTTTTCTTGAACTAAACCGACATCACGCTCGTTAAATTTATCTGCGTCTTCTTGTGTGATTTTGAAATCTTTGGTCCATTCTTCTCTGATATCATTATCTGCTGTGACTAAAATTTTGGCGGTGTAATCGCCCGCTTTCATGGCTTCCCCGTTCATGTCAATTGGAAAATCAATCATGGTATTCGGTGCCATACGCATTTTAGCTTGTTTCTTTTCAAAGATAACTGTGTCTTTGCCTTTTTCAGCAATTTGAACTTCTGTGGTCATATTATTCAAGTAGGCCGCTTTGACGTTTGAATAGTTTACAAAAATCGTGTTTTTAAAGTTAGATTGTCCTGGTTTCACACTATTTAGTTTTAACTCAGGGACAACCACTTTATCTTCTTCTTGAAGTTGTAACCCAACCACATAGGCATATTCGTTAATAACAACTGAACCGCCGGCTTTTTTCTGATCTTCACCTTGACCGGCTTCAATCATTTGAATCCCACCAGAGATAACACCTTCATAACTTGTTTCAGGCATAGCTATTTTAAACTCAACGTTTTTTTCTTCACCTGGTTTTAATTCAACTTTATCAGGACCTTTGACCACATCTTTAAAATCATACTTTAAAGATTTATCATTTTTAATACTGTTGTTACCGTATTCGATAACCCCGTTTGTATTGGTTTTAGCTCCATTTAAGGAAATATTGACCGTCGTTTTTTCTGTACTCACATTTCCCATTTTGATAACTAAAGTTTGTTTTTGACTAGGTTTCATTTTTAAATGAAAGAACCCCACATCTTTACGCATTTGATTCTCTGGAAATTCTACGTTATAAGTAAATCCCGTTTTTCCTTGTGCGAAGGCTTGTTTGGGACTACTGATAAAAAACACACATAACAAAAATGAAACTATCATTACTACGATGGATTTTTTTGGTTTATTGATCATTTTTCTACCTCTTCAAGTCTTTCTTACTATTATAACATAAGTTATCCGTATATTTTTCACAGAAAATATACCTTTATAAAAACAAATTAGTAAGTTATGCGTTATAAATAACGACATAACTTACTAATTTTAATTACTCTCGGTTGAATAATTAAATATTATTCAGTTGCTCCAATAGTCCAAGTGATTTTAGCTGTGTAGTTACCTTTAGCCATGTTTGAAGCTGTTTTGTTAGGAATCATTAATTGGACAGATTTATCTGCTGAATCTTTTTCATCAGCACCAATCCCTGCAAATTTATCAGTTTTATCAAACGTTCCACTTTGTCCGTATTCAACTACAAAACGACCTTTACCTTCAGTAGCTGCTGCAGTCACAACTTCAACTGCTGCACCATTTAATCCATCTGTACCTTCAACTAATTTTAAATCACCAGTTTTGAAGGTTGTAGGTACTTTATTTTCATTAGTATCTTCTGCTTTCATAATACCATGATTAAGTAAGATTGTAGATCCAGCTAACATTTTGTTTTCAGCATTTTTAAATTGTTCTGACATGCTTGCTTTAACTGTATAACCAAATTGATCATTACGTACGTCTGCAAATTGGATAATAGCGCCACGTTTTACATCTTTAAGATCTTCTGGTTGATCTTTAGCTGCTACATTTTTTTTGTAATCATAATCTTTTGCATATTGGAAAACATCATTGGCTTGTGGTTCAATTTTTCCAAAATCAAAGTTTGGTACACGTTCAATTTTCATTGGACCTTTTTTAGTATTAACAACCATTTGATCTAATCCATTAGTTTTTCCTGGTTGTACTAAGTAACCACTAGTTTCAGGGTCAAGAGTTTTTTTAAGGTCATCACCAGTATCTTTTGCATTACCAATTTCTACTCTTCCGTCTGATTTGATTGTTTTTGCTGCTTCTGCTTCTGCCGCTTCTGATGCCTCGTCAGCTGATACGTAAACTCCTCCAACTGTTGATGCTGCTAATAATGCGATTAATGCTGCTGCGCTTTTTGTTGATAATTTCATTATTTTCTTCCTCCTATAAATATGTTCTTTTTATTTTTTAAAATCTAAACTTTTCGAGTCAGATTGTTAAAACAGGTTTATGGTAATTCGCCAAGAATCCAAGTGATTTTCGTTTGGTATTCCTTGGGTAAAACATTTGTTGATTCGGGGATGGATAGTGATACTGCGCTGTTACGATAGACCGGCTTATTATACGTCGCATCCATCAGCGGTTTTCCTTTGTCATCCTTTTCAGCTTTTAACGTTGCTTTCTGATTGTTGCTATTTTTATCAGATGCACCAAAGGCAATGGACCAGATACCTGTTCCCTCACCTGTTGCTGCACTGGCAACGTCGTAACTCTCCCCAATGTTGTTGATTTTGATGGTGTTTCTTGTTACCGTTGGTGTGCCTTTTTTAGATTGGTTGTTTGCCCAACCATTATCAAAGGATAGTACACCACCCGTTAACTCATCATATTCAGGTGTTTTGAATTGTTCTTCTTGTTTGACTTGTAATGTCCAACCACTTTTTTTCTCTCTGAAATCAGATATTTGAAGAAAGAATCCTCTCGCATCTGTTTCTTTATTCATGAAGTTTTGAGCCAAGCTATCGAATTCACGATTTTTCGGTCCAATCTTCACTTTTCCAAAATCAAGAGCTGAAACATAATCAAATCTTAAAGAACCTTCTGTCGCTCTCAGTTCCCCAGGATCAACTAACTTATCAGGATTCTCCGGATCAACGATTCCCGTTTTTCCAGAATCTTCCACTGTTACTCGACCATCAGTTACTGCGTCTGTTCCACCATCAGCAGAAACAGATGTTGCAGTTACTCCTAGTGACAGAAGCATAGCAAGTGGGACAATCATTACCTTTTTTTTCACGATTGCTCACCGCCCTGTTTTCTTTTTTTAGCAAGATAGACTAAACTTCCACCTATCAACATGACACCCATCAAACTACCTAGAGGAGAAGTACTTTCTCCCGTTTTAGGTAACATTTTTGCGAATGTTTTCGGCAATATTTTTGGTTCATCCTTCTCTTTTTCTTTAGATGGTTCAGTTTTTTCTACTTCGAAGGTGATTTTCCCTGGTGTTGTGATACTGCCACCACCATTGTCGCTAGCAAAAACTTGCTTGCTATTTAGGGTAAAAATCATCAAACAACTTAATAATATCGTACCAACAATCGCCATTTTTCTTTTCACTCTCACTATTTACCTCCCACCTACATACAACAAGGATGAATCATGTCTTTGTCATCATTCCAACACCTTTTGCACATTTAATTACAATGACAGAAACGCTACTCTGCTTCTAGCACTGTCCAACGAATTTTCCCAACGTATGTTCCTTTGCTTAACTTATCTGTCGATTTGACGTTTAGTTTGATTCCGTTACTTCCTGGTTTAGTTCCCCAAGAATCTGAAACCACGACATTGTTAGTTTGCTGGGTATTTTCGTAAATTGGTTTAGCTGCTGAAGATAAAGTAATATCGTCTGTATCTGTTTTGTACTTAACTTCAGATGGTAATACTTTTGTGCCGTCTTTTAATGGTTCTTCTAAAGTTGCTTGAAGTGTCCATTTTTTAGCACCATGTCTTGTATCTGCTACTTCTAGTTTTCCTTTGATTTTAGGATCTTCCACTCGTTGATTTTTAGCTAAGTAATCCACTTTACCAAAATCAATTTCAGTTGGTCCTTCTACAATTCTCAAACTACCTGTCACTTTGGTTAAACTATCTTTTTTCGCTTTGACAATACTTTCGTAAGAATCATTTGCCTTACTTGTATTGAGCTTGTAAGTATTTTTAACTTCTGTGCCGTACTTGATTTCACTATCTGTTACTGCGTCTGCCTTCACTTTTGTATCAAAAGTCAGGGTTAGGTTTTCTGTATCAGCTAGTTTCGTGCCACTTTTCAGTTTCACTGTAAAGAAATCAGAGTATTCGGAAACATCACCTGTCACGTCTTTTTTATCATCTGTGACGAGTTTGATATTTTTAGGCTTTTCAGCATGCTGATTGGCATCTTTAGTATGAATAGTAATCAAGAAATCACTTGAATAGTCATTCACTTTTTGATTCGTGCCATAAGACATTAAACTATTAATTTTTGCTGTGATGTTGACTGGGTCTGTTTGAGTGGCTGTACTTTGAGCCGCTTTAATGCTGACATCCATGTGGTTTGGTTCGTAGTTGAATTTCACCACAGCTGGTTTCGTTGGCATTTCAAACTCAATCTCGTCTTTAACAACAGGGACTTCTTTGCCGTCAACTGTTACATTAACGAGTTTGTAACCTGGGACTTTCTCCACTTTGACTTTATGTTTATCCCCAACTTTAACTTCTTCTGTTTTGTTGTCTAAAATTGAGCGATTCGCATTTTTAATATCTAAGTATTGAATCGTCACAGGATGTTGATCTAATTCGTAAACGAAGTAGATGTTTAATTCTTTATCCGTTGATGGGAACGTTCCTTTGACCGGATCGTACTTACCAGAATCATCCATCTTCACAAATTTGTAATTAGGAATTTGTTTCTTCTCCTCTGTAAAGTCATAAGCTTTGGTTTCAAACCCTTTTCTCAACTCAGGATCAGAAATTTTCACGCCATTTTGATCAACGTAGTGAAGATTGGCTTTACGTTCGTTCAGAACTACGACAGGTACTGTAAATGTTTTTTCAATGCCTGTTTTTGTTCCAACTAAGGTAATCTTCACTGTGTCTGAATTACCGCTTGGGTTAAAGACTTTGTTTTCCACTGATTTGATTTTCAGCACATCCTCTGGGTATGCCCCTTTGATGTTGTTGAAATAATCAGTGATTGCTTTTTTATCCCAACCGTCAGTGTTAGAACCTCTGGCTACAGTTTGGGTGATTGGGGTAGCGGATATACCAGCTTTTAATTTTGCATCAGCTTTAGCAACTGCTGATGTGTTGTCATTAGTTTGATAGTACGCACTAGCAGGTACTTTATAGTAGCCAGTTGCTTTATCGTAGTAGTTACCTTTAGTATCCTCGAAAGATGGTTTTAGCTTGGCATTTAGTTTTATTCTGTATGAATTATCTACAAATGATTCTCTAGAAAGAGTTGAACTATCCACACTAATCTTAATTTGGTTACTTTCTGGAATTCTTTGAGAAATTCTAAAATTAGAAGTAGCATCTTCACCATTAACGTCCTTAACATTCATTCCGACTGTATTCACATCTACTTCATTATCAAATTGAACTGTCAAATTATAGTATCTAGGATAAAATTCTGTTTTCAATTGCTCAGGCATATCCTGAATAACAATATATTCAATATTTCTAGAATCACCATCTTCTGTAGTAAGTCCCATCACTTCAGGATAAGGTAACTCCATTTTTGTAATAGGGTTTAGTTCATATTTCAGATAAGCTGCAGATCCCTTCAAAGTAGTCATCGTTGTCTTAAATTCACCATTTTTTAAATCTAATAGGTTCGTAAGGTTAGTTGTATACGGTTCTGAATTTACAGTCCCAAATGGCACTATTTGCTTAATATTACTATTAGTTTTATATTGAATTGTTGAATCATCATAAACATACATCGCTTTAGAATCTTCTACATCTAGCGTTATAGATTTAAAACTATTGATCCTTTTGTAATTCCAAGTTCCTTTATAATTTTTCACTTTTTGTTCAGTTCCATGATAGAGAAATTCATATTTAAACAATACGTCTGTGTTTTTCCCTCCACCTTTGTTACTAAAATACAAAAATTCTTTTTGTTCCTTTTTATTACCTTTATAAGAAGGAACAAATAAATCTACGCTACCACTTCTATCTGCTGACCCAAGGCTCACTCGTAAATCAATATACTCTCCTTGAAAAATCGCAATTTTATTCAATCTAACAGAACTACTTTCCTCTGGTGTACTTTTCATATAATCTTTATTAAAAGTTACAGTTGGTTTCCCAGTAGCTTGTCTGTATCGACTATTATTTCTTTCATCGCTAGTAGTTCCTTTAAAGGTATAATACATATCATCTGTTAACCTTAACAGCGTAGAATACTCTCCGGGAATTGGCTTTCCGTCAGTCGTCAGACCAGTATCATTATTCACAGTATTAATTCCAGGATAATCTCTTAACCACGGCTCCGCCTCCGCCTTAACTCCAACAACCGCTACACTAAAGAACAGCAATAACGAACCTATTCTTGCTATTGTTTTCTTTCTCATTTATATCCTCCTTTCCTCTAGTTTTTATCATCTAAATTGCTCATTAATTCATTAGTTGAACGTTGAACCATTTTAGACTGATTAACTCCTTTTGTAGCTAGTTAACCTTTATAAAAAACATCTCTTTTGTGAAAAAAGAGATACTTCCTATACTTGATCCATATAGAAACTGTCGTACATTTATTCATAGTTCTATCTACTTTAGAAACTTTTATTTACAAGAAAGTTACCCTATTCACATGATTAACATGATATATCCATAGAGTTTCTAAAAAAGTTACTAAGTAGATTAAGGAAATACTTATTAGTCATTACTGTGACACTAATTTACATTTCCTTTACAAATCCCATTATATTATACAGGTTATTTTTTTCAACCCGTTTTTTAAAATTGATACATAAACGGTTCTTTTATGAACAAAATAGTCAGCAGGCGGAATTGTGGCTATTTTTATACAAAAATATTATTTTTAGTTATTATTTAGTTTTATTATTATTTTTTAATGATAAGATAACAAAAAATATATCAAAACACATATTATTCGTTCTTTAAACATAAATTAAATTTAAACCAACTAAAGATACACACATATATATATTAGATTATTAAATAACTTTTGTAATAAAAAAATATACTAATTGATTTATTTAAAAAGCAATATTCTTAATTTTCTCTAATTTTTACCTTGTTATCTTATTTCTGTTTTTCATTTTTTATATGGAAATAAAAAAGATGAAAAAAACTTTTTTGTTTTATAATTTTTCGCTAAGAAACGAACAGTGTTTTCGTTTCCATTGCGTCTCTATTTTCCTTGCACTTTTTCAAAAAAATAAGAGACTGACAAAATATCAGTCTCTTTTCTTCCTATTTAATAAATAAAATATTCCTACGGTTAAACCAATGAATGATGTCACAACCAATACAATAATTAACCAATTAACCTTCTTTTCTTCTGGCGTTTCATCAATGAATACATCTTTTTTCTTTTGATTCTCCTTACTCACTTTAAAAGCACCCTCAAAGGTCCAATTTTGATCGTTCATAGTTAGAGTAGTCTTAGTTCTATAATCACCAATCGGAAGTTCCTCTGTGCCGTTTAAGGGCAACACCAACGTACTATTCGGTGCGAAGCGGTAATCTTCTACTTTGAATGTATTAATCACCTTATCCGTTTCTTTTCCCATCAATGTTGTTTCTATTTTAACCTTTGAAGCAATCAAAGATTTTTCATTGTTGATTGTTGTAAAAGCACCTTGTTCATAGTCAGTGCCAGAAGACGTAAATTCCGGTGTTACTACCTCTTCATTTTCTTTTAAGGACACTGAGTAAACATACGAATATTCATTCTTCAGTGAAGCACCTGTTTCTGCCTTTTTATCATCTGATTTTTCTAATTCTTTTAATTCAATCCCACCTAGAATAAGTCCTTCAAATTCTTTTTTGGGAATATTCAGTTTAAACTTCAAATCTTTCGTCTCATGAGCTTTCAGCTTCACTTGTGTTGGAAACTCAATCATATCATTAATTGATAGGTTGTTTTTCCCTACTAACTTTTCTTTATTCGCTCCGTAATTGATAATTCCAGAAGAACTTGTTGTCGCATTACTCACGCTAACTTGGACAACCACTTCTTTATCAGACTCATTAGTTAGCTTAGTCACCAATGTTTGCTTGTCACCTGGTTTAACTTTTAATTCAAAATAAGAATTGTCACTAATTTGATTTTTCGGAATAACATTTTCATACGAAAAGTTTAATCCCTTACTCGATTCAGCAGAAACTTCATTAGCTGTCACTGCAAAAAAGAAGCTACATAGGGTAAATAATATCAAACTGAATCTTACATTTTTTTTATTTTCCATTCTCTCGTATCCTTAAAAATTATTAAAAGACCTTAAATTTTGCAATAGGAAAAATCCGAAATTGAACTTTACCTATAACATTTTTTTTTGAGACAAAGCCATAATACCTACTGTCTGTAGCACTTTTCCTGTTATCTCCTAAGACAAAATAAGTGTCTTTTGGTACTTCTTTTTTACCTGCGATATCCTCTAGTGTAAAGTCATCTGTTAAGACCATAGATTTCATCATCTTTTTCTTTGAGGCAAGGTACTTTTCAGCTTTTCCTTCCCCATTAATGAATAGTTCATCGCCTTTAAACTCGATGACATCTCCTGGTACACCTATTACTCTTCTAATAGAGTTGTCTTTACCATTAGTTGGACTTTTCATATAGACTAAATCAAATCTACTTATTTTTTGCCTTCTACTAACCGCCACTACATCCTTGTTATTCAATGTAGATATCATCGAATAGCCATCCATTTTCCCAAGCGTAAAAAACACAGAAAAGGCAGTAATATAAATTAAAACAGAACAAAATATAGCTAATACAATTTTTATGGCCTTACTCTTTCTTTGCTTTATTTTTCTTTTTTTACTGTTTCTATGCTTTTTAGTGCTATGACTTTTTGTTTTCTTTTTTACTTTTTTAATCTGTGGATGCTTTTTTTTTGATTTTTTAGAACTACTATTCGTTTTTCTTTTATGACTTTTTTTATGATGTTCACTCATAGTTAGTCATCCTTATCACTATTTTTTCTCTTTCAAAGAGGCTTCGTCAATTTTATAGTAAGTAATTACTTTTTTCTGTGCGTTTCTAACGGTTTTAATGTCGTCTAAATACTCATCTTGTTTCTTTTTATCTTTTTTCAATTCCGAAAAATTCTGAGAACTTACATTAACACCTAATTGTCCAATCCGAGCGTAGTATTGATTTAGAAGAATCTGTGCTTCCTCAACACTTCTATCACTACCTCTTTTTGAAGCAAATGAAGAGGTTGAAACAGCTAGCGTATGGATGTTATCTGATACTTTCTTGTCGTCTTCTTTACCAATATTTTTAATTTGTTGTTCTAATTGTTCAAGTAAATAATAACCATAAACAATATTATCCGTGTCTTGCTCACTAATTGTTGTTGACTGGTAGTATTTGGCATAGCCTGTAGCCCCACCAATAATAAGTGTTCCCAACAAACTAAATAAGATATATCTCATCTTTTTAGATTTATTATTTTCAAGCAAGCGACGCTGTTTTTTCCAACTTCTTCTTTTCTTGCGATCTTTTGGCTTATTAATCTCTAAGGTTTTTAGTTCTTTTTTTACTAAAATAAATTGAATAATAGAAGTAATCATCAAAATAAAAAGTAAGATAGAAATGGCAATACCCGCTATTAATATAATTTCAAACTTATCCATCTACTCTCCTACTTTCTCATTACTTTCCTTTTGATGATTTTTTCTTAGCTTTTTTTCCTTTTTGGGGTGTTTTCTTTTTCGTCACTTTTAAGATAACCACAACAATCACAACTAATAAGATAACGCCACCGACAATTAAAGCGATCATTTTCCAATTCAATCCTCTTTCTTGGACTAGATAAGGATCTTGTTGATTAAATTTGTCAGCTTCTTCTTTGGTAATCGTGAAGTTTTTGCTCCACTTCCACTCTTTGTCATATCCTTTTAAAACTACATTAGCCGTAAAATCACCTGGCTTCATTCTGTCTCCGTCCATAGTTACTGGGAACGATAATAATGAATTAGGTGCGATAGAAACATCGGCACTTTTCTTTTGATACAAGACTTCTTTTTTTCCTTTTTCAGTAATTTCAGCATTAAGAGTCATCCCCTTAGCTAAAAAGGCTTGTGTACTCCCAATATCTAAAAATACAGCATTACGATAATTGGCTAATCCTGCTTTAGCACTTCTTAAATCAAAATCAGGTTTCACTTCTTTATCCGTCATATGTAATGTCACTCCGAATAAAAAAGCAAATTTATTCGTAACAAGTGCGCCATTTTCTTCTGTTTTCCCCATGTCTTTTCCTTTTTCCATTAACTGAATACCACCAGTCACAACCCCGTCGTAACTAGTTTCTGGCATAGTAATATCTAGGACAAGATTTTCTTTACTTTTTCCCGGAATCTTAACTTCAGCTGGTACTTTTACTAGGTCAGCTAAATCATATTTCATACTTTTATCTTTTTTAAAAGTATTTGGTCCATATTCTAAACCACCACTACCATTTGTTCTTGCCCCTGATAGTTTAACTTCGATTGTCGTTTCTTTTTCGCCTAGATTTTCTAAAACAACGTTTACTTTTTGCTTTTGACCTGGTTTCATCATTAAATTTAATGGTTCTCCAGATGTTATTTGATTCTCCGGATGCTGTACTTTTTTGGTGAAGCCTCCAGCATCAGCAGAAGCAAATATCGGATAACTAATAAATAATGCGATAAAACCAATAAACAAACTAAATTTCTCTATTTTTCTCACTTAAAATCCCCGCTATTCTTTATATAATGTTGAAAAATCCTACATCCTCATTATAATTGACTAAAAGAAACCTTGCAATATAAAAAGAAAAGTACTAAAGGATTATTTAGCACTTTTCTCTATAATTCGTTCGTTTATTTATTTCTTAAAGTTCAGCCATTGTCCAAGTAATTTCAGCTTCATACTTTTTACCAGCTTGTAATGGAGTGTTAGCAGGTACAGTTAATTCTACTGATTTGTGAGAAGTTTTAGTATCTTCTGTGAAACCATTAGCATTTTCAGCATCCGCTGCAGGACGACCATACTCAACAGTGTAAGTACCAAAACCTTTACCTTTTTCAGCATTAGCCATTACTTTTGATTCATCTAATTTTAAAACGTTACCAGCTACTGTTTTTACTTGATCACTTTCAACCATACCAGTTGCTGTTTTCATACTTACGTAAGGATTGTTATAAGCGATTGTAGCGCCATTTAATGTTGATTTACCTGTTGTAAATTGTTTAGATAATTTAGCAGATAATGTCCAACCAGCTGCAATACCTTCGTCGTTAAGAGTACGTTTATCAGTTACTTGTACCCAGTTACCACGTTTTACATCAGTGCTTACACCATTAATATCTTTTTTGTATGTTGCTTCAGCCGCATTGTACTTACCTTGATTTGTAGTGATTTTAGCTTTACCGTCTGCGCCATCGCCTTTAAAGTTTAATTGTGAAATAAAGTCAACACGTAAAGATCCAGCTTTATCATTTTTTTCACCTGGTGGGTCAACGATTGGAGTAACAATTTCAGGGTCAATCGGATCTACTGGGCCGTTATCTTCCACATATTCAATTGTACCTTTTCCATTTAATTCTTTTGCTTCTTCTACTCCTGCTGCTAATACAGATGGAGCTAATAAAGTTAAACCTAATGTTGCTACTGCTGCTGTTGTTACTAATTTTGTCGATTTCATTATACTATTTCCTCCTATTTTTTTATCTATGATAGCTCAGACAACGTCCAAGTTAGCACGGTTTTATATTTTACCGGGTCCTTTTGTATTGCTCCAGGTACAAATAATTGTATCCCTGAATTTTTATAAATGGGTTTATTATTGAATGAAGCATCAGTGACCGGTTTACCGTCTGCATTCAATAATGGGCTTAGAGTCTTTTCTTGACCTTCCACCTCCCCTGTTGATCCAAAAGGAATTACCCACGTTCCAGCACCTTTGCCTTGTTCGGCTTTGGCAATTGGGTAACTTGCGCCAACTTCATCCATCTTAATGGCATCTTTCATAACTGTTGGCTGCGTGTCTTTTGGCATCGTTGAATTTAACCACTGTTTATCAAAGGATAATACTGCACCCTTTAAAATCTTCGTTTTGTCCTTTTGACTTTCAAAAGGCGTGTCTTGTTTCACAGACACTTCCCAACCATCCAAAGTCCCTCGATTATCTGTTATTTGAATGTAATTAGGTCTTGCTGGTGTATCATCCATAAATAGCTGGGCGTTAACACTGTACACCATATCTTTTTTAGATATTTCTTGTGCTCCAAAGTGGAACGCAGGAATCATATCAAATCTTAGTAAACCAGTTGTTTTTGTATACTCTGTCCCTGGATCAACCACTTTTTCTGGATGTTCTGGATCAACTGGCGGTGTTTCAATATCTGATGTTTCATAGGTGATATTGCCTTTCCCAGTTAAGTTTTTTGCATCTTCTGCTGCTAATGATTGGTAGAACGGTGTTAATGATATACCTAGTAACGATAGTGAGATGATTGTTGCTATTTTTTTATTTTTACTCATCCACATCACCTACTTTTCTTCGTTTAACTCCTACCACAAACACCAAACTAAGAATACTCAAACCTAAAAGATAACTAAAATTAGACGTTGTTTCTCCTGTCTTAGGCAATAAACGCTTGATGCCTGTTGGTTTGATTTCAGGTTTTTTTGTTTCTGGAAGAACTGGTTTAACTTTTTCAGGTGTCGGTTCATAAAACTCAATATCAGCAGTATTTTGACCTTCATTTGCTTTTTTATCTGCAAAAGCTTTCGTTGATACTCCTACTAATCCAACCAACATTACCAATAGTAGGCAGGATTTCCATAATAATTTTTTATTTCTCATTTTATTTACTCTCCTACCTTTTATTGCGTATTTTCCAAGCTCCATCTAACCGAACCAACATATGTCCCTGTTTGAGGAATTTTAGAAGCTTTCATTTTAAGACCATCTTTATTTTCAGCTTTTTCCCAACCATCTGAAATGTTGAACTCTTCATCAAGAGAAACTAAATCACTATCATTTGATTTATAAGCTACTTCCGGTTGCCCAACTTTTAAAATATGATCTGTATCTTGATATCTCATATTCAATGAGTTTGGTAATGTGTATGCTCTACCATTTTTTCGGAAGGTCATATCTTCTGTTAGAGTCACATTCACTTGCCATTTTTTATCTTTTAATGTGTCTTTAACGATTAACGGTTTGTCAATGCTTGTCTTATCCCCACCATCTACACCAATTGTTTTCTGATAATCAATTAATTTAGTGTTAGAGAAGGTGATTTTTTCAGGTGCTGATGAGATTAATAGTTCACCGATGACATCTCCACCCGGACTTAGAGCTTCATTTGATGTAGCAGAAACTTCTAAATATTCGCCTGGTTTAGATGAATCTTGTTCAGCACTGTATCCTGAAATTTTACCGGTGTTTTTAATTGTATTTTTTACAGACTCTGGTGTAACTTTCGTTGGGAATTCAATCACAACTTTGTCTCCTGGAAGTACGTATCCATACTTATTACTTCCTTCATAACCAAATTTATTATATTTATTTTCAGTATCATTTTTACTTCTATCACCGACACCTACTGTTAAGAGTCTTGAATTCTGATCGTATTCAACTATCGGATTTTGGATAGGTGTTCCTCCAGATTTACTTAAATCAATATCACCCATGTTTGCTGTGAACTTGCCATCACTACCTACTATATTATCCGGATATCTCTGTGGCCATCCTTGAGCATCACCTGTTGTGTACTTCCAAACTTTCACATCTTCTTTTTTAAATGTTAAATAATCTGGTATTTTATCAGTAATTTTAGCATTGTATAAAATCCGTTCTAACTCTTCCCCTGATTTCCCAGGAATCTGCACAGCAACGCGATAAGATAACGTATTATTTACTTTAGTTATTTTACCTTTCCAATCTGCTTGCGTGATTGGTGATCCATCACTTTGTGGGATTTGATTCCCTTTATCATCTTTTGTTAATGCTCTTGCCACTTTGTTTATTTTAGGCATTGGTGGTTCTACTTCTTTAACAACTAATATTGTAGCCGCTTTGAATTTAGCATCACTATAATTAGAATCATCTTTAGGATTAATATTTCCTGTAGCAGAGTTAGTCGCTGGAATTCTATTTGCTGGTAAGTACGCTAAATTTTTCTCTTCAGCAAGTTTCTTATCTGATACAATTTGCGGTGCATTATCTTGTAAGAATATTTGTACTTTATCGTTTTTCTTCAATCGTTTATCAGGAATAGAAACAGACCACTTTCCATCGGCACCAACAGTTGTTGCGATATCATTTTGTTTCACATCATTAATTGTAACTGTTAATTTACTACCTGGTTCTCCTGTACCTGTTAAATTTTTAGATACTGTTGTCACAGAATTATCTACTTTTGCTGGTTCAGGAGGCGTTGCATCTACAACTTTTGTTGATGCTTTTTCACCGTCTCTATATCGTTGATTGTTGCTATCTACTCTAAAAGGAACTCCCGATACTTCTTGTCCAGCTATTTGGAAACCTTTTTTATCGTGATTAGCACCAGTCCAATATAAATAACTATCGGCTTCACTTTTAGCTGTATATTTATTACCTAATGTATCAGTAAAATCAGCTTTTGCAATTCTATTTCCATCCGCATACACTGGTATTACTTTTGCATCTCCATTCTCATCAAACGGATCTGACCCTCCTAATGGGACATACCCTAATAAAATTCGAGCTTTTTGACTAGCATCTGCATCTGTCACTGGTTCCCACAATAATTCAGGTTCAGAATTAAAACCAGAAATTCGCTTGAATTGATTTCGAACGTATCCATTGCTCAATTTGGGATCTGAACTAGTTACTTGTCCATTTGCTCCTACAGGTACTACAGAAAACAGCGTAACATTATTCGTATCTATATCTGGAATGCCATCAATTTGTGTTGCGTTTTTCCAAAGAGATATATCTGAATTAACGATGTTAAATCCATTAGTCCCAGTCGCTTGCCCTAAGAAAGGACTATTAACCAGATTTCGAATATCAAAAGCATCTGGATTATCTAAAGTAAACGTTCCATTAAGATTATTACCATAATCTACATTTCCACTTGCTTTGCTATTAGTTCCTACAACGTACAACTCTGATCCTTTAGCCATTTGGAAACTTGTATTCTTAGGTGAATTTCCGGCTGTTACATTGGCTGAATTACTCATTGACACTGTAGGTTCTCCTGATGATCGCGAAAGAAGGTTGACTTTAGAGCCAGTTTCGCCAATAAATTTTGCACCCTCAAGATTAAAAGATACTGCAGTTCCTGGAATATTAGCATTATATGTTGCATTTTTACCTACTCTTAATTCCTTATACCATTCAAAAACAGCTGGAAACGTTTTACTTGTATCTCTAGTATTATTTAAATATACAAACGAACCTTCCCCAATATCAAAATTTTGAGTACCTGTCAAATACGCTTTATTTGCATTAGAATTAGACACACCGTCAGGACCAATTCTAAACCATACAGTTGAGAAATTATTAATTGTATTTTCACCTCTATAATATGAATAAGGTTCTATTGTAATTCCACCTGTGTAAAAATTCTCAGCTCCAGTAACGATATAATTATATCCCCACATACTTGTTTCTGCTAAACAACCATTGATTAGTCTACCGCCGACTTGCGTTCCTCCTTTACTTCCCTTTGGAGTAATCAAATTTCCAATTCGGTACCGCCATATGCCTCTTCGTCCACTAAAACGTCCGCCTGTGCCTTCTAATCCAGAATTTCCGTTTATAAATGCCCAATAATTACCTCCATATGTAGCACCATCTGCTCCATTGACTACTTCAATATCATGTATGTGAAATAAAGGAGTATCTGAGAAATTTTTAGTGAATTGATTCATAGTAGCTAAACCTTCTGTATTTAAAGTTCCTTGTAACATTGTTAGTTTGTTTCCCTGTCCGTCTATCTCTATTGACTCAGTTCTAGATAAATGCTGACCACTTGGGGCTGTAATATCATTTTTCATTCTTATTTTTGAGATGTTATTACTAGAAAACGCATTTTTAAATTGATCCCATGTGGTAACCGTTACCGCATTCGTCTCTGGTTTAAAATTATATTTATTATTCCAAGCCTCATTCTGTTGCTTATTTAAGTCATCATATTTAGATTGATACTGAATTTTTGTCATTGATCCAGCTATTCTTTCTACCTTTTCTGCTTTAGCAGATAAAGGTAGTATCCACAATATACCTAAAACTACTAATAGACATATACCGTTTTTTTTATTAAGAAACTGTCGCATTACTCCACATCTCCTTTTCCCTTTTTATCTTCTTACTTTACTTTTAGAATTCATTTTTTATTTAAATATACATAATAACTTATTTTTATTTTACAAATAGTTACATCCATCTTTAATAGTCACTTACAAATACATTTTACATCAAAAAAAACATATTTCAATAGATTGTTTCATAAACCCACTTTCTTCTTCTTTATTTTTACATTAAAAGATCTTTATATGAAAAAAATAAACAATTACACATTGTTAAACTTTTATGATTAGAAAAAATCACTTAATTTTTAAAGCTAATAAATATAAGTCGATTTATTTTTTTGTGAAATATTATCAACTTCTTGCCCTTTCCCCCATATCATGTTACAATTTCTCTTGCCTCAAAATGTAACGGTTACGATTTAAAAAAGAAAGGAATCTTCCTATGAAATATATTGATGTTAAAGGATTAACTTTTTACTACGGTGAAGAACCTGTCCTTCAGGATATTTCTTATCATGTGAATGCTGGTGAGTTTGTCATCTTAACTGGTGAGAACGGCGCGGCGAAATCCACCTTGATTCGAAATACTTTAGGCCTTTTAACACCTGCTAAAGGTGATATTACGATTTCTTCTACTAATATAGAAGGAAACAAACTAAAAATTGGCTATAGCCCCCAACAAATTGCCTCATTTAATGCTGGTTTTCCCAGTACAGTTTTAGAAATGGTTGAGTCTGGTCGCTTTAGTCGTGGCAAGTGGTTCAAGCGTTTGAACCAAACAGATCATGAGCATGTGGAGAAAGCCTTAAAGTCTGTGAATATGTGGGAGATGCGCCATAAACGAATTGGCGAATTATCCGGTGGACAAAAACAACGTATTTGTTTAGCACGGATTTTTGCATCTGACCCGGATTTATTTATTTTAGATGAACCAACGACTGGGATGGATGAGGCGTCACGTCGCTCTTTCTATAAATTACTGCGTCACAGTTCTCATGTGCATCAAAAAGCGATTTTAATGATTACTCATGATCACGAAGATATTAAAGAATACATGGATCGTCATATCCAGTTAGTTAGAAAGGAGGACACAGAATGGAGATGTTTTCATATGAATTCATGATACGTGCCCTCATTGCCGCTTCATTCATGGCAGTGATTGCCCCACTTTTAGGTGTCTTTCTCGTTCTTCGTCGTCAGTCACTTTTAGCAGATACCTTGTCTCACGTTTCCTTAGCAGGGATTGCTTTAGGTTTCTTCATTAATATGAACCCTACCATCACCACTTTAATTGTAGTGGTAATCTCGGCGTTGGCGTTAGAATATATTCGCAAGCTGTATAGCTCTTATTCAGAAGTTTCCACTGCTGTTTTAATGTCTGGTGGCTTGGCTGTTGCTCTTGTTTTAATGAATTTAAACAAAGGTGAGTCTCAAATGAATATCCAACAATATTTATTTGGTTCGATCATTACGATTAATTGGGATCAAGTGAAGATATTAGGCATTTTAATGGTGGTTGTCCTTGTACTCTTCACCTTCTTAAAGCGTCCAATGTACGTTTTAACCTTTGATGAAGATACTGCACACGTGGACGGTTTACCTGTTAGCTTACTTTCGACATTGTTTAATGTGATTACAGGTGTCGCGATTACGGTAATGATTCCGATTGCTGGTGCTTTACTGGTTTCCGCAATTATGATTTTACCAGGGACGATTTCTATGAAACTTGGTCGAACATTTAACTGGGTGATTATTATTAGTATTATTGTTGGCTTTATTGGGATGATTTCCGGATTGATTGGTTCTTATCAACTGGATACACCACCTGGGGCGACGATTACGTTAGTCTTTATTTTTATCTTCATTCTTGTTAATGTGATGGAAATTTTGAAAAAGAAATCCACCAAAAAATAAATATCTTTTTTAACAGATTACCTCTATGCGACCCAAAACTCGCATAGAGGTTTTTTTATACATATATTCAGGTTTCTGTTGTCTATGTTTTCGTTCATTTAATTATACTTATTGTTATTTGATAACGCTTTTAAGTGTGTTAAAGTTTAACTATATTAGATGATGTTCTGTTATTTATATCATCCTATCATTCTGGTAACAGGACATATATCTAATATTATTGACTAGTAATTAATTATAAAAAGGAGGAATTTTTATGGTTTTATTATTAATCGAAATATTGATTATGTCCTGTACAATTATTTTAGGTCTGGTTAAAGGAGGAACGCTTGGTTCTGGGGTAGCTTCTGTTGTTGCACTTTTTATTATGTTATTTGTTTTCCATTTACCACCCTCAGCACCCCCTGTAACGGCTGTCCTCATCATTATCTCCATTGGTATCGCTAGTGGGGCGCTTCAAGCTTCTGGGGGAATGGATTACATGATATCCATTGCCACCAAAATTATTCGCCGATTTCCAAAAATTATCACCTTAGTCGCTCCTCTTGTTTGTTTTATTTTCGTTTTTGGTATGGGAACTGCCATGATTAGTTTATCTTTAGAGCCGATCATTGCTGAAACTGCCACAAAATCAAAAGTAAATCCAAAAGGTGCTCTAATCAGTTCCGTTTTAGCTTCCAACATGGCGCTATTATGTAGCCCGGCCTCTTCTTCTACTGCTTTTGTCATCATGCTTTTAATGCCGTTTGGTGTTTCTCTTGTGACTTACTTAGGTATCGTTTTACCTTCGACTTTAGCTGCAATTGTTATTTTAAGTCTGATTCTTATGGCATTAGAGAAAAAAACGCCTTTCGACGAAAGTGTCCTAGACGAATACGAAGCGTCAACGATTGCCACATCTCACTCTAAATCAGCAAAATACTCTACTTTTGTTTTTCTTGGCTGTGTGTTCTGTATTATCCTCTTTGGTTTAATGCCGGATTTACTGCCTCAATACAAAGTAGATGATAAAGTCGTTAAAATTGCCGCTTCTGATTTAGTTCAAATGTTTATGTACCTATCTGCTGCGATTAATATTCTAGTTTTCAGTGTGAAATCAAAAACCATTTTAGCAACCTCTGCAGTTAGAAACGCTCTCGGTGCCGCTTTGATTGTTCTTGGTCTTGGTTGGGTCGGCGCAACGGTCTTTGGCTCTCCTGGTAATCAAGTCGTTCTTCAAACAACGATTGGTCAGATTTTAGCAAGTAACCCTTGGGTAATTATTTTGATTTGTGGGTTTGTCGCTATGATTGTCGGAGCTCAAACTGCTGTTGCAGCAATTGTTTTCCCACTAGCTTTAAGTTTAAATATCTCGCCGATTACATTAATCATTATTGTTCAATGTTTGAATATTAATTTCATCATTCCAGCACAACCAACCTTGCTTTTAGCCTGCGAGCTAGATAAAACAGGACGAACGAAACCATTTAGCTTCATTATTCCAGGTTTCGCGATTACTGCCTTCTCCATTATCCTATCTTACGGACTCACATTGTTTATTTAACGCTCCATTACAATAAACATAAATAAGGATTGCCTTACTCTTTTTCTAAAATAAAAGATAAGGTCATCCTTATTTTTGTTTTATTTACCGAACATTTTCTTTTATTTTTCAAAAATACTTTGTTTTTTACTTCAAACATACTATAATGGTTAATAATACTTAATCTAATGAAGGAGTTGTACTATGAAGATAAAACGAAGTGAACGATTGATCGATATGACCGCTTATATTTTAAGCCACCCGCACACTCTGACTCCTTTAACTTTTTTTGTAAAAAAATATGAGTCAGCCAAATCATCTATTAGTGAAGACTTAACAATTATTAAAAAAACCTTTAAAGACCGTGGTTTTGGAACCCTAGAAACAGTGGCAGGTGCTGCTGGTGGGGTTATTTTCACCCCTGAAATTCCTTTTGACACTGCCCGTGAAATGGTGGATGGTTTATGTGAGCGTTTATCAGAACAAGATCGTTTATTACCTGGTGGGTATGTTTATCTTTCTGATTTACTTGGTGAACCACAATTATTAAAACAAATTGGTCAAATTATTGCCTCTCAATATGTAGGAAAAGAAATTGATGCTGTTATGACAGTAGCGACAAAAGGTGTACCAATTGCGCAAGCTGTGTCACATTACTTAAATGTTCCTTTCGTTATCGTACGTCGCGATTCTAAAATTACGGAAGGCTCAACCGTTAGTGTCAACTATGTCTCAGGTAGTTCTGAGCGCATCGAAAAAATGGAATTATCAAAACGTAGCTTAAAACGTGGTTCACGTGTTCTTGTAGTGGACGATTTCATGAAAGGTGGCGGAACAGTTAACGGAATGACTGCTTTGATTGAAGAATTCGAAGCTGAACTTGTGGGTATCACTGTTTTTGCTGAATCAACTTTCAGCGGTCGTCGCATGATTGAAGATTACACATCACTATTATGTGTGAAAGATGTGGATACTAGAACGAAGAATATTACAGTTGTTCCTGGTAATTATTTTGAAGAGGCTGACAACAAATAAATTGGTCTAGTCCTAGAAATACACAAAGAGCTTGTCTTTCAAGCTCTTTTTTTGGTACAATGAACTGAAAACTTTAGTTTAGTCTGAATGAAAATAAGGAGTGTTAAATAAGTGGAAAATCGTTATGCAATTATTTTAGCAGCTGGTAAAGGGTCACGTATGAAGTCTTCTTTATATAAAGTTCTTCATCCAGTTGCAGGAAAACCAATGGTTGAGCACGTTATTGAGCAAGTAGAAGCAATTAACGTAGATGAAATTGTCACTATTGTCGGATTTGGTGCTGAAATGGTGAAAGAGCATGTGGGTAACCGTTCAGAATACGCTTTACAAAAAGAACAATTAGGGACAGGACACGCTGTTCTTGCAACGGCTGATTTATTAAAAGATAAAAAAGGAACTACCCTTGTCATTTGTGGTGACACACCTCTTTTAACTTCTGATACATTAAGCAAATTGGTTCAACATCACGAAGAAACAAAAGCTAAAGCAACGATTCTTTCTGCTGTAGCAAAAGATGCGTCTGGTTATGGTCGTATTATTCGTAACGATAAAAACTTAGTTGAGAAAATCGTTGAGCACAAAGACGCTTCTGAAGCTGAATTGTTAGTTAACGAATTTAACACGGGAACTTATTGTTTTGATAATGAATTTTTATTCGAAGCTTTAAATAATGTTGGCAATGACAACGCTCAAGGCGAGTACTACTTACCTGACGTGATCAGTATCTTGAAAAATCAAGGTGAAATCGTGACAGCTTTCGTGATGGATTCAGAAGATGAGTCTATGGGAATCAACGACCGTGTAGCACTTGCTAAAGCCAACCAAATTATGACGGCTCGTATTAACGAAGATCATATGCGCAATGGAGTAACGTTTATTGACCCAAGTACGACTTATATCGAAAGTGATGTTGTAATTGGACAAGATACTCTAATCGAACCTGGTGTGGTATTACGCGGTCAAACGGTCATTGGTGATAACTGTCTTGTTAGTGCCAACTCAGATATTTCAAATTCAACCCTTGGCAACAACGTTAAAATTTATTCTTCAACGCTTAAAAATGCCATCGTTAAAGACGGCGCTGACGTGGGCCCTTATGCTCACTTACGTCCAGAAGCGATTATTTCTGAAAATGCTCATATTGGGAACTTTGTAGAAATTAAAAAGGCAACGGTTGGTGAAGGCTCTAAAGTCGGACATTTAACTTATGTGGGAGATGCGACGTTAGGAAAAGATATTAATGTGGGTTGTGGCACTGTTTTTGTTAACTATGACGGAAAAAATAAATTCCATACAACGATTGGCGATCACAGCTTTATTGGCAGTGGTACCAATTTAATTGGACCAGTCACAATCGGTACTAACAGCGCGACTGCAGCCGGCTCGACCATTACTGAAGATGTCCCTGATGACGCCCTTGGAATTGCTCGTAGTCGTCAATCAAATTTAGATGGTTATTCTAAAAAAATGCCATATAACGAATAAAAAGATAGGAAATCACTTGATTTATTCGTAAAAAATGACTACTATTTAGGTGGAAGAATAATCACAGTTATAGAAATAGAAAGCGGAGGTCCTCATGTCTAATCATTACTTTGATCCAAGACTAAAAATATTTTCATTAAACTCAAATAAACCACTTGCAGCTAAAATTGCAGACGCGGTTGGAGTAGAATTAGGAAAGTCTGAAGTGAAACAATTCAGCGACGGTGAGATTCAAATCAATATCGAACAAAGTATCCGTGGTGGTCACGTGTACTTAATCCAATCAACAAGCAACCCAGTAAATGACCATTTAATGGAGTTACTAATTATGATTGATGCTCTTAAACGCGCGAGTGCTGAAACAATCAACGTTGTTATGCCGTATTACGGTTACGCACGCCAAGATCGTAAAGCTCGTTCTCGTGAACCAATCACAGCTAAATTAGTAGCTAATATGCTAGAAAAAGCTGGAGCGACTCGTATGTTAACTCTTGATTTACATGCGTCTCAAATCCAAGGTTTCTTTGATATCCCAGTGGATCACTTAATGGCTGCTCCATTACTTGCTGATTACTTTAAAGATCATGGTTATGAAGGCGATGACGTTGTTGTTGTTTCTCCTGATCACGGTGGAGTAACTCGCGCTCGTAAATTAGCAGAAAGCTTGAAATCACCGATTGCTATTATTGATAAACGCCGTCCAAAAGCAAATGTTGCTGAAGTAATGAACATCATCGGGGAAGTAAAAGGTAAAAAATGTGTCTTGATTGACGACATGATTGATACTGCTGGAACAATTACGCTTGCTGCCGAAGCATTAAAAGAAAAAGGCGCAACTGAAGTTGTTGCATGTTGTACTCACCCTGTCCTTTCAGGTCCTGCGATTGACCGAATTGATAATTCTTCAATCGAAAAATTAATCATCACAGATTCAATTCTTTTACCTGAAGATAAAAAATCAGATAAAATTGAAATCGTAAGTGTTGGTGAATTAATGGGAGATGCCATCAAACGCATCCACGAAAACAAACCAGTAAGTCCACTTTTCGAATCAAAAAAATAAGTATGACGTCACGAAAATTATTTATTTAATTTTCGTGATTTTTTTATTTTCTTTTGAGACGCTACTCTTTAATGACTAGCTAACTCCAAATAGTCATATGATTGATAATATGATATAATGAATTTGCAGATAGAGTACATTTATAGCACTAATCCCCAAGAGAGGTAGGATTCTCTTGGGGATTTTTTGTGGGCTAATGTCGCCACTATTTTCTTTACTTCTTGTTTAGACTATTTAGCCAATAATCAAATAAAGTCACAATTAAACCTACAAGAAGGGGGCAGATTAGATATTCGTACATTTATAGCACCTCCCTCAGTCGCAAAAACTATAGGATGGGCGACAACCTTATTATATCATTAAAAAAATACGTCAGACTATTTGTCTGGCGTATTTTTGTTGTTGTTTTCTTGTTGAGCTTTTAATAAGTCACGAATATCATTTAGAATAGCTTCAGACGTTTCTGGTTCCACTTCTTCCTCTTCAACCTCTTCTTCTTTTTTCGGAACAATCTTGTTAGCTTTGTTCACTGCTTTAATGATTAAAAATAAAACAAATGCGGTAATCAAGAAAGTAATCACTGCTGAAATCACTGAACCGTAATCAAATTTTACTCCGTTAACATCTAAAATCATACCTTTTGTTGCATCTTTCATATCCTTCGATTTAGTAATCCATTTGATTACTAAATTAATCAAAGGTGTAATTATATTGGCAGTTAACGCTGTTACGATACTCGTAAACGCTCCCCCAATAATTACCCCGACTGCTAAATCTAGAACACTTCCTCGTGAAATAAATTCTTTAAACTCTTTTAACATACGCATCACTCTCCCCTTTTTGTTTATTATACAAAAACAAGTGTTAATTTTCATTTATTTTGATTTGACATGTAACCTATTTGTAATATATGATAAGATATTGTAAAGATAGAAAAAAGATGTCGTTTATTGCAAACCTTAATCTTTTATTAAAATTGTATTTTTCATTTTAAAATCTAGCTTTTCCCTACCAATATCGAATGATTTTTGGTACTCTAGTGGGTGTATCTTATTTTACAAAATGAAGACACCTATCTGATCAACGAAGGAGATTAGATCCATGACCTATGAATTAAACAAAAACGTGAATTTACATGTTTTCCCAACTAATAAATATAAAACGGTCCGCCTTTTAGTTCGTTTTGCGGCACCTTTAAATAAAGAAACTAGTAGTAAACGATCACTTTTAGCAAGCTTAATGGAAACAAACAGCTTGAACTTTCCTAACCAAACAGCCATCAGTAAAAAGTTATCTGACCTTTACGGCGCTGGTTTTGGTATAGGTATTAGCCGTAACGGAAATCAACATTATTTTACCGTTGGCCTGAACATTATCAACGACAATTTAGTCCCAAGTGGTACTTCTGTTTTAGAATCTGGGGTTGAATTTTTAAAAGAAGTTATTTTCTCCCCTCATATTATTGATGGGGCTTTTGATCAAGAAACTTTTCTACGTGAGAAAGAAAATTTAATCGAGTATATTGATTCAATTTTTGATGATAAGCAAACTTATGCTGCTCTTTCATTACAAAATTTATTCTTTAACCGCTCAAGCAGTCAAAAAACACCTAGTTTTGGTGATATTGACTCAATCAAAGAAGAAACTGCTGCTTCTCTTGCAAGTTACTACCAAGAAATGATTGCCACAGATAAAGTTGATATTATGGTCATTGGTGACGTAGCTGAAGGATATGTTCAGCGCGTCTTTAAAGATTTTGGTTTTACTGACCGTGAAAATATCGCTACTCCTTTATTTTATCAACAACCGTTTCAAAATATTATTCACCAAAAAATGGAACAATTACCTGTTGTCCAATCAAAATTAAATCTCGCTTATCATTGTGACATCTATTATTACGATGACCTTTATTTTGCGTTGATGATTTTTAATGGGCTATTCGGTGGTTTCCCTCACTCTAAATTATTTTTAAATGTACGTGAGAAACATAGCTTAGCTTATTATGCTAGTAGTTCGCTAGAACCTTTTAGAGGATTAGTGACAGTTCAAACCGGTATTGATGGTAAAAACCGTGAGAAAGTTTTACGTTTAATTAACGAACAATTACGAGAATTAGTTGCTGGTAAAGTAACAAACGAAGCGCTTGATCAAACAAAAGTGATGTTAAAAAATCACTATTTATTAGGACAAGACAAT
The DNA here is from genome assembly GCF_011304195.1 of Vagococcus hydrophili. Lineage (NCBI taxonomy): Bacteria > Bacillati > Bacillota > Bacilli > Lactobacillales > Enterococcaceae > Vagococcus > Vagococcus hydrophili. The sequence continues at coordinate 1,322,622 of NZ_CP049887.1, read as the reverse complement.
CAACGTAACTTAATGGAGCAGGCTTATTTAAAATTAAAAGTCCCTGCGGCTGATATTACTCAAGAAGAATGGATAGCTCGTCTTGACGCGGTTACTATTCAAGACGTTCAAGAAGTGGCAAAACATGTCCGCTTACAAGCTGTTTACTTTATGGAAGGAGAGGAAAATTAATGATGAAAAAGATTTTTTACCCTTCAATTAAAGAAACACTTTACACTGGAATACTGGATAATGGTCTAGAAGTAACCTTACTTCCTAAACCAGATTTCCATAAAACATATGGGCTGTTTACTACCAATTACGGCTCCATTGACAATGAATTTGTTCCCTTAGGTCAAGAAGATTTTACCAAAGTTCCTGACGGGATTGCTCATTTTTTAGAGCACAAATTGTTTGAAAAAGAAGACGAAGATGTTTTCCAAAAATTTGGTCGCCAAGGTGCCTCAAGTAACGCTTTTACTAGCTTTACGCGTACAAGTTACCTTTTTTCAAGTACGGATAATACCTTACAAAACATCCAAACACTTCTAGATTTCGTTCAAGACCCTTATTTTACTGACGAATCTGTTAATAAAGAAAAAGGCATCATCGCCCAAGAAATCAGAATGTACCAAGACGATCCTAACTGGCGTCTTTACTTTGGTATACTTAACAATTTGTATCCTAAACACCCACTTCATATTGATATTGCTGGAACGGAAGAAAGTATTACACACATTACGGCTGAGGATTTATACCTTTGCTACAATACGTTTTACCACCCAAGTAACATGAATTTATTTATTGTGGGGAACTTAGAACCTGAACAATTAATGACGTTCATTATAGAAAACCAAGCTCAAAAAGAATTTGTTCCAAGTCAACCAATCAAAAGACGTTTCCCGGTTGAAACACCTAAGGAAATCATCAAAGAAGATCGCATTGAGTTGTCAGTCAGCCGACCTAAAGCGATTGTTGGCTTAAAAGGACTTGATACATTGCCAGAAGACGGATTCGAGCTATTAAAATATCAAACTAGCTTACAATTATTACTCCATTTACTTTTTAGTGATACTTCTGCTAGTTACTTAGAAATGTACAATGACGGCCTAATTGATGATTCATTTTCTTATGAATTCACACTAGATCGTAGTTTCCATTTTGCTGATTTTAGTACTGATACCAATGAACCTGAACGTTTTGCTAATCAAATGATTAACTTGATTTTAAAATCAAAAGACAGTCCCGAATTAACTGAGCGTAACTTAAATTTAGCTAAACGAAAAATGATGGGTAAACACTTGCAATCACTTGATTCACTGGAATATATTGCCAACCAATTTAGTAGTATGAAATTTGGTGAAACAACCCTCTTTGATTTTGCTGAAGTCATTGATAGCATTGAACTAAAAGATGTCCTAGAAGCTCAAGAAAACTTTGTCCGTCCTGATGGATTAAGTCGTTTCTTCATCTATCCAAAAGAAAGAGCCTAAGTTCAGTCCCTAGTCGGATTGGCAAATACTTAAATCTTTTGTATAGTCGTTATTAAGAGCTATTTGAGACCTAAATTTAAAAGCGTAAAAGCCACCGTCAATCACCTGATTGACTAGTATAGAAAGAAGGAGCATACATTTGGAAACGATTGGAGAAAAATTAAAAGCAGCCCGTTTAGATCGCGGACTGACAATCGGTGATTTACAGAAAATAACTAAAATTCAACGTCGCTACTTAGAGGCTATTGAAGACAATGATTTTGATGCGATGCCGAGTGATTACTATACGCGAACATTCATTAGACAATTTGCTGAAGCCGTTGGTCTAAATCCTAAGCCTCTTTTACGTCGCTTAGATGGTAAACCTGAAGAAGAAAATAAAGGCTTATCAAATACCATGATTCTTTCTTTACCTGTAAGAGGTTCTAGAAAGTCTAAATACAACGAAACCAATTCAAAGAAAACAACCATTAAATCTTATATTCCTGTGACGCTGTTAGTTTTAGTTGTTCTAGCAATTGTTGGAACGATTACTTGGGCGATTATGTTAGATTCTGAAAAAGGACCTATCGTGCCAAAACCTGAGAAAACAACGGTTGTCCAAGGTTCTAACTCTTCTACTGAGGCAAGTTCTGAAAAAGAAACAGACAGCTCAGAAAAAACAAGTGAGTCTTCGACAACAGATTCAACCAAAGAAGAGAAGAAAAAGAAAAAAGAAAAAAGTTCTTTTGCTTTAGAATCCGATACTGGCGACTTGGCAACTTACACGGCTAAGAACGTTAAACAACCTGTGAAAGTAACGTTTAAAGGCTTAGAAGGTCCTGCGTGGGTTGGTCTTCAATCAACAACAACACAAGAATTATTCTATCAATATACGATTCAACCAGGTGAAGAATTAGAAACGATTGCTCCTGAAGGTTTAGAATCTCTTGATATTATTGTGGGTGCTGCCAACAATGTTAAAATTAGTGTGAACGGAGAACAATTAAAATTCAACGAAAAAACTCCCGTTACAGGCAAAAAAATGATAACATTGAAGTTGAATAGTGCTACTACTAATAATTCAATCGAAGAGAAAGAGGTCAATAGATAAGATGAACCTACCAAATAAGTTAACCGTATTAAGAATTTTCATGATCCCGATTTTCATCGTAGTCGCTGTTGTCCCATTAAATTGGGGTGAAGTCAGTATTTTAGGTACGTCACTTGAAGTCACTCAATTCGTTGCCGCGATCATTTTTGCTGTAGCAAGTATTACTGACTGGTTAGACGGTAAAATTGCTAGAAAACACAATTTAGTCACTAATTTCGGTAAATTTGCTGACCCATTAGCTGATAAAATGTTAGTCATGACAGCTTTCATCGTCTTAGTTGAACAAGGAAAAGCTGCAGCATGGATTGTAGCAGTGATTGTTTGTCGTGAATTAGCTGTAACTGGCTTACGTTTACTTCTTGTTGAAGGTGGCGAAGTGATGGCAGCTGCATGGCCTGGAAAAATCAAGACAGCCACACAAATGGTAGCGATTATCTTGCTATTACTGAACAACGTTCCTTTTGCTAGTCTAGGTCTTCCACTGGATCAAATCATGCTTTACACTTGTTTAGCCTTTACGATTTATTCAGGTGTCGATTACTTTGCTAAAAATAAAGACGTTTTTAAAGATTCTATGTAAAATCAAGAGGTTTTCTCTTGATTTTTTGCGTTATTATGATTAAAGTTATCTTATGTTTTACAAACTAATTTAAAGGAATGATTCTTATGGCTTCTTTTTTCAAATCAATTCAAAAACATGCTTTACTTAGAAGTATTGCTTATATCTTACTTGGTATTGCGATTTTTCTTGAACCTAACAAAGTGTCTCAAATGATTTTATACTTGATTGTTTCTTACAATGTTTTAATGGGAATTTTCAACTTAATCAGCGCGCGTAAAAATAAAACAAATGGCTATAATTCGGCAACACCGATTGCTATTTTCTACTTTATTTTCGCACTTATTCTTTTCCTATTTGCGAAACCTTTAGTCGCAGCTCTTCCTTTCCTATTAGGAATCATGATTATCATTGGTGGTGGAGTTCGTTTATCTCAATCTTTAAAATTAAGACAATATGTTAACGTTCGTTGGTTACCAATGTGTATTTACGGTGGTGTGATGATTGGAGCTGGTATCTTACTTGTTGCTAATCCTTTCTCAACAGCTATGATTTTTTTCCAATTCTTTGGTATCACTTTACTAATCGCCGGTATCTCAGAATTAATCACGTTTATTAGATTTAGAAATTTCGAAATGTAAAAAAATGTGAGTGAAGTTTTTAAAACTTCACTCACATTTTTTATTTAATCTATGATAGATGGTGTTCCAAAAGCTAACCGCTTTTTCCACATCCTTTTACTTTTTAACAGTAATTTCCCAACCTTTTTTACCAAGTTTTTTAAAGTCTAACACTTCATGTCCTTGTTCTTCTGCATAATTTGGTAAATTTTCTACGGCTTCTGGACAGGTAAATAATACTTTGATTACTTCTCCATCTTGACTTTCTTTTAGTGCCTCTTTTAGTTTAATCAATGGAATTGGACAATCTAATCCATTCGTATTAATCTCTTTTGTCATCTTGATAACTTCCTTTCACCTTGTTTATAAAAAATAAATGTTCCAAACCAAATACCAAAACTAATAAAAATTAACCCTAGCCAGCCTTTTATTGATAAGGTAGCTGTCCCAACTAAACCATTACCAATCAAACACCCTTGGGCCATAACTGAACCAAAGGCCATTAAACCACCACCAATAAAAGCTTTTAATAGCGTCGCTCCGTCTGTTCCTTTTAACCAAAATTCTTGACTACCTAATGTACATAAAAATGAACCGACAATAATCCCTAACACAAAATAACTGCCCCAATTGATACCTTCAAAATTAGAAGTTGTTAAGAAATCAAACCATGAAAAAATCGGTGTCGTCATACCAAAACCACCATTTCTTCCTGTTAAATTACTTGCATACCAACCCAATCCTGCTAAGATACCAAAGAGAATTGCTGTGATTTTTTTGTTCCAAATTTTTTCAAAGAACAAATGTCTCGCACCAGTATACTGAGTGGGCATCACAAATTTTTTAGGTTTCGGCTTATTCGTTTTAAACAAAGCAACTAAAACCAATGCTGTAATTGGGATAACCACTAAAATTGGCGATATACTCAGCTTCTCTAACAGATCATCTGATAGTTGACTTTTACTTTGAGTTCCTTCTATCCATCCATTTAAGACTCCTTTTTTAGACATAGATGTAAACAACATGAAACTCAGTAAAGACATCAGTCCCACTAGCCTACCATCACCAACTTTAATCAAGGTGCTTACGATACACCCTTGAGACATCACTGCACCAAAACCAAAGATAAAACTTCCCAACATAATAGCCATGACAGAAAAGCTCTTATATTCAGTTTCTGGAATCAATCCTAAGCCAACGAAAGAAAAATAGATCACTGACTGAATAAATATAACAGTTAACACCAAATAAATATTTGTTTTTTTCTTCTCTAAATACATATCTCTAATAATTCCTGTCATACAAAAACGACTTCTTTTCAATAGAAATCCAAATAAAAAACCAACAATAATTCCTAAAAATAAAGTTTCCATCCAACGCTCCTTACTGTATTGTTATTTTTTTCACAATAAGTATATAATTCATCTTAATAGATGTCAACGCTTTCTGATAAATTAAAAATAACAAAAAAGATTGTGAGCGAAGTTTAAAAAACTTGACTCACAATCTTTTTATTTACGTTTCTTCTTCATTTTTTTCCTTCATGGGAAGGCTTATTGCTGGTAATGTTGGTTTCTTATGATTTGTTTTGACTTCAAGTAAATCTAATAAGAACACAAAGACTGGAATTCCAATAATCAGTCCCCAGATACCGAAGAATTTTTCTGAAAACATTAAAATAATAAACACATAGAAAACAGGTAAATCTGTTTTACTACTCATTAATTTAGGATTCAGTAAGTAAGACTCAATCCCGTGAATTATCATAATCATGATGAGGACGTAAATGATATCATGAACGCCACCATTGGTATAGGCGATTAAACTTAATGGGATACATGACAATATCACACCTGCTACTGGGATCAAACTTAGTAAGAAAATCATTAAAGCTAAACTTAGTAATTGATCTTGAGGGAATTTCATAAAGTACAAGCCAAATGTTGTTAAGATTGTATTAATCATGGCAATAATAAATTGCGCTTCAATCACCACACCAAATGTATTCACAAATTTTTTACCTAAGTAACCCACATCTTTACTAAATGTGCCAATCTTACTATTGAAGAAGGCACGTCCAAAGTCGGTCACCCATTCTTTTTCGATAATGAAAAAGAAACTTAAAATAAATGACATAAAGAAGGTAATCCCCATTGAGCCAATACTCGTAATGGTACTAAAGATAACTTTAGCACCTGTGGTTAATTGCTGTTTAATGTCCTGGAAATTCACATTTGATAACACCCATTCGAACAAGCGGTTATCACTGTTCATTCGTTGATAGAATGAGAAAACTTCCTCGATCATTTTAACGGTTTGATTGAATAATCTTGGGACATAGACTGTCACCGAGAAGTATAGAAAGACGACTATCAGTAAGTAAACTAGCACCACTATTATTTTTTTAGGTATCTTAATTAACTTATGAATTCCGTCCACACTTCTTAAAATTAAGTAAGTTAATATGAAGGTTAATAAAACTAAACTTAAGATATTTCTAATGAGATACAAAATGATACAAACTGAGATTAAAACCAACGTTCTCCGAGCGGTGTCGTTAGCTTTTAATCGGTTCCAAAAATCAAGCATAAAACATTCACAACCTCCTCTAACTCCATTTTTTTTACAGAGTAATATCTACATTTTACGATAAAAAATACGCAAAAGATAGTAATTAAAGCTATTTCAACGCCAAAGTATCCAATATTAATATTTTATAGTAATTATCTAACTCATCAGGTGTTATTTCTTCCTCTTGGTGAAAGGCCCACTCCTCTAACATCTGAATGCTGCTTGCAACGTGCCTCGTTAAAAGATCGTTCGGTAAGCCATTTCTACTATCTTCTTTTAAAATGACGCCAAATGAAGCTGACATTTGTTTCAAGAAAAAAGCGTCGACTGTTTCAATAAAGGATTGATCTAAATAATTTCGATTAATTAAACGCTGTGCTTCCGATTTTTCGTAAAAATCAACAGAAGTTTTAAATGGGGTATAAAATTTGTCTCGTTCATCAATTTCGAAATAGTCATTCCAAAGAACAAATAAGCCAAACTCTAAAAGTTGATATTTATCTTCAAAGTGACGATAAAACGTGGAACGGTGAATATCTGCTACCTCACATATTTCTTTTACTCGAATTTGGCTAAATTGATATTTTTCATCTACCATCATTTCAAAAAAAGATTGCCAAATTCGCATATCCATACTTTTTTCTTTCATTTTCAACCCTCTTTTCACATTTCTTATAGCGACATTATACAGTTTTGTCTCTTATCAAACAAGGGATAGCCTTGTATACTTAAGATAGAAATAAAAAGGAGCGTGTCTTATGACAAATAGAAAAATTATTCTTTATATCGCGACAAGTTTAGATGGTTACATTGCTGATAATAAAGGGGGGATTGATTGGTTATCCACAAATGTGGACAACTCTGAAACAGATACCTCTTATGAAGATTTTTATCAACATGTGGATACGGTTATTCTAGGTAGAACAACCTATGATCAAGTTACTCAAGTTCTTTCACCTGATCATTATCCTTATAGTGATAGTACATCTTATATTTTAACCTCTCGTTCTGGTGAAGCGAATGAAAAACTAATTTTCACTGATCAATCTGTCGTTGATATTGTTAATAACTTAAAAGAAACTGATGGCGGAGATGTTTTCGTTGTAGGTGGTGCGAGTATCGTGCAACCTCTTATGGATGCCAATCTGATTGATGAGTATCAATTGGCAACCATTCCTGTGATTTTAGGCGAAGGGGTTCCTTTATTTAAACCCGTTAAAGAACCTTTAGGACTCCGTGTGAAAGACGTTAAGGTTATCAACAATATTGTGTATCGAACTTACGTTAAAGGGTAAAAGTTGAAAAAAAGAAGCGAAATGACTCACATCATACCGCTCACCTTTCATTCATCTCATCAACTAATTGTCTATCGATAATATCAAAGCTATTTTTTCCAAGAATAGCTTTGATAAATTTTCGATACTCACTTCTTCTACAAATTTTTTGTTGAATCAATTGATTCCCTAAAACTAGCAAATCATGAATAACTATTTCTTCATCTGGAATCTCTTCTTTTCCAAAAGATATTTTCAAATCGTTTGTCTGAATCACTTGTTTGAAATCACTATCATGGGAGGTAATAATCGTTGTCTCTAAAAATAAACATCCCGCCAAAATTCCTATATCGCCGTAATCTCGTAATCTGTTGTATTTTTATGTAATCGTAGCTCCTTATACTCCGTAAATTGCCTACGTATTTCATTATATATTTCTAAGTAGATAGTGTACTCATCATCTGTTAGTCGATTTTCATCTTCTGGGTCAAACAACACCCATTTAGAGTTACTCTTTATTTTTTCTTCAATAATCTCTTTACTCTTTTGACTATTTAACTCCTCTAAAATATCTTTATGAACATAGATAGTGTCATATAATTCATCAATCCATTGAAAGACATCCTGTTTTTGATACGTGAAAATATATAGTAATATATTCGTATCAATAAAGGTTGCTAATTTATTTCCCATGTCCTGTACCAGTATTTTCAAAATAATTAGTTAACATGTCTAATTTCACAAAAGCAGTCTCACAATTCGCTTTATCAAGGGTCACTTCATCTATCATATAAGTTTTTCGTAACTGCTGAAATCCCTCTTCTTTCTCTCCTAAAAATGGATTATCAGCTTTAACCTTCATTAGCTCTAACTCCCTTTTTAAAACAATCACACTTATTTTCAGTTCCTTATATCTTTCAAATAACGTTTCATAAGGGACTTCTGATAAATCAGCTAATTTAAAGAAAACTTCTATTTCCTTTAAGCCTAAATTTTCTAAAGCTCTCTTCTTATCAAAAAGTATATTTTCTGGTAATAAAATATTTGCTGCAAAATGATCTGCTGCTCGCTCATTTTCCTGATCATCTTCTAGTTGGACTATCATTTCATCTAAATGAAATAGTTCATGAGCAATGGTGAAATTTTGAAGTCGTTGATTAAACTTAGTGTTAACAAATAAAAATTTTTCTCCTTGTTTTTTCGCACTAAATCCTTCAGCTTCTGGATCTTCAATAACATCTTTAATCAAAATTATTTTCTTGATATCTAAAATAGTACTTAACGTTGGACCTATAAAATCTTTACTTCCTATAGCATTTAAAAATAAAATAGCACTATTTCTAGCATTGTTATGAATATCTTTTTTAGTCAATGTATTCATTTTCATACATACCTTTCAATCTTAAATAGTCGTCCATTCTTACTTTCAATTTCGCCAATTTATTTTTCGATGCTCTCGTTTTAAATTCTCCTCGAGTTCTAACTTCATATTCTTGATCTAAATCAAAAGAAAATAATTCCTCCACACTTAATGATAAGGCTTCTGAAAAACAGACAACTAATTCCTTATTTATTTTTCGTTCACCTTTTAAAATCATTGTCACATAACTACGTGAGAGTTCCATTTTTTTAGAAAGCTCTTCATGAGTCACTCCACTTCTATCAATAGCTTTATTTATATTAATTATTATCCGTTCCAAGTCTATCACCTCTTTTTAATTATAACTCTTATTTCGTTGATTGTCACAAAAAAACTTGTGACATTATTCGAGTCCACAAAATATAAGTAAAGATAACTTTACTTTCTGTACAAAAAGAATTACACTATACGTAAAGATATCTTTACTCATAGTAAAAAGGAGGCTAACAATGACTATTACCGTAAAAAATCAAATTAAAGACATTCGAGAAACTCGTGGGATTAAACAAAATGAAATGGCAGATAGTTTGAGGGTTTCAAGACAAACCATGACTGCCATTGAAAAAATGAAGTACAATCCCAGTTTAGAGCTCTCACTTAAAATTGCTAGCTATTTTGAACTTAGTGTGGAAGAGATTTTTGAATTAAATTCGGAGGTGTAGGAAATGATTTGGAATGTTTTGCTCATGTTTTCACTTATATTAATTGGTGTCTTCTCGATTTATTCTGTTGGTCGCTTATTTCTAACGTTGATTTTAATGGATCGTTACGATGAACTTCAGAAAAAGGCTGTTTATGAATCATTTGCTATTACTTTCTTGATTATTCTTGTTGTTCATCTCATCCAACTGACGATCAACGTTTTCGAGATTAACTTACCGCTGATTGTTGGTCCTGGTACGGTACCAGGCATCATTATTGGCAGTCCACCACTTCATATTAATAGCTTTTTCTTTGATAGCTTTGTTTTAGCCATTGTTTATTTTATTAAGAAAAAACGTTATGGGATTTAATCACACACATTTGGAGGTGTAGAGATGATGATTGGGTATTATTTATTAGCTTTTTTACAGTTTGGTGTTACCATTTTTGCTCTGTATTCTGTTGTTCGCTTATTTATTATGTTACTGATTTTACATCGTTATGATGAACTCCAAAAAAAAGCAGTTTATGAATCTTTCGCACTTAGTTTTTTGATTATTCTACTAGTACATTTTATCCAACTTAATATCAATCTTTTTGATATTGATTGGCCACTACTAATTACTACCGGCAATCGCCTAGGTATTGCTGGAGGAAACGTACCAAAACCACACATCGATAGCTTCTTCTTCGATTGCTTCGTCCTAGCCGTTGTTTATTTGATTAAGAAAAAAAGATATGGCGTATAGAGTGATGAAAAAGGCGTCTAGCTCCAAGCAACTGGAGTGAATATTAAACAATCCATGTTTTTCGGATTGATTAATATTTGCGAAGTTGCCGCAGGAGCTGCCTTTTGAATACGGACTACATAAGCGTGATGAAAAGGCGTCTAGCTCCAAGCAACTGGAGTGAATATTAAACAATCCATGTTTTTCGGATTGATTAATATTTGCGAAGTTGCCGCAGGAGCTAAACGCCTTTTTAATTTTTCATCTTCTCTACTATTTTTCTTACAATTTCTCGTAATGTTACACCGATTACTCCCATAAATCCTACACCAACCATCAAAAAGCTAAGAACCCACATAATAAAATAAGAATCTACTAGAAAATTTATTTTTTCAACATCTTTTATCCCCTTGATTGATAATAAATACAGGATTAAACCACACACAAAGAAAATAATAGGGGCTAGATAAACAGACACCACACCTTTCACTTTCGGCTTAAAATAATCATGAGTTAAAACCATTAAAATCGACGAGATAATTGGAATACTCAACACTGTTATCCAAATAATTAAACCATAATTAGGATTAAAGATAATATTAACATCCTCTAGTAACCATCCACATATTAGGTGCATAATTAGTAAAATAGTTACTGCAATCATTTGCCTTTTCATTCTTTTGTTTAATTTCATCAAAACTCCCTTCCAACTTTTCAATATAAATATACCTCATTATTTATACTATCGGTTAGTTTTTAAGGAAAAATAAGATATAATTAAGTTGCACTCTAAACGGCGTCACAGAAGTAGCTTCTTTGGAAATAAGCCGAAAATCACAAAAATTTGAAAAGCATTTTTCGTGATTTCCTTCTTATTTCTTGAAGTTGAACACTTCTGTCACAGCCTCTATGACTTATTATCTTCCCTCACAACAAACCTTGAAGGTATCCCGATTTTTTCCACTCTCGAGCTGTCTAAAATTAATTCAAAAGCTTTCTTACCTATTTCAGCAAATCGATTGTCTATAGTTGAAATATTAAGTAATTGGCTACTTAACTGCATCTCTTGTCCCACTAAAAATGGCACTGATAATTTGTAATCAAGATAAAATTGTCTAGCACCAGCTACCACATCATCTCCATTAGAAAATATGGCTTCGATTTCCACCCCTGACTCATGCCATTCTTTCGCTGCTTGATAGCCTTCTTCATAAGTGGCAATGCCAGTTTTAATCCACTGTTCTGTCAATTCTTGTCCATACACTTTTTGATAAGCTTTAACTGTTTCACGACTTGTGGCGCTTATTTTAGCTTCCCGACTAAAGAAAAAACCAATTTTCTGATAGTTCTTTTCCTTTAACCATCTCATACCTGCTTCATAGGCGATGTTTCTCTCAGAATACACTGCTGAAATTTCAACTTCTCCAGGGTCTTCACAGCACACGATGGGAGAATATTTTGTGTAACTGACTAAGGTTTCAAGTGACAAGCCACGGGAGGTGAAAATCAAGCCGTCATAGGCATTCCTTCTTAACTGCTCTAAATAAGCCAGCTCTCTTTCCTTGTCGTAAGCAGAGGGCAGAATAACCAAATGATAGTCCGTTTGAAAAGAGGCATCGATGGCTCCTCGCAAAATTTCTGTAAAAAAAGGATGCTTGGTGTGTGGTAAAACAATCCCAATATTTAAAGTTTTCCCTCGACTTAAATCTCGAGCGATTTCACTTGGCACATAGTCCAGCTCTTTAATGGCTGCTTTAATTTTTTCTTGGGCTTCTTTTGACACATGCTTACGCTGATTCAAGACCCTAGAAACGGTTGCTGCTGAATAGCCACTTTTCTTCGCAATATCATGTATGTTTGCCACTCACGTCACTCCTCTATTTTTTCAAAAAATACGTTTCAATGCCGTACCCCACGCCGTCTTCTAAATTGGTTTTAGTAATATAGCGACCGTAAGCTTTGACTTCATCACTGGCATTTTCCATGACCACAGGATGCCCCACTTTTTCTAACATGGAAATGTCATTATGCCCATCTCCAAAAGCCGCCACATGCTCCTTATCTAAATCATAATGAGACAGAATATAATCAATCCCTTTAGACTTTTGCGCCTTGATATTCGTGATTTCTAAAGTATACGGACTAGACTGGGTAAAAGCTAATTCTTCTATTTCTAATTTAGCAAAAAACTCTTTGACCTCTTCCATCACCTCAGCATCAAAAATCCACAACATAATTTTAAATAATTTACGTGGGTCTTGGCTAAAAAAGACTTCTCTTTCTACAACTTGTGGGATTTGACTACCAATACTTTCTTCTCTTTTGATTCCTTCATCGATCTTACACGTATACCAGTTATCATCGTCATAGAAACTAAAACTCAAACTTGGATAGTAAGTCTGAATCAAGGTGATGATCTTTTGAGCCATCTCCCACTCAATAAATTCTTCTGAAATAATCACCCGTTTCCCTGATTCATTACGGTAAATCAAACCACCATTAAAAGCCACCTGAGGCGAGTTTAATTGCAGTTTCTCAACAATGGGCGCCATGTCATTTGGGGTTCTTGCTGAAACTAAGCTAAAAGGAATACCACTATTAATAATCATAGCAGCGTTGGTTTCTGTAACGTCCCCCGTCTCGTTTAATAATGTCCCGTCTAAATCTGAAAATATATGTGTAATCATGTGTTTGCTCCTCGTAGTTTTAATCACACTATACCGACTGAAACGGGTTTTAGGTCAAGTATTTTTTCAAAGAAATAAATTGGTCATCCTCAGTAAATTCGCCGTAGTAGACATCTGGAAAGTTCATCTCTCTAAATCCTTCATAATCAAACTCCCCATTAGTTAAATGATTAAACAACACAGCCAACCATGTTCCGTGACCACTAATCACAAAATCCCCGGAACTTTTCTTTTGCAGTTGATTAAATGTAGCGATACCTCGCTTTGAAACATCATTTAAAGATTCTCCTGACTCTAATTTATACGCTTTATCTGCCCACTGATTTTTCGTAAACTCTTGGTAATCCTTCACCCAACTGCCGACTTCTCGCTCTTTTAATTCCTCGATGACATTCATTTCTAGGTTCAATTGCCTTGCTAAAGGCATGATTGTTTCTTTAGCTCGTAAAAAGGGACTCGTATAAATTTGAGTAATTTCTTCTTTTAATAGTTTTTCACTTAAAATTTCAACATCTCTTCTTCCCTGTTCTGTTAAAGGAGCAAGCATGTCATCTTTGACTGTCGTATCTCTTAAACCATGTCTGATAAAATAAACCTTTCTCATCTTACGCCACATCACTTTTTCTTTCTAGTATACCGTAAACTCTCAAAACAAACGTGATATAATGAATTTATTATTTTTTTAAAGGAGTCCTACTATGAATGAAATAGGAATTGTAGTCTTATTCGTGCTTGGCATTACTGGCTTTTTTTATTATCTTGATTATGTCAGTCGTGTGAAATTAAGAAAACAGATTAAATCAGATTGGGGAAATATTCCACGTGGCACTAAAAGAGACACGGAGAAAAGTCTCTATAAAGCGTTTAGTTTAAAAAATCAGCAAGAGAATAGTCTGATTGATGATTTAACTTGGCAAGATTTGGATATGTTTGAGGTCTTTCAACGACTCAATCTCACTTACTCAAGTATCGGCTCAGAAAAGCTCTATGAAACACTACGTAGTTATTCTTTAAGTGATGATAAAACCTCCTCAGAAGAAATTATCGCTTACTTTAAAGAACATCCTGCAGAACGTGAAGCTTTTTCATATCAATTTGCCCAATTAGGGAAAAAGGATTTTAACTATATTCAAGCTTATTTGAATGAACAGACAAAACCTGTGTTTGAACAACAAGGACTGTTTGCTTTTCTTGGTCTGTTACCTATTATTAGCTTACTTTCAGCTATCTTTATTGGTCCTGTTGGCTTGTTTGTTGGTTTGGCTTCTCTTTGTTTTAACACTATTTTTTACTTCATCCAAAAAGGAAAACTAGATGTGGAACTAGGAACCATGAGCTACTTGGTTCAAAGCTTGTCTCTTGGGACTAAATTAAGTAAGAAAAATTCACCTGTCAAAGAAGACTTACAGAAAAAAATAGCGCCTTTTCAAAAAGTCTTACCTTTCGCTTTTGCCTTTAAAACTAAAACTGGTGGCGAAATGGAGATGATGGTCGAAATGTTAGGTGGGGCCTTTTTACTACCTTTCATCTCTTATGGGACTGTTTCAAAAGCACTCAGTCATCACCAACAAGATGCTAAAGACATTTGGGATTTACTAGGACAACTAGAAGTAAGCATTGCGATTTTAAATCTTCGGGAAGTCTACGGGGATCACTGGTGTCTGCCAGAATTTACAGATAAAAACGAAGTCGTAGGCGAAAATGTCATTCATCCTTTACTTAGCGAACCTGTCCCAAATCCTGTTGCTTGGCAGAAAAGCACTCTGATTACAGGCTCAAACGCTTCTGGTAAATCAACTTATGTACGAAGTGTTGCCATCAATTGCTTGTTAGCACAAACACTTAATACTTGCTTGGCGACTTCATTCCAATTAAAACGAGGACATATCCTATCTTCTATGGGAGTGAGCGACAGTGTGATTGATGGAGATAGTTACTTTATCGCCGAAATCAAATCCCTCCGTCGTCTGATCAATCAAGTCGCTACTGGGGAATTTTGTTATACCTTTATTGATGAGATTTTAAAAGGCACCAATACTATTGAACGAATCGCAGCTTCCTCTAGTGTGATTCAGTGGTTAAATCAACAACATCAACTGACATTTGTGGCAACTCATGATATTGAATTACCTCAAATTCTAGGTGGTGCTTGCGACAATATTCATTTCGAAGAAACAGTGGAAAAGGATCAAGGAATCACCTTTGATTACTTACTCAAAGACGGCGTGGCGACTTCTCGAAACGCCATTAAACTGATTGACGCCCTTGGGTTTCCAGATGAGATTGTGGCACATGCTTTTGAATCAGCAACTTACTTTGATACAAACAAAGCATGGCACTCTTAAATTTTAATAATTTATGAAATTTTTTATGGGGTGAATGGTACCACACGTTTTTATGGTATGATAAACGAAATTACTAAAGGTGGTTAAGGAATGATCAAACATTGGATAAAAGAATTACTTTGGCTAGTTTCACTTGTGGCTATTTTAGTTGCGATTAGAGTCTTTGTCTTCTCACCCATTAAAGTAGAGGGACTTTCTATGATGCCCACACTCGTTGATGGAGAAAAAGCTATCGCCTATAAATTAGGAGACATCAAACGATTTGATGTGGTTCCTTTAAAAGCACCTGATGATCCCGCCCTTTTTTATGTGAAACGTGTGATTGGATTACCAGGAGATACGGTTGAATATAAAGAGGATCAGTTACTGATTAATGGACAAGCTTTGAATGAGCCTTACCTAACTGATTACCAACAAAAATGGAAAGATGCCGGTAACGCTGAGCCATTAACTCCGAATTTTACCCTGTCAGAACTGACTGGACAACAAACAGTTCCTGAGAATACTTATTTTGTTTTAGGGGATAATCGCCGCGTATCAAAAGATAGCCGCTATCCCGAAGTTGGGTTTATTCCTAAAGATAATATTATTGGAAAAGCAAAAGTTTCATTCTGGCCACCTGAAAAGTGGGGAATGATTAAGTAGAGATGAAGAGCTATGCGTCAATTGACACATAGCTCTTTATCCTTTTTAAGTATTAATTTTTTTATAATATTCATCACTTACTTCTAATAGCGATTGTATTTCTTGTTTATGTTCTTCAAGAAATAATTCAGCCTGACCTTCACTCTTCTCAATTAAATTTTGATTGTTACTAATTTCTAAATTAGAATTTAAATCAAAGCTTAATCCTTTCCCATTAAAAAGTCTATATATCTTATTATTAGTAGTTTGAATTACAATTCCCTCTGACATATCTTCTACTTCTACAGAATATGGTTTAAAAATAGGATTAGGAAATTTATTTTCCTGTCTGGAAGAATTAATTTTATATTGCCTATCTTCAATATAATCCCCATTTTGATCATACCCATCCCATTCTAACTTTGTTTCAATTTTATTAATTGAATCAGCTTCACATTTCAACCACCATACTCTATACATTGATGATAAAAATAAAATTAAACATGTTATCACTAATAAATTTCTTAATCCTCTTCTATTTTTTACCCAAAAATTGATTTTCTTTACCATGACTGTATCCTCCTTAATTAGTTCATCTAACGATACCTCGAACTTGTCACTAATCAATATTAATGATTCTAAATCCGGATAACTCCTTTCGTTTTACCAATTAGAAATAGTTTGCCTCGTAACAAATAGATGCTCAGCAAACTGTTGTTGTGTCATGTTACTATTTTTTCTAATTTCAATAATTTTTTTGCTTATTTCCAAATAGACACTTCCTTTTTATTTTTTTGTTCTTTAATCATTATGAGTTAAGAGATAAAATTAAACGATAGTAAGTAGTTTTACATTACTCAATCTACCCATGTAAAAGCTACTTTACATGGATAAATAAATGATTATAATAAAACTATCGGTTATTATAACTTACAAAATAATAAAAAAATTGAACATTATAAAATGAATAGAGATACTTTATTACTATTATTCAGTTAATTTTTCTACTATGTTCTTAGGCTTCAACCCAAAAAGCAATCAGTGGTTGCCTAATGTAAACCACTGATTGCTCTTTTTTTCTCCTAAAAAACGGTAAACTTTTACTATCACATTTATTTAGGAGGAATGTATTTATGAAAAAATTAGTTTTAAGTCTCTCTGTTTTTGGTGGTGGCTTTTTCTTAAATGGACACGATGCTTTAGCAAGTGAGACAAAAGTCAACTACGACCTAGACAATCATCAACTACTAGAAACCTTCACTTTAGAAGAACAGGGAGAAAAGGTGACGATCACTATTTTAGATAACTCGCTTTTTTCTAGAATGCCTGATAAGACCTATACTGTTTCTAAAAGTAAAAATAACTCTTGGACCATTTCTTACAAAGTTAATGTAAAAAAAAACAAAATAACTGCCGCTCATAGTGGACAATTCACAGCGATACAAGGTAGTTTTTCAAACACTTCTGTTAAACGACATTCTGATTCTCTGGCGATTGGGAAGGGTGTTTGGAAAAATCGTTCTTATACTTCTAATGTCCAAGTAAAAACCACTGTTAAAAATAATTCACTCGTTGTTGAATAAATCATTCCACATTCACTGTCGTTCCAATATCCAGACTAGTTGTTATACCTAGCTGTAAAACATAAATATTATATACAAAAATCAATATTGATAAAAAGACGATTAATTTATAAAATTGATTGTCTTTTTTATTACGCCATAGAACAAGAGGAAGTGCAATTAACCCAAAAGGAGCGATGGCAATAGACAAAGCAGTAAATAATAGTAACACCCAACTTTCATCACTATCTGAGGATAATAATTGGTTTAGCTTTTGTTGCTTCTTTTCTATTTCTTCTATATTTTTATTCATTTGATCTGTTTTTTGATTAATCTCATGTTGGAGAACTTTAGTTTCTGTTAATAATTCATCAATCGACACTTCATAATATTTGCTTAACTCAACCAAATTATCCAAATCGGGGTATGCTTTATCTGTTTCCCACCTTGAAATTGATTGCCGTGATATATTTAAAAAATCAGCCACCTCTGCTTGAGAAAAACCTTTTTCTACTCTGACTTGCTTCAACCGTCTACCCAATGTCACATGAATCAACCTTTCTTTTCCATTAGGGAATAACGCAAATTGATCAAGACATCCTCCATGGATATCTCTAAAAATTCGGACAAGTCATATAAATGTTCCAAAGAAGGAAAAGCTAAGTTATTTTCCCACCTCGAAACCGACTGTCTTCTGACCCCTAAAAATTTTGCCATCTCTTTTTGACTCTTTTCTTTTATTATACGATTGTTTTTTATAAAAGTCCCGAAATTCATAAAAACTCTTCCTCTCTCATTTTAGTTATTTACCTTAACTATAACGAGTATCAAAGAAAAAAATAAGCAATCATTGATGTACATCTCAGCACTTTTTGCGTGCGTCTCAAAAAAAGAAAGTTATTAACGGTTTAAAAACGCGTGTTCTAAACATTGATATAACAACGTTGCTCGCTCTGGTTGACATGATGTAAACTGCTGATTGCTTACTTAAAAGGAAAGTTTATGGGATATTTAGGGCATCAAAAAGAAAGAAGGTTGTTATTAATGAAAAGAAAATTGTTAAGTTCAAGTTTACTTATTTTTTCTCTACTAATTTCAAATTCAATCGGTATCGCTGCTACAGAAAATTCGACATCCACTAAATTTTCAACTGATATTGATTCAGAAATTTTATCAACTACTACAGAAGAATCAGCAAAAAAAGAAGCTGTTACACCTATATCAGATATAACCAACATATCTGATAGTTTAGAAAACAACATACCAGATACTCAAATTATCGGAGATGATAAGATAGAAAAATTTTATGAATATGCGATATCAACTGGTAAAATAAAAAGAGAACTATATTCTTTGGAAGATTTTATTTATAATTACAAAATATCCTTAAATGAATACCCTGAAACTAAAGAAATCTTTAAGCTAGAGGAAAGCTTTGATGAATGGTTTGAACAAATACGTTTTGGTGCGTTACCTGATGGTCAAGGAGAAGCCTATTCAGAAAATTCCATTACTGATATCAGCACACGTGGTTTTTCAGACGCTCAAAAAAGAAGTGCAAATCGTTTTAAGAAAGATTTACGAAAAGGTGATATTATTGTTGTTAATTCAAAAGGTCCTGGACATGCCGCCATTGCTACAACTGATAATTATATTCTAGAAATGACTGGAGGAAGAAATCCTGTAAAATGGTTTGCTGGCGGTATCGAAAAAAATAATCATCAATTTAAAGCTAATAACTGGTTGTTCGGTTATTCTGAACAAGGTTGGACCCCTGATCAAAACATTAACTATAAAATTCAAATATGGAGAATTCCAAATAAAAATATGGCTAATCAAGTAGCTAGTTATGCAGATAAACATTATTTTAGTTATTCAGGTAGTTATTCACGCAATATTAACCTTAAATACCTAATCTCTCCCGGTCCATTAGTTACCAATCCAAATTATTGTTCAAAACTTGTTTTTAATTCTTACTGGTATGGTAGTGGTAACTCGCCAGTTGTTAAAGACTACTATGCACACGTTCAGTATATCTATCCTTCTGCATTACCTGATATTTTTCAAAATGGCTATACTCCTCGAAAAATTGGAGATTATTAAAGAAAGGACTTCTCACCATGACTAAAAAAAGAATCAGCCTCATCTTTCTCGTGATCATAACAATCTTATGCCTATCACCATTAGCCTTAAATAAATGGGCAGATTGGAAAATCAAACACTATTTAAAAAAGGAAAAAAATATTTCCAGTAGTGAACTGATTATTTTAGAAAAAACTTTTTTAAATTTTACAGGTAATGAATACATGATGACGTTTACGACTAAATCTGATAAAGAAATGGATAACACAGATCCTCTCGTGAGCAAAAATGAAACTGGAAGGGATTATTTCATTCGATATAACCTGAAACACCACGACTTTTCCTATTACCCTGTTTATAATGGTAATACACCAGAAGATATAAATTTTATTAAGAATGAATTTGCCTTTCCACCAAGTAATAAAGAATTAAAGGCTATTGGTTACGACATCCCTAAACCATAGTTAGGAGGACTATATATGAAATCAGACTACCATCAAACAATTTATCTCACCTTACTTTTTACAGTCATTTGCTTTTTATCCCTTATTTTTGCCACCGGGAAAGGTATTGGGATCAGCTTTGATGATAATCAGTTGGTCGCCTATTTACTAAGTGGAATTTCCCTTTTTATCTGCTTGTCTGCCTTTAAAGTCAAATTATCCCGTAAAAGAAAAACGATGGTTAAAACTTTAGGTACCGTTCATAGTTTGTTTCTTATCTTGTTTTTTTCTGGTTGGATTGGGTTCAATGAAGGTCTGTTTATTTTTATTATTCCGATTATTGGTGCTTCTTATTTTAGTTTTGTGACGATTATTCATTATTTGGAGTTTAATAATTAAAAAAAGTGATGAACTTTCTCAGTTCATCACTTTTCTTAATTATTCCGTCACGTTTCCACTATTTAAAAAATTGCCTTTTTCTTCAAGTGGCAACCAGTCTAAGAAGTTCTTCACATAAGTATCCCAGAAGTCCCATTCATGACCACCAGCATCCTCAATGTAGGTCATCTCAACGTGATGATCATCCATAAACCATTTAAATCCTCGCACACTTTCTAACAAGAAATCATCTGTTCCAATTGGTAAGTAGATTTTTGGAATTTCTTCCCCTGATTCAATTAATTGATCCACTAAATAGCAATAATCTTTGTCACTATTTTTAATCGTATCGATGCCACCAAAAGCATTATCGTAAAAGTCTAAACTCCACCCTGTGACAGATAACAGCTCTGATCTGGCTTCAATTTGATCATTCATTAAGCCTGGTGAAAACGCGCCGATATGACTAAAGGTATCATGATATTTCAACCCATTAATTAGAGCACCGTAACCACCCATTGAAAGTCCCGCGATAAATGTATCTTCTTTTTTATGAGATAAAGGAAACATATTTCTTGTAAATTCTACTAATTCTTGTGCCACATAAGAACCATAATTTTCGCCACGACTTGGTTTATCCACGTAAAATTGATTTTCTCCTGAAGGCATGATGACCGCTAAATTATGCTCTTCTGCCCAACGTTGAATTCGAGTACCCGATAAATAATCTGTATAATTTCCAAAAGCGCCATGTAATAAATACAATGTTTTAAGCGGTTTTTGTTCTTTCTGTTCTTCTTCCCCAAATGAAATTTTATCTAAAGGAATAATCGCATTAAAGGTCACTGTGCGTGATAACATTTTTGAAATAAAATTTACTTGTACTAAAGCCATAGGAATAACCTCTTTCTTTTAACTTATATTTTTTGTGTGTCTGGTGTCACTTGTTTTTTCTTTTGCGCACTTAGAACAACAAATGATAGAACACTTAAAGCGATTAAGCCGATACCGCTCATTAAAAAGCTATCCGCTGCACTCGTCATACCTGTCATTTTTCCTAAGAAACCATTAATTGTTGGTGATAAAAACACCCCTAAATTAATCCCTACTAATAATAATCCTGTAGCTAAGTTAGCTGAATTTTTCGGTGCTACTTGTCCAACTAACATAAACATAAATGGCGCTGCTAAACTAAAAGATAATCCTGAAACAATCGCGCCAGCTGTCACCATTGAGATGGAACTTGCTGAGAGAATTAACATAAAGCCAATTCCCATACCTAAAAGTCCAATCGGTAAGACATTTTGTTTCAACACTTTGAAAATTTTACCGTAGAAAACACCAACAACAATGCCAACAATCGTGATTGACCCTAAAATACTAGCCGCTGTTTCTGGTTTTCCAAGTCCTGTTTCAACTAATAAAGTTGCTGTTTTTAACATTACCACGAAGAATAAAGCGTATACAATTAAAGCAAAAATTGATAACACAATCGTTGGAGCATTAACACTTTCTTTTTCCTTTTTAACTGCTTGCCCAGAAACTTCTTTGCCATCATCTGGCAGTTTGATAAATAGGGTAAATAGAATTAAAGGTAACACTGTTACGGCATACACTAAAAATGAGTTTTGCCAACCGAACCGAGTAAAGTAACCCACAAGTAAGGTCATGACGGTACTACCGATTGAGCCCATTGCTGCTTGTAAGCCCATTAAACTGGCTTGTTGTTCGCCTTCATAAAGTTCAGTAATTAAACTCACCGCTAGCGCGTTAAATAATCCAATTCCTGCACCAAAGAAGAAACGAGAAACTAAAATGATCGTGTAACTCTCGATAAAGACTGGAACTAATCCAGCGATTAAAGCAACGAATAATCCTAATAAAACGGTCTTTTTCTTGCCAATAAATTTTATTATAAAATTGCTAAGTAAAACGAAAATTAAAATACCGAAATTAGGGACTGTTGCGATTAATTCAATAGACGATGTGCTTTGATTTGGAAAGCTCTGTTGAATTAAAGGAATGAGTGATGATACGACAGGTCCTGCTACTAATACTAAAGAAATAGAGAGTAACGACGCTTTAAATAAAAAACTATTCTTATTCATGATGATCCTCCAATTAATTATTGAAATCGATTACATAAAGAAGGATAGCACGAATGTTTCTTTTAAAAACGGCAGATCCAATCAAAAAAAAAGGCATTTTCAGCCCTTTTCTATTTTTTATGATCCTTTATCATTTTTTTGTATGACAACTGATATTTTTTCGGTGTTTCATGAAAAATATCTTCAAAAGCTTTTCGAAAAGATTTTTCATTTGGAAAACCTACCTGATCAGAAATAACTTGAATTGATTTCTCTCCCTGTATTAATAGACTTTGTGCTTGGTTCACACGAACTAACTGGACATATTTCATGACACTAAGTCCTAAATTTCGTTTGAATAATTTACTTAGTGAGTTAGTTGATAGATGAAATTCTGTGGCAATCTGATCAACTGATAAATCATGGGCATAATTTTCTTGAACAAAAGACAGAATTTCTTGAATTTGTCCTAATTTTTTATTGTAAACACTTGAATTAATCGGCATTTTTTCTTGGATCATCCAATATTTTGCCATTAAAAAAATCATTTCATAAGTTAACGCCATGAGCTGAACTTCTAAAAATTCTTCTGGTTCATTTTTTACTGAATGATAAAACTTGCTCAAAATTTCTCTTAATTGATTGAGTTCATTGATGTTTTCTTTAGGTTCATTAACAAAACGCATGTATTCAAAATCAGGTAATAATTTATTTAAGAATTCAAAAGGAATTTGTATCGTTAACGCCTCTAAGTCAGAACAATAACTCGAATGAGCGCTATGAATTTCCGCCGAATTAATCAGCAAAACTGTGCCTGGTTCTGTGGAATGATTCTTTGAATTAATCGTAAAATTCTCAATCATTCCAGAATACGTATAGGAAATTTCAAAGGAGGCATGCCAATGAGGAAGAACCGTCGTCGTTGATTCTTGCCACGAATGAACAATCCAATTAAGCGGGACTTTTTGATTTTTATAGTGTATGAATTCATGTTCAAAAGACATTGGTTTTCTCCTTTAACTTATTTATGTAGTTTGAGTTTAGCAGATAATAAGGAAATAGAGTAGTGAAAAAGGCGTTTTGCTCCAAGCAGCTGGAGGAAATGAAAAACAATTCATGCTCTTCGGATTGATTTTCATTTGTGAAGTTGCCACAGGAGCTGCCTTTTGAACTCAGACTAGATAAGAGTAGTGAAAAAGGCGTTTTGCTCCAAGCAACTGGAGGAAATGAAAAACAATCCATGCTCTTCGGATTGATTTTCATTTGTGAAGTTGCCGCAGGAGCTGCCTTTTGAACTCAGACTAGATACAAATAAAAAAGAGGCAAACACTTAAGTTTGCCTCTATACTTATTCTATTTCTTCTTCGTCTTCAAACTCTAAAATATCTCCTGGCTGACACTTTAAAACTCGGCAAATCGCCTCTAAAGTTGAAAAGCGAACCGCTGTTGCTTTTCCCGTCTTTAATTTAGACAGATTGACATTGGTAATCCCAACCTCATCTGCTAAATTTTTTAAGGAAATCTTTCGATCAGCCATCACTCGATCTAAACGAACGATAATCGCCATGTTACTTCTCCCCTTACTACTCCTTAGACCACATCATTGGTAAATTTTTGTAATGTTATTCCATATCTAATGACCTCTGCCATAAAGTAAATCACTAATCCAATCACTGATTGAGCTGTAAACGTACCGATTACAATTTGATAGCCGCTAGTCATTAATACGTTGATAATTATATAGTATATAAGTGGTGCGATGATATCAACTGCAATTAACATGATACCTATTTTTCTTAGTAATCGGTAAACAGTTAGAGTAAATGGCTGTTTTTCATATCTCATAATCGAAAAGAAAATACCTGCCTGCCACAAAATATATGACTGAACTCCTCTTTTAAAGAAACCTGAAACACATAAAGCCAGATAATGATCTGAATTTGCCAAATGACCTTTACCTCCACCGCCAGAAAAAAGATTAATCCCATCAACACTCAGATTTAAACTTTTAACAACATCCTGTTTCATACCTGTTATTAACCCGATAACAATGAAAACAGCCATTAAGCCAACTATAATACTTTGCACTTTAAAAATAGCTTCCAACACTCTAGACAACCGTTTAAAATTTTTCACTTTCATCTCACTCACTCCTCTTTACAATTATTCTATACCTAAAATAATCATATTTCAACAATTAATTAACGTTTATCGATAACTAATTACTTTTAAAAGATTAATTCACTTAGTATTCACCATAAAAAGTAACCCCACTAAACTAAGAACAACACCCAATATAATTGGTACAGAATGCCCAAAAGTAACATACAGTTGACCAGCCATTAACGGTCCAACAATTCGTGATAAAGCTTGAATAGACTGACTACCACCTTGGATTGTGCCCTGACTATTTTGAGTCGCTGACTTCGACAATAAACCATTAAATGATGGACTAAAAATAGATTCACCAAAACCAAAAACAAGCATGCCAACTATAAAATAGCTTAATTGAGGTAGTAATGCAGACACTGTCATCAAACTATATCCCACCAACTGACAGCTAATTCCTAGTTTGATTAATTGCTGATCGCTCAATCTTTTTAAAAGAATAGGCATGATAAACGTTTGAGATAAGATATCCTGTATGCCAATAATTGAAAAAATAAAACCAATGGCAGCTGCTTTTAGTTGAAACGTATCAATAGAAAACTGAGACATGATGGACTGCAAAGCACTATTTGGTACCCACAGAAAGAAACCAATCATTAGTAAGTGTCGAATTTTTTTGATGGCTAGAACTTGCTTCAATTTAAGCATAGGATTGATGTCACGGAATGTCAGTTCTTGACTTCTATTTTCTAGTGGATGAGATTCTTTCATAATAAAATACCCAACTAAAAAATTAATAAATGATACGAGAGCTCCAAAAAATAGTGGTACTGCATAACCAAAAGTTGCTAAAAAACCGCCTAAAGCAGGACCGATAGCTGAACCAAAACCAGCAACAGCACTAATCCAACCAAAATATTTAGTCCGTTGATTTTCTGGTGTGATATCTGCAAAATAAGCAAAAATTGTGCTGATACTACCACCTGTTAGACCTTCAATCACTCGTCCTAAAAATAAAATTCCTATTGAACCACCTAATCCAAAAATCAAAAAACCAATAGAAGAACCTACCAAAGAAATCAAAAGGATTGGGCGTCTACCGTAACGGTCACTTAACGTCCCTAAAATTGGCGCAGAAAAAAACATGCAAAAGGCATAAGTCGACATCAAGAGAGTTACCATGGTTGCTTGATCAGACGCACTTGTTGTGTATTGTTGAACTAAAAAAGGTGTCACAGGCATCACAATACTAAATCCCATACCACATAAAAACGTGGCGACTAATCCAAAAATAAATTTATCTTTTGCCACTGTTTCGTGTAAATCATTTGTTAACATAAAATCATCTCTTTCATTATTGTTTCTTAGTAAACAAAATAATAAACCTTTATTGTTTCCTTGTCAACAATAAAAAAAGTAACCACCTTTTCTGATGATTACTTTTTATTCTCTATTTCAGTATTTAAATGTTCGTTGTAACGAGTTAAAAAAGATTCGACTTTTTCCAAAACATCCTCAGGAATTGCTTCAAATAAGTGTTCATCTCGTTTCCTAAATTCGGCGTGTAGTCCTTCGTGAATATCAAATATTCTCTTACCTTCTTCTGTTAATTCAAAATAAATTTCTTTTTTATTTTCTGATTTTTTATAACTTGTGATAGCACCTTTAGTGGTCAATTTTTTTGAAATTTTACTCATAGCTCCTCGAGTCATAAAGAAATGCTCAGCTAATTTTGTCACATTCACATCTTCTTCTTTTCCAATGTATTCCAAACAATGAACCTCAGATGCGGTATAACCTGCTAAAGCTTTCTGCATTTTTTCAGTATTTAGAAAAAGAATTTTATCGTGAATCAGTCGGACATCTTCAAAAATTTTATCTATGTTGCTCATGATCTCACCTCTTAGGTTCTATCATATATTTTTTTTATTTCCAAGGCAACAATGTATCATTTTAAGATTACGCATGTCCAATCAACGGTATCTTAATTCCCTCAAATGGCGTTAAATCTTTTCCTAAAACAAACAACGCATCATCATCGATAAACCTTAGCTCTTTCTTCATCTCCAGCTCGCTACATTCTGTTAACTCAAAAGGACATTCAATTATTTCAATCTCCTCAATTGGTAAATAGTTTAATATGTCACTCAACACCCAATCTCTCTTCGTCAAAATATCCATTAAATAAAGCCTGCTTCCTTCAACTTCAAATACTACATACATATCAAGTTCCTGAATATAGTAAGTCATTTCAGTAAATATGGTTGAATAATAAAACATGGATAAGGTGATGTTATCAGCGTAATAAGTTCTGATATTACCTTGATTTCTTTCTGAAATAAGCCTTTCAATATCCACTTTTTTTTCCCTAAAACTAGTTTTTTCAAGACCTGATTTTTTCGTCTTCGATTTGCTCACATCAACAACAGTTTCCATTTCTCCTAAACGTTTAAAGCCAAATTTAGGGTAGAAATCAAGGACCATTTCATTAGCAAATAAGTAAATATAATCATATTGATCTTGGTATTCTGCCAAGACATGTTCCATTAGTTTTCTTGATAACCCATGTTTTTGATACTCTTTATGAGTCATGACCGTTCCAATTTGAAGCATTCGGTATTTTTCTTGATCGATCACTAGCTCACTTTTAGTGACCGATACATTAGCTATTACTTTGTTGTCTATTACATATGAATAGGGGATGTAGTTATCTTGCCAGTAGCCTAATTCGTACCAGGTTTCAAAATTTATGTCAAAGGTCATTTCTGCAAGACAATTAAAACTCTTTCTTAGTCCCTCATCTTTTTTTATGTCTGTTATTAATTGATAATCTTTCATTCTTTTCTCTCCTTATCATTTAGTTATTTATCTTCATAATCTTTCTAATTCACTGGAATCACCTCCAACAACACGCAAAAAAGACAGTGCAGATAAGCTCTCGCACTGTCATCAAATAAAAGGGACTACATCATCTGCTTCATTTTTTATTTAATTTGAATTTATGACAACTCCTCCAGTTACTCAGAGCTAAACGTCATTTTTTGCGCTTTGTTTTGCTTTCTTAATTATCACTTGAAAACATCACTAAATAATCCTCAGCTACTCAGCTGAAAAAATTTCTATGTTGTTTTCTATTTAATTGGTTAGGGTTAACCCGCGATAATAAGTTTTAACATAAACAAAGCCTCCTAATGTGTTGAAGTTAATTCATTCTAGCATAGTCCATAAATTTACACCTCTGATTTACCCTCCAAATCAATCTCCATCGTAAATAAATTATAACTCAACTCTTGTTTACTCAAACGACTTAGCTCATAGTCAAATCCTTTATATGAGAAAATAACAAACTCAACTTCTTCAGCCATTTTATCCGATTTAACAATTTGTTCAAAGAACGCCTCTGCTACCTCTTCTATTTCAAATATTCCAGTTGCTTCAAAGGTATTGAGTGCTACATGAGTTGTGAAAAAATCTGCTTCGTACTCTGTTTTAAAGAATTTTTGAACCGTTTCAGAAGTTGGGATAATACTTTCAAAAAATAGTTGGTCTTTTTCGTATTTTCCAATGGATGCAATGTAACTTCTTTCCTCTTCATCCATAACCATCGTAAATAATTCGCCAAAAATACTTTTCTTGTTGTCTGTTCCCATATCAATATCTAAGGTTGTTTCGATTAAAGTATCGACTAAAAAGCTCATCCCTTGATCAGCCGCATCTTTGGCGATTTTACCTATCACTTCTTTCGCCGTTTTTTTCTTCAAAGGAAGACTTGTAGAGATAGACTCCATATCTTTTAAATCTTTAATTTCTTCAGAAGTAACTGCATCTCGAACAATTGCCATAATATCATCTTCTTCAAGTCCTTTTTCCTTAAACCCTGTTGGAATTTGAATAAAGTACTCACCCGTCCACTGCAAAATATTCAATTCACCCATGTACTCCATTGTAACAAGCCTCCTTATATTCTCGCTTCTAACGTCCAAACTTCTTTTTCACTGTAACCTAAAGAGCTATAGATATTTTCGTAAACTATGATTTCTTGATCTGAGTTTATATTTAAAATCGGATCTGCCATAAACAATTCAATCTCTTTTTCCAATTGTTTAGTTTCTATCAGCGCCACATTTTTACAAGCATAGGTTCCTTTTTTCAGTATTCGCTCACTTTCTAACTCCGAACTAAGAGAAAAAGTATTGTCTACTCCTTCTTTATTGATGATAGTTATAAGTAATTCTAATTGAGTAAAGCCTTGTTTTCCTGCTTCAACAAAATCAATGGATTCATCTTTAATCACATTCTCAGGAACTTCTTTCAAGTAACGAATATCTTGTTCTAAAAATTGTATCTCACCTATTTTGACCGTTTCTTCTGTCTCAATAATTGTATTCACTGTGTGTTGAATGGCTTTTAATTCTTGAATTTGATTTTCTAAATCAACCACTGACTCTTTAAGTCCTGAAAGAATCGTATCATCCTTCAACATTTTCTTGATTTCTTCAATTGAAAAGCCAATCTTTCTAAGAAAAATAATTTGATACAACCGGTACACATCACGTTCTGTAAAATGTTGATAACCATTCGTTTCATTCACGATAGGGATTAAAAGTTTTTCATCCACATAATGACGGATGGTGGGTTTAGGTAGTTGAAATAATTTTGCTAATTGTCCTGTTGAAAGTAATGACATGAGTATCGCCTCCTAGTTATGACTTACAGTATAAAGTATGAAGTTACCACACAGTCAATAAATACTATTCAATTTGTTGATGTTTTTAAAAAAATTTCTGTATAAAAAAAGGTTAGCGCCTCGCCAACCTTTGCTATTTAACAACATTCTTCTCTTAAGATGCCATATTTTACTGAGTCATAATAGTTACCTTGCCAATATCTCACTTTACGAATGACGCCTTCTTTTGTCATTCCAGCTTTTTGACCAATCTTTTCCATACCTGAGTTTCCTGACCAAGTGGTAAAACTCAGATGTGGTAACTCAGGATATTCAGTAAATAAATAAGGTAACCACATCTTTAAAACCTTTGTTCCAATGCCTTTTCCCCACATATTACGATCATAAATAACCATGCCAACTTCTAACCAATGCTTCAATTTACCATCTTCCCAATAAGCTGTCACAATGCCCACAATTTTATCATCCACCGTAATCAGTTTAAATCGGTGGTGATTGATTACTTGAGTCACCCAACCTGTCAGGTATTCCTCTTTTGTTAAAATCGGATCGTGAAAATATGGACCGTTGTAGTTCATCCATTCTAAATCAGCATCAGGACCGTAGCTAATCTCCCAGAGTTCCACTAAATCTTCTGGCATAATTTTTTTGAGTTCAATTTTCATGAGCATGCTCCTTTGTTCCTTTTAACTCAGTTTAACACAGCTCTTCTTTGATCTCTTTCTCTAAATTCAGTAAATATTGTTTACGCTCTAAACCACCCGCGTAACCACCTAATTCGCCACTCGTTTTAAGAACTCGGTGACAAGGAATCACGATGGCAAGCTGATTGGCACCATTAGCATTTCCAACAGCACGCACTTTGTTTTCATCTCCCAAGTCGTGAGCTAAATCTTTATAGCTCCTAACTTCTCCCATAGGTATTTTTTCTAGTAACGCCCACACGTCTTTCTGAAAAGGCGTTCCTTTTCTAAATAAAGGTAAATCAAAAACTTTTAACTTCTTGTCAAAATACAAAAGGATTTGTCTTTCCACTTCTTGATTAATGTCATTTTTTCCAGGAATAATTCGGAAATTTTGGCTTTTTCTTAAACCCTCTAATTCTCTTTCTAATCCCCTACGATCTGTAAATTCCAGTAGATATAAGTAATGATCATCAGATAAGCTCAACATTTTTCCGATTGGCGTTGTAATAAAATAAGCATATAAAATCGAAATGTCTGTTCTTTTCGCTGGATTTCCCATAATTTTCGTAAAAGCATCATTAAACCCACTAGGAGAGGCGTAGCCTGTTGCCACTTGTTGATCAATCACTTTACTGCCATTTGAAATCTCTTTGAACGCAAGGCCCATTCTTCTTGATCTGGCGTAGCGCACAAAAGTCATACCATAAATCTCCTTGAATTTTCTTCTGGCCGTTGCCGAATGTAAGCCTAGATCTCTAAAATCACGTTCTTGCCATCTCTTTTCAGGCTCTTCCTCTACCGCCTGAACCAGTCGTTTAATTTCATCTGGAATTTCATGAGGAAAAGATAAGGGATGACAAATTTTACAAGGTCGGTATCCTGCAAGAAGGGCTTCTTCTGCCGTTAAATAAAACTCACAGTTTTCGTATTTGGGCTTTCTAGCCGTACATGTGGGATGACAAAAAATACCTGTCGTTTTGATTCCCGCAAAGAAAATACCATCATAGGTGGAATCTTTTTCTACTAGTGCTTGATAATACTCGTCTCTTTTCTCTTGTGTTAACGTCATAAGCTTTTCCTCCTGTTTCTATTTGAGTTTATTGTATCGGATTTAAAGGAGAAAAGCTTTCGAAAAATGAACAAGTATGTTTTACTCCATGTTATAATGAGACCAGTTTTTAAACGAAAGGAGATTTTAAAATGACATTTGAAGAGATTTTACCTAAATTAAAAAATGGGGAAAAGATTATTCGCGAAGGTTGGGGAGGATTCGAGCTTTATGTGACACTTGTAACTGATGACGTCTTCGATAACTGTCCTGTGACACCTTATTTTTTAATTAAAACAAGTGACGAAGGCTTTTCTAGTTTTGCCCCAACTGTTTGCGATATTTTAGCAACAGATTGGAAAGTGGTTACTGACAAATGATGCTCATTCACTACCCAGAATATCAAGGAAGCGTCGTTTTTGTGACAGGAGCTAATTCAGGGATTGGATATTCACAGGCTGTAGCATTTTTAGAACAAGGCGCTAAAGTCTTTGGACTAGATAAAAATGCGGATAGCATGACTGAACTTCAACAAAAATATCCTGAAAATTTCTTGTTTACCCATGGTGATATTAGAGAGATGGCTATTTTAGAAGAAGCTGTTACAACGTGTTTAGCACAGTTTGAAACCATTGATATCTTACTTAACACAGCAGGCATTCTAGATGACTACTTACCACTTCATGAAACATCTCATAATTTATGGGAAACAGTTTTTGCGGTCAATGTTACGAGTCAATTCAATTTAACCAAACTCGTCTTGCCAATTTTTTTAGAAAAACAAACAGGCTGTATCATTAATATGGCTTCAATTGCAGGTCTTGTTGCTGGTGGTGGCGGTGTTGCTTATACTTCTGCCAAACATGCTATCGTGGGATTTACTAAGCAGCTTGCTTTAGATTATGCAGATAAAAACATTCGTATTAAAGGGATTGCCCCTGGTGCGATTGAAACACCGATGAATGCGGCGGATTTTGTTGGTGACGGTGAGATGGCAAAATGGGTGGCCAGTGAAACACCTGTTAAACGCTGGGCAAATCCAGATGAAGTCGCTCAATTGACACTCTTTCTAGCAAGTCAACAAGCTAGCTATTTACAAGGAAACATTGTACCAATCGACGGTGGTTGGTTACTCAAATAAGAATCAAACTGTAACACTTACGGAAAAAAATATCTTTTTCCATCCTTTGGTTACAGTTATTACCAAGACACCTCGTCTTGCAAAGGAGAAAACAATATGAATAAAAAATACCTCTTACAGGAACTCACTGTTTCTGACCTATCAAAAATAGCTCTTGTCACTACACTTTATGTGGTGATTACTTTCGCTTTTTCAGCGATTAGTTTCGGGCCCATCCAATTCCGTTTAGCGGAGATTTTCAATTTTTTACCACTCTTTAATAAACGATATGTGCCTAGCGTTGTTTTAGGTGTTGCGATTGCTAATTTTGTCTCACCACTGGGCATTATTGATGTGATTGTCGGCAGCTTAAGCACGTTTTTAGTGTTACTTATCGTTCTATTGGTTACCCAACAGATGACTTCTTTAAAAAATAAAATTATTGTTACTAGTCTAATTTTTGCTCTGTCGATGTTCACTGTAGCAGGCATGTTAGCTGTTTTTTATCATATGCCTTTTTGGATAACTTATGGTTTTGTCGCTCTTGGCGAAGCATTATCAATGGGATTAACCGGTTGTTTGATTTATGGAGTGAGTCAGCGGATTGATTTAACACAATGATAAGAAATAAAAAGTACGTATGCCTACAAATTTTTGCGGACATACGTACTTTATTTTTATAAATTTTGAAGCATTATGCTTGTTGCTAAAAGGCCATAGCCTACATTCTTTTTTAGTAAGCCTGTGTCTGAGATTGTTTTATAAAATTCTCCGACTTCAGCGCTAAGTGTGGCTTTTTGGTTGTACTTAACGAGTGCCAACCGACCTAATTCAGTAGATAGCTTCATAATTGGTTGTTCCATATCTTGATTACTTGTTGCTTTTTCTTTGAATGAAACAAGTAAGGCTCTTTCTTCTTCTGTTGTTTCTGGATTCAAAATCAAATCATACACTTTTCTTAAAACAGCTGCTTCAACTTCTTCGACACTTTTCTTTGTCATTTTAAAGACCTTCTTTTATTTAATGTGTTTTTGTTTCATGAAAATATCATATCACTTTTCATGTAGTCTTTAAAGGTGTTATTCTTCAATAATTATATTTTCTT
Source organism: Vagococcus hydrophili (assembly GCF_011304195.1). Taxonomy (NCBI): domain Bacteria; kingdom Bacillati; phylum Bacillota; class Bacilli; order Lactobacillales; family Enterococcaceae; genus Vagococcus; species Vagococcus hydrophili. The sequence continues at coordinate 1,289,280 of NZ_CP049887.1, read as the reverse complement.
CATCATAGATAAATGGTTTACTTTCCACTTCGTCTCGATTGTTATATACTTCAAAATCTTCTTTAGATACAGAGAACTTGTCATGTTTTTTTATACGGTAAAAATCATGAATCACAATCATTGATTTCTTGCCGTATGAATCTTCTTCCTCTTGTTGATTAATTAACTGAACATAATAATAGTCCTCATCTTGATACACATATCCATTTGTATTCTTCTTAGTAAACATATTTTTTTCATCATAACGCTCATTGGCATAATCAAAACTCGCATTAAGAATTTCTTCGCCTTGTTTCCCCTTACTCATTCCACAACTAGATAAAACAAGAAGTAACGTAATTACCATAAATATTTTAAACTTTTTCATTTTGATATCTCCTCTTAAGTACATAAAAAGAGAGTGACACCTAGTATCCTCTCTCTTTATTGTTCAAGTGACTTGTTTGCGATTTACTTTAGTTGCTTGGAGCTTAACGCCGTTTTCACCACTCTATATTAATTATTTCGTTTTAACAATGTGGCTGTTATGTCGTATAAGATTTCTTTTTCTTCACGATCGGGTAACTTTTTGATTCCTGCTAAGGCGCGGTCTGTGAAGCGTTCTGCAATGGCTTCGGCTTTTTCGATCCCTTCGTATTTAGCGATTAGGTCACGGACTTCTTGTAGTTCTGTATCTGATAAGTCAGTTCTTTTCTCTAAATACGGTGCAAATTCTTCATGATGTTTTTCCATAGCCAAAATAAGTGGTAACGTATAGTAACCATTTTTTAAATCCTCAAAAACTGGTTTCTGCATATCACTTTCTGTGGCTTTATAATCCAAAATATCATCCATAATTTGGAATGCCATTCCGATATTATAGCCGATTCTTTTGGCTGTTAATTGAACCATCTTAGAACTGTCTGAAAAATGAGCGCCTTCAAAACACGCAAATTCAAATAATTGGGCCGTTTTCCCTTTAATATGTTGAAAATACTGTTTCACTGTGATCTTTGTGTTAAACCTTAAATTCATTTGATCTAGTTCACCAACTAAGATGCGTTTCATACTATTGGCATTCATCTCAATCGTTCTAAAACTTCTTGTAGATGTTGCTAACAAGTGGAAATAGACTGTGAATAAAAAGTCACCTGTATAAACCGCAATGTCTTGACCGTAAGTTGCTTGAATCGAAGGCAATGAACGGCGCATTGGGGAATCATCGATAATATCATCATGAACTAGGGTCGCTACATGTAAAATCTCTAAAGAAGCTGCCACACGATGGGCTTTTTTCTCAGGCATATCAGCGTCTCCAAATTTTGAAAACAATAAGAAATAAGCGGGGCGAAGTAACTTGCCACCTGCTTCAAAAAATAATTGCAAAGCTTGGGTAATGTCTTTATTTCTAATTTTCACGGATTTGTCCATGACTTTTTTTGTTTCTATTAAATCTTTCTTTAAATCGGGATACTTTTCCCATAGTGGATGTACTGCCATTATTGGCCTCCTACAAAATAATCATAGTCTCAATTTAGCGCATTAAAACAACTGTGTCAATTTTAAATAATTGAAAAATTCTACTATAACAGTATAATAAACACTGAACGAAAAGTGAAGGGATGTTTTAATCAATGAGTTTTAAAGTTTTTGCTGAATTAGTGGAATTAAAAGCTAAAACAGCGAGTATTTTTCCCTTTTTAATGGGATTCCTCTATTCATGGTATCATTTTAAACAAATTTATTGGGGCAATATGCTCATCTTTTTTATTTCCATGGTGCTGTTTAATATGGCTGTGGATATTATGGACAACTATATGGACTACCACAACGCCACAGACGTCCACGACTACAAAGACGAAACCAATATTATTGGGCGTGAAAATCTGTCCTTAGATCTTGTTAGGTTCATCATGTGGGTCTTTATTATTATTTCCGCTTTAATGGGAATTTATCTAGCCTCTCAAACGAGCTGGATTATTTTATGGTTAGGCATGTTTAGTTATGCCATGGGTATTTTTTACTCAGCAGGACCAAAACCCTTATCTAGTTTGCCAGTTGGCGAAGTCACTTCTGGTTTAACGATGGGAGTTGTTATTCCGTTAATTTGTGTGTATCTCAACATTTATAATTTAGTGCCTTTTGACTGGACACTCATTTCTCAAGTTGGTCTAATGTCACTTCCAGCCGCTTTTTCAATTGCTAATTTGATGCTTGCCAATAATACGTGTGATTTAGAAGAGGATACCCTCAACAACCGCCATACCCTTGTTTATTACATTGGTAAGAAAAAGGCGGTTAAATTATTTCAATTTTTAGTGATCGCAACCTTTGTCGCTGTGACCCTAGCCGTGATTTTCAAAATTGTGCCATTAACACTTCTTTTAATCTGGGGAATCTTCCCTAAAGTTTGGAAAAACACCCAAGCTTACAGCCAAGAACAAATCAAAACAAAAACCTTCCCACTAGCTATTAAAAACCTAGCAATGGTCGTCTCATGTGAAGTTCTACTGTTTTTTGTGGGGGTTTGGTTCTAGAGTGATGAAAAAGCCGTTTTGCTCCAAGTAACTGAATAAATTTAAAACAAGGATCGCTCATTTGAGTTATCCTTGTTTTTTTAGTTAACGATTATCATCTTTGCACGCATTTTCTGTATTAAAGTTACGTTGCGTCTTATCCATAAAACTCGTTGTATTAGAATCATCTCGAATGCCTATATTCACTTTATTAATACCAGCTACTCCTGTATTCACCATTGGATTAGAGCCTTTTAAGGGATCTTTCCCTTGCGCTCGAAGTCGGTCATTTTTCAATCTTAATTTCTCTGATTTCAACATTTTTTTATCTGTCATTTGACTTCCTCCTCTTATTTTTATATTTTAATTATATAATATTCAAAACAATTAGACAATTTTAAGTACATTTATACATATAATGAATTTTTATATGATATCATTATCTAATTATATAAATACAATTAAAATATCAGAAAGGAAGTTACAATGATAGATAAATTAAAACTAGCTGTTGATCTACGAAATAGCAAAAATTACACTGAATCAAAGAATTTAATGCTCGAATTAGTTCAAGAATTTCCGGAAGATGCCTATATTAACTATCAATGCGCTTGGACTTTTGATTCTTTAGGCGATGAAAATGGGGCAGTTCCCTACTACGAGAAAGCAATTAATGGTAATTTATCCCCTCAAGATTTAGAAAATGCGTATCTTGGTTTAGGTAGTACTTATCGAACAATTGGAAAGTATGAAAAATCTGAGGAAACTTTTCTTAAAGGAATCGCTCTGTTTCCAGAGAACCAAGCACTACAAACTTTTTATGCCATGACACTCTATAATTTGTCGGAACATCAACATGCCATGGCTGTTTTACTTGAAATTATTGCCCATACTTCCTCTGATTCTTCCGTTTCTATGTACCAAGAAGCCATCAAATTTTACGCTGATAAACTAGATCGAACGTGGTAATTTCACAGTCTTAATAATTTCTTAATTAAAAATTCTTATTTTAGAACAATTTCATCACATTTTTAACACATTTAATCGCTATTATATATACATACCAACAAAACAACCCTAACAAACTTTTTCATTTTATTTACTCCTCCAAAGTAAATAAAACAACTCCTTTTAGAGGCTGACTCAATTCAGCCTCTATTTTTTTGTTTTTATTTAATAGATTAAACAAACTATTTTTGAGCTAAATTCATGTCTTTATCTCTTAAAAAAGTTATACTTCAACTATAAAAAATTATCAACTTAAAGGAGTTACCACCATGATAAAAAATATTGGACAAATTATGTTATACGTTAACAATCAAGAAGAAGCAAAAAATTTTTGGACGGAAAAATTAGGTTTTAAACTTTTAGCAGAAGTAAGTAACGAACACGGTATGAAATGGTTTGAAATCACCCCTTCTCAAACGTCTGAAACAAGCATCGTTTTACATGATAAAAAAATAATCGAAAAAATGTCTCCTGAATTAAACTTAGGTACACCCTCGTTAATGTTTTATTCAGATGATTTTGACGCCTTCTATCAAGAACTAGGTAATAAGCAAGTAACTTTAGGTGACATCGTGCCTATGCCCACTGGTCGCGTCTTTAACTTTGCTGATAATGAAAATAATTATTTTGCCGTGATGGAAGTTAAATAAGTTTCTATCTTAAGAATTCCTTTAAGAAAACTTCTTACTTTAAAACAATTTCATCACACTTTTGACATATCTACGCGCTATTATATATGTATACCAACAAAACAACCCTAACAAACTTTTTCATTTATTTACTCCTCCAAAGTAAATAAACAACTCCTTTTTAGAGGCTGACTTAAATGTCCGCCTCTTTTTTTTATTTAAGGATTACACAATAAAAAGACCTTCTTTGCTATTCCATTTTGGAATATCTAAAGAAGGTTTTTTTCTTTATATCGCACTATTTGGGTAATTTTTTATTTTTTCTGACAAAAAAATGTTTTCTCAATGTCACCTATAAATAGTTATTTTCCTTTTAATTGAGCTAATATCTCTTTAGGGATTTGATCTTCTTTTACTGTATAAGGTCCCTTAACAACACGTTTATTCGATATTTCAGCTGTCACATAAGTACCTGGTTCATAAGGTTCTGCATTCGATCCAGTTAAACCAAAATCTTGTGTCTGCTTTGTACCGTCTTTTTTGATAAAGTTAAAAGAATAGTCGTAAGTATAATTAATTGAACCATCTTCATCTTTGATTGGTCTGTTACTGTCATCCCGAGCTTCTTTCTTCTCTGGTACTTCAGGCACAAGAGCATAAGCTGTCGTTGCCTTATATGTGTCGTTATAGTAAGTATAGCCTTTGTATCCAATAAAACCTGCAACAATCAGTAATATAATTGGGATTATCTTTTTCATCGTTCATCTCTCCTAGTTAATGTTGGTTACATTTTACCAACTCCAACTTACGACTAACATTGATAAAACTTACAAACTTGTCATGTGAGTTCATCTTAAGAATTCCTTTAAAAAAACTTCTTACTTTAGAACAATTTCATCACACTTTTAACACATCTAGAAGTTATTATATATGTATACCAACAAAACAACCCTAACAAACTTTTTCATTTATTTACTCCTCCAAAGTAAATAAACAACTCCTTTTTAGCAATCAGCATTTAGGCTGGTTGCATTTTTGTATGGTGATTATTAATAATCACCATACAAAATCAATTCATTGGCTCCTTTTCTACTCTTAACAATTGGACTACCTAACACTGTTAATTTAGGCTTTTCTAGTTTTTGATTATTATAAATTATTGTTGTCCGAGCATACTTAACGACTGGAACAATGACTTCTTCATTCTCTTTCCCTTGCCACTCTACAACCAATTGGTGATTTTTTACTGTCTTACTAAATTTATTTTTTTGATTAAAGAAAACTTTCTCATAAAGTTGATAGTTGTTTTCCTGAGAATCCCTATATACTGGTAAATAATCGGGAGTCGATTTTTCAACGAGTACCAGAGATTTTTTTAAGTCTTTCTGATAAAAAGATTGTTTCACTTCATCAACATCCTCCGAATGAATCACAACATGACTTCCTGATTGAATGAATAACTTTGGATCATCCCACTCTTTCAAAGCATCTCCATATAAAAATAAACTATGAACAATACAAGCTCCTATCAAAACTGAAAATTTTTAACTTTTACTCTATATAATTTTTCTAACAGCGTTAATCCAACACTACAGATTAAACACACCGTTCCAGGTATAAAAAAACGAAACGGAAATTGAATGACTTTAATTAAAGATATATCTAATGTCGATAAAAAGCGCCATGGAAAAAAATTTGAAGATAGAAAAAAGAAGAACAAAGACATTAAGCTAAAATATTTGTTTAAATCTGACATTTTACGAAACCGTGTAATGAGGGTAAATAATAAGAAAAGAATCATTAACGGAAGAATAAAAGGATTGATTAACCAATACCAACTTGCTTTTGTTATCGTTTGTTCAAACATTGCGGTATTTTGAAATGGGGGTAGAATTTTATTATTACCATAAAGCCACCGTAAGGCATACCAGATATTACTTGTTAAAAAGAAAAAAATAACCATTGAAGTAACTAGTTGTCGTATCAATTTTAGTCTATGACTATTCTTAATTAGTTGATATATAAAAGCTATACTATAAAAAAATAAAAGAAAGATTCTCGTCAAAAAATGGGTTTGAAACATCACCGCTAGTGATAATGCCACGCTAATTGGTTGATATTTATTGTCTTTAAACATGGTTACTACTGGTATTAGGCACAGTGGTAATAATTCTCCTGCCCAACTAGAAAAACCTTGTCTAATAACCCAATAAGATATTGAATAGGTCGTCATGAAAAACAAACTTAGTTCCACACACGTTCTTTGTTGGACTTCCATTTTTCTTAAAAGTGCATACATCGATATTCCTGAGAGTAAAAAAAGACAAAAGTTACTAACCATTTGAAAAATAAACCAATTACCACAGATTAAAAGTAACGCACCCAATATGTATGATAGTATCAGAGCGTAAATAGGCGTGACAACACGTCCTGATTGTTGATAGCCATACATTGAAATGAATGGTTGAAAGTTCCCTTCCTTGATTTGTTGAGATGTATCGTACAGACGATTGAAGTGAAATAGAGCATCTGAACCTATGATCATGTTTTTAAGTATTAACTGAGGTAAAACTAAAATAAAGCTAACCATAATAATGATACCTACCACTTGATACTTTTTCATAGTCACTGATAGATTCATAATTACTCCTCCTCAAATCATTAAGTAATAGGGTTTATTTTAGTTCCCTCTTCTTACTCATAAATATCGGCGTAATCCCTATTCCAACACTCACAATAAGCAATAATAGACTCACGTAAAGTTCACTATTAACAATGCCCGTCCATTGATATATTTTATTTTCCAAGTAAAAGGCATAGTTAAATATTAACGAACTCAAAATAATAAATACCGTTAACATGGGAATAACTTTCATTAACATGTTTAAATAATTACGGCTGGTTTGACCGATAAAAAATAAAATATGACTAAAACTCATTCCCACCAAATATACTAATAAGATGACTAGACACAACCAACTTCCAAAAGTGATTTCTAAAAACGAATAGTTTCTACCTTGAAACCAGCTTTCACCTAAAAATGAATTCAATCCACTAGAGAAGTAGCGCGTAAATTCGGTGTTTTTTAATGGATATAAAAAGACACCTAGCATCACTGTAATCGTCATTAAACTCCATAATTGAGTCGCTATGTACTGACTTTTAACAATGTTACGTCCTCGTTTACTACTCCACTGAGTCGCTTTGATTTTTAACATGGTATCCTTCACGAAAACGGAAGGTATCAAAAGTCCTAAAGCAATCAAAATCGTTATTAACATATCAGAAATACGACTGGCTAATGTATCTGGTAAGTACATGGGTAATATATTCCGCCAACTGTCATTTTGAAACAACACTTTGGTTAATTTTTCTTGTTCTTTTTGATTTATCTCTCTTCCTTTAACAAAAACTTCTGGTGAGGAAAAAGATTGTTTTTCTTTTATAATTGTTTCAAAAGTTTCTATCTGAGAAAATACTTTTTCATTAGGTTGAATAAATTCTCTTAACTCTTGACGTTCTTTCTGATCCGATTTAGGTAATTCCAAAATTGCTCCTTCTGGCAATTCACTTTCATACGTTTTAAACTCTTTATAGGTGTTAATTCCTCGTTGTTTTCCATACTCACTTTCTTTAATGATACTATCAGCTTTTTTTACCCGTTCTTGGTTTTCATTTGCCACGACCTCAAAATCAGCATCTGACATAGAGAGACCAAACCTGTCATGCCAATCATGAGAAAAATTATAAAATTCTGTGATACCACCATTTGGCCAAAAAGTATAAATAAAACTAATATAATATTGATAAGAAACGAAACTAATCAAACAAACCACCCCAATGACGATTGGTTGGATAAATTTTTTGAATTCCACTTTTACCATTTACTTGACCTCCTTTCTTGAATAAAGACGACTGACTGGTAGGATTAATAAACCTAAAATCAGACAACTACTTACAACAACCACTGTTTCTTGCAAGGGAATAATTGAGAAGATGCCCATCTCGGTGAACCAATAGCTCTGATTTTCGACAATAGCGATTGGCAAAAAATTTACTCCGGTAAAAATCGTCCACCATCCTAGTCTAAAAGCATACAACCTCACCAATTTATGTAAAGCTATCAGAAAAATCGTGAACACAAATCCTTTAAAGATGTGATTGAAATACAAGCCAACTAAAAACTGACTACTATAAATGAAAATTATAATGAACAATCCTAAAACAGCAGAAGCCATAATATATCCCCATAAAGTTAAAGGAATCCACGTAATAAATGGCAGTTCCAGTATATCTGGCATATAAATATTGACGTGAAATTGCGTACTTACACTACTCTGCCATAAATCAGCCAGTGATTCAGTCATTTGAAAACTAAACATCACTATAAAGGTAGTTAGGAGATAAAAAAGTAAGACTAATCCTAACCCTGATAAGAATTTACTAAACTGAATTTTCCGCCCCCGCTTTGAGGTAAAAACAAGTGCTTCTGTTTTGGTTAATTTTTCTGAAGTACTACTATATAGCCCGATTAATACAGCAAAGATAATACCTTCTAATAAAATCATCCGAAATAAAACATTTCTAATATAGGTAAAGTAATTCATAGTGTCTCCTGCAGCTGCAATATCTAGTGCATCTTTTTCTTGAGAGAGCTTTTTAATAACTGGTTCTAATTGTTGGTATTTATTCCCTAAATTCTGAGACATCTTACCTGTCACTTGATAATGATCAATGACCTGTTCTTCTAATTCTTGATAAAATAAGTGACTAAAAACATCCTCTGCTTCAGATAATTCATTAACTAAACGCTGCTGATTTTTTGAAAAAGGCAATTTCTCTGCAGTTTCAATACTTGTTGGAGAAATCAATTGACCCTGCTCATGTTTAAATGCTGTCACATCTTTTAGGTAGCTCTGATCAAAACCAATGTTGATTATCATCAGTAGATTAAAAACGACACATAACAGAATAAAAACACCAATAATCCGTTGCTCTAATAACTTCTTAAACTCTAGCCACAACATTCGTTACACCTCATCTCTAAACAGATATAAAAAGGCATCTTCTAATGTTGGTCTAACCTCCACACTATTGTTAGGAATGGTGGAACTGGCAACCCTATAGACAGCTCCCTGTTCACTCTGTCTCTCACTAAGTAGTAAATAATCCTCAGGCAACTCTTTTTCCATAGGTATTTCAAAGACTTTTCCTTGCATCAACTCACTGATTTCATTTGGTGTATTAGATAAATACACTTGGTGGTCTTTTAATAAAATCAACTGATTCGCAATAGACTCTACATCAGAAACAATATGTGTTGATAAAATAATGATTCGATTTTCTGCCAATCGATGTAATAAGTTTCTAAAACGAACTCTTTCCTTAGGATCTAGTCCAGCTGTCGGCTCATCTAAAATCAGTAATTTAGGATCATTTAGCATGGCTTGAGCAATTCCCACACGTTGAATCATTCCACCTGAAAAATGCTTCATTTTTTTATGTTTAACATCAGTTAAAGCAACTAGTTCTAAAAGTTCTGATATTTTTGTTTTAGCTATTTTCTTATCCATTTTTTGTAAGGCGGACACATAAAGTAAAAATTTTTCTGGGCTATAATTCCCGTAATAGCCAAAGTCTTGAGGTAGATAACCTAACTCTCCTCGATAACTTTCACCCAATTGATTAATTTCTTGACCATCCCATAATATTTCTCCCGTTGTTGGAAATAACAGGGTTGTCATCAACTTGATTAACGTTGTTTTTCCCGCCCCGTTTGGAGCCAGTAAGCCGTAAATTCCGTTTTCAAATGTAAGGGTGATTTCTTCTAAAACAAGTGTGTCCTTAAATTTTTTACTAACATTTTTAAGCTCTAACATATGCTTCCCCTCCTTCTCTTTGTTTTAAAAATTCTTGTCTCAGTAAATACAAATAGCTTGCTATAGCAACTAAACTAATGATTATCACTAAAAAATTCGGTAACCATATTAAGATGCCACCAACAAAATTACTTAGTTCAAATAAAATAAAACCAACAATCAGCCAAAAAATAGGACTAATAATATAACTCTTTTTTAAACTTATTTTTTGATCCAACACTAGTTGAACAGTTGCAAATATAAATAAAGAAGCACTTGAAATACTGATTAATCTGATTAAGGAGATATTTTTTTCTAACGCTAGCCACAATAGACAGCTAGATGTCACAGACACAATCAAAGCAACCATGCTAAACAGTAATAACCGAATAATTAACAGTTCTTTCAAAGAGATTCGGTAAGTCATTTTTAATTCGAATGTTTTAAGCTGATACTCTTTCCAAAGACTTAAATAATGGAACAAAGCGTACACTAAAGGAGACAATAAAAAAGTAAGAAATGCCGTATCTTGTTGTAATTCACCTATCACTAAGTTTGTCTTTAGCATTTGCTCATGAGTGACTTGAATTCCTAAAACAAGTACACAGATCAATGTCATAAAAATAACCAGTAACACTTCTTTTAACTCACCAAAAATAATTTTAATATTAATGTCGCTTAAAAAATTTCGGATAAACTGTAAGAAAGTACGAGGTACTACATCTACTTGATCTAAAATAAACGCGATACTTTGCTGTTTTTCTAACTCATTAGGTAATTCAATCTTTTTTTCATCTTTCATTTTCTTGGAACTCCTTTCTAATCTTCTTCACTAAACGATAGTACTGCGCCTTAACTTTTTCTTCGCTTTCATTTAACAATTTACTGATTTCCTTGAACGTAAAATCACCATATATTTTCAAACGAAAGACTTTTTGAATATCTGGGTGAAACCTCATCACATAATCATTGACGGATTCTAATAATTCGAGTTCCACAAATTGAGCGAGTAAATCTTCTGTTTGACCTTCGTGATACTCTTCCAACTCTTCATACACCACTTGTTTTTTACGCCTTCGATCAATTACCTTATAGGTTCCTATTTGAAACAACCACGTTTTAAAACTGGCTTTTTTTGCATCATAGGTTTGAATGCTGTTTAAAACGGAGATGAAAACTTCCTGGGTCACATCTAAACTATCTTCCTTGTTTCCTAGTTGACGATATAAAAAACAATAAAGACAATCATAATATCTTTCTATTAACATCTCAGAGGCTTCTTTAGAGCCTTTTTTGATTATCTTTTTAATTAAATCAGCATCACTTGGCATTCTATCAGCCTCCTTTACTTACTTATTCGTAATCAATACTTTTATTGTTGCACATTTTTTTATTTTTTATAAATTTTTTTGTAAAATAAGATTAAACGTACCACAAACAAACTATCTCACCTTATTAGGAGACATAGTTTCTAATTAATTCATTTTAGAATTTGATGCTTACTAAAAAAGCACATTAGATCAACCTCAAATCATAAAATCTGATTATTTTCATGATATAATTATTATTGGCAACTGCCCTTAAAGGGGGTATTCTGTTTGTTTGATCAAATAATCTCGTTGTTTATCGCACCACTTTTAGTGGGACTCATATTATTATGGATTAGTCAGAAGTTAGATGACTAGACGGTATTCAAATAGTTGCTACTAACCCAACGCTGATTCGCACCAGTGAAAAGAAAAACCACCCTATCGCCATAGGGTGGTTTTTTGGTGTTCTGTTTGCTTACTAATCTCGTCTCGCATATCCATTATAACACAATCTAATTACATTGTATGTTAATAAAGCTAACTGTTTTATCACAGACTACGCTATACTATCTATGAGGTGACTTACATGGGCAGATTAGCCGTTATCAGCGATTTACACGTAGACATTAATAAACTATCCAAAAAGGATTTGGACCTCCTTATAGAGCTATTAGAGGCACAGCAAATAAACCATCTCCACCTAGCTGGGGACACAGCCAATACAGTCAATCAGTTACTTGAAACAGTCGCTTATTTAGAAAAAAGTTCCTATTCTGTGACTTACAATTTCGGCAATCATGAACTGCCAAGCTTAAACAATCCAGTGCAAATGGAAAACTATCCAGATGATCGCTTTCTTAATTTAGATTATTTAGAATTAACATCTGACTTAGTTTTAGTTGGAATGAATGGTTGGTATGATTATAGTTTTGCTTTAGAAAATGATCCAAAGAAAATACTCGCAGCTAAAAATTTATATTGGTACGACCGAATGATTGAGCGAGGTAAAAGTGATATTGAAATAACTGAGCAGATTCTCTCACAACTAGAAATCCTTTTAGATGATTTAATCAATCAAAATAAAGAGGTTATTTTGGCGACTCACTTTGTTCCACATCAAGAGTTTATTCGTTACTTCGAAGGGAAATACGCCCGTTGGAATCAAATCAATGCCTTCTTAGGAACACAAAAATTAGGGGACATGCTTGCCAACTATCCTAATATCAGACAAGTGATTTTTGGTCACACCCATCGCCGTTTTGAAGAAACCAAGATTGGGAATATTATTTATACCGCAAAACCATTGGGCTATTTTTATGAATGGCATCTCACTCGTGATTTTATGCTGACTAACGACTTAATGACCAGTTTCAATCCGATGAATGTTAGAAAAATTCTCAAACATCATCAAAAAGAGTTTCAAGATTACCGAGACCAACATCTTAAAGAAGAGTTCTTAAAAAGTTTAACGATTGTTGATTATTAAGGAAATTTTTATCATGGAAGGATATGTAGCATGCCTAACCTATCAATGTTTAATTTCGTTGCTAGTCATTTTTACGGTTAACAACTATGCTTAATTCAAGGAGGTGCTAATAATGGAAATCGGAAAAATTATTAAAGAAGAACGTACTAAAAAGAACTTAACACAAGAAGAATTAGCTAATGAATTTTTTGTCAGTCGTCAATTGATTTCTAAATGGGAGAACGGAAAAAGCTATCCCGATTTGGAACAGTTAGTTAAATTGAGTGATTTTTTCAATCTGTCCCTTGATGAAATGTTGAGAGGAGATAAAAAAATGACCGCAAAATTAAATGTTAATATTAAGAGAAAAACATTCCTATCGTTATTAACTGCTAGCGTAGCCATAATTGCTATTTTTGTTAGTTATTTCTTTTGGACACAACAACCTATTCAACTAACTCCTGATGATTTAGAAGTGTTTTCAATTACTTCCAATAAAGTATCTGAGAAAAAGGTCTTCAACTCTGACACTAGAAAAGAGCAGATGATTCCAGAAGATGTGACTTACACCATTCAGCTAAAAAATAAAAAGAAATTCACTAAAATCCATAGTCCACATGTTTTCGGAACAATTGATTCAAATGATCCTAATATCTATGTACAAATCCAAGCTTTTCCAAGTCTTTTTTCCTTTAATCAAAAAGAAACCTTAACTATTCCTGCGGCGTCTGCTAGTCTTTATCAAGATGCCACGATTGATAATTCTGTTGATTATTCATTTTCTAATAAAGATAAATCAATTAGAATTCTTAACATTGAAAAATTCTCCACTAATCAATCACAAAGAGACACCAGTTGGTTATTCATTGATAAAAAAGAACTAAAAAACAAGTAAAATCACGTTAAGTTACTAATTATCATTTTTTTCATCCATTACTTTAAAATTTGATAATGACTTTTTTCATAACTATGGTAATATAATAGATGAATAGTTTTATATTTAGTCGTGCTAATGCAGCGCCCTAAACGTGAAGAAAAAGAGTAGTCTAGTACCTACTCTTTTTTTCGTCTATATTTTTTTATTTAAAAATAATCATATAACTGTGGTGTTCGATGCTCAATCAAATCGCCTAACACATGGTTATCTGTTGATTGCTCAATTAACTCTAACCACAGGGCCTGCTCAAGTGTATGATGTCCCATGAAAACTTGAGTAAAACGTTGAATTGATCCACTGTAATCCACAGCAGTCTCATCTGAAACGTTGACACAGGTTGCGTGACCTTTTTCAATCGTCACTTCAAACACGCCGTTATTCCACTCACAGGTTGAATCCTCAACCTTTAAATAAACAACTTCTTTTTGACCATTATCTCTAAATGGATATTTTTCAATAAAGTTTTTAAAGTTAACAATGCGCACCATCATACTACTATAGGTTTTACGAGTGATCCCCTTCATCTCAGTGAACAACTCTAATAGCATCGTATCTCTAATATTAGTTGAAACAAACTCCGCAAAACTACCGCTATGAGAAGAAACAAAGGTCATTAATTTACGCATCGCAAAGGCATTTTTATAACTCATTTCATAAATCATAAATTCAGAGGCACCGATTAATTCATAAATTAAGTAACCTTGTGCCACGTTGTTATCGTCAAAACATAAAGCAATTCGGCGGTTTTTCTTTGCTGTTAAGGTATATTCCCACCAGTAATCCTCACGAACCACTGTGCCATGTTCTTTTCCAAGTGTTTCTTGATATAAATTTTTTAACACGTCTTGTGTGTCTTGATCTGACCAGTCTGTGCGCTTCACACTTCCTATTTTTTCAGGTTTAATTTGTTGAATAATACTTGCTGGAATTCTGATTTCTTCAAAATCAAAGACTGTTTCATACCCAAATTTACGGTAAAAAGCTTGAGAAAAAGGTGCTAAATAAGAAAGCTCTGTTCCTTTTTCATGTAAGTCTTCGAAAATAGCTTTAAAAATATTACGAATCCCACCCGTTCCACGAGCTTCAGGGTAACTAGCCACGTCTCCAATACCAGACATTCCCATGGTTACGCCACCGATTGTCACAGCGAAAGGATAACTCACAACTTGGCTCGCAACAACGTTATCAATTTCTTCTACATAGTTATCAATAAATTGATTCTTTTTAATGTATTTCTCTTTTTGCTCCTCTGTATGCTGACTATTAAAGGCATAACTTGCTAAAGCATGAATTTGTTCTAAGTCTTTTCTATCTGTTACTTTTCTGACCATTTTCCTTCACTCCTAAAAAGTAATAATCATATCTTCATCATCGTCACTTGGATTTTGTGAAATAATCTCAATCACGAGTTTATGAGGTAAACAAATACTTGTTTGACCCACACGACTAATCCAGCTCGTTCTTACGGCAATTTGGTCAGGACTGTTGTCTTCTCTTACACGAATTCGAGTCCCTTCCATCTCCACAATATTGTATTTATCTTTCCCTGGATGATACGTTTTCTCATAATGCTTCGTATCTTCATTTAATTCAAACCGATCAACCTCTTTACCATCAATCGATATCACTGCAATTGTTCCTTCTTTATTACCAGTTGCATCTTTTTGATTCATCGAAAAAATCACCAATGGAACAAAGGATAAAACAACTAAACAAAGGATAACAACACCGTCCATAAAACGCCATTGTTTCTTTAATTCTTTCCATATCATTTTCTTTTGTACCCCACTATCGTCAAACATCTTTCTACTCTATGTAAGATATCTTTATTTTAGCTAATCGTCAACTCTTTAATTACTCTCTAATATACCTTAACTTTGTGAATAAAGCACGTAAGTTGCTATTTTTAGTTACTCTACACTATAATAATTTAGTACAAACTAGAGGAGGAATTGACTTTGTCAAAATATCAAGTTTTATTATATTATTTATACGTTCCAATAGAAGATCCAGAACAATTCGCAGCTGAACATTTAGCCTTTTGTAAATCACTGAACTTAAAAGGTCGAATTTTAGTTGCCAATGAAGGCATTAACGGAACTTTATCTGGATTAACTGAAGACACTCAAAAATACATGGAACACATGCACGCTGATGAGCGCTTTAAAGATACTTTCTTTAAAATGGATCCAGCAGAAGAACAATCATTTAAAAAAATGTTTGTTAGACCACGTCCAGAGCTTGTTTCTTTATCATTAGAAGATGATATCAACCCCTTAGAGTTAACCGGTGCTTACCTTTCTCCAATTGAATTTAAAGAGGCTATTCTAGATGAAGACACAGTAGTCATTGACGCTCGTAACGACTATGAATATGACTTAGGTCACTTTAAAGGCGCTGTTCGTCCAGATATCCGTTCATTTAGAGAATTACCTCAATGGATTCGTGATAACAAAGAAGAATTTATGGACAAACGCGTCGTTACTTACTGTACAGGTGGGATTCGCTGTGAGAAATTCTCTGGTTGGTTAGTCCGAGAAGGCTTTAAAGATGTAGGACAACTTCACGGTGGGATTGCTACTTATGGTCGCGACCCTGAAGTTCAAGGGGAACTATGGGACGGCGCAATGTATGTCTTTGATGAGCGTATTAGTGTCCCAATTAATCATGTAAATCCTGTTGTCGTGGGACGTGATTGGTTTGACGGCACACCTTCTGAGCGTTATGTTAACTGTGGAAATCCAGAGTGTAACCGTCAGATTTTATGTTCTGAAGAAAATGAAGACAAATACGTTCGTGGTTGTTCTCATGAATGCCGTGTTCACGACAGAAATCGCTATATTGATGAAAATAATCTAACAAATGACGAGTGGAAAACACGAATCGAAGCTTTAGGTGAAGAATTTATTTTTGTCGTTAAGTAACAAAATATTTGAAAATATCATGAAACTGTGTCAGAATAATAGACATAGAACAATTCAAGGTTGGGCGTATGCTTCAAGGAAATCTCTTTCAGGGCGGGAAGAGGTTCCTTGGCATGCGTCTTTTTTTGGAAATTTTTTAAAGGGGGAAACACTATGTTAATGGAATTATTAATCTCGTTAATCTTAATTATTATCGGAACAAAACTAGCTGGTCATTTATGCCAAAAAATTGGTATTCCTGCTGTTATCGGTGAATTGCTTACTGGGGTGATCTTAGGCCCTGCACTTTTAGGCTTAGTTTTACATACTGAAGCTATTTCACTCTTTGCTGAAATCGGGGTGATTCTACTCATGTTTTTAGCTGGTTTAGAAAGCGATTTGGAAAAACTCAAAAAATACCTAAAACCATCTGTTATGGTCGCTTTATTTGGGATTTTACTTCCTATGCTTTTCTTAAGCGGTGCTGCGCATCTCTTTGATATTCCTTGGAAAGAAGCTTTATTCTTAGGGGTAATTTTTAGTGCCACTTCGGTGAGTATTTCCGTTCAAGTATTAAAAGAATACAACCGTTTAGATACAGCAGAAGGTTCTGTCACTCTTGGAGCGGCCGTAGTGGATGATATCGCCGTTGTTTTAATTGTTAGTATCTTTAGCGCTGTTTTAAGTTCAGGCTCTTCTGGTGGTAGTTCTATGGGTGTTGGTTTCATTTGGGACCTACTGGGAAGCAAAATTTTATTCTTCTTAGGATTATTCCTATTTGCTAAATTTATTTTGAACCCACTTTTAGCTTTAGTTAAAAAAATCGTTGCTGTGGAAGTGGAGACAGCATTCGGTTTAGTTTTATGTTTCTTGTTCGCTGTTCTTTCAGAAAAAGTAGGTATGAGTGATGTGATTGGGGCTTTCTTCATCGGTTTATTATTATCTAAACATGAAAGTAAACACCGCATTGAGCACAATGTTTCTGTGATTAGCTACTCTTTATTTATCCCAGTTTTCTTTGTCTCTATTGGTTTAGATATTGAATTATCAGCTTTCAAAGAGTACGCCTTACTAATTATTGTCTTCACTGTTTTAGCAACTTTAACTAAATTAATTGGTGGTTACGTGGGTGGGCGTTTAACTCATCTGGATAAAAATCAATCTTTAATTATTGGTGCTGGTATGGTATCACGTGGGGAAATGGCGTTGATTATTGTGAAGATGGGCGAATCCCTAGGCTTAATCAACGAAGGCTTATATTCTGCCATTGTTGTTGCGATTATCCTAACAACTCTCTTCTCACCATTATTAATTAAATATGCCATTGAAAAAGGCGAAAAAGGAACGACTGCTTAAAGCAGAGCGTTCCTTTTTTCTTTATTTACAAGCCACTACATCGATTTCAACCTTCAACTTCGGATTAGCTAAACCTTTAACGTATAAAAGTGTCATCGCCGTTTCTTCTTCTTTTAAAAACTCTTTCAATGCTTTCGTTCTTTCTTCTAGATCAATTTCCTCAACTAAATAAATAGTTAACTTTACTAAGTTTTTAACATCCATCTCAGCCATCAATAAATTAGATTTAATATTCTTTAAAGCAAGTTCAAATTGTTTGGATACTTCACTTGGAATATCTCCCTCTTTAGTCATGCCAATTTGACCAGATAGCGTTAGCCATTTTGGTTGATAACCCGAATTAATTACTTGATGAACATAAGGACCTACAGGAGGATGAATCGTAAATGGATTACTTGTCTTTTTCATTTTAAAACGTCCTTTCTTTGATAAAAAAAGCTTAAAGCAAAACACTTTCATGTCTCACTTTAAACTTTCTAATCTCTATTCGTAATCGTACTCATAATCATAACCATCGTAATCATAGTCATAATCAGCGTCTTCATCTTCACCTGATAAAACTTGTAAATGGCGGCTCATTAAAGCATAAGCTTTCATTTCATTGAAGAGACCTGCTTCAATTTTGTATTTAGGTGAGAATAATTTAGGTTTTTTCACATCTTCTTCGATTTTATTTTTCAGTTTGTTGTATTTTTTCATTTTTGGCGCTACGAATGTTTTGAAATCAGCATCTTCTGTTTTTTCAAATAAACGTTTCAAGCCATCAACGCGTTCTTCAACTTCTGCAAAATCTTTTTTAGAAACTTTTTCGATGTCTTCATCATCCGTATTATCTAATAATTCTTCTACATCTTCTTTGATTGTTTCGCCGTCATAGCTTAAAACGTCGTCTGAATCGTCGTCGTCATCATCATACTCATCATCATATTCGTCGTCATAGCCATACTCATCATCATAACCGTCGTAACCGTAATCGTAGTCATAATCAGAATCTGCTGTTTCTTCAACTTCTTCTTCATAAGCAATTTCTTTTTCAACTTTTGGTTCTGGTTTAACTACAGGTACTTCTAAACTTGCGACTTCATTGTCAATTTCTGCTTGAAGTGCGTTTTGCGTGCTACTTGTTTGCTCTAAAACAGCTTCTAAACTTGGTGCTGCTACTGGTACAACAGGTGCTACTGGAATAACCGGCGCCACAACGTGAGCTTCTCTTTGTTCCATACCTGCTAATTTAGTTTCTAACAATTGGTTATCTTGTAATAAGCGAGAAATTTCTTGTTCTAATTGAACCGAACGATCTCTTGCTGTTTTGTAATTAGTTTCTAGTAATTGATAATTTTCTTGCCAATTTTCTTGTGTGTCTTTTTGTGACATCATTAATTTATCAACTAAGTTTTGTTGTTGTTCTAAACGATCAGAAAGACGTTTGATTTCTTGCTCTTTGTTTCTAGCAAATTGATCTTTATCTAAACTTGCTTGTTGTAAGATACGCGCTGTTTCACGTTCTTCTTTAGCAACACGTTCTTCCCATTGACTAACGGCTCTTTGTTGTTCAAGTCCCGCTTGTTGTAAGTTTTGCTCTAAAACAACTAAACTATTTTTTAATTGAATCAGTTCATTTTGACGCTCTACTTCTAACTGGCGACTTGTATTATAAGCCACTGCTAATTCTTCTTTTTCTGAAGACAATGTTTGAAAACGTGTTTCCCATTCACGAGTTAACAATGAATTTTCTGTTTCTAAACGTTTCACATCATCACGGAATTTGTTTAGTTCACGGGTTGTTTCGATTAAATCTTGTTGTGTTTTATCTTCGAATACTTGATTTTCTTTAAGAACAGTACGTAATTCATCATTTTCATATTCCATACGTTGTAGTTTTTGTTTCAAGTCTTCTTGAATCGTTTCTTTTTCTAATGTTAATTGATGTAATTCACTCTTAACCGCTTGAACGATTTGTTTACCTTCTAGTTCACTGTTACGGTAATCAATTAAATCAGTTTTCAACATATCATTTTCTTGCAATAATTGCTCAATTTGCGTGTTATTAGCTGATCTTAATTGGTCATAATCAGCTTGTAAGCCATTAATATAATTTTCATTATCGCTAACAACTAATTGTAATTGTTGAATTTCACGTTGGCGTTCAAGTAAATCTTGTCCACTTTGACGCAAACGATAATTCACATCATCTAATTGCTCTTGTAATTGACGCGTACGTTCTTTTTCTTCAGCATTGTGTGATTTTTTACCGTCGTTCATTTCATTTAGAACACGTTGTTGGCGTTCCATTTGTAATTTTAACTCACCAATGTTTTCTTTTTGCGTTAATTCATCTGCTTTACTTTGTTGTAAAGCCATTTGTAATTCATTATTCTCTTTTTTAAGGTTGTTGAAACGTTCTCTTAAATCAAGCTCTGCACGACGTTGAACGCGGTCTGTATCGGTTGACTTAGCTGTCACTGATTGACTAAAACGTGGTGACTCTGCTATTTCTGGACGATCTGTTTCACTTTTTTCTGATACTTTTGCTAATTCCTTAACCAACATATCAGTCACTGTTTTTTTAATGTTTCTAATTTGTGTGTTTGAGAAAATATTTTTAGAATCAAATGTCACATAAATCTCAATTGATCCACGTGAAGAAACGTCTGAAAAAGCACGTTCGATTTTATAAAGAGGGAATGTTGTTTCCCACTCTCTAAATACGATGCTAGTTACGTCATCAATGTTTTTATTTGTTAATTTACGTTCTTTGTCAGACCATTTTAACAATAATTGATTTGTTACTTCACTTTTATTTTGTACTGGTACAAGAACTTGGCTTGTACTTGATGGTTTTTTAACCTCTTCTTGATATATCTGAACATCTATGTTTAATTCATTTGAAAACATAGATACTGTCCCCCTTTCAATGGTTAACTCTCTCCTGTATAGTTTCGTTTTTTTCTATACTGATCATATTAATATTACCCTTTTAATTAAGCTGTGTAAAGCTGTTTTAAACACAAATGATGAAAATACTCGGACAAGGAACCTAAAATTAATTGAATTCTCATTGCTTGTTTTTTTAAGAATCTTTTTTTGGTAAAAAAATTATCCCTACAGCACTTGCTGCAGAGATAATTTTAGTTGTATTCGTTAACCAATCAGAGCAAATCGCTCAAAACAACACCTTTATTTAGCGGGTTCTTTTGAGCTGCTCCTTCGGCTACTTCACCCTTCTTCTTCAAACTAAAAAGCAGTTTGAAAAGAAGGATTCCAGTAGCTCGGAGCAAATCGCTCAAAACAACACCTTTTATTCATACAAATCTAATTGGTATAATTCTTTGAATTTACTGTTCGTTGTTAGTAATTCTTTTTGCGTGCCTGACATGCTGATGTGTCCATTTTCTAAAAAGACAATTGAGTCAGCATAGTGAGTTCCCACTAAATGATGGGTAATCCATAAAACAGTTTTATCTTTTAACACATTAAAGACTGTTTCTAATAATTGTTTTTCCGTAATAGGATCTAATCCTATCGTTGGTTCATCAATAATAATAATCGGGGCATCTTGAAGTAAAATTCTGGCTAAGGCAATCCGTTGCTGTTCTCCACCTGAGAAACGTTTACCACTTTCCTCAACTAAAGTATCTAGTCCTAACGGTAATTTTTCGTAAACAGATTCTAAACCAGCTTGTTTTGCTGCTAACTCAATTTCCTCTTCTGTCGCTTCTAAATTACCCAAACGAATATTATTTCTAATCGATGTGTTAAAAATATGGGGACTTTGGTTTAGAACGCCAATTATTTCTGATTGTTGCTCTTTTAACTCAGAAGTCAAATAATCATTAATCAACACTTGCCCTTTTTCTGGAATAAGATCGCCTCTTAACAATTTAGAAAGAGTTGTCTTACCTACACCACTTTTCCCTAAAATAGCCGTCACTTTCCCTGTTGGAATAACTAAATTAAAGGACTCTAAAATCAATTTTTGATTTTCTTCATATCTAAAGTCAACATCCTTAAATTCAATCGACATGTCTTCAGTCAAAATATCTAATGGTTCGTGGTTCTCTTCTTGCACCTCAACACTTGGTAATTCAGACAAGCGTCTAACAGTGTCTTCATAAAGAGGCAATTCTTTCAAGGAATCACTCACAGGCGCAAAAGCGTCAATCAATGGGAAAAAGGCTAAAACAAAAGCTGCGATCCAGTTAAGGTATTTCACCTCCCCTGTTGCACCAAAGTAATTGCCGGCCCAAACGAATAGAACGATCACGATCAACCCAAAGATGACTTGTTTAAGTAGACTTTCACGTCTTGAATATTGCTTCATGACTTTGTCTTCCTTACGCACGTCTCCTTCTGCTTCATTATAGCCTGTTAAAAATTCTTGATAACGACCACTATATTGCCAATCACCAACTCCTAAAACAGCATCTGTTAATTGGTTATACAACACGTGTTTTTTCGCTTTTTGGCGGTAAACACGAGCGTTATTCACGAGAACTGACGTTAAAGGTAAGACAATCAAAATCACACCTATTAAAAGAAACATTAACAAAGCTAAAGGCAGTGAAAAGACACCTAAAGCAATCACAATCGCCACATATAAAATAATCGCCACAATCGCAGGGAAAATCGTTCTTAAGTACAGATTTTGAATATGCTCAATATCTTCAGCTAAAATCCCTAAGATATTACCTGTTTGGTATTCAGATTTCGATTTTGCTGCTCTTGTTTCCATAGATTGATACAATTTCAATCGGATATCCGAAGTCATTTTTAAAACCCAATTGTGGCTGCCTAGACGTTCCACATAACGTAAGGTCGGTCTAGCAATCCCAAAAGCACGGGTTAAAACAATCGGCACATACACCATTAAAATATTTTCAGGTTTCGCAGCTGAGCGACTAATTAAGTAACCAGAGGTAAACATTAAGGCTGATGCCGCAAAAAAAGTTAAAAAACCTAAAAATAAAACTAAAGCGAGTAAGCCTTTGTATTTCTTGAAAAAAGGGCGAACCCAGTGATCTTCTTTTGAAAGTAATAAATATTTCGTCTTCATATTACTCCCCTTTCAATTGCTCTACAAATTCACTGTAAGCACCATTTTTTTGACGTAGTTCTTCGTAAGTTCCCTGTTCAGTAATTTGCCCATCTTTCATGACAATAATATAATCCATCTCTTTCATCCAGTGCAGACGATGAGTGGCAAAAAAGACTAGCTTTTCTTCAAATAAAGGTAACATGGTTGCTTTTAACTCAGCTTCTGTTTCCACATCCAAATGAGCAGTCGGTTCATCAAATAGTAAAACTTGACGACCACTATCCAGAAAGGCACGAGCCAAGGCAACACGTTGTAATTGTCCCCCACTCAACATGTGAGCGGCATCTCCAATTACCGTTTCTAATCCTTCCGGCAACTCTTGAACCACTTCTAAAAGCCCTGCACGATCCACAGCAAGTAAAATATCACGCTCACTTGCTTCTGGGTCATAGAAACTAATATTTTCACGTAAGGTTGCATGGAAAATATAAGGATCTTGAGGCACGTAAAGTAATTGATCTTGCCATTCTTTCATTCGTAGATGGCTTGTTAACTGACCATTAATATCGATACTTGCCTGATCAGCCTCCAAAAAGCCACCTAAAGTTTTAATCAAGGTTGATTTTCCTGAACCAGATAAACCAACCACCCCAATTTTTCCATACCCTTGCCAAGAAAAATTAATATCCTCTAAGGTGTGACGCTCTGAAGTCTCATCATACTTAAGAGAAAGATCAGTCAATGTCACTTGATCTGAGTCACTCCACTTACCAACTGAAACTTCTTCTACTTCTTCAAACTCTTTTTTATCCAAGATTGAAAAAATCGACTTCAATGTGTTCCCACCATCAAGCGTTGCGTGATAGTCACTTGAAAAATCTCGTAAAGGTAAAAAGAAATCAGGAGCTAAAACCAGTGCTGTTAACGCTGGAAATAACAACATCTCCCCATTCATTAATTTAAAGCCTAAGAATACAGCCACAATCGCTACCGATAAGGTGGTAAAGAAATCCAAAGCAAACGTTGATAATATCGCAATTTTTAACGTGCTCATGGTTGCTTTTCGGTAGTCTTCACTAATGCCATAAACATTTTTTTCATATTTTTTGCTTAATCCTAAAAAATTAAGCGTTTCAAGACCTCTTAAAGAATCTAAGAAATGGTTACTAAGTAATTGATAGCCTTCATACTGACGATCAGCTTTGGCTCTAGCGGCATATCCCAAAATAATCATAAATAAAATGATAATTGGAAAAACTAACAATAAGATGACGCCTGAACGCACATCTTGCGTAAATACAAACAGTAAAATAACCCAAGGAATCACCATCATATTGGTAATTTTAGGTAAAATCAGCGTCAAATAATTTTCGATTTGACTCACACCTTCAATCGCCATGGTTACCATGTTCCCAGTTCCTTCTTTTTGAACAAAATTAGGACCTAAGCGAAACACTTTATCTAGCAACTGTTGTCTAACGATTTTGGCTTGTTCATAAGCATAGGTATCTAAGAAACGATCCCTAAAGAAATTGAGAACTTGTCTCAATAAGAAACAAATAAAAAAGATGCTCATTGGCTTGATTTGAGAAGAAACACTCTCCCCATTCCAAAGCTCACTAATCGCACTGGATAAAAAATAAGCCTGTCCGATAATTAATAAAGCTTGCAGAACACCAAGTCCTGCAAGCCCTATTAAGACAGACCTCATTTTATCAATACGAAATAAATTCTTATCAATCAAACTCGGCACGTCTCCTTCATATTAATAATTATCTAATACGTCAACTGACACACGTTTAGTAAATTGTTTGTACATCCAGATAATGTAAATTAAAACAATTGGTAATAAACAAGCTGTAACGATTGTCATTACTTTTAATGTATAAGGTGTACTTGAAGCATTTTCAATTAGTAAGTGGAATTTTGAATCGGTTGCTACCATTACTCGTGGGAATAATCCGTTGAATAAGAAAACAACAACCCCAACAAACACCAAACCAGTTGAAATAAATGAGAATCCTTCTTTATCTTTGTAAGTTCCATATGCTGCCATTGCTGCAAAGACAACGATTAAAACTAAGATAATTAATGAAGAAATCATTCTTTCTTTAAAGAAATCAGTATCGATAAATGAAAGAACTGCAAATGCTACTAAACCTGCAAATAATACTGGGTATAATTTTTTAGCTTGAGCGTTGGCACGTTCTCTAACTTTACCGTCAGTTTTTAAACGTAAGTAGTTTAAACCGTGTAAGTAAGAAATTAAAGTTACTGCCACACCACCAACGATAGAGAACAAGTTAACATAATCAGTGAAACCTGCGTTCATCACGTTTTTAGTTTCATCAAGAGGCATACCGCGAACTAAGTCCACAAACATCATACCTAAGAAGAAAGTTGTTAAAAAGCTACCAATACATAGTGTCCATTCCCAAAGATTACGTTCTCTGGCACTTTCAGAACTTGATCTAAATTTGAATGATACCCCGCGGATAATCAACCCAACTAAAACAAGTAATAAGAAAATATAAAAACCACTAAATAATGATGCGTACCATTCTGGGAATGAAGCAAACATTGCTCCCCCTGCTGTAATTAACCAAACCAAGTTTGATTCCCAAACAGGTCCAATGGTTTGAATAATTTGATCACGTTCGCGTTTGTTTTTAGCCAACGTTTTAACTGACATCCCAACACCTAAGTCAAAGCCTTCTAAGAAGAAGAAGCCTGTAAATAAAACACCAATTAAGAAGAACCACAATAATTGTAAGTTACTCATATTAGAATGCCTCCTTTGAAAACGGATCGATTGATTCTTTACGCGCTTCTGAAGGACTCACATAGTAAGGACCTTTTTTCAAGTAACGTTTTGAGTAAAGAACCATCACAAATCCTAAGAATAAGAATAAAAGGAAATAGACAATATTACTGAAGATTAATGATCCTTGAGTCACACTTGGTGAAACACTGTCTTCGATAGTAAATAATCCATAAACAGTCCAAGGTGCACGTCCCATTTCTGTAATAATCCAACCAGTTGAATTTGAAATGAATGGGAAGGCAATACCTGCCACAAATAATCCCATTAACCAGTTCATTTTTTGTAATTTATCATTTCTAAGTAAGAACAGACCAATAACAGCCATTAAAGCCATTAACGTTCCAAATCCTGCCATGAAACGGAAGCCCCAGAATAATGTTTTAACTGGTAAATAGTAATCCATTTCTTTACCGAATTTTTCGTCATGTTCTTTGTGTAGGTCTGCATTCACTGAATCCATCCCTTGGAATTTATCTTTTCCACCTAAAATACTTAACATCGCTGGTACTGCAATTTCCCAGTCTGTTTTTTGATTTTTAGTGTCAATTCCGGCAATGATGTTCCAAGGCGCTGAGTCCCCAGTCGTGTCATCATAGATACCTTCCATTGCTGCAAATTTCATTGGGTGGTCATTGGCAACAGCGTTCATTTGCGCATGTCCTGCACCCATTGTTAAGACTGAACCAATTAATCCGATAATTAAACCAAATTGCATTGATTTTTTGAAGAATTTTGTGTCTTGTTTTTTCATTAATTTCCAAGCTGAACAACCGGCGATAACAAAGCCACCTGTTACAAATGCTCCGAAAATAACGTGTGGGAATTCTAACCATAATTGGTGGTTTTTAAGTAATCCGAAGAAACTTGTTAATTCCGCTCTGTTTGTTGCTTCATTAATTTGATAAGCTACAGGATTTTGCATAAATGAGTTGGCTGCTAAAATCCATAATGCTGATAAAATCGTACCTAGTGATACTAACCAAATAAATGCTGCGTGTAATTTTTTATTGAATTTGTCCCAACCAAAGATCCATAATCCAATAAATGTTGATTCCATAAAGAATGCTAATAATGCCTCTACTGCAAGTGGTGCGCCAAAGATATCCCCCATAAAACGAGAATACTCAGACCAGTTCATCCCAAATTGGAATTCTTGGATAATCCCTGTTACAACCCCTACTGCAAAACTTAGTAAGAAAATATTTCCCCAGAATTTTGCCATATCTTTGTACATTTCATCTTTTTTCACAACGTATAATGTTTCTAAAATTGCAACAGAAAATGCCATACCAATAGATAATGGTACAAAGAAAAAGTGAAAGACGGTTGTCATCCCAAATTGGAATCTTGCTAATGTAACTAAATCCATCATGTTTATTGTCCTCCTTATTTATAATTATCACCCTATATTATACAACATATTTAATAGACATTCAAAGCAAACTTCGAATGTCTATAAAATGATAATCATTACATTTTATAAGCTTAGCGCATGGTTACAAATTCTTCTGCCCCAGTCGGGTGAATGGCTACAGTGTTATCAAAATCGGCTTTAGTTGCGCCCATTTTTATTGCCACGGCAAACCCTTGTAACATCTCATCAACACCTAGACCAAGTCCGTGTAATCCAATGACTTTTTCATCATCTCCTAAACAAACTAGCTTCATGTGACATTTTTCTCTAATTTCCGTGATTGCATACTGCATTGGTGTAAAGGTTGACGTATAAATTGTGATTTTTTCACCAGGATACATTTCACGTGCCTCTTTTTCGGTTAAACCAACTGTACCGATCGTTGGATGAGAGAAAACAACTGTCGGAACAGTTTCATAATCTAAGCGTGCTGTGGTTTGCCCGTTGAATAATCGTTCTGACAAACGACGTCCGGCGGCAATTGCCACTGGCGTTAAGTTGATTTTATCAATCACATCCCCCACAGCATAAATCCCTGTTTGAGTTGTATTTTGATAGTCATCCACTTTAATCGCTTTTTTATCAGTCAACTTCACTTGGGTATTTTCTAAACCAAGTTGATCTAGATTAGGAACTCTTCCAATCGCCCAAATAATTTCATCCACTTTAAGAGATTGACCATTTTCAAAGAATAACTCATAGCCTGAATCAGTCTGCTCCACTTTTTGTGGCACTGAATGAGCATGTAAATGAATCCCTTGTTTTTCATAACTTTCGGTTAAGCCTGAAATTACTAAATCATCAAACTCTCTTAAAAAACTTTCTTTTCTAAAAGCTAAGTGAGTGTCAGATCCTAAACCATTTAACACACCCGCAATTTCCACTGCAATATAACCAGCACCAACCACTGCCACTGATTTTGGCATCTCTGTTAATTCAAAGAAGCCATTTGAATCAATTCCGTACTCAGAACCAGGAATATTAGGTCTAATAATTTTACCACCTGTAGCGATTAAAATGTGTTTAGCTGTGTAGCTTTCCCCACCTACTTCAACGGTCTTTTCAGCCGTAAATTTAGCAAAGCCGTGAATAACCGTTACCCCATTACTTGCTAAACCTTTCATATATAAACCATGAAGACGCTCAATGTACGTTTGACGATTAGCCACTAATCTAGAGAAATCCACATCTTCGAGCGTTACATCAAAGCCATATTCTTTGGCTTGTTTTAACATCATCGAACGCATTTCAGAAGCTGACCACATCACCTTTTTAGGCACACAGCCAACATTGACACAGGTTCCTCCAATGTCTGATCCTTCTATTAATAAAACTTTCGCTCCGCGCATTCCGGCACGATTAGCAGAAGCAATCCCGCCACTACCGCCACCGATCACAATATAATCAAAAGACTCCATAACTACCATCCTTATTTTCGTTTTCGGATCATATCTCCTGGTTTCACTGGATTTTCTACTGGCATTTTCACGATCATCATAGCATTTGGTGCCTTTTCAATCGGTTCATCCAGTTCATTCCACATTTCTGTAATTATTTGATGGGAATGGGTAAAGCCAGGACCATAAAATTCAATATCATCATTGATTCTAAAATGATTCCGTTGTCTAATTGTAGCAATTTTTGTCTCTTCATCATAGGATAAGACCTCGCCAATAAATTTAAAGACAGGGATTTTACGACGTTTACCAAATAACTGCTCCTCGTCACTAGGTACTCCGTAATAAAAACCAGTCGCCAACTCACGCTGAGCCACTTTCCACAACTCGTCAATCCATTCTTGCTTACAAACATAATTCTCAGGATCTTCCATATAACTATCTACCGCTTTTTTATACACATTAGAAACCGTTGAAACATAATGAATCGACTTCATACGTCCTTCGATTTTTAAACTGTCCACACCATTTTGAACCAAATCAGGAATGTGCTCGATCATCGACATATCCACCGCACTCATTGAAAAAGGCTCTTCCACTTCTCCTGCATCAATTAATGATTGACGCTCTTTATCCAAATTCATCTCAAACAAATCATATTTCCAACGACAAGACTGAGAACAGCCTCCGCGGTTAGCATCTCGATGTGACATATGATTCGATAAGGTACAACGACCAGAATAAGAAATACACATCGCCCCGTGAATAAAAGCTTCAATTTCAATATCTGTATTCTCACGAATCGCTTTAACCTCTGCCATCGATACTTCACGTCCTAATACCACACGCTCCAAACCTTCATTTTTCCAAAATTCTAAGGTTTCAAAATTCGTCGCTGAAGATTGGGTTGATAAATGAACAGGTAAACCAGGTGCTTCAGTAATACAAATTTCAATCAAAGCCGGATCAGAAACAATCACCGCACTAATCCCAATGTCTCGTAATTCACAGAAAAATTCTCCCGCACCTTTTGCATCAAACTCATGAGTCACCATGTTGGCTGCCACATAAACTTTGGCATTATGCGCTTTTGCAAATGCCACACCTTCTGCCATTTCTTCATAAGTAAAGTTACCCGCACGACTTCTTAAACCATAAGCATTCCCACCAATATAAACTGCATCGGCTCCGTAACTAATCGCTGTTTTTAATTTTTCTAAGGTACCCGCTGGCGCTAGCACCTCGGGTCGTTTCAATTCTTTTGTCATCATTATCTATGGACTCCTTATTTAATATCGTCTGGATCAAAGTAATAAAAGCCAGCATCAAGCGTGCGTTCTTTAGGATGAGCTGCCATCACTAATTCCGTTAACCGTTTAGCTTCTGTTTCGTTCCATTTTCCGGCTTGAATCAATTCCTTAGCCTCTACAAAGTAAGAAACAATTTGAAGGTAAGCTTCTCCTTGTGTGTAAATACCGTCTAATTTCCAATGAGTTAAACCAATTTTTTCTAATTCACCTAACTCAGTCATTAAGTTCACATCATTGGTCGCAAAAATATGTGTGCCGTGTTCATCCTCATAAATCGAATAATGAGTTTCTTCGGCTTTAGGTTCAGAGATAAACAATTGACTTGTTTTGTCTGTATTTTTCTCTTGCTTGGTGAAATTAAAATAATTTTGAACCAAAGGACGTTTCGATTGATGGATACATGTAGCACCATACACAAGCATCTCTCCGAAAATATCCAGATTTCCTGATAAATCTACTAATTCCAAGTACGGAATTTCACGAGATAAGACAGCACCAATCGCGCCACGGTTTCCCCAAAAATTAATCTGACGAGAGCTTGTCACCATTGTTGCTGCATCGTAAACATAAGGAAGGTTGTAGCCATCACGTCTAATGACATGAATCACGCCAGGGTCTCCTACAACAATCTCATCGACTGATAAATTTTCTAAAAATCCTAAGTAATCAGGAATTAGTAACATCTTATCAGGATGCATGATCGCGTTGACTGCTATCCTTACCTTTTTCCCTTTTGAGTGTGCCAGGTTAACTAACTGCTTCATTTCTTCAATATTAAAGTGCGTTGGCAAGCGTAAACCAAATGTCGCATCCCCAAAATACAAATAATCAATATTTAAATCTACTAATTTTTCAGCTTGTTGAAAGGATTCAACGGTTGCTGTAATTTCTATCATGTTCTAATCTCCTTAATTGTGAGTAATCAGCATAATCCTACCACAATCACCCCAACTTTGACAATGTTATCACAAATAAAAAAGCGCTAGTTATTAAACTAGCGCTAAAGTTTGTTAGACTTTTTGCAAATCTTTTTCTTTCGTAACCTTCACATTAATTTTACCTTTTTTAGCTCCCATTACTACTTTACTACCTGGCGTAATCTCACCAGAAAGGAGTAATTCACTTAAACGATCTTCGATTTCTTTTTGAATCGCTCGTCTAATCGGTCTTGCTCCGTATTCTGGATCAAACCCTTCCTTACTAATCACTTCAATAGCAGAAGGTGTTAATTTCAAGTTAATTTTTTGCTCTTTCAATCGTTCAACCACAGATTGACTCATAATCTTAACAATTTGATTTAATTCTTTTTTATCCAATGAATGGAAAACAAGTAATTCATCCACACGGTTTAAGAATTCTGGACGGAAACTTTTCTTAAGCTCTTCTAAAATACGAGATTTCATGGCTTTATAATCTTTTTCCCCACCAGTTGAACCAAAACCAACTGTTTTCTCATCACGTAAAGCTGTGGCTCCAATATTTGATGTCATGATCAAAATCGTATTTTTAAAATCTACTTTGCGGCCCTTAGAATCTGTTAAATGACCATCATCTAATACTTGAAGTAAAATATTGAAAACATCTGGATGTGCTTTTTCCACTTCATCCAGTAAAACCACTGAATAAGGTTTTTGACGAATGCGCTCAGTTAACTGACCACCTTCATCATAACCCACATAACCAGGAGGAGAACCCACTAAACGACTTGTACTATGTTTCTCCATAAATTCAGACATGTCCACACGAATCAAGGCATCCTCAGAACCAAACATCACAGAAGCCAAGGTTTTAGCAAGCTCAGTTTTACCCACACCTGTTGGTCCTAAGAACATAAATGAACCAATCGGACGATTCGGATCTTTCAAACCACTTCTAGCACGACGAATCGCACGAGAAACAGACTCAACAGCTTCCTCTTGACCAACCACACGCTCATGTAACACTTTTTCAAGCTCTAGCAATCGTTCTGTCTCTTTTTTCTCTAATTGCTCTAAAGGAATTCCAGTCCACTGCGCCACAACCGAAACAATCGCTTCTTCTGTTACTTTCGTTTTATATACAGTGTCTTTCTTCTTTTCAGTTTCAATTAATTTATCCAATTTTTTATAAGCCGCTTTTTCTTTTTTACGAGCATTTGCCGCATCTTTAAAGTCTTGTCTTAAAATAGCATCTTCTTTTTCTTGAATAATTTCTTCAACTTTTTCACGTTGCAAAGCAATTGGTGAACGCTTATCTGCCACTTCTAATCTGGCGCGAGCCGCAGACTCATCAATCAAATCAATGGCTTTGTCCGGCAATTGACGATCACTAATATAGCGTGTCGATAAATTCACCGCCGCAAACACCGCCTCATCCGTAATTCGAACCTTATGATGATCCTCATAACGAGAACGTAAACCAAGTAAAATCTGCTCCGCTTCCTCAGCTGTTGGCTCATCCACTTGAATTTTTGCAAAACGACGTTCTAAAGCCGAATCTTTTTCGATATATTTTTGATACTCATCTAAAGTCGTCGCACCAATTGTTTGAAGCTCACCACGAGCAAGAGCCGGCTTTAAAATATTCGAAGCATCAATTGCCCCTTCTGCCCCACCAGCACCAATTAACGTATGAAGCTCATCAATAAAGAGAATCACTTCACCGTCACGATAAATTTCATCTACTACTTTCTTCATGCGGTCCTCAAACTCACCACGATACTTCGTTCCAGCAACCACTGCTCCCATATCTAACATCATCAAACGTTTAGACAACATTTCTTTAGGAACACGACCTTGAATAATGCGTTGAGCTAAGCCTTCAGCAATCGCCGTTTTCCCCACACCAGGTTCTCCTACTAAAACAGGATTATTTTTCGTTCTACGACTTAAAATCTGGATTAAACGCTGAACCTCTTTATCACGTCCCACTAAAGGATCTAAACGATTATCTCGGGCAGATTGAGTCAAATCACGAGCTAAAGAATCAAGCGTCGGTGTTCCTTCTTCCACCTGTTGACGAGAGGCATTGGGTTGTTTTCTTTGATTTTGCTTATTAGCCGGTTCTACCAAGCCAATTTTTTTATAAATCAGCTGACGAACCTTTCCTAAATCCACATCTAAGTTAGTCAAAACACGAGCAGCCAAAACTTCCTCATCCTTGATTAAAGCAAGTAAAATATGTTCAGTCCCAACGCTAGGCGCTCCCACTCGCTTAGCCTCTGCACTAGCAAAAGATAAAACTTGTTTTGCCCTAGGTGAATATGGCAATAGCTCTGAAACATTCGCAGGTTTTTGTCCATATTGAGTAATATGTTCAACTTCCTCAAAAACCATTTTTTCATCCAAATTAAAACTTCTTAAAACTTTCCCAGCAATTCCTTTTTGTTCATTAATTAAACCTAATAACAGATGCTCAGTTGAAATAGCCTTCTGTCTAAAATATTTAGCTTGTATTTCTGCAATCTCCAAAGCAAGCTTCGCCTTGTCTGTAAATAATTCACTCATACTATTCACTCCTTCTCGTCATATGTTAAACGTTCTAATAACTCGACCATCATATGTGCTCTTAATTTATTATTATCACTCACACTAAGTAACGGTTTATTACATAATAACGTGCTTATGATTTCCTTTTCCCTCAATTCAATCACATCGTTTAGGTATAATTGTTTTAAGATAGCAAACGCATCACTTTCTGTCAAACTAGAGCCTACAGATTCTGACACACGAATCAAATAGTCACCATGTTGAAGTAAATCAACCTTCACAATTCTAATATAGCCACCACCACCACGCTTACTCTCCACTTGGTATCCTTGTGGCACTGTGAAACGTGTCTTTATCACATAATTTATTTGTGACGGCACACAATCAAACAAATCAGCCATTTCAGAACGACGAATTTCAACCATTTGATTGATTTCCAATATTTCTTTTAAATATGCCTCAATAATATCTGACATATTTCGATTATCCAATTGAAACACCACCTTTATCGTCAATTGACTATCTCTGACCTTTATTATACAAAAGTATGCCTCAATAATACATTAAAAGGTTCCAAAAATTTTTGGTATAAAAAAAAAGCCATTTCTGACTTTCTTATCTGAATTACTATTAAAATGCCGAGGACCGGAATCGAACCGGTACGGTGATCACTCACCGCAGGATTTTAAGTCCTGTGCGTCTGCCAGTTCCGCCACCCCGGCTAAGAACTCATAAAAGCGGAAGACGAGGTTCGAACTCGCGACCCCCACCTTGGCAAGGTGATGTTCTACCACTGAACTACTTCCGCTTATTTAAAGTGCCGGCTAAAGGAGTTGAACCCTCGACCCTCTGATTACAAATCAGATGCTCTACCAACTGAGCTAAGCCGGCTTATTTTTTACAAAAAAAATGACCCGTACTGGGCTCGAACCAGTGACCCTCTGATTAAAAGTCAGATGCTCTACCAACTGAGCTAACGAGTCGTCATTCTTTAAATGGAGGTTAACGGGATCGAACCGCTGACCCCCTGCTTGTAAGGCAGGTGCTCTCCCAGCTGAGCTAAACCTCCGAATAAAAAAAACGCGTACAGCATGGCGACGTCCTACTCTCACAAGGGGAAACCCCTCACTACCCTCGGCGCTAAGAAACTTAACTTCTGTGTTCGGCATGGGAACAGGTGTATCCTTCTTGCCATCATCGCCACACTTACGTGCGTTTTATTTAATTGAGTGATTGTTCACTCAAAACTGAATGTTTTAGTTAGACATCTTTTTTACTTCACCGTTTTTCTTTGGTTAAGTCCTCGATCGATTAGTACTAGTCCGCTCCGTACATCACTGCACTTCCACTCCTAGCCTATCTACCTGATCATCTTTCAGGGATCTTACTTTCTTAAAGAAATGGGAAATCTCATCTTGAGGGGGGCTTCACGCTTAGATGCTTTCAGCGTTTATCCCTTCCACACATAGCTACCCAGCAATGCCCTTGGCAGAACAACTGGTACACCAGAGGTGTGTCCATCCCGGTCCTCTCGTACTAAGGACAGCTCCTCTCAAATTTCCAACGCCCGCGACGGATAGGGACCGAACTGTCTCACGACGTTCTGAACCCAGCTCGCGTGCCGCTTTAATGGGCGAACAGCCCAACCCTTGGGACCGACTACAGCCCCAGGATGCGACGAGCCGACATCGAGGTGCCAAACCTCCCCGTCGATGTGAACTCTTGGGGGAGATAAGCCTGTTATCCCCAGGGTAGCTTTTATCCGTTGAGCGATGGCCCTTCCATGCGGAACCACCGGATCACTAAGCCCGACTTTCGTCCCTGCTCGAGTTGTAGCTCTCGCAGTCAAGCTCCCTTATGCCTTTGCACTCTACGAATGATTTCCAACCATTCTGAGGGAACCTTTGGGCGCCTCCGTTACTTTTTAGGAGGCGACCGCCCCAGTCAAACTGTCCATCTGACACTGTCTCCCGCCACGATAAGTGGCGCGGGTTAGAATGGTCATAACACAAGGGTAGTATCCCACCAATGCCTCCCTCGAGACTAGCGTCCCGAGCTCTACGGCTCCTACCTATCCTGTACATGTGTTACAAACATTCAATATCAAACTACAGTAAAGCTCCATGGGGTCTTTCCGTCCTGTCGCGGGTAACCTGCATCTTCACAGGTACTAAAATTTCACCGAGTCTCTCGTTGAGACAGTGCCCAAATCGTTACGCCTTTCGTGCGGGTCGGAACTTACCCGACAAGGAATTTCGCTACCTTAGGACCGTTATAGTTACGGCCGCCGTTTACTGGGGCTTCAATTCTGAGCTTCGCTATTGCTAACCCATCCTCTTAACCTTCCAGCACCGGGCAGGCGTCAGCCCCTATACGTCATCTTTCGATTTTGCAGAGACCTGTGTTTTTGATAAACAGTCGCTTGGGCCTATTCACTGCGGCTGAACTTGCGTTCAGCACCCCTTCTCCCTAAGTTACGGGGTCATTTTGCCGAGTTCCTTAACGAGAGTTCTCTCGCTCACCTTAGGATTCTCTCCTCGACTACCTGTGTCGGTTTGCGGTACGGGCCGTTTGTTTCTAACTAGAAGCTTTTCTTGGCAGTGTGATATTAAGACTTCGGTACTAAATTTCCCTCCTCATCACAACTTGTCCTTAGAGGTAAAAGCATTTGACTCTTACCAAGACTTGTTGCTTGAACGCACATATCCAACAGTGCGATCTTGTAACCTACTGCGTCCCTCCATTGTTCAAACAAAACAAACGGGTACAGGAATCTCAACCTGTTATCCATCGCCTACGCCTATCGGCCTCAGCTTAGGTCCCGACTAACCCTGGGAGGACGAGCCTTCCCCAGGAAACCTTAGTCATTCGGTGGACAGGATTCTCACCTGTCTTTCGCTACTCATACCGGCATTCTCACTTCTAAGCGCTCCACCAGTCCTTACGATCTAGCTTCAACGCCCTTAGAACGCTCTCCTACCATAGAACCTAAGTTCTATCCACAGCTTCGGTAATATGTTTAGCCCCGGTACATTTTCGGCGCAAGGGCACTCGACTAGTGAGCTATTACGCACTCTTTAAATGGTGGCTGCTTCTGAGCCAACATCCTAGTTGTTTGTGCACCCTCACATCCTTTTCCACTTAACATATATTTGGGGACCTTAGCTGGTGGTCTGGGCTGTTTCCCTTTCGACAATGGATCTTATCACTCACTGTCTGACTCCCGGACATAAATGAATGGCATTCGGAGTTTATCTGAATTCGGTAACCCGAGACGGGCCCCTAGTCCAAACAGTGCTCTACCTCCATCATTCTAATTCCGAGGCTAGCCCTAAAGCTATTTCGGAGAGAACCAGCTATCTCCAAGTTCGTTTGGAATTTCTCCGCTACCCACACCTCATCCCCGCACTTTTCAACGTACGTGGGTTCGGTCCTCCAGTGCGTTTTACCGCACCTTCAACCTGGACATGGGTAGGTCACTTGGTTTCGGGTCTACGACTACATACTCACTCGCCCTATTCAGACTCGCTTTCGCTACGGCTCCGCTTCTTCAGCTTAACCTCGCATGCAATCGTAACTCGCCGGTTCATTCTGCAAAAGGCACGCCATCACCCATTAACGGGCTCTGACTTTTTGTAGGCACACGGTTTCAGGTTCTATTTCACTCCCCTTCCGGGGTGCTTTTCACCTTTCCCTCACGGTACTGGTACACTATCGGTCACTAGAGAGTATTTAGCCTTGGGAGATGGTCCTCCCGGATTCCGACGGAATTTCTCGTGTTCCGCCGTACTCAGGATACTCATAGGTGTGTTGTCAATTTCGTCTACGGGGCTTTTACCCGCTCCGGCTGACCTTTCCAGGTCGATTCGACTATCCACAACAGCTACCACAGCTGAGTCCTACAACCCCAACAAGCAAGCTTGTTGGTTTGGGCTGTTTCCGTTTCGCTCGCCGCTACTAAGGAAATCGATTTTTCTTTCTCTTCCTGCAGGTACTTAGATGTTTCAGTTCTCTGCGTCTACCTCTAACAAGCTATGTATTCACTTGAAAGTAACATCCTATAAAAGATGCTGGGTTCCCCCATTCGGAAATCTCTGGATCATAGCTTACTTACAGCTCCCCAAAGCATATCGGAGTTAGTCCCGTCCTTCATCGGCTTCTAGTGCCAAGGCATCCACCGTGCGCCCTTATTCACTTAACCTTTTTCTAACCTAATGGTTAGACTTTGTTTATTTAAATCAACTAGCGATAGCTAATTTAAATAATATTTTATGTATCACAATTTTAATAATAAAACTGATCAACTCGGTGTGTTAAAAAAATGTTGATGTCTAACTTCAACTATCCAGTTTTCAATGAACAATGTTTCTGAGAGTAAACCTCTCAAAACTAAACAAAGTAAGTACAACCATGTGATTTCCGTAATATTCCTTAGAAAGGAGGTGATCCAGCCGCACCTTCCGATACGGCTACCTTGTTACGACTTCACCCCAATCATCTATCCCACCTTAGGCGGCTGGCTCCTAAAAGGTTACCTCACCGACTTTGGGTGTTACAAACTCTCGTGGTGTGACGGGCGGTGTGTACAAGGCCCGGGAACGTATTCACCGTGGCATGCTGATCCACGATTACTAGCGATTCCGGCTTCATGTAGGCGAGTTGCAGCCTACAATCCGAACTGAGAACGGCTTTAAGAGATTAGCTAAACCTCGCGGTCTCGCAACTCATTGTACCGTCCATTGTAGCACGTGTGTAGCCCAGGTCATAAGGGGCATGATGATTTGACGTCATCCCCACCTTCCTCCGGTTTGTCACCGGCAGTCTTGCTAGAGTGCCCAACTAAATGATGGCAACTAACAATAAGGGTTGCGCTCGTTGCGGGACTTAACCCAACATCTCACGACACGAGCTGACGACAACCATGCACCACCTGTCACTTTGTCCCCGAAGGGAAAGCTCTATCTCTAGAGTGGTCAAAGGATGTCAAGACCTGGTAAGGTTCTTCGCGTTGCTTCGAATTAAACCACATGCTCCACCGCTTGTGCGGGCCCCCGTCAATTCCTTTGAGTTTCAACCTTGCGGTCGTACTCCCCAGGCGGAGTGCTTAATGCGTTAACTGCAGCACTGAAGGGCGGAAACCCTCCAACACTTAGCACTCATCGTTTACGGCGTGGACTACCAGGGTATCTAATCCTGTTTGCTCCCCACGCTTTCGAGCCTCAGCGTCAGTTACAGACCAGAGAGTCGCCTTCGCCACTGGTGTTCCTCCATATATCTACGCATTTCACCGCTACACATGGAATTCCACTCTCCTCTTCTGCACTCAAGTCCTCCAGTTTCCAATGACCTTCCTCGGTTGAGCCGAGGGCTTTCACATCAGACTTAAAAGACCGCCTGCGCTCGCTTTACGCCCAATAAATCCGGACAACGCTTGCCACCTACGTATTACCGCGGCTGCTGGCACGTAGTTAGCCGTGGCTTTCTGGTTAGATACCGTCAAGGCGGGAGCAGTTACTCTCCCACTTGTTCTTCTCTAACAACAGAGTTTTACGATCCGAAAACCTTCTTCACTCACGCGGCGTTGCTCGGTCAGACTTTCGTCCATTGCCGAAGATTCCCTACTGCTGCCTCCCGTAGGAGTCTGGGCCGTGTCTCAGTCCCAGTGTGGCCGATCACCCTCTCAGGTCGGCTATGCATCACGGTCTTGGTAGGCCATTACCCCACCAACTAACTAATGCAGCGCGGGCCCATCCAACAGTGACACCCGAAAGCGTCTTTTATTATTCTCCCATGCGGGAAAACAAATTATGCGGTATTAGCACCTGTTTCCAAGTGTTATCCCCCTCTGTTGGGCAGGTTGCCCACGTGTTACTCACCCGTCCGCCACTCTCTGATTTTCGGTGGAGCAAGCTCCGGTGAAAATCAAAGCGTTCGACTTGCATGTATTAGGCACGCCGCCAGCGTTCGTCCTGAGCCAGGATCAAACTCTCAATAAAAGTTGATTAACATCTTGCGATGTTTAGCTCATTAATTTTAAAACTTGCTAGCGAATGTTATTTCACTAAATATGGTTTGTTTCTACTAAGTAGAAACGCCCTATCACATTTGGTTTGTCTTACTTTGTTTAGTTTTCAAAGGTCTAATCTGTGTTGCTTTAACAACTTTTATATCATACCAAGTTATCAAAGTTTTGTCAACACTTTTTAAAAATATTTTTTTAAAGAATTTTTTCTTTAAAATCGGGAAGACAGGATTCGAACCTGCGACCCCTTGGTCCCAAACCAAGTGCTCTACCAAGCTGAGCTACTTCCCGTATCATTCTTAAAAACGCGCCCAAGAGGAGTCGAACCCCTAACCTTCTGATCCGTAGTCAGACACTCTATCCAATTGAGCTATGGGCGCTTGTAAAAATATTATTAAAATGCCGAGGACCGGAATCGAACCGGTACGGTGATCACTCACCGCAGGATTTTAAGTCCTGTGCGTCTGCCAGTTCCGCCACCCCGGCTAAGAACTCATAAAAGCGGAAGACGAGGTTCGAACTCGCGACCCCCACCTTGGCAAGGTGATGTTCTACCACTGAACTACTTCCGCTTATTTAAAGTGCCGGCTAAAGGAGTTGAACCCTCGACCCTCTGATTACAAATCAGATGCTCTACCAACTGAGCTAAGCCGGCTTATTTTTTACAAAAAAAATGACCCGTACTGGGCTCGAACCAGTGACCCTCTGATTAAAAGTCAGATGCTCTACCAACTGAGCTAACGAGTCGTCATTCTTTAAATGGAGGTTAACGGGATCGAACCGCTGACCCCCTGCTTGTAAGGCAGGTGCTCTCCCAGCTGAGCTAAACCTCCGAATAAAAAAAACGCGTACAGCATGGCGACGTCCTACTCTCACAAGGGGAAACCCCTCACTACCCTCGGCGCTAAGAAACTTAACTTCTGTGTTCGGCATGGGAACAGGTGTATCCTTCTTGCCATCATCGCCACACTTACGTGCGTTTTATTTAATTGAGTGATTGTTCACTCAAAACTGAATGTTTTAGTTAGACATCTTTTTTACTTCACCGTTTTTCTTTGGTTAAGTCCTCGATCGATTAGTACTAGTCCGCTCCGTACATCACTGCACTTCCACTCCTAGCCTATCTACCTGATCATCTTTCAGGGATCTTACTTTCTTAAAGAAATGGGAAATCTCATCTTGAGGGGGGCTTCACGCTTAGATGCTTTCAGCGTTTATCCCTTCCACACATAGCTACCCAGCAATGCCCTTGGCAGAACAACTGGTACACCAGAGGTGTGTCCATCCCGGTCCTCTCGTACTAAGGACAGCTCCTCTCAAATTTCCAACGCCCGCGACGGATAGGGACCGAACTGTCTCACGACGTTCTGAACCCAGCTCGCGTGCCGCTTTAATGGGCGAACAGCCCAACCCTTGGGACCGACTACAGCCCCAGGATGCGACGAGCCGACATCGAGGTGCCAAACCTCCCCGTCGATGTGAACTCTTGGGGGAGATAAGCCTGTTATCCCCAGGGTAGCTTTTATCCGTTGAGCGATGGCCCTTCCATGCGGAACCACCGGATCACTAAGCCCGACTTTCGTCCCTGCTCGAGTTGTAGCTCTCGCAGTCAAGCTCCCTTATGCCTTTGCACTCTACGAATGATTTCCAACCATTCTGAGGGAACCTTTGGGCGCCTCCGTTACTTTTTAGGAGGCGACCGCCCCAGTCAAACTGTCCATCTGACACTGTCTCCCGCCACGATAAGTGGCGCGGGTTAGAATGGTCATAACACAAGGGTAGTATCCCACCAATGCCTCCCTCGAGACTAGCGTCCCGAGCTCTACGGCTCCTACCTATCCTGTACATGTGTTACAAACATTCAATATCAAACTACAGTAAAGCTCCATGGGGTCTTTCCGTCCTGTCGCGGGTAACCTGCATCTTCACAGGTACTAAAATTTCACCGAGTCTCTCGTTGAGACAGTGCCCAAATCGTTACGCCTTTCGTGCGGGTCGGAACTTACCCGACAAGGAATTTCGCTACCTTAGGACCGTTATAGTTACGGCCGCCGTTTACTGGGGCTTCAATTCTGAGCTTCGCTATTGCTAACCCATCCTCTTAACCTTCCAGCACCGGGCAGGCGTCAGCCCCTATACGTCATCTTTCGATTTTGCAGAGACCTGTGTTTTTGATAAACAGTCGCTTGGGCCTATTCACTGCGGCTGAACTTGCGTTCAGCACCCCTTCTCCCTAAGTTACGGGGTCATTTTGCCGAGTTCCTTAACGAGAGTTCTCTCGCTCACCTTAGGATTCTCTCCTCGACTACCTGTGTCGGTTTGCGGTACGGGCCGTTTGTTTCTAACTAGAAGCTTTTCTTGGCAGTGTGATATTAAGACTTCGGTACTAAATTTCCCTCCTCATCACAACTTGTCCTTAGAGGTAAAAGCATTTGACTCTTACCAAGACTTGTTGCTTGAACGCACATATCCAACAGTGCGATCTTGTAACCTACTGCGTCCCTCCATTGTTCAAACAAAACAAACGGGTACAGGAATCTCAACCTGTTATCCATCGCCTACGCCTATCGGCCTCAGCTTAGGTCCCGACTAACCCTGGGAGGACGAGCCTTCCCCAGGAAACCTTAGTCATTCGGTGGACAGGATTCTCACCTGTCTTTCGCTACTCATACCGGCATTCTCACTTCTAAGCGCTCCACCAGTCCTTACGATCTAGCTTCAACGCCCTTAGAACGCTCTCCTACCATAGAACCTAAGTTCTATCCACAGCTTCGGTAATATGTTTAGCCCCGGTACATTTTCGGCGCAAGGGCACTCGACTAGTGAGCTATTACGCACTCTTTAAATGGTGGCTGCTTCTGAGCCAACATCCTAGTTGTTTGTGCACCCTCACATCCTTTTCCACTTAACATATATTTGGGGACCTTAGCTGGTGGTCTGGGCTGTTTCCCTTTCGACAATGGATCTTATCACTCACTGTCTGACTCCCGGACATAAATGAATGGCATTCGGAGTTTATCTGAATTCGGTAACCCGAGACGGGCCCCTAGTCCAAACAGTGCTCTACCTCCATCATTCTAATTCCGAGGCTAGCCCTAAAGCTATTTCGGAGAGAACCAGCTATCTCCAAGTTCGTTTGGAATTTCTCCGCTACCCACACCTCATCCCCGCACTTTTCAACGTACGTGGGTTCGGTCCTCCAGTGCGTTTTACCGCACCTTCAACCTGGACATGGGTAGGTCACTTGGTTTCGGGTCTACGACTACATACTCACTCGCCCTATTCAGACTCGCTTTCGCTACGGCTCCGCTTCTTCAGCTTAACCTCGCATGCAATCGTAACTCGCCGGTTCATTCTGCAAAAGGCACGCCATCACCCATTAACGGGCTCTGACTTTTTGTAGGCACACGGTTTCAGGTTCTATTTCACTCCCCTTCCGGGGTGCTTTTCACCTTTCCCTCACGGTACTGGTACACTATCGGTCACTAGAGAGTATTTAGCCTTGGGAGATGGTCCTCCCGGATTCCGACGGAATTTCTCGTGTTCCGCCGTACTCAGGATACTCATAGGTGTGTTGTCAATTTCGTCTACGGGGCTTTTACCCGCTCCGGCTGACCTTTCCAGGTCGATTCGACTATCCACAACAGCTACCACAGCTGAGTCCTACAACCCCAACAAGCAAGCTTGTTGGTTTGGGCTGTTTCCGTTTCGCTCGCCG
Source organism: Vagococcus hydrophili (assembly GCF_011304195.1). Classification (NCBI taxonomy): domain Bacteria; kingdom Bacillati; phylum Bacillota; class Bacilli; order Lactobacillales; family Enterococcaceae; genus Vagococcus; species Vagococcus hydrophili. Next base: position 1,246,132 of record NZ_CP049887.1, on the reverse strand, counting down.
CTACTAAGGAAATCGATTTTTCTTTCTCTTCCTGCAGGTACTTAGATGTTTCAGTTCTCTGCGTCTACCTCTAACAAGCTATGTATTCACTTGAAAGTAACATCCTATAAAAGATGCTGGGTTCCCCCATTCGGAAATCTCTGGATCATAGCTTACTTACAGCTCCCCAAAGCATATCGGAGTTAGTCCCGTCCTTCATCGGCTTCTAGTGCCAAGGCATCCACCGTGCGCCCTTATTCACTTAACCTTTTTCTAACCTAATGGTTAGACTTTGTTTATTTAAATCAACTAGCGATAGCTAATTTAAATAATATTTTATGTATCACAATTTTAATAATAAAACTGATCAACTCGGTGTGTTAAAAAAATGTTGATGTCTAACTTCAACTATCCAGTTTTCAATGAACAATGTTTCTGAGAGTAAACCTCTCAAAACTAAACAAAGTAAGTACAACCATGTGATTTCCGTAATATTCCTTAGAAAGGAGGTGATCCAGCCGCACCTTCCGATACGGCTACCTTGTTACGACTTCACCCCAATCATCTATCCCACCTTAGGCGGCTGGCTCCTAAAAGGTTACCTCACCGACTTTGGGTGTTACAAACTCTCGTGGTGTGACGGGCGGTGTGTACAAGGCCCGGGAACGTATTCACCGTGGCATGCTGATCCACGATTACTAGCGATTCCGGCTTCATGTAGGCGAGTTGCAGCCTACAATCCGAACTGAGAACGGCTTTAAGAGATTAGCTAAACCTCGCGGTCTCGCAACTCATTGTACCGTCCATTGTAGCACGTGTGTAGCCCAGGTCATAAGGGGCATGATGATTTGACGTCATCCCCACCTTCCTCCGGTTTGTCACCGGCAGTCTTGCTAGAGTGCCCAACTAAATGATGGCAACTAACAATAAGGGTTGCGCTCGTTGCGGGACTTAACCCAACATCTCACGACACGAGCTGACGACAACCATGCACCACCTGTCACTTTGTCCCCGAAGGGAAAGCTCTATCTCTAGAGTGGTCAAAGGATGTCAAGACCTGGTAAGGTTCTTCGCGTTGCTTCGAATTAAACCACATGCTCCACCGCTTGTGCGGGCCCCCGTCAATTCCTTTGAGTTTCAACCTTGCGGTCGTACTCCCCAGGCGGAGTGCTTAATGCGTTAACTGCAGCACTGAAGGGCGGAAACCCTCCAACACTTAGCACTCATCGTTTACGGCGTGGACTACCAGGGTATCTAATCCTGTTTGCTCCCCACGCTTTCGAGCCTCAGCGTCAGTTACAGACCAGAGAGTCGCCTTCGCCACTGGTGTTCCTCCATATATCTACGCATTTCACCGCTACACATGGAATTCCACTCTCCTCTTCTGCACTCAAGTCCTCCAGTTTCCAATGACCTTCCTCGGTTGAGCCGAGGGCTTTCACATCAGACTTAAAAGACCGCCTGCGCTCGCTTTACGCCCAATAAATCCGGACAACGCTTGCCACCTACGTATTACCGCGGCTGCTGGCACGTAGTTAGCCGTGGCTTTCTGGTTAGATACCGTCAAGGCGGGAGCAGTTACTCTCCCACTTGTTCTTCTCTAACAACAGAGTTTTACGATCCGAAAACCTTCTTCACTCACGCGGCGTTGCTCGGTCAGACTTTCGTCCATTGCCGAAGATTCCCTACTGCTGCCTCCCGTAGGAGTCTGGGCCGTGTCTCAGTCCCAGTGTGGCCGATCACCCTCTCAGGTCGGCTATGCATCACGGTCTTGGTAGGCCATTACCCCACCAACTAACTAATGCAGCGCGGGCCCATCCAACAGTGACACCCGAAAGCGTCTTTTATTATTCTCCCATGCGGGAAAACAAATTATGCGGTATTAGCACCTGTTTCCAAGTGTTATCCCCCTCTGTTGGGCAGGTTGCCCACGTGTTACTCACCCGTCCGCCACTCTCTGATTTTCGGTGGAGCAAGCTCCGGTGAAAATCAAAGCGTTCGACTTGCATGTATTAGGCACGCCGCCAGCGTTCGTCCTGAGCCAGGATCAAACTCTCAATAAAAGTTGATTAACATCTTGCGATGTTTAGCTCATTAATTTTAAAACTTGCTAGCGAATGTTATTTCACTAAATATGGTTTGTTTCTACTAAGTAGAAACGCCCTATCACATTTGGTTTGTCTTACTTTGTTTAGTTTTCAAAGGTCTAATCTGTGTTGCTTTAACAACTTTTATATCATACCAAGTTATCAAAGTTTTGTCAACACTTTTTAAAAATATTTTTTTAAAGAATTTTTTCTTTAAAATCGGGAAGACAGGATTCGAACCTGCGACCCCTTGGTCCCAAACCAAGTGCTCTACCAAGCTGAGCTACTTCCCGTATCATTCTTAAAAACGCGCCCAAGAGGAGTCGAACCCCTAACCTTCTGATCCGTAGTCAGACACTCTATCCAATTGAGCTATGGGCGCTTGTAAAAATATTATTAAAATGCCGAGGACCGGAATCGAACCGGTACGGTGATCACTCACCGCAGGATTTTAAGTCCTGTGCGTCTGCCAGTTCCGCCACCCCGGCTAAGAACTCATAAAAGCGGAAGACGAGGTTCGAACTCGCGACCCCCACCTTGGCAAGGTGATGTTCTACCACTGAACTACTTCCGCTTATTTAAAGTGCCGGCTAAAGGAGTTGAACCCTCGACCCTCTGATTACAAATCAGATGCTCTACCAACTGAGCTAAGCCGGCTTATTTTTTACAAAAAAAATGACCCGTACTGGGCTCGAACCAGTGACCCTCTGATTAAAAGTCAGATGCTCTACCAACTGAGCTAACGAGTCGTCATTCTTTAAATGGAGGTTAACGGGATCGAACCGCTGACCCCCTGCTTGTAAGGCAGGTGCTCTCCCAGCTGAGCTAAACCTCCGAATAAAAAAAACGCGTACAGCATGGCGACGTCCTACTCTCACAAGGGGAAACCCCTCACTACCCTCGGCGCTAAGAAACTTAACTTCTGTGTTCGGCATGGGAACAGGTGTATCCTTCTTGCCATCATCGCCACACTTACGTGCGTTTTATTTAATTGAGTGATTGTTCACTCAAAACTGAATGTTTTAGTTAGACATCTTTTTTACTTCACCGTTTTTCTTTGGTTAAGTCCTCGATCGATTAGTACTAGTCCGCTCCGTACATCACTGCACTTCCACTCCTAGCCTATCTACCTGATCATCTTTCAGGGATCTTACTTTCTTAAAGAAATGGGAAATCTCATCTTGAGGGGGGCTTCACGCTTAGATGCTTTCAGCGTTTATCCCTTCCACACATAGCTACCCAGCAATGCCCTTGGCAGAACAACTGGTACACCAGAGGTGTGTCCATCCCGGTCCTCTCGTACTAAGGACAGCTCCTCTCAAATTTCCAACGCCCGCGACGGATAGGGACCGAACTGTCTCACGACGTTCTGAACCCAGCTCGCGTGCCGCTTTAATGGGCGAACAGCCCAACCCTTGGGACCGACTACAGCCCCAGGATGCGACGAGCCGACATCGAGGTGCCAAACCTCCCCGTCGATGTGAACTCTTGGGGGAGATAAGCCTGTTATCCCCAGGGTAGCTTTTATCCGTTGAGCGATGGCCCTTCCATGCGGAACCACCGGATCACTAAGCCCGACTTTCGTCCCTGCTCGAGTTGTAGCTCTCGCAGTCAAGCTCCCTTATGCCTTTGCACTCTACGAATGATTTCCAACCATTCTGAGGGAACCTTTGGGCGCCTCCGTTACTTTTTAGGAGGCGACCGCCCCAGTCAAACTGTCCATCTGACACTGTCTCCCGCCACGATAAGTGGCGCGGGTTAGAATGGTCATAACACAAGGGTAGTATCCCACCAATGCCTCCCTCGAGACTAGCGTCCCGAGCTCTACGGCTCCTACCTATCCTGTACATGTGTTACAAACATTCAATATCAAACTACAGTAAAGCTCCATGGGGTCTTTCCGTCCTGTCGCGGGTAACCTGCATCTTCACAGGTACTAAAATTTCACCGAGTCTCTCGTTGAGACAGTGCCCAAATCGTTACGCCTTTCGTGCGGGTCGGAACTTACCCGACAAGGAATTTCGCTACCTTAGGACCGTTATAGTTACGGCCGCCGTTTACTGGGGCTTCAATTCTGAGCTTCGCTATTGCTAACCCATCCTCTTAACCTTCCAGCACCGGGCAGGCGTCAGCCCCTATACGTCATCTTTCGATTTTGCAGAGACCTGTGTTTTTGATAAACAGTCGCTTGGGCCTATTCACTGCGGCTGAACTTGCGTTCAGCACCCCTTCTCCCTAAGTTACGGGGTCATTTTGCCGAGTTCCTTAACGAGAGTTCTCTCGCTCACCTTAGGATTCTCTCCTCGACTACCTGTGTCGGTTTGCGGTACGGGCCGTTTGTTTCTAACTAGAAGCTTTTCTTGGCAGTGTGATATTAAGACTTCGGTACTAAATTTCCCTCCTCATCACAACTTGTCCTTAGAGGTAAAAGCATTTGACTCTTACCAAGACTTGTTGCTTGAACGCACATATCCAACAGTGCGATCTTGTAACCTACTGCGTCCCTCCATTGTTCAAACAAAACAAACGGGTACAGGAATCTCAACCTGTTATCCATCGCCTACGCCTATCGGCCTCAGCTTAGGTCCCGACTAACCCTGGGAGGACGAGCCTTCCCCAGGAAACCTTAGTCATTCGGTGGACAGGATTCTCACCTGTCTTTCGCTACTCATACCGGCATTCTCACTTCTAAGCGCTCCACCAGTCCTTACGATCTAGCTTCAACGCCCTTAGAACGCTCTCCTACCATAGAACCTAAGTTCTATCCACAGCTTCGGTAATATGTTTAGCCCCGGTACATTTTCGGCGCAAGGGCACTCGACTAGTGAGCTATTACGCACTCTTTAAATGGTGGCTGCTTCTGAGCCAACATCCTAGTTGTTTGTGCACCCTCACATCCTTTTCCACTTAACATATATTTGGGGACCTTAGCTGGTGGTCTGGGCTGTTTCCCTTTCGACAATGGATCTTATCACTCACTGTCTGACTCCCGGACATAAATGAATGGCATTCGGAGTTTATCTGAATTCGGTAACCCGAGACGGGCCCCTAGTCCAAACAGTGCTCTACCTCCATCATTCTAATTCCGAGGCTAGCCCTAAAGCTATTTCGGAGAGAACCAGCTATCTCCAAGTTCGTTTGGAATTTCTCCGCTACCCACACCTCATCCCCGCACTTTTCAACGTACGTGGGTTCGGTCCTCCAGTGCGTTTTACCGCACCTTCAACCTGGACATGGGTAGGTCACTTGGTTTCGGGTCTACGACTACATACTCACTCGCCCTATTCAGACTCGCTTTCGCTACGGCTCCGCTTCTTCAGCTTAACCTCGCATGCAATCGTAACTCGCCGGTTCATTCTGCAAAAGGCACGCCATCACCCATTAACGGGCTCTGACTTTTTGTAGGCACACGGTTTCAGGTTCTATTTCACTCCCCTTCCGGGGTGCTTTTCACCTTTCCCTCACGGTACTGGTACACTATCGGTCACTAGAGAGTATTTAGCCTTGGGAGATGGTCCTCCCGGATTCCGACGGAATTTCTCGTGTTCCGCCGTACTCAGGATACTCATAGGTGTGTTGTCAATTTCGTCTACGGGGCTTTTACCCGCTCTGGCTGACCTTTCCAGGTCGATTCGACTATCCACAACAGCTACCACAGCTGAGTCCTACAACCCCAACAAGCAAGCTTGTTGGTTTGGGCTGTTTCCGTTTCGCTCGCCGCTACTAAGGAAATCGATTTTTCTTTCTCTTCCTGCAGGTACTTAGATGTTTCAGTTCTCTGCGTCTACCTCTAACAAGCTATGTATTCACTTGAAAGTAACATCCTATAAAAGATGCTGGGTTCCCCCATTCGGAAATCTCTGGATCATAGCTTACTTACAGCTCCCCAAAGCATATCGGAGTTAGTCCCGTCCTTCATCGGCTTCTAGTGCCAAGGCATCCACCGTGCGCCCTTATTCACTTAACCTTTTTCTAACCTAATGGTTAGACTTTGTTTATTTAAATCAACTAGCGATAGCTAATTTAAATAATATTTTATGTATCACAATTTTAATAATAAAACTGATCAACTCGGTGTGTTAAAAAAATGTTGATGTCTAACTTCAACTATCCAGTTTTCAATGAACAATGTTTCTGAGAGTAAACCTCTCAAAACTAAACAAAGTAAGTACAACCATGTGATTTCCGTAATATTCCTTAGAAAGGAGGTGATCCAGCCGCACCTTCCGATACGGCTACCTTGTTACGACTTCACCCCAATCATCTATCCCACCTTAGGTGGCTGGCTCCTAAAAGGTTACCTCACCGACTTTGGGTGTTACAAACTCTCGTGGTGTGACGGGCGGTGTGTACAAGGCCCGGGAACGTATTCACCGTGGCATGCTGATCCACGATTACTAGCGATTCCGGCTTCATGTAGGCGAGTTGCAGCCTACAATCCGAACTGAGAACGGCTTTAAGAGATTAGCTAAACCTCGCGGTCTCGCAACTCATTGTACCGTCCATTGTAGCACGTGTGTAGCCCAGGTCATAAGGGGCATGATGATTTGACGTCATCCCCACCTTCCTCCGGTTTGTCACCGGCAGTCTTGCTAGAGTGCCCAACTAAATGATGGCAACTAACAATAAGGGTTGCGCTCGTTGCGGGACTTAACCCAACATCTCACGACACGAGCTGACGACAACCATGCACCACCTGTCACTTTGTCCCCGAAGGGAAAGCTCTATCTCTAGAGTGGTCAAAGGATGTCAAGACCTGGTAAGGTTCTTCGCGTTGCTTCGAATTAAACCACATGCTCCACCGCTTGTGCGGGCCCCCGTCAATTCCTTTGAGTTTCAACCTTGCGGTCGTACTCCCCAGGCGGAGTGCTTAATGCGTTAACTGCAGCACTGAAGGGCGGAAACCCTCCAACACTTAGCACTCATCGTTTACGGCGTGGACTACCAGGGTATCTAATCCTGTTTGCTCCCCACGCTTTCGAGCCTCAGCGTCAGTTACAGACCAGAGAGTCGCCTTCGCCACTGGTGTTCCTCCATATATCTACGCATTTCACCGCTACACATGGAATTCCACTCTCCTCTTCTGCACTCAAGTCCTCCAGTTTCCAATGACCTTCCTCGGTTGAGCCGAGGGCTTTCACATCAGACTTAAAAGACCGCCTGCGCTCGCTTTACGCCCAATAAATCCGGACAACGCTTGCCACCTACGTATTACCGCGGCTGCTGGCACGTAGTTAGCCGTGGCTTTCTGGTTAGATACCGTCAAGGCGGGAGCAGTTACTCTCCCACTTGTTCTTCTCTAACAACAGAGTTTTACGATCCGAAAACCTTCTTCACTCACGCGGCGTTGCTCGGTCAGACTTTCGTCCATTGCCGAAGATTCCCTACTGCTGCCTCCCGTAGGAGTCTGGGCCGTGTCTCAGTCCCAGTGTGGCCGATCACCCTCTCAGGTCGGCTATGCATCACGGTCTTGGTAGGCCATTACCCCACCAACTAACTAATGCAGCGCGGGCCCATCCAACAGTGACACCCGAAAGCGTCTTTTATTATTCTCCCATGCGGGAAAACAAATTATGCGGTATTAGCACCTGTTTCCAAGTGTTATCCCCCTCTGTTGGGCAGGTTGCCCACGTGTTACTCACCCGTCCGCCACTCTCTGATTTTCGGTGGAGCAAGCTCCGGTGAAAATCAAAGCGTTCGACTTGCATGTATTAGGCACGCCGCCAGCGTTCGTCCTGAGCCAGGATCAAACTCTCAATAAAAGTTGATTAACATCTTGCGATGTTTAGCTCATTAATTTTAAAACTTGCTAGCGAATGTTATTTCACTAAATATGGTTTGTTTCTACTAAGTAGAAACGCCCTATCACATTTGGTTTGTCTTACTTTGTTTAGTTTTCAAAGGTCTAATCTGTGTTGCTTTAACAACTTTTATATCATACCAAGTTATCAAAGTTTTGTCAACACTTTTTAAAAATATTTTTTTAAAGAATTTTTTCTTTAAAATCGGGAAGACAGGATTCGAACCTGCGACCCCTTGGTCCCAAACCAAGTGCTCTACCAAGCTGAGCTACTTCCCGTATCATTCTTAAAAACGCGCCCAAGAGGAGTCGAACCCCTAACCTTCTGATCCGTAGTCAGACACTCTATCCAATTGAGCTATGGGCGCTTGAAATAACTATTAAGAATCATATCACTTTAATCGTGTCCTGTCTACTTGATTTTTAACCTTTTCAATATTTTTATTTCCTACACAATTCAAAAAAATATTCAATTCATCTATAAAATTAAGAGGAGATATATTTTTTGTCGTTTTTCTAATATATCTCTCTTCACCTTGCATCTTTTTGAATCTAAAACATTTTTATTTATTATATAGTACTCAAAATTATTTTTTACAAAAAACAAAACGATCTTCACTTGAAAATAAATGCTCATCATCACATATGTAACCTCGCAACCACAAATCGCCTTCTATTTTCCTTAAATATAAGCCTTTAGGAAAATGAATGTCTGAAGTAATATTTTTTGTAGCTACTGTTAGAGAATCGTCGGGGGCTTTACCTTTCGACACTAGCCCATGACTATTTTTTTCATATCTATTCCCCATTCTTAAATATATCCCAGTATCTTCTGGACACAATAACAACCCTTTCTCGGCTGCTTGTTTATAAATTGTCGATAAATTAGCTCCTTTAGTTAATCCTAACTCTGCTACAGACAACATGATAATTTGAATTTTTCTAGGCGTTTCAGTTACTTTAAACCGAGTGTCATTGATGTACGTTTCTGCTAGTGGGTTCATTTTAATTTTTTTATCATACAACTGGACTAACGTTTCTTTTTTACTTAATCCACCGATAATTAATTCCATAGTTTCCATGTTTTTACCTCTTATTTAATTTCTAGTAATTGCTCTAGTATTTCTAATACTCCTTCTTCATCATTATTTGGCGCTATATGAGAAGCTGCTTCTTTAGATTCTTTACTTCCATTTTCCATAGCATAGCTATATTTAACGTGACGAAGCATCTCTAAATCATTGCCACCATCTCCAAAAGCAACCATTTCATCTGACCGAACTCCCCATTTTTCTTGGAGTATTCGCAGACCGTTAGCTTTGTGAAGGCCTGGAATAATCAAATCGATATCTCCGTGACCGCTAGAAACTGCTTCTAATCTGCCACTAAATCTTTCATTAAAGAACTCTAAAAAATGAGTTGTTTCATCTACTGGCACATTGGTGGCCACTTTAAAGAATACATCTTCAATACTATTCGTTATTTCTTCCACAACTTCTAAACGATGATAATACGATCGACCTAAAGCGATTAGCTCTTCTGGTTCTTTCTCACTTGTATAAGCACTTTTTCGCCCGCACAAGATCATAAACACTTCTGGATGCTCTTTAATAAAAGCGATAACGTCCTGAACTAAATCATCTGACATACGACCACAAAACATTTCTTCCTCTTCACTAATAACAAGCGCCCCATTTTCTGCAACAAAGGATATTTCTTCAGCTATTTCAGGGAAAAACGACTTTAATTGATAGTACTGGTTGCCGCTTGCTACAACAAACTTAATATCTCGCTCTTTCATTTCTTTATAAATTTTAGCAAATCGTTCTCGGTTGTAATCCTTTGTAGATGATAAAAAAGTTCCATCCATATCAACTGCAACTAATCTAATCATTCTCAACTTCCTCCCAGTATGCTTTTTGTTTGTTTTCCCAATAAATTCTATCTTCTTCCCCAATTGGGCGAATCACTTTACAAGGATTTCCTGCTGCAACCACATTATCAGGAATATTTTTTGTTACTACGGAACCTGATCCGATGACGGTGTTATTTCCAACGGTTACACCTGGATTTACTGTCACGTTGCCACCTAGCCAAACATTATTGCCAATTTTGATTTCTTTCCCAAATTCCAGTCCTGAATTTCTAACCTCTGCATCTAGTGGATGGCTTGGTGTTAATAAGTTAACTTTAGGTCCAAACATAACATTTTCACCAATTGAAATTCTCGCTACATCCAAGAAACAACAATCAAAATTAGCATAAAAATTATTACCAATTGAAATATTCGAGCCATAATCACATCTAAATGGCGGTTCCATATAGATATTCTCTCCGGTTTCTTGGAATAACTCTTTTAACAACTCACTCCGATAATCAATTTGTTCTTCTGTTGTTTGATTGAATAAGCGGGTTAACTGTCGACTTTTTTTTACATCTCTTCTTAGTTCAGCATCTCCTGCTATATATAAATCTTCTTGAAGCATTTTTTGTTTTTCCGTACGCATTAACACCCATCCTCTTTCTTATTTAAATTCATTCAGTAATAATCGGTTAGTTTCTTCTAACCCGATTTGGATCAATCCTGCTAAGTAATCTTCTTTAAAATATCTCGACAAGTGAATCGTTGGTAATTCTATCAGAGGAAACTTAGTTACTATTTTTTTCCCAACTTCATGAATTACTTCTTCGTTAATTCGTTCATCAGTACCGTAAACAACGACCTCGTGAGGATCATATAAACTAATAAAAACCTCCATCATATCTAATAAATGCTTCGTCAAATCTACTTTTAGGATATTCTCTTTGGACCAATCGACCTCTAATGGTAGTACAGAAACTTCTCCAACGAAATTATTTCGACCCTTTAAAATTTTCTGATAGATCGACACACCACCGCCAGGAGGAAATTCAACTGGATAATAAATACCTGAAATTATTTTTTCTTTTGGCTCTCTCATGGCATAACCTAAAACAGCTGCATTCACGTCATTTTCTAATGTCACCTGACAATCAAATTTTTCTGTTAGCTCTTCTTGAACTGACTTTCCTTGCAACATAGGATGATCGACTACTTTCACAATGCCATTCATCTCAACACCTGGTATTCCTAATACGATACTATTAATCTCCGGATAATCCCTCTTCCATTCTCCAATAACTTCTACAAAATCTTCCCAACTCAAATCTGCGATAGGGAGCTCTTCTTCTTTAATAATTTTACCCACCAAATCACATAAATAAAAAAAGAAAGATAACTCATTTCTATTTTCTACAATTTTTATTACTAGAAATGTATTTTTCTGTTCGTTAAATCGATAAGATACCGCATGACGCCCACCTGTCACCACTTCATTCGAATAAGGATAGATCATTTTTTTTTCTAATAATTCAGGAATTAATTTATTAATGGTTACCACACTCAACTTACTCAAATCTGCTAATTCACGTTTCGATAGTGGAGCATTATTTTTAACAAGTTGTGTTAAATACGCTAAATTATTTTGCTTCACCATTTGCGGTTTACTTGATTTCATTGCCCACCTCTTTTTAAACTTAGTTTATAAACTAAGTTTAGTATATAGATAAAAGAAAAGATTAACAAGAAATATAGCTAGTTTCTTGTTAATCTTTTTAATTTATTTATTTTGTGTTACTGCATTACTATTGATATAACCAATCCATTTGTCTCCATCATATAGAGAATAGTAAGTATAACCATTGAAATGTTGATAGTAACCTTTAGCATTATAAGTATTACCTAACAATTTAGTACTATTTGTTACAACTTTCCAATCAAAGTTTGAATAAACATCATATCCCTTAACTGATACAATTACATATTTACTTGAACTAACATATGAACCTTCTGCTTTCGTAACTGTTCCTGCTTTAGAATCAACATACCCTTGCCATTTACCTTTATTGTCGTAAAGAGAATAATACGTACGACCATTAACATGCTCATAACGTCCACGAATTTGGTAAGTATTACCATATAAAGAGTCTGTCGAATTAATCACATTTTCTTTAAATGATCCCCAAACATCCATACCTTTATTGACTACATTAAAGTAACGACCATCTGAAATATATGGTCCTTGTGGGCTTGTGATTTTAACAGCCGCACTAGATTCTAAATAACCTTGCCAAACATTGTTACTATCAAATAGTGAATAATAAGTTTTACCATTAGCATGTTCATAACGTCCACGCGCTTGGTAATATTTATCTACCATTGAATCAGTTGTTCCTTTTTTATTCCAACTAAAATTAGAATATAAGTCAACACCTTTTTTAGTAACTTTTACATAGTCACCGTCTGGAATATAGTTGCCTTCTGCTTTTGCATCCATTGTTGCTTCACTATTAATATAGCCTTGCCACTCACCGTTTAAATCATATAATGAGAAGTATGTACTACCATTAGCGTGTTCATAACGTCCACGCGCTTGTAATGTTTTACCAATTAATTCATCACTCTTGTTACGGAATTTCCAATCAAAGTTTGACCACACATTATAACCAGGTTGATTAACTTTCACATACCTACCATCTGGAATATAGTTGCCTTCTGGATTTTTCACAACACTAACTGCTTTTGCATCAATGTACCCTTGCCATTTATCTTGATTATCATAAATAGAATAGTAAGTATTTCCATTGATATGCTCATAACGACCTTTTGCTGTAAATGTATTACCTTTTAACACATTACTTGAGTTTCTGATTGTCCAATTAAAATCTGAATAAACGTCATACCCCATTTTATCAACTGTCACAAAACGACCATCTGGAATATAAGCTCCTTGTGGGTTGGCACTGATTGTTGCTGTTGCGTTTAAATAGCCTTGCCATTCACCTTTTACATTATATAAAGAGTAATATGTTTCGCCATTAAAATGTTCATAACGTCCACGCGCTTGTAATGTTTGTCCATATAAATTATCACTAGAATTTTTTCTCTTCCAATCAAAATTTGACCACACGCCATAACCTTTTTTCGCTACTTTAACATAGCTTCCGTCTGCAATGTAGTTACCTTCTTGGTTTCCATCTGAGACAGCATTAGAATTAATATAGCCATACCAATTACCTTTCACATCATATAATGAATAGTATGTACTGCCGTTAAAGTGTTCATAACGACCTTGTGCTTTAAAATTTTTACCTAATAATTGATCATTCGAAACTTTTTTATTCCAATCAAAATTTGACCAACTATCGTATCCTTTTTTAGTTACTTTAACAATTCTTCCATCTGAAATGTAAGGACCTTGTGGCGATGTTTTAGTTGTTGCATCTGCGTTAATGTATCCTTGCCACTCGTTTTTAGCATTAAATAGTGAGTAGTAAGTTGAGCCATTTGAATGTTCATATCTACCGCGAGCTTCAAAGGTTTCTCCATATAAATTAGTACTTGTATTTTTTTGTTTCCAGTCAAAGTTTGAGTAGATACCGTAACCTTTTTTAGTTATTTTTACATAACTTCCGTCTGCAATGTATGGACCCTGGCCCACTCTCTTATACGTATGAGTAATTGTTTGTGCCTCTTCTGTATACTTAACATCTAAGGAGCCTGAGACAAATTCGTATCCTGAAATAACTTCTTTAGTGATAGGTGCTTTAGTCCCCACTTCACCTTCAAATGTCACTGGTTTTTTAATTTCTATGTTTTTATCATCAATATATTTTACTGTAACGTTACTTTTTTTAGCATTTTCTTTATATTCTAGAACAACATGTTGTGCTTCACTCGTAAATTCTCCAACTAGGTTTCCTTCTTTTACCTTATTGAATGAATAACCAGATATCGCTTTTTTATCTACATTATACGCTGCTCCAACATTCCCAGTTTTTGTTTCATCTGTAGAAATCGTTGTCCCTTTTTCATCCACATAACTCACAAGAACAGACCCTTTTTCTACTGGAACATCAATTTTAGAATAAGTTAATATTATAATTTGCTTCTCTGTCGTGTATTTTCCTTTTAATTCAGTGTCTGAACTTTTATACGTGTAATTCTCTATTGTTTTAGGTTTTACTTCATATGGTCCACCTAAATCACCTGTTAATTTTTCTTCATCAGAGATAGTTACACCCGACTCATCAACGTATTTTACAATAACAGGTTGAACAAGATATTCTGCATTTACAGACGTATCTGTCGCTGCTGTTTCCGCAAATACTTGTGTCACACCAGTTATCGAAGGTAATACTAGAGTCGATAACAATAAAGTTGTCAAAAGTTTCTTTTTCATTCTTTACACTCCTAAAATTTTATTTATTACTTATTATTCTAGCACTTATTTTCTATAATGGTACACTTTTTTTGATAAATCATCCCTTTATTGACTTAATAGTAATCAATCAGCTGAAATCTATCTCTACATAAAAAGAACTGACAAACTAATACAGTTCGAACAGTTCTTTTTCCTAATCCATATAATAACTATCTGACGACACAACTCTAGCGCCAAAGGGCATCAAAGCAAGTTGTGCTAATTTAAAACTTTGTTTCCCAAATGGAATCCCGATGATTGTAATACAAAGGAGAATTCCACTGATTAAGTGACCTAACGCTAAGACCCAACCACTGAAAATCAACCAAATAATATTCACAAGAAACGACATGCTACTTGTTCCATACACCACTTGTTTACCAAACGGCCACAAACTTAAACCAGCTATTTTAAAACACTGTAAGCCCACTGGAATCCCAATGATGGTGATACACCATAAACAGCCTGCAACAAACCAAGAGATTGCTCCCCATAAACCACCAAAAATAAACCAAATTATATTTCCTAATAATTGCATCTTCATCACGTCTTTCGATTTTGTGTCTTTATCTTAACAAAACGAGAACTTGATTCATAGGGTACTAAGGCTGATTTTCTAATACATCTAGCTAAATTCAAATCCTTCAATTTCTGAAATAATCGTTTCTTTCAACATCTTATCTGCAAATGAGTAACTCATCCCATTATGGTTAAGCAAGCGGAATTCTTCTTGAGACAAGTTTAAATGTTCTAATAAAAGTTGATATTCTTTAGTCAAGGTTGTATCTGATACTGTTTTATTATCCGTGTTAATGCAAAATGTCACCTTATTTTCAAACCACTCTCGTAAAGGATAATCTTTAATTGTATCAATCGCTCTCGTTTGAACGTTGCTTGTTGGGCACCCTTCAATACAGGCAGATAGCTGACCAAATTCTCTTTGTTTAACTGTATCACCTTTTAAGGCAATCCCGTGACCAATTCTCGTTGCTCCTGATTGAACGGCTTGAAATACGTTGTGAACGCAGCCACATTCGCCAGCATGTAAAGTTAACGGAACTGCCCCAGACTTAGTTCCAACCTCCAACACCTCTTGATACTCTTTAACAAAGTGATCTTTCTCTTCTCCCGCTAAATCAAACCCAACGACTTTTTCATGATTTAACTGATTCGTTTTAAAAAAGACTGAGGTAACCATCTCTAAATCGCCAGATCTCATCCCAACAACTAAAAGATTACCAAAAATAGGGTATTTTTTTTCTGCTTTTGCTATACCACTTGCGACAGCTTTGATAGTTTCTTCTATTGATAAACCTTTTTCCATGGAAAGACTTGGGGCAAAGCGAATTTCAATGTAACGAATCCCGTCTTCTGCCGCTTGTTCCATCACATCAAAAGCTGCCATTTCCAACGCTTCTTTTGTTTGTAAATACGGCAAAACAAAATCAAAACAGGCTAAATACTCCATTAAATTTTGACAACTTGTTGGCGCTTGCATCTTTTTTGTGATTTTTTCTAAATCTTCTTCAATGGATAAACCTTGTAACTTCGCTATTTTTTGTAATGTTACGGGATGAATAGAACCGTCAAGATGACAATGTAATTCTACTTTTGGAAATATCTGAATGTCTGATTTTTTTAACACGTTGGAGCGCCTCCTAGATTTAATTGTTATTTGATTATATTGTTCACCATTATAACGGGTTTTAAAAGTATTGTATACCTTTATTAATATAGTATATAGTTTTTAGCCAAAAAATTGTTTCAATGGACATCAATCAATGTATAAGCTATATATAGTTTCATTTGACCAATAAACCTATTTAATATACAATATCAAGTAAAAGGAGATGTTTTTATATGAAAAAAAGAAAAATATTATTCAGTATCACTTTAATTAGCTCTTTAATTCTAACACCGTTGACTTCACCTGCCATAACTCACGCTGTAGGTACAACAACTTCCTCAGCTAATGAGGAGACCGCATCAGTAAAAGTTGAAAGAGATAAGGTTATCGATAAATTAGCTGAAGCAAAAACCTACGTTGACTACGCTAAATACAACAACAGTTTTGTAGATACACTCCAACTCTTTATTACTCAAATTGAAGAAGATATTGCTAAAGGAGAAGATTATGGTACATTTGTCAAATTTTGGACAGATAATTACAATATTCTTGTAAATAATATCGAATTAGTAAAGAATGCTCCCTTAGCTCCAACAACTACATCTACAAAAGAGTCTTCTGAATCCAGTCATTCATCGACTCAATCAAGTACTACAGATGCATCAACAACAAATTCTAGTTCGTCCGATTCTTCTAGTTCTACTTCAAGTAGTTCCGAATCTTCTAGCAGCTCTAGCTCATCTGATTCTTCTAGTTCTACTTCAAGTAGTTCTGAATCTTCTAGCAGCTCTAGCTCGTCTGATTCTTCTAGTTCTACTTCAAGTTCAATTGACACGACAAATATGATTGAAGTTTCTGATCAAACAATGTACGTTGGTCAAAAAATAACAGAAGATTTAGTAATGAGTTGGGCTAAATTTAATAATTTGAAAGAAGAATACTTCTATGGATTTAATGTCCTTGATGAAGAAATTGAAATTTCAAACAGGGACTTATTATTGAATACAGGAACACATACTATCGAATATTTTGTTGTTGATCCCGAGGCCGATGAAGAAGATGATTTTATTATTGCGTTAAAAGAAATAACTTTAACCGTCCTTCCAGAAAAGAAAAATCCGGTCGTAATTAAACCTGTCGTGCCTATAACTACACAGAAAGTAACACCTATTAAAACAACAAACACACTTGTACCGGCAACTAACAAAACAATCTCTTCAACTAAACAATTGCCTAAAACGGGTGAAACAAAAAATAATTTACTCACACTTTCTCTAGGAACAAGCGCCTTAGCTGGAGCTTTATACCTTTTTAGTAACCGCCAAAGAAAAGACGAGTTTTCAATTTAAATAAGACAGAGGCTGAACTAAAAATATCAGCCTCTGTCTTATTTGTATAAGTAGTTTTTAACATCAAAGAGATAAAAGTGCTCCAACTTAATCTTTTACTTAAATTATTCTTTCCTCATCTAACTCTATCCCAGTAAAATAAGATTCAAATGAAGATTCTTGTGGGCTACAGGCATAGATTCCCACCTTTAACTGACTTAAATCTTGATCTTGTTTCAAGTTAAAAATGCGTAATTGATGTTCCTTGCCATCTGCTAATAAGGCGTAAATCTCAAAATCATTTCCTGTACGTTTCACTCGGTAAGTAATTTTTTCATTAGTTGTTGAAATATTTTGCGTGGACCAATCAGAATAACTTTCTTTTGTCACCACACCACCTAAACGTTGAAACTCACTATTTTCATATTCACTAGAAAATTTTGCCCAATTATCTCGGTCTAGGTAAAGAATAACCCCACATTGGGGTATTATGTCTTGAAAATCCGTAATGAGTTTTCTCCCATAAATCTGTATCTGCTTCTGTTGTGATGACTACCTTGTTTTCTTCTAAAACAAACTGTTTTGGTTCATTCAACCAAATAAAACTTTCTTTCATTATCAATCGCTCCTTTTAGTCATACGTCTCCTACTATTGTATAATAAGCTTACTAGAAATTCTAAGGAGAAAACTACATGCAGTCCATTGAACAAATCAAAGAGATACTTAACCTAATTGATTTACCAGATATTACTAATTTAGCCACAGAAAAACAAAATGAAGACTATGAGGGTGCTGTGTTTTCAATCAATCAAACCACTTATCGGAGTCGCCTGACTAAATTAACCCCAAAGAAAAACGGCTATTTTGTAGCGTTTTGGGAGAAAGATAGTAACAACACTAACCAAGCTTTTTCATATGCAGAAAGTCCAGATTTTTTAATTCTCTCAATTATTGACGAAAATAAAAAAGGTCAGTTTGTATTTCCTAAAGAAGTTTTACATAAACAAAAAATCCTTCGCTCAGAATCTCAAAAAGGAAAAATGGCGATTCGTGTTTATCCTTCTTGGGAAACTGACTTAAACCCAACTGCGACTAAAACGCAAAAGTGGCAATTGCCACACTTTGTTGATTTATCAGAAGATATAGATGTAGTCAAACTAACAAAACTATACAAAAAAGGCTGAAGTTTATTTTGAACTTCAGCCTTAATATTTAGATTGTTTCACCATTTGTTGCGATAATTTCTTTATACCAATCAAATGATTTTTTCTTATGACGACTCATGTCTCCGTTACCTTCATCATCTAAATCAACATAGATAAATCCGTAACGTTTAGACATTTCACCTGTTGACGCACTCACTAAATCGATACAGCCCCATGGTGTATAAGCCATTAAATCAACACCATCTAAAACAACCGCTTTTTTCATCTCAGCCATGTGTTTTTCTAAGTAATCAATACGATAATCATCATTGATTACATAGTTTTCATCTGGTGTGTCCACTGCGCCTAAGCCATTTTCAGAGATGTATAAAGGTACACCGTAGCGACCATATAAATCGCTTAACGCCACTCTTAAACCAATTGGGTCAATTTCCCAACCCCAGTCACTGGCTTGTAGGAATGGATTTTTCACACCACCAAAGAAGTTACCTTGGCTTTTTTCATCTTGATGTTCTGGACTCACTGAAAGAGTCGCTGACATATAGTAGCTAAATGATAAATAATCCACTGTATAATTTCTGATTGTTTCTAATTCTTCTTCAGTCATTTCTACTTCGATACCTTTTTCAGCAAAGTATGCTAAAGCGTAAGATGGGTATTCACCACGAACTTGTAAATCATTACAGAAATAGTTGAACATGCGGTTTTTAGTTTGGGTTGCTTGAACATTCACTGGATCAGAATCATAAGAATACATCGTTGCATAAATACTCATACATCCCATTTGAATTTCTGGATTTACTTCTTTAGCAATTTTAGTTGCTAGCGAACTTGCCACAAATTGATTGTGTAAGGCTTGGTAGTTTTCTTGCTCCGTTGCTTCACGCATTGCTGTTGAGAAGAATGAACCCATTAAACCAGTATTAATTTCGTTAAACGTCATCCAGTAAGTTACTTTCTTACCAAAACGCTCTAAAATAGTACGGGCATATTTTTCAAAGAATCCGATTAATTCTTTATTTTTCCAGCCACCGTACTCTTTTACCAAGTGTAGAGGTGTTTCATAATGAGAAATTGTAATCGTTGGTTCAATCCCATGTTTTAGTAATTCATCAATCACGTTTTCATAGTAAGCTAAACCAGCTTCGTTTGGTTCTGTTTCATTACCTTTAGGGAAAATACGCGCCCAAGAAATCGACATACGGAATGTTTTGAATCCCATTTCTGCAAATAGAGCGATATCTTCTTTGTAACGGTGATAAAAATCAATTCCTTTATGGTTTGGATAGGTATATTTACTTTCATCAATTTCAAGAGGCATACCTGAGAACATTAAAGGCATTCTTTGTTTCCCACCTGGTGAGATATCTGCAATCGTTAATCCTTTACCGCCCTCATTATAAGCACCTTCCATTTGGTTGGCAGCAGTTGCCCCGCCCCATAGAAAATCTTTTCTAAATCCTTTGTTTGCCATAAAAAATTACTTCCCTTCTCGTTTTAAATTAGCATGACACCCTCACTTCTTTACTCACTTGTCACTATCAAGTAAAATAAAAGATAAAAGGAGTGAATCATGTTGTTTGATATTGAAAAATTAAGACAAGCCACGGAAACTGATCTTCAAATTGCTCGCTATATTACTGAGCATGAAGAATCCGTTGCTTTTATGCGCGTCCGTGAATTAGCTGAGAAAACACATGTCTCTCCAGCAACGGTCATACGCTTCACCCAGAAAATGGGCTACGGCAGTTTCCCTGAATTACGTTTAGCCTTAAAACATGATCTAAAGCGTCGTGATCAATCTGTTTATGGTAATGAAAGCAATCCTTATTTAGCGACCACTCAATTACCTGACGACTTCAACCAAAAAATCATTGAACTAGCTAAGCGACTAGAAAAAGCAAGTTTCATCCACTGTTTAGGTACAGGCTCTTCAGGAACAATGGCTGATTACGCCCAACAGCGTTTCGCCTCTCTTGGCTTTAGAAGTATTTCTTCTATTTCAAGTTTTATTCCTTACCTTGCTACCAAGATGAATCAAACAAATGATGAAGCATCTGAGGTTTGTTTGCTGTTTTCTGTTTCTGGTGAAACACCTGATTTGGTTCATATCGTTAAGGCATTGGCAGATACGTCAATTTATTCAGTGAGCATCACCAATAAAGAAGCTAATACTTTAGCTACTTCTGCCGATTTTTCTCTATCTTATGATAGTCCATCCAATCGTCAGTCCTACAGTGTGGATATGTCCTCTCAGCTACCGGTTGTTTATATTATCGAAACATTAGCTAAAGAACTTTATCTAAAAAAACATAGTACAGAAGAAGCAGATTAGACAATCGCCTCTTCTGTTTTTTATTATAGATTGTTTTTTATGAAATGAATATGGTTTCAAGAGAAGTCGGTTCAGGTTACGTTGATGAAACATGGTGTTTCAAAAACATAAAATGTTTCATATGAAACATTTTATGTGATTTAGTTTTTTATTTCGTTTTAAAAATTAATTAGAATCCTAATTATAAATTTCAGTCATTTATGATATGATTAATTATCAAGGTTTGACGAAAAATTGGAGGATACTTAAAATGAATAATGAACTATTACGAGCTAAGCAAAATGCAAAAGAAAAAGGCGCACCTTACCGAGCCTATACTTACTACCTATCTGTTCCTATTGTTATGATTCTTTTATATGGAATGTTGCTTTTAAATATATCATTAGGAAGCCTGGGCCATCTAACCTTGATCTTCACGATTTTAGCCCATGTTCAAGGTAGAAAGCTAACGTTATTATCTAAAAAGAAATATGTCGCTCCTTGTTTAATTTATCTTGGTGAGATTTACACTTTAATCATTATGTTTGCTGCTTTTGATGGGATTCTTCTTAACTATGACTTATTGCTTCTGATTGCTTATGCCATTCAACTGGCTGCGGTTATCTTTTTCATTTTAACCGCTAAAGATATCAAACGCGCCTACCCAAATATGAAGGATGAAGCAAACGAAGCACAAAAAAGATATTTAGAAATGAAACGTGTCGCTAAAAATAAATAAAAATCTCAGGATTCTGAGATTTTTTTATTTGTCTGAAAACCCCAGTAAAACTTTGAAATTACTTCTCTTTTTCTTGCTTACTTTGATGCCTTCTTTACTCGATAAAATCAATACTTTTTTAAAGAGCCAAATTCTTAAATAAACTTCTCTTACCTCTATCTTTGAGAAACCCTTCTTTCTAGTTTCATGGTCAACCGTCTCAATTTCAGTACTCACACCTAATCCCCACTTATGCTGATCAAAATCCAGACCAATTTCTACAAATGTTGTTTCTTTTGCCATACATATCCCACCACCTAACTTAAAATTTGTCTACATTTGAATAATAATTTGCTATGATAAGAGTAATAAAACACAAGGAGAAAATAATGAAAAAAATGATTCTGTGGTTATTTTGGTTAAGCTTACCTATCTTCATCATTGGTTTCTTTTTACAGACCATTTTAATCCCTACTCAAGATTTTAATGCCTTAAGTGAATCAGATCTTTTAAAAATCCAACAAGATGTCGCTATTAATTATCCTTTAGGGATTTTCATGCTTTATGGTGGATTAATCGTTTTTGCGATAACTGGAATATTTTTAATCTTTTACTTTTTGAAATCAAAAATAGCATTTAAATAATTTTAACTTTAGGAGGTTAACATGGAACTATTAGCCTATCATCCCGATTTAATATCTAAGAAGCAATTAGATAACTATTTATTATCTACAGAACAACTCAAATTTTCAGACTCACCCTTGAATGCGATTGAAAAAGCTAAAGTGGATAAAGATCGATATCCTATTTTTTTAACTCATGACCGGCAATTGCTTGTTTCGTTGACACTACATATTAATGAAGGTCCAAAAATCTATACAAACAAACCAAATACCATTTTATTAAGAAGTTTTTCGACCAATCATGACTATCAAGGAAAAGGATATGCCAAAACAGCCCTGCTGCTCTTACCAGAATACATCAGACAACAGTTTCCTCATATTACAGAGATTATTTTAGGCGTTAATGCTAAAAATATAGCCGCTATTCACCTATATGAAAAAACTGGTTTTATCGATAAGGGGCAATTTATTTTAACCGAGTACGGGAAGTTAAAAATCATGACTCAAAAAATATAGAAAATAAAAGCACACCTCTATTATTAGCTATCAATTGATTAAAAAAATAAAATCATGTTAATATAATACATATATCATATTTTTAATCAACTAACAGGAGGGATAACCATGAGTAAAGAACAATTATTCAGAATTAAAACAGTCTTTTTTACCTTGGTTTTTTCGTTGCCCATTTTATTTATTGTTAATCAGTTTCTGAAACTAAATTTAATTAACTACGTTCCGCCACTCATCGTTTTCTCGATTGGTGCCTATCTCTATGCTTATTACATTCAAAATAATAAACTTGTTTTCTTAATCAGCGCTGCTATACTTTTTGTTGGTTCAGCTTCTTTCTTATTTTAGGCGATTACCTTTAATCTTCCTTAATATTTTTTTCATAAAAAGAAATAAAGTTGGTCACAATTAGTTCACTTTTTATCGCTATTATATATGTATACCAACAAAACAACCCTAACAAATAAACTTTTTCATTTTATTTACTCCTCCAAAGTAAATAAACAACTCCTTTTTACCTCTAGCTACAGGCTAGAGGTTTTTTTATTGCACTTTCCCAGCTTTTTTATAGAACCGTTTTCATTTTTATATACACAAAAACGATAATAAGAAACAAAAATACATTTTAAGTAAATTTGTTTTCATGGTAAACTAAAGACATACTTATTAAAAAAGGGGTTTTTTGGATGTTAAATTCATATCAAGATTATTGGAAAAAATATGTTGATTTTGGTGGTAGATCAACTTTAGCAGATTATTGGTGGGTTGTTTTATGTAATTTTATTGTGGGGATTCTTTTATTTATGTTACTTGTTATCTCCTATGGTGGCATTAATGCTCTTTCAGATGACTTCAATCCAATGTCACTTATTGTTGTCATACTATCAGGGTTATTCTTTTTAGCGACGATTATTCCAAACATTTCGCTAGTCGTTCGTCGTTTACGAGACGCTGGATTTCATTGGGGGCTTATTTTCTTAAATCTTATTCCCTACATTGGTTCATTGGTGGTTTTCATCCTTTGCCAATTTCCAACTAAAGAACCAATCAGTCCTAACGATTTCTATAATCAAAACCAAACAGATTTTTAGTCTGTTTGGTTTTTTTATGTATTAAAGAATAAGTTGTCTGATTTGAATCCATGCTATGATAATTGATAAAAAGATGATAAAAGTAATGATTCCCAGTAACCAAGGTTTCACATTTAGTTTTGTTTGATTTTTTTCTGGTAATTGGCGATAGGCTAAAAAACTCAAAGCACTACCTATGATATTAAACATTAATAATTGCTGAAAAATTGAAAATGTTAGAAAGTAACGTTTAACTTGATTTGAATTTTCTCCTTGTCGATTCAATAGAATGAACGTCATTCCCTGAATCACTAATAAAAAACTAACTAACATTCCCATAGCAAGTAGTGGATTGTCTGTTTTTAGTGTTTGCTCTATGGTGCTGTTGTTTTTTAGGTTCATGATAAAAAAGTATATTCCAAATAAAATTGGAACGAAAAACCAATAGCCCACTAGAATTTTTTCATAATTTATTTTTCTTTTAAACAGTATCATCCAATCCCTCCAAATTATGATCATAGGTCATATATGATCTTAAAACATAATCAAACACCATGTGCATGGTTAAAAAAGAAACCATCTCAATGCCATCTCTTGACCCAAGTCCTGTCATATAGTAAAACAAACTGTAATTAGCATGCTGAGAGAGAAAATTATAACCTGGTCTTGTGACAGAAATAATTGGTACTTTCTTGATATTTAATTCGATAATTGTATCTTTTAACACTTTTGTTTCTCCACTTAAAGAAGAAATAAAAATACAATCTTGTGCTGTAATCATAGAAAGAGTCATTTCTAATTCCGTTTGATTGGGAATCACGATCACTTTTTTTCCACAGCCAATTAGTTGCTTAGAAAATTCTTCCACTGATTTCCGCTGAGAAAATCCTGTCCCGTAACAATAGACAATTTGACTTTTAGCTAACGCTTCCATAATTCCGGTCATATCGTATTCGACTAATTGACTAAACGTTTTAGATAAGTCAGCGGATTGACACTTCATCAAATCAACGTCTTCTTTAATCAATTTTTTGTTTGCTTTACTGCGCTTTAACGAAAACTTGAATTCTGAATAACCAGAGAAACCTAATTTCTTCATCAATCTAATAATGGTTGATTTCGAAATATAGGTTTGTCTGCTTAATTCATCGATTGTTAATTGATCAATTTTTTCTTGATTTTCTAAAACATAAGCTAAAAAATCTTTATCCAATTCACTTAACAATTTAAAATTTTTATTAATCAATTCTGTCAATTCCATCTAGGCATCTTCCCTTTTTACATAATAGCCCTATTATACCGTTCAATAAGAATTAACAAAAGAATATCGAATAGCTAAAACGTATCTTTGATTAATGTAACTCTGGCCAAAATTCTTGATTAGCTTCTAGTAAATCATCCAACAGCTCTTTTGCGACTCTTGCATTAGGCACTGTTTTGGATAATGTTAGAGCTTGCCATAATTTTTGATATGAGTTTTCAGCCCACGCTTCTACTACTAATTTTTCTACGGCTACTTGTTGCTCCATCATGCCTTTTTGGAAGCGAGGAATTTCGCCTTGGACAAGTGGTTCCGGACCATTAACACCAACAATACAAGGCACTTCCACCATTGCTGTTTCATCAAAATTAGCCACAGCTCCTTTGTTTTCAACAATAAGTAACATTCTTTCATGGGTGTTATAAGCAATCGCACGAGCTAAATCTACAATATAACTTGCATGTTCATCAATCTCTAAAGTCATCCCTTCTGATGTCCCACGTTCAACAATCTTGTCACATTCACCAAAGACATGTTTTTCACGACCATCCATCACTTGATTAGCACGCGTATAATCAGGATCTTCATGTTCCATGGCATCTTGTGGGTATAAATAATATTTTAAATACGTGTTTGGTAAGGTTTCTGGATCAACAGCATATAAATCTTTCGCTTTGGCAAAGGTATCCATCCAACTAGCATCCACATGTTGAGAAGCTTCTACTTCCTCTAACAATGAATAACCATGTTGACTGACGTGTTTTTTGATTTGTGGCATTAAATCATTACCTTCTAAATCACGAATGTCAGTCCACCAACCAAAGTGATTCAATCCGTAATAACGAACCACCATTTCTTTACGAGATTTCAAACCAATGGATTGGGCCATCCGTTCTTCGATTCCTACAGGCATGTCACAAATATTGATAATTTTAGAATGAGGACGTAATTTTCTAGTGGCTTCTGCTACAATCGCAGCTGGATTTGAATAATTCAACATCCAAGCATCTGGAGAATAGCGCTCCATGTAATCAATTAATTCTAGTACGCCACCAATTGAACGCATTCCATAAGCGATTCCTCCAGGTCCACATGTTTCTTGACCTACTACGCCATGTTTCATTGGAATTTTTTCATCTTTTTCTCTCATGGCATATAACCCAACACGGATATGAGCCATGACAAAATCAACATCAGTAAAAGCTTCTTTAGGATTAGTTGTTGATACAAAATTAATTTCTGGTGCTTTTTCATTAATAATAATACGACAAGCATCTGCAATATGATCTTGTCTCTCTGCTAAGTTATCGTAAAACTTAATTTGTCTAATTGGTAATCGGTCCAAGTTATCCAGTAACATTAAAACGATTCCTGGGGTAAATGTACTACCTCCGCCTGCAATAACAATTGAAAATTTCTTCATTTTAAAGACTCCATTTCTCTATTTATAATATTTTTTCAAACTGCTCTCTCACTTGTGGAACATCTAAACCAACGATTACTTGGAAGGCATTTCCTTTACGAACCACACCATGGGCACCGCCTGCTTTAAATTCAGCATCCTCATGGACTTTCGTTTCATCTTTTACGGTAATTCTCAAACGAGTGGCACAGTTGGCGACTTTTTCGATATTTTCTGAACCGCCAAAGGCTTCTAAGAAAATAATGGCACGATCCATGTATACTGACACGCCATCATCCTCTACCGTTCCCCCGTCTTTTTGAGCTTGTTTTTCTTTAAATTCTTTTTTACTGTATAATTTCACATCTGCTCCAGCTAATTCACGACCTGGTGTTGGAATATTAAATTTCAAAATAATAAATCTAAAGATTAAGAAATAAATGACTGTAAATGACAAACCAATAATCAGTTGAGTGAAAATCATCCCTTTATGATTCGCAAATAAAGGAATCCAGTTTTTCGCTAGTAAATCGATAAAACCACCACCCATATCTCCAACCACACCAAAGGCATACATTGTTGCTGACATTGTCGCTGCTAACACTGCATGAAGAGCGAACAATGGTGGAGAAATAAATAAGAAGGTAAATTCAAGAGGTTCTGTAATTCCCGCTAAAACAGCAGTTAAAGTTGTTGGAATTAAAATCGCCAACACTTTTTTGCGGTTTTCTGGTTTTGCTGTAAAGTAGAAAGCTGCCGAAATACCAGGTGCTGCAAAAATTTTCGAATTACCATGTAGAGCAAACGCTCCTTCTGGGAATAGTTTCTTCATCGGCTCTGTGCTTTGAGAAAATTCGTTTAAATGAGCCATCCAATATTTTGAAATCCCTTCTTCCACAACGGCTGGTCCAAACACAAATGGCGTATAAATGAAATGATGTAAGCCCGTTGGAATCAAAATTCGTTCTAAGAAAGTGTATAGCCAAACCCCAAAGACACCAGAACTTGCTAAGAAACCTTGCATTGAACCAATTCCCATTTGAATTTTTGGCCAAACAAGAGCTGTAATAAATGCCACTGGTAACATCACGAAGAATCCAATAATTACAACAAATGATGACCCTTGGAAAATCCCTAGAAAATCAGGTAATTTTGTATCGAAATAACGATCATGAATATAAACAACAATAGCAGAAATAATAATCGCTCCGATAATTCCTGTATCTAGCGTTTTGATACCACCTAATAATTTAAGGCCACTCTCGCCACCAACTTCTTGGGCGAAATCAACACCAAAGAATGAACCAAAGTGTTTCAACATCCCACTCACAAAATAATTGAATGTGGTATACACAACAAAAGCTTCCATGGCTGCACGAGCATTCGCTTTTTTAGCTAATCCAATCGCTAGCCCAATCACAAAAAGTAACTCCATTTGATTAAATACGGTCCACGCCCCATCCTCAACTATCGACCAAACGCTAAACCACGTTGTTCCCTCTGTGGCAATACTCCCCACTAACATCGGATTTTTAAAAATAATACATAAAGCAACCATAATACCTGAAAAAGAAAATAATAAAACGGGTGTAAACATTGCGCCACCAAAGCGCTGTACTTTTTCCATCATAAACAATTACCGCTCCTTC